>JBMNJJ010000009.1:0-504696 GCA_050951605.1 Peptococcia bacterium | reverse complement strand
AGTACTAGTCTGTTCTAAACGGAGCACGGAACGGGAAACGGTACAGCATCTTTTATTATTCTTTCACCTTCTGAAAACCATGATGGTCGATATAATAATTTTCTTTATAAATCAATTCCGAAATAGGTACGATTTTATAGCCTTCTTTTTTAAAATAAGGAAGAAGAAGTTTTAGAACTTCCGGGGTATTGGTACCATCATTATGAAAAAGCACAATCGCTCCCGGGTGGACTTTTTTGGTAATCCGTTCATACATCGCTTCTGCCGAAAGATTTTGCCAGTCTAAAGAATCAACACTCCACTGAATCGTTACTAAATTTAAGTCTGTAGCTGTTTTAATGACTAGATTGTTATAAGCACCAAAAGGAGGACGAAAAAGATATGGTTTTTGCTCTGTCACCTCTGTAATTAACTGTATATTGTCTGTAAGTTCTTTTTTAATTTTACTTTCCTCTAAATCTGTCAATCTAGGGTGATTGGCTGTATGTAAGCCAATTTCATGTCCCCTTTCACTTATTTCTTCGGCCAACTGAGGATATTGCTTAAGCCAAATATTTGTCAGGAAAAAAGTAGTCTTAATTTCGTGCTCATCTAAAATTTGCAGAATTTGAGGTGTTCGCGTACTTCCCCAAGTAGCATCAAAGGAAATAGCAATAATTTTTTCTGGAGTATCTACAGCATAGATAGGTATTAGTCTACCACCGGAAATAACGCTAACTACATCCTTAGCTACATTTGTCAAGGGAATGGGAAAAACCATTAGTATAGACGTGACAATAACCAAGATTAAAAGAAAACGAAACAACTTGTTTTTAGAAAGATAGATAATAGCAATAATTAATCCCCTCCTTACTCTTTATTAATAAATGTTTATTCAAGAGAAGGAAAGGATATTATAAAAAAACACCTGAGTTTATCAGGTGTTTTAAAATTTAGGAAGTATAATTGGGTGATTCTTTAGTAATTTGAATATCGTGAGGGTGACTTTCTCTAAGACCAGCTGATGTTTGGCGAATGAAACGGGCTTTCGTTTTTAATTCTTCAATATTTTTACAACCGGTATAGCCCATTCCTGCTCTTAAACCACCAATAAGTTGGTAAATTGTATCCGGTACAGAACCTTTATAAGGCACACGACCTTCCACACCTTCCGGGACTAATTTTTTCATATTTTCTTGGAAATAACGGTCACAAGAACCATCTTTCATGGCACTAAGTGAGCCCATGCCTCGATATACTTTATAACTTCTGCCTTGATAAATTTCTACATCCCCTGGACTTTCTTCTGTACCAGCTAAAAGGCTGCCAATCATTACGACACTAGCACCTGCTGCCAGAGCTTTAACAATATCACCAGAATGTTTAATACCACCATCAGCAATCACCGGAATTCCCTCTTTAGCTGCCTCTTGTGCACATTCAAAAATTGCTGTTAACTGTGGAACACCAATCCCTGCAACAACACGTGTTGTACAAATAGAACCAGGTCCAATCCCTACTTTAACTGCATTTGCACCAGCGCAAATGAGGTCACGTGTTCCTTCTGCCGTAGCTACATTCCCGGCAATTATTTCTAAATCAGGATAGAGATTACGTATTTTTTCTACAGTTTTAAGTACTCCTAAAGAATGTCCATGAGCAGTATCAATTACAATCACATCAACTTTGGCCTTAACTAAGGCTTGGACACGTGCATACGTATCACTACTTATCCCTACTGCAGCGGCTACCAAAAGACGACTATTGGCATCTTTGGCCGAATTAGGATATTTAATACCTTTTTCTATATCCTTAATTGTAATTAAACCTTTAAGATTAAAGTCCTCATCCACAAGAGGTAATTTTTCAATTTTATATTTACCTAAAATGTTTTTAGCCTCTTCTAGAGTTGTGTCAACAGGACCAGTAATTAATTTCTCCTTGGTCATCACTTCATCAATTCTTTTAGTAAAATCCGTTTCAAAGCGGATATCTCTATTCGTAATAATCCCAATAAGTTTAGTTCCTTCTGTAATTGGAATACCAGAAATATGATACCTTTCCATAATTTCTAAAGCTTCCGCAATTGAGTGGTTTTTACTTAAATATACAGGGTCTGTAATAATTCCGTGTTCAGAACGTTTAACTCGATCTACTTCTAGAGCCTGTTTTTCAATAGACATATTTTTATGAATAACACCAATACCACCTTCACGAGCTATTGCTCGGGCCATCCTGGACTCAGTAACAGTATCCATTCCTGCACTTATAATCGGGATGTTTAATTTAATTTTCTTTGTCAATTTTGTGCTAATCTCAACATCTCGAGGAAGTACTTCCGAACGAGCCGGAACCAATAAAACATCATCAAAGGTTAGTCCAACTTTTGCAAATTTAATATCAAAATTACATTTATTCATTTCGAAAAATTTAGTGTCTTTCATTTTCTTTCACCTCCTTAAAATAATGTCAAATGTTATTGATATTAGAGGCATTATATCATAAATTACTAAATTAATTAATCCTCTTTTCTTAAGTTATTTGTTTTTTTAAAATTTGCTTGTAGCTCTATATATCTATAATTATTTTGCATTAGCCATTTAGCATATCGTCGATTATTCAATCTTAGCTGTTGTTTCTCTTTTTCCAATTGCTTAAACAAACTTTTTTTTTCATTTTCTATTCTTTCAACAAGATTCATTAAAATTCTTCTGCTTAACCTCAATTGACTTACTTGTTTTTCTAACTCTATTACTTTCTTTTTATAAAAAATAAGTTCTTCTTGGGAAATCAAATAATTTCACCCCTGATTATTACTTTTCCTTGACGTATTACAAATATATAATTTAAGATTAATGTTATTCTTACCAGTAATTTTCAAATTATTAATGTTCGGTCGGATTTTTTAATTGCTTAATACTATAGAATGGCACTCTCATTGCTCCCAAATTATCAATATCTTTTTCTTCATGCCCATGAAAGTCAGAACCACCTGTAACAAGCAAGTTATATTTTTGCGCAATTTTAAAATATAAAAGGATTTCATCTCTTGTATGCCGGGGATGAAAAACTTCTATCCCTTGCAGTCCTTTTTTTATTAAAATAGGGATCAATTCATCACAATAAACTAATCCCGGATGAGCTAATACAGGGGTTCCCTGAGCTTCTTTAATTATTTCTATCGCCATAAATGGAGTTAACTTATATCTAGGAACAAAAGCTGGACATCCCGGATTTAAATATTTTTTAAAAGCTTCATCAATTGAACTAACTACTCCTTTATCTATCAAGGTTAAAGCCAGATGAACCCTTCCTAAATTTTCTGCAGATGATTTTTTCCTTACTTCTTCGAATTCTATATTAATACCTATTTTCGTTAATTTAGTAACCATTTTTTCAATTCTTGTTCTTCTAGCTTGCTGTAACTCCAAAACGGTTTTACTCATTTTTGCATTTGTCCAATTGAAATTGTAACCCAAAACATGTAACTCATGTTCTTTATAAATTGTACTTAATTCTATTCCCGGGAAAAAATTTAATTTACGCTTTCTGCATTCCTGTGCAGCTTCTTCTAAACCGGCTGTAGTATCATGGTCAGTAATCGCCAAAAAAGAAACCCTCTTCTTTTGGGCTAATTTAACAATTCTGCTCGGGGAATAAGCTCCATCAGAAGCTGTAGTATGTACATGCAAATCTGTTATATAATCAAAATTATCCTTCTGGTAAAACTTGTTCCAAAACACGAAGATAATTACCTCCTATAATCTTTTTTACTTCTTCCTCTTTCCAACCAAACTGAAGTAATTTATTAATTAAACAAGGAAGTTTGGTCACATCTTCTAAATTTTGTGGTACTTGATCTATTCCATCAAAATCAGAACCTAAGCCAACATGATCTATGCCAGCAACACTAACTGCATGTTCAAGATGTTTAATTACATCCCCTACCGTAATCTTATTATAGTTTTCCCCTAAAAAATGCGGATAAAAGTTAATCCCGATAATTCCTTGTTTATCTCCCAAAGCCTTAAGCTGAGCATCTGATAAATTACGAGGATGTTGATGAAGAGAAAAACAACAAGAATGTGTAGCCGCAATTGGTTGGGTAGATAAAGATAGCACATCCCAAAATCCGGTCTCAGATAAGTGAGAAACATCAATAAGCATTCCCAATCTATTCATTTCTTGCACAACATCACGACCAAAAGCGGTTAAGCCTCCCCCTGTTTCCTTTTCCCATACACCATCAGCCAGTTGATTCCTTTGATTCCAAGTTAAAGTCAAAGAACGAAAACCTAATTTAAATAAAATTCGTAAAACGCTAAGCTTCCCCTCTAAAACTTCACCTCCTTCAATAGCTAATAAAACACGTGGTGAGTAATAATTTAGTTTTTGTAAATCCTTTTTATTAATTACTAATAAAGGCTGCCCTTTTCCTTCTCTTTGTAACTGATAAAAATAATCTAAAATTTCTAAAACACGACTCAAAGGTCCTGAAAACTTGTACTGTGGTTCAATATATATAGACATAAATTGTAAACTGACTTGACCTTTTTGCAATCTAGGCCAGTCTAGATGCCCATGTTTATTATATACCCAAAAAGAACGCTTGTTTTTAAATAATTCCAAGAGAGAATCACAATGACCATCAACTATAATCATTAAATTTCACTCCTTAAACTTTAAAATAAAAAAGCCTGTTAAAGTAAACAGGCTTAAGAAACAAAAACATACTTATTTCTTTATCTTGGTTCGACAATTAGTTTAATTGCAGTTCGTTCTTCACCATCAATCAAAATGTCCGTAAATGCTGGGATACAAATTAAGTCTATGCCACTAGGAGCTACGAATCCTCTAGCGATTGCTATAGCTTTAACTGATTGATTCAAAGCACCTGCACCGATAGCTTGCATTTCGGCACATCCTCTTTCTCTAATAACACCTGCTAATGCGCCTGCAACCGCATTTGGACTAGACTTTGCTGAAACTTTAAGCACATCCAATCTAGTAACCTCCTTCAAAAATTATATAGTACAGATTTTCTGTTATTGTATTATTGTATATATTCAACATGAGTTAAAAAATTCCTTTATATTTTAGCAAAAATAATCATTAATTCTAAAAGATTCATAAAAAACATAAGAAAAAAGCATATTTTAGTCAAAAAAAAGTTCACTAATACGTTCCAGATGTAGACATTTGCCTGAACTCTTATCAATTTTTAGAGAGATAGCATTAAAAATTGCTTCGCCACCGGCAACTTCAAAACGGGTAGGCAACTGTGTAAGAAATCTTTGAATAATTAATTCTTTCTTTACACCTAAAACTGAATTACGAGGTCCCGTCATCCCGATATCTGATATATATGCAGTACCTTGAGGAAGTATGCGTTCATCGGCAGTTTGGATATGGGTATGTGTACCAAGTACAGCCGAGACTTGACCATCTAAATACCAACCAAGAGCTACTTTTTCCGAAGTAGCTTCAGCATGAAAATCAATAATAATGATTGGAGTTTTTTGTCTCATTTCTTTAACAAGATTATGAGCGGTACGAAAAGGACAATCTAAAGCAGGTAAAAAAACACGTCCGGAAAGATTAATTAAACCAATTTGGGTTGTATTATCAAGTTTAATTACGGCACTTCCTCGTCCAGGTGAATTGGGAGGATAATTAGCTGGTCTAATTATATTTGGTTCATACTCAATAAATTTTATAATCTCCTTTTTATCCCAAATATGATTACCCATCGTTATAAAATCTATTCCTGAATTAAAAAGGTCATAAACTATTTCCGGTGTAATTCCCTTCCCTCCGGCAGCATTTTCGCCATTAGCAATAATAAAATCATATTGTTTACTGTTAATTTGCAGATATTGCTTTACCGCATTACGCCCGGGACGACCAACAATATCACCAATCATTAAAATATTTAACATATCTTTCTCCTTCTAAATTTAGTTATCTTAATTTTAACCTAAAATTTATTGCTTAAAAATTAATACGCGACCATTTTCTCTTAAAGCAATTATTTTGTTTTTAAAATTTTGTGGTTGTAAGCTTTCTAACATATATTTAATGTAATCATCTTGCAACAGAATTTCCTCGTCAGCCAAAAAAGTCTTTCCCTCACTGAGAAGAAGATTCTTAAAATATAAATGTAATAATTTAATTATTAAAGAAATTTCTTTTTGAGTTAATGTATTTACATCTCTTGTAATTATAATGCGAGTTAACTCCGGTTCATAGTCATAATTTATAGATATGTGTCTGGGAATTTCTTTTTTTTCAAAATATAAAAATGTATGAACACAAGTTATTAATTCATCACTAAATTTTTCTAAAAAGGATTTTTTTAAATTTCCCTGGAAAATAAAAATTAATTTTAAGAAATTTTGCGAAGGACAATAATTAAGAGAACATAATTCCGGGTAACGCACAAGAAGTGAAGTAAACAAAGCAATACTATCTTTTTCATCATCAGTTAAAGTAGCCTTTTTATAAGAGGTCATAATTGCACCAACCTTTTAAATACTTCATATTATAAAACATCTAAATAAGGAAAAAAGCGACCAAATGGTCGCTTTTATTTTGCATAATCAACTGCTCTTGTTTCTCTAATTACAACAACTTTTATCTGACCAGGATAATCAAGGTTTTTCTCTATTGATTTAACAAGTTCACGAGCCATCGTCACTGAATTTGCGTCACTAATTTTTTCAGGTTTAACAATAATTCTAATTTCACGACCGGCCTGAATAGCATATGATTTTTCTACACCTTCAAAAGTATTAGCTATTTCTTCTAGTTTTTCAAGACGCTTGATGTACGCTTCTAAGGTTTCACGTCTTGCTCCAGGACGTGCTGCAGAAATAGCATCGGCAGCAGCTACTAAAACAGCTTCTATTGACTTAAAAGGTTCATCACCATGATGTGCAGCAATAGCATGAACAACTTCACTAGATTCTCGATACTTTTTTGCAAGATTAGCTCCAATTGTTACATGGGGACCTTCTACCTCATGGTCAACTGCTTTACCAATATCATGTAAAAGTCCAGCCCTTTTGGCAAGAGCAACATCTACATCTAATTCTGCGGCCATTACTGCTGCTAAATGAGCCACTTCAATAGAATGTTTTAAAACATTTTGTCCATAACTTGTCCTATATTGTAGTCTTCCTAGTAGTTTAATTAATTCTAAATGAAGTCCATTAACACCAGTTTCAAAAGTAGCCTGTTCACCTTCTTCTCTAATCTTCTGCTCAATTTCTTTTTGTGCCTTTTCCACCATTTCTTCAATACGAGCAGGATGAATACGACCATCTAAAATTAATTTTTCTAAAGCAGTGCGAGCGACTTCTCTTCGAATAGGATCAAAACCTGATAAAATAACAGCTTCGGGCGTATCATCAATAATTAAATCTATTCCCGTAAGAGTTTCTAAAGTTCTAATATTGCGTCCTTCTCTTCCAATAATTCGTCCCTTCATTTCATCATTAGGTAAAGCTACTACGGAAACAGTAGATTCAGCAACATGATCAGCAGCACAGCGTTGAATAGCTAAAGAAATAATTTCACGAGCCTTTTTTTCACCTTCCTCTTTGGCTTGGTCCTCATAATCTTTGATCAACATTGCGGTTTCAAGCTTAATTTCCTCTTCTACACGTTTGAGAAGCAGTTCACGTGCCTGATTAAAAGACAAATTAGATATTCTCACCAATTCATCCATTTGCTGTTGTTTAACATCGGCTACATTTTTTTTCTGTTTATTAAGTTCTTGTTCCATATTACGAATATTTTCTTCTTTACGCTCCATCACTTCAGATTTTCTATCTAAAGTTTCTTCTTTTTGCAGTAACCGACGTTCCAAACGTTGCATTTCATTACGACGTTCCCTAGTTTCACGATCTAATTCTACTCTTAGTTTATGAGCTTCCTCTTTAGCTTCTAAAATAGCTTCTTTTTTCTTCGCTTCAGCACTTCTTTTCGCCTCTTCTAATATTTTTTTAGAGGCTTCTTCAGCAGAATCAATTTTTGCTTCTGCAATTTTTTTCCTAATTATATATCCTATAAAAAAACCTGCACTAAGAGAAACTATGGCTACAACCAAATAATAAATAATTATCCTCACCTCCCTAATATAAAAAAATAACCGAGGAAAACTCGGTTAACATAATATCTGCCAACAAAATACATACGGGTTAATGTTTATAACATACCAATAAATAGTTATCTTGCTTTAAGTTGCTATATTATAAACCCGTTACGGGATTTAAAAAATATATACACATAAAAAAATATATACAATAAAAATCCATTCGGCAGATAAGTCAAACCGTAATTCTCCAATTTAATTTTAATTGTTTATAAAGTAGCTGTCAAGCAATCGACAAATTATGTTATAAAGGAAAAAACTCAGCTAGAATTTTCATAATATTAACTTCAAGAAAGCCTTTTCGGTATAAATAACGTGCTAACATACTTTTTAGCTTATATTGTGATTTTTGATTTACTTTATTAGCTATAAATTTTTCTGCTAAATTCCGTGCTCGTGCTAGTTCTTTTTCTTCATCATAATCTTCTAAAAGTGATGTAATAATCTCTTTAGGAATACCTTTTTCTTGCAGTTTTTTATAGATATATAAATATCCATGCGGTTTATTACTTGTATAATACATATACCAATCCATCGCTAACTTCTTATCATCAAGATATCCCCAAGATAATAATTTTATAATTACTTCATTTATCTCATCTTGACTAAAATTATACTTAGCTAAATACTTTTCTAATTCTTTTTGACTATGGGCACGAGAAGATAATTTTTTTAGGGCTAATACCATTGGATTTTTACTCATCTTTGTCACAAAATTTATTTATTAATTTAAGAATCGCTTTCAGCCGGATTAGCAAAAATTTCACGAACTTTTGTTTCAATTTCTTTTGCTAATTCAGGATTATCCTTTAAATACTGTTTGGCATTTTCACGACCTTGACCTAACCGAATATCCTGATAAGAATACCAAGCCCCACTCTTCTCAATGATTTCTAAATCCGCAGCCAAGTCAATTATACTACCTTCACGAGAAACACCTTCACCATACATAATATCAAAATCGGCTTGCTTAAACGGAGGAGCAATTTTATTTTTAACTACCTTAATTCTAGTTCGAGTACCGATAATATCTGTGCCTCTTTTTAATGTTTCTAATTTTCGTACTTCCATACGTACTGAGGAATAAAATTTAAGCGCTCTACCCCCAGGAGTTACTTCAGGATTACCAAACATAATCCCTACCTTTTCCCGAATTTGATTAATAAAAATTGCTGTTGTACGTGATTTACTAATTGCCCCGGTTAACTTACGTAAAGCCTGAGACATTAAACGAGCTTGAAGTCCCACATGAGAATCTCCCATTTCTCCTTCAATTTCAGCTCTGGGCACAAGAGCTGCTACTGAATCAATAACAACTACATCAACGGCACCGCTTCTTACTAAGGCTTCAGCAATTTCTAAAGCTTGCTCTCCTGTATCTGGCTGGGAAATAAGAAGATTGTCAATATCAACACCTAAATTTCGTGCATAAAGTGGATCTAGAGCATGTTCGGCATCAATAAAAGCAGCAATACCGCCTGCTTTTTGTGCTTCAGCAATAATGTGTAATGCAATAGTAGTTTTCCCGGAAGATTCTGCTCCATATATCTCGATAACCCTTCCTCGAGGAACACCACCTACACCCAAAGCTATATCTAATGTTAAAATACCCGTGGAAATTGTGTCTACATGTAATTTCGCTGCATCTTCACCCAATCTCATGATAGAACCTTTCCCAAATTGTTTTTCAATTGAGGAAAGAGCCATTTCCAGTGCTTTCTTTTTATCAGACATAAAAATCCTCCTCTATTTGTTCGATATGTATATTCAATAACTGTATTGCCTATTTGGTATTGTTCTCACCTCCCTTTATATTTTACTACAAACATGTGTTCGAAGTCAAGAACTAGTATTCATCCGCCCACCTACCCCTTGCTAAAGCCGCAATGAAATGTTGAGGTGACTGTCTTTTCTGTATTTAGGATCGAGGTCTAGCTAGTTGAACAGAAATTCTTTTTCCTTTTATAGTAAGACGATCCAGTGAGTATATTACTCGATAACCCATTTCTTTAGGAACTTCCACAAAAGAAAATTTATCAAAAATGCTAATATCCCCTACTGTTTTTGGAGGTATACCGGTTTCTTCAGAGATTATTTTTACAAAATCTCGTGGAGAAATATTTTGTTGACGCCCAATAGTAATAAAAAGTCGTACCATTCCTTTCTGAGCACCAGTATTACCAAAACTTTTTGAGAAATCAAATTCCGAGAGCTCAGTATCTCGTTGAGTAAAAGCATATTTAAGAGTAGCTGCTGCAATATCTTTCGATGTAAAATCGTGCATTAATTCTTCAATAATCAATTCATATGTCCGTAAATTACCCTCAGTAATAATATCTTTAATTGCTTTACGGATAACCCCTTTTTGTTGTTGAACAACCTCTTGAAAAGTTGGTACAGTAGCTCGAGTAATTTTTGTTTTAATAAGCTTTTCAATCATTCTTAAATGACGATATTCTTGAGGAAGAATCAGCGTAAGAGCTTTGCCTTCTTTACCAGCTCGACCCGTTCGTCCAATTCTATGTACATATCCTTCCGGGTCTAAAGGAATATCATAGTTGATCACATGACTAACTCGTTCAATATCTAAGCCTCTCGCCGCTACATCAGTAGCTACAAGAAGTTCTGCATCTCCTTGTCGAAAAGCGTTCATTGTTTTATCTCTCTGAGCTTGAGTTAAGTCGCCATGAAGTCCTTCTGCAAAATAACCTCTTGTTTGTAAATTAGCCACAAGCTCGTCTACACCACGTTTAGTTCGACAAAATATAATTACCGAGTCATAATTTTCATAATCCAAAATTCTACAAAGAGCATCAACTTTAGCTCCCCGAACTATTTCATAATAAAATTGTTCAATAAGCGGTACCGTTAATGTTTCTTTATTAACACTAACAAAATTAGGGTTTCGTAAAAATTTTTGTGATAATTTTTTAATCGGTGCAGGCATCGTTGCCGAAAAAAGTAAAGTTTGTTTCTGTTGTGGTGCCTGACAAAGAATAGCTTCAATATCATCTATAAAACCCATATCCAACATTTCGTCAGCTTCATCTAAAACAGCAATTTTAATTTTACTCAGATCTAATGTTTTACGATTTAAATGATCTAAAGTTCTTCCCGGTGTACCAATAATTACATTTACCCCCATTCGTAAAGAGCGAATCTGTCTATCGATAGGTTGTCCCCCATATATGGGGAGAACTTTTATTTTTTTATACCGTCCAATGTTTCTAATTTCACTAGCTACCTGAATAGCTAATTCTCGAGTAGGAGTCAAGATTAACGCTTGTACTTTAGGTAAACGAGTATTTATCTTTTCAATTATAGGTATACCAAAAGCGGCAGTTTTGCCTGTTCCTGTCTGTGCTTGCCCGATAACATCTTTATTTTCCATAATTAAAGGAATTGCTTCAGCTTGAATAGGTGTCGGTTCCTCAAACCCCATATCTCTTAAAGCCTTCGCAATATCTTTTTTTATTTCTAAATGACCAAAATTGAATTTTTCCATTAATTAGTTATCCCCTTCCCATAATTAACCAAATGATCTATTTTATTATAACGTATTTTTTAGATATTTCCAAATTAAATAATATGCGCGGAGGACACTTCGACGACGAATAATTGCTCTATCTCCCATGAAATGGCACTCATGGCAAATAGTATTATCCGGTGTCGCCAATGCAATATAAACAAGCCCTACTGGTTTTTCCGAGGTACCACCTTCCGGCCCCGCGATACCAGTTATACCTATCCCCAAATCACTACCAGTAAGAACTTTAATTCGCTGTGCCATAGCCAAACCAACTTCTCGACTAACTGCACCATGTTTTTCTAAAAGGTCCTGCGAAACTCCCAATAACTGTGTTTTGACACTGTTAGCATAGGAAACAATAGAACCAAGATAATATGCTGAAGAACCGGGAACAGTTGTTAGGCTTTCTGCCAACATTCCTCCCGTGCATGATTCAGCAGTACTAAGCGTAAGATTTTTTTCAAGTAATAATTGGGCCACTACTTCAGTTATTGTTACATCATCTTGAGTAAAAAAATAAGAAGTTGTACGCTTTTTAATTTCATTAAAAACTGGAGCAATTTTTTGTTCAAATTCCTTTTTATTTTGAGCTCGTGTTGTAATCCGTAATTGAATTTCCCCTACTTTAGCATAAAGAGCTAGAGTTACTTCTTTTTGCTTATGTAAAATATCTGTCAATAATGTTTCTAAACCAGATTCAGTTATACCAATAAACTTTAGTAATTTAGAATAGAGTATTCCCTGAAGTTCGTCTTGAAAATTTTCTTTAATCCAAGGTTGAGCATAGTGCAAAAACATTCGTGTCATTTCCCTAGGTGGTCCGGGAAGAATTATATAACCTTGTTTCCCTTTTTTTAAAGCCATACCGGGCGCAGAACCAATTTCGTTTTTTAAAACATAAGAACCGGGGATAAAAGCAGCCTGTTTATCATTATTCTTTGTCCAAGTAAAAGCGGATTTTTTAAATAAAGTTTTAATTTGCTCTAGTTCAGCCGGAACAATTTCCAGCGGTAGTTGCAAAAAATCGGCTAATGTTTCTTTAGTTAAATCATCTTCTGTGGGACCCAGTCCACCAGTAAGAATAATTAAATCAGCCCTTCCTGTGGCAATACGTAAAGCTTGAAGCAATCTTTCCCTATTATCTCCTACAGTAGTATGAAAATAAATGTTTATGCCTAAAGAGGCTAATTGCTCCGATAAAAATTTAACATTTGTATTTAAGGTTTGTCCTAATAAAAGTTCTGTTCCCACAGAAATTAATTCAGCTTGCATCATCAGTCACCTTCTTTTTCCTACTTGCACCATTTTACAGAAAAAACTGAGATAAAGCAATGCACTTTGAAATTTAAACAGCTCAAAATCTATAAAAAGCTCTCACCTTGAGAGCTTTTTATAGTATCTTTTACGCTGTCATTGTCTTTTCTTTATGACTAGATAAAATTTGTCGAAATTCTTTGCCACTAATTTTTTCTTTAGACTTAAGCACCTCTACAATTCCTAAAACCGAACTTTCTTTGCCTTGTAAAATCTTTCTTGTTTTATTCTCTAATTCAAAAATTATTTCTTGACAAACAAGATAAAACTCTTTTCCCGGTAAAAGTTCTACAGAAATAACACCTAATCTAGATAAACCGGTAGAAATTATACGCTGAGTAAGTTCCATCGCACGTTGAAAGTCATTAGCAGCCCCAGTACTTCTCTCCCCTAAAAACAATTCTTCATTAAGTGCACCGGCTAAAAGAATCATAATTTCTTTTTCTAAAGCTGACTTCGTATAAAGTGCTTGTTCTTCCTTTTGAGTATGGCGCACATAACCAAGGGCATTTCCCCGTGAAGTTACGGTAATTTGATCTACCGAACCGGGATTTAAGATTTCACTTATTATCGCATGACCGGTTTCATGTATAGAAACACGATGTAAAGTTTCCGCATTTTTAGACCTATTAGAAAGTTTTTCTCCTAAAATAACCTTATCCACCGCTTCCCTCAAATGAATCTGTTTGATCAAAGAACTTTTCTCTCGCAATGCCAAAATTGCTGCCTCATTGGCCACATTTTCCAAATGAGCCCCGGAAAATCCATAGGTACTGGCGGCAATTTCAGCAAGGTCAACATTTTTGTCTAAAGGCTTATTTAAACAATGAAGTTTTAAAATAGCCAAACGAGCCTCCTTATCCGGAAGGTCTACTTTAACCTGACGATCAAAACGTCCGGGACGTAAAATAGCACTATCCAACAAATCAGGTCTATTCGTAGCAGCAATCAGCAAGAGCTGAACATCTGTTTGCGTGTTCATCCCATCCATTTCTACCAAAAGTTGATTTAAAGTTTGGTCATATTCTAAATGGCTGGTATTATTTCCTCTTTTTCCACCTAAAACCTCAATTTCATCAATAAAAATTATCGCTCTATGTTTCTTTTGAATTCTGGCCATTTCTCGTGCTTTCTGAAATAGGCTTCTAACTCTTTGGGCTCCAACACCGGCATACATTTCAATAAATTCACTACCAGATGTAGTAATAAAAACCGCATCAGAATATCCGGCCGCCGCTTTAGCCAAAAGAGTTTTTCCTGTACCGGGAGGACCGGTCAAAAGAATCCCCTTTATCGGTCTTATTCCCATTTTGTATATTAAACTTGATTTAATTAAAAACTCGAGTGCTTCTTTTAATTCTTGTTTGGGTGTATCTAAACCTCCTATGTCTTCAAAACTAAAGTTTATATTTTCAACAACCTTTTGATGATTTGCTAGGTTTAATAGCCCTCTTTTTCTAGAAATTATATAGAAGAAATATCCTAAAATTCCCAAAATGACTAGAGGTCTAATATCATAACCAATATAAATTAAATAGGAGAGAACACCAAAAAGAAGTCCAATGCTAATTTCTCTCTTTTTCATTTAGAAATACTCCTCTCCTCCTATTGTAATAATTTTGAGTGGTGAATCCCCATTGTTGATAACTAAATGAGCAAAACTTTCGCCTTTATTGACAGTAATAAAAATAAATTGTTTATCGATTTCTAAATCGTAAGTTAGTTTATCTTTTTGCGAAAGAACTGTAAGTTGTTCCGGTAAAGCAGTAAAATGCCCTGTATTTATAGCTTCATAAAGGGGTAGTTTGGCTTCTTTAAGAAAATTTGCCAATTCTTCATTATAAGAAGTATTTTTTATTTTAATTAGACAATGTTCCAGGTCATTTATTTTTTGCTCTTGTAATTGCTCTAACAAAAGATAAAAATTCTTTCGTAATCCTTCCGGTGAGTTAAACTCGAGCTCCATAACAAGATGATTTTTGTCTTGTTTTAATTCAACTACCTTTATTCCCTCTATTTTTGTTAGTGCTTTTTCTAAAGGATTTTGGTAGATAAATTTTTGATAAAAATGAGTTCCACCTACTAATAAGCCAAAAAATATAATTCCTATAACAATTATTATGAAAATACGCAATATTTTATCTGTCATAACTCGGCTCTACCCCCTCCTATCCTTGTCTTTGTCTTGTGCTATCTGTGCTTATTATAACATAGCACGAAAACATTTTCCTTAGACAAAGCTTGGAAAATAGGATTTAGATTATGCCAAAATAGATTAGCAACGCTAGTATACCGCGCGTAATCATGCCAGCTGCCAAGTCATCAGCCATAACTCCCCAGCCACGAGGAAGTTTTTGTAATGTATTAATCGGTGCCGGTTTTAAAATATCGAAGAAACGAAATAAAACAAACGCTATGATAAATTGAGGTACAGAAATAAGCTGCCAAGTTGCACAAAATGCACCGCAAAATTCATCAAAAACAATATGTGAGCAATCATGTTCTTGAAAAAGCAACTCGGCTTGTGTACATAGATACACACCTATAAGCGATAATAAAAAAATTGACCAAAAATTTAATTTTAAAAACCAAGCTAAGATAAAAGCAAGCAAACTACCAACAGTTCCCGGGAAATAAGGGAAAAATCCGGAATAAAAACCAGTTGCTAAAAATTTTATAAATGCTTTCATTCTGCTTTCAACCTTAAATTTTTTCTAGCGTTCAAATAATAATCAATCCCTGACCAAAGGGTAAAGACTACGGCAATATACATAAGGTGTTTACCAAAGGTAATGTTAAGCAATATTGCTGTAATTGCTACAATCTGGGTTACTGTTTTTAATTTACCTAATTTACTAGCAGCAATAATTACTCCTTCAGCAGCAGCAATAGTTCGTAGCCCTGTAACAAAAAACTCCCGTCCAATAATGATAAAAGCAATCCAACCTGCAAGTAATCCTAATTCCACCAAAACAATTAATGCCGCCGTAATTAAAAGTTTATCTGCTAAAGGATCCATCAGTTTACCTAAATTAGTTACTTGTTTATGTTTACGAGCAATATATCCATCTAAACCATCTGTACTTGCCGCAATAATAAAAATAGCTGTAGCGATATATTGACCATATGGTATGCGAATTAAAATTATTAACATAAATAACGGTATCAAAATAATCCTTAATAATGTTAGTTTATTAGCTAAATTCATCACAAATCTCCCCTATTAGAGCATAATTTTCACTGTGCGTAATTTTAATCTTTATTATATCACCCATTTTGATTTTAGGTTTAGATTTAAAATAAACTATACCGTCTATTTCCGGAGAATCATTTCTCGTCCTTCCTTCCCAAAGCCCTTGATAATCAAGGCTTGCTCCATCAACAATTATTTCTACGATTTGATTAACAAAGTGAGATTGTTTAGTTGCTAAAATTTTTTCCTGTAAACGAGTAGCTATCTCCAATCGTCTGAGTTTTTCCTTAGAGCTTAATTGTCCGGATAATAAAGCTGCCGGTGTATCCGGTTCTTGTGAATAAGCAAAAAAACCTGCTCTTTCAAATTTTATTTCCTGCAAAAAAGCCAATAATTCGTTAAAATGACTTTGCGTTTCTCCAGGGAATCCTATAATAAATGTGGAACGCAAGGTAACATTAGGAATTACACTTTTAATCTTTTTTATTAAATTTAAAATTTCTGCTTTACGCATAGACCTTCCCATAGCTTTTAAAATAGGATCAGAAATATGTTGGAACGGAATATCTAGATATTTACAAATCTTTTCTTCGTTTTTAATCACCTGTAATAATTCTTCTGTAAGATGTTCAGGATAACAATAATGAAGCCTAAGCCAACGAAGCTTAGGGATTTTAACTAACTCACGTAATAATTCAGGCAAAAGATATTTTCCTGCTAAATCAACTCCATAATAAGTCGTATCTTGAGCAAGCAAAATTATTTCCTTTACACCATTAGCTGTCAGCCCTTTTACTTCTTCTACAATAGAATTTATCGTCCTACTTCTATAAGAACCTCTTAATTGAGGGATTACACAATAAGTACAACAATTATTACATCCCTCTGCTATCTTTACATAAGCGTAAGACCTGACGGAAGTATAATCTCTTTGTAGACAGTCATCATAAAGATAATTTTCCGGTTGAGTAACCCGAATAATTGATTCTCCGTTTTTCAAAGAAGTAAGCAACTTAGGCAATTCCGATATATCTCCGGTACCCAAGAAAAGGTCAACCTCAGGTAAAACCTCTTTTAATTCATCGACATATTTCTGCACTAAACAACCAACCATAATTAAATAATGGCAGTTTCCCTCTTCTTTATATTTCGCTAACTTTAAAATAGTTTCAATTGATTCTTGTTTTGCACTTTCAATAAAACCACATGTATTAAGCAAAATAATTTCAGCTTGAGAGATGTCTTCTACCGGTATTAATCCTATTTTACATAATAGACCCTGGATCTGCTCACTATCAACAGAGTTTTTAGCACATCCCAAAGTAATAATCTTAAAATGTTGAGACATTTATTGCCTCCTGTCTAAATATCTTAGTACAGTATATAATACGCCTTTAATGATGTCAAAGCTCTTTTATAACATTATTTTCTACTCCATAAGTCTTGACCACTACGGCTCCTATTTTACCAAGTACTCCTAAATTTTTGTCGTTAATAGTCACTTGTACTTGACCGGCATTACCTAATTTTAAAGTAACTTTTTGCAAGTCATTAAAACTGATCTCTTCATCTTTAACCATCATTCCTCGATAAAGAGATTCATCTTCACTATTTTTTACTTCAACCCAACAACGGTCATCTATACATTTTAAAGATAACCTAAACATATTTATATCTCTAATTTGTTCAGATTGAATTACTTCTTGTTCTTCCGATTCAGATTGTTCTTGTTCTGATTGCTTAAACTTTAATTCATGTTGTTCCGAAGTTTCATCAAGCTTAGGAACTTCGGTCACATTTAATGAAGAGGTTATATATTGTTTATAGATATATGAAGTGAAAAACAAGATAAGTATAGCAAATATAGCAAAAAACACTTTTGTTTTATGGCAAGGAGCAGTAGTTAAATCAATCTTCTCCGGAAGCTTTTGTGGACGCGATTTTGGTTTAAGGTTTTCTATTAGAAAATATAAATATTCGCTATTATCTAACTCTAAATAACGACAATAAGTTCTTAAAAAATTTTTCAAATATATATATTCAGAGAAGTAATCCCAGTTTTCATTTTCCATAGCTTCTAAAAATTCTTTTCGTATTTTAGTATCTTTTTCTACTTGTTCTAAAGTAAGACCTTTTTCTAAGCGTGTTTTTTTTAGAATTTCACCAAGCTGTTCCACGTTTTCGCCTCCTTATCTTCTATCTTGTTTATCTTCATTTTAATTCTTTTTCTGTTTTAATAATACTTTATTTGTTTTCACCAAAAGTTTTTTCATATTCATCCCATGTCATCAGAATCGCCCGAGGCTTACTCCCTTCATAGCCTCCTACAACACCTCTTTCTTCTAATTGGTCAATAATTCTTGCCGCTCTAGTATAGCCTATTCTTAAATGACGCTGTAGAAGAGAAATAGAGGCCTGTCCACATTCGATAAATAATTTAATCGCTTCGCCAAGCAAGGGGTCTTCTTCAACAAGTGAATCCTTTGTTTGAACTTCTTCATTTTCCCAAGGCTCAACATAATCTACCGACTTATTCTGAGCCTTAAAAAAGTTAACTAAAGCTTCAATTTCTTGATCGGAAACGTAAACTCCCTGAACTCTAAGAGGTTTTGCCATTCCCGTTGGGTAAAAAAGCATATCCCCACGACCTAATAAACGTTCTGCTCCTCCCATGTCCAAAATTGTACGAGAATCAGTTTGAGAGGAAACAGCAAAAGCAATTCGTGAAGGAATATTAGCCTTAATTACACCTGTAATAATATCTACAGAAGGTCTTTGTGTTGCTACAACTAAATGAATGCCCGCTGCCCTAGCCATTTGTGCTAAACGACAAATAGCATCTTCTACATCAGCAGGTGCGACCATCATCAGATCAGCCAATTCGTCTATTAAAACAACAATATAGGGTAATTGTGGAAACTCTTCATTTTTTATTTCTTTCCCCAAGGCCAGATTATAGCGTTGAATATCTTTAACTCCCATTCCTGCAAAGAGTTCATATCTATTTTCCATTTCTTGAACAACCCACCGTAAAGCACTGGCAGCTTTTTTAGGGTCAGTAACTACAGGAGAAAGAAGATGAGGTATTCCATTATAAGTGGAAAACTCTACAACTTTAGGATCAATCATGAGCATTTTTACTTCATGAGGATGAGCTTTATATAAAATACTAGCGATTAAGGCATTCATACACACACTTTTCCCGGAACCTGTTGCCCCGGCAATCAGTAAATGTGGCATTTTTGCCAAATCAGCCACAATAGGATTGCCGGCAATATCTTTTCCCAAAGCTACTGTTAAATTTGATGAAGAATCTTGAAAAAGTGTCGTTTCTAAAACTTCACGTAAAGTTACAACTGCAATTTCTTCATTAGGAACTTCTATTCCCACAGCGGCTTTACCGGGGATTGGAGCTTCAATACGCACTTGTGGTGTAGCTAAAGAAAGAGCTATATCATCAGCAAGATTAACAATACGGCTTACTTTTACTCCCGGTGGTGGCTGTATTTCATATCTGGTAATACTAGGTCCTCTACTCACTTGAGTTACTTTTGCTTTAACATCAAAGTTTGCTAAAGTTCCTTCTAAAGTACGAACATTATCAGTTATATTTTTATTTAATCGTGAGCTTTTTACTTTGGGTGAACTCTTTAATAATTGTAGAGAGGGAAATTGAAACTCTACTAATGACGCAGCTTGGTCTCCCTTAGCAGAAGTTTCCATTGACATAGGTAAAGAAACCGTCTCTTTTTCTTTTTTCACAGTAACATCATTTTTAATTAAAGCGGGAGAAGAAAGGCTTTCGTTAATTAGTGATTCCATATTTTCATAATGGTCAATAATTACTGTATTGTGAGATTTCTCAGAACGTTTTTTTCTTGTTCTTTTTGTAGGTATTTCTTCATTTTCTTCTTCATATTCTTCAAATAAAAAATCAATAAGTTCTAGCCGAGCATTAGTAATAAAGTTTTTCAGATAAACATAAGTTTGTTTAATTATTTCGGCTAAACTTTTTTTAATTATGCCTACCGTAGAAGCAATAATCATTACTATCCAAAAAATATAAGAACCTGCACTCCCAAAAAGAAACACTGAGAAGCACGAAGAAATTGCTCCTACTATTCCTCCTCCAAGACCTTTTCGCCCTGAAGCAACAGTCTGGGCTTCCAAGGGTAACTCTAAATGAAGTAAAGTTAAAATTGATACCAATAAAACAAGTACTGACCCTAGAGCAAGTACATCAAATTTTAACCGTTTCGTTAATTTGCTGATTCCGGCAATAAAAAAAACAATAGGAATTAATATTTTCCCTCTACCACATAAACAATTTGAAACATAACAAATAAAACTTCCTACAGCACCAATAGAAAAGGTGTCACTGGTAGAATTTTCTTGCCATAAACAAAAAAATATAAAAATAGACAGAGCAACAAGAAAAATCCCAATTATTTCTTGCTTTATTTCATCTTTTAATTTTGATGTTTTAGGCATGTTTTCACCTCATTACTATAAGTTTACTATTATTAATGTTTTTCGGCAAATACTTTTTACCAAATTATTTTGCTACCCGGTTGACAAGAACTATTTAAAAAATGAGCGGGGTCAGTACTTAAAATTCTTTCTACAATTGCTACATTTTTTCCTCGTAACATTTTCAGTTGTACGGGTATTCCTTGCACGGTCCCTTCAATAATTTGTACTTCTTCTTTTTCTGCTTCATACCATAATATTTCGGGCGGAACAGGTGTATAAATAATCATTATTAAGTTTTTCCTCCTGTTTTTTTTATTTTAATTAAATCCGATAATTTGTTCACTGCTTGCGAAAGACTACCTACTTCATTTATTAAACCCATTTTTACTGCATCTACACCCACTAAAACTGTACCGATATCTCGGGCAAGGTCACCGGTTTGAAACATTAATTCACGTAGCTTTTTTGTAGAAATGCTGGAATGTTTTTCTATAAAACGAATTACCCGATCCTGCATTTTATCTAAATATTCATAAGTCTGGGGAACTCCAATTACCAAACCGGTTAAACGAATAGGATGAATCGTCATCGTAGCAGTTTCCGCAATAAAAGAGTAGTCTGCCGCTACCGCAATAGGAACACCAATACTATGTCCTCCTCCTAAAACAATAGATACAGTAGGCTTAGATAAACCATCGATCATTTCCGCAATAGCCAATCCTGCTTCTACATCTCCCCCTACTGTATTTAAAATAATCAACATCCCTTCTATTTGTTGACTTTGTTCAACGGCAACAAGTTGTGGAATAATATGTTCATATTTAGTTGTTTTGTTTTGCGGAGGCAAAATAAGATGACCTTCTACTTGTCCAACAATAGTAAGACAATGTATATTTGATGTTGTTTGTTGAGGAACTTGAGTTACTCCCAACTCTTTTATATTTTTATTTACTTCATCTTGAGAATTTTTGCTGTTAGAAAAACCATTCGCATCCAACACCTTTTTTTTTGACAAATAATCTTCTCCTCCTATATTTATACTCCTAGCTATTTTATGTAACTATAAAAAAATAATGCGTTCCTTAGAACGCATTAAAGCTTTTTAAACTTCCATAATAATGGGCATAATCATCGGACGTCGCCTTGTTTTTTCATAAAGATATTTACCAAGAGCATCTCTAACTTGTGCTTTAATTGATGACCAATCAGTAATCCTTTTTTCAAAACAATTATCTAAAACAACTTTTACTTTTTCTTTGGCTTCTTCCATAAGTTCTTCTGATTCACGAACATAAACAAAACCACGGGAAATAATATCTGGACCAGCTACAACTAAATTTGCTTCTTTATCTATTGTTACTACAACAATAAAAATACCATCTTGTGAAAGCTGTTTTCTATCTCGCAACACAATATTACCAACATCCCCCACGCCTAACCCATCAACAAGAACTCTTCCCGAAGTTACTCTACCCCCAATTATTCCTTTCCGATTATTAAATTCCAATATTTGTCCATTTTCAGCGATAAAAATATTTTCTTTAGGTATACCCATTTGCAAAGCTAAATTGGCATGCTTAACTAAATGGCGATATTCGCCATGAACAGGAACGAAAAATTTTGGTCGGACTAAATTAAACATTAATTTTAAATCTTCTTGACTGGCATGCCCTGAAACATGAATACCACTAACTGACTCATGAATAACTTCAGCTCCCAGATAAAAAAGCTGATTAATCGTTCTCCCTACTAATTTTTCATTACCCGGGATTGGATTAGCAGAAATAACTACTGTATCACCAGGAACTATTTTAACTTTACGATGGTCAGACATAGCCATACGTGTCAAGGCAGACATAGGTTCACCCTGACTTCCGGTGGTCAAGATAGTTATTTGTTCACTAGGATATGAAAAAATATCTTCAATACTTATCAGTGTATTTTTGGGGACTGTAAGATATCCTGTTTCCTGAGCAATGGTAGCCACATTAACCATACTTCTACCAACTATAGCTACTTTTCGCTTATACTTATAGGCCACATCAATAACCTGCTGAATACGATGAATATTAGAAGCAAAGGTTGCAATAATAATTCTGCCACTCGCATTACGAAAAATCTCATCAAAGGTTTCGCCAACAGCACGTTCAGAAGGAGTATAACCAGCTCGTTCTACATTAGTACTATCAGAAAGTAAAACAAGCACTCCCTTTTTACCATATTCAGCAATACTAGCAAAATCAGTAACTTCTCCATCTACAGGGGTCTGATCAAATTTAAAATCAGCTGTATGCAAAATTGTACCTACCGGTGTATGAATAGCTAAACCAACTACATCTGGAATACTATGACTTACCTTAAAAAATTCAACTTGAAAATGCCTACCAAGTTTTATCCTATTTTTAGGTCGAATTGTAATTAATTTAGAATTAGTTATATGATTTTCTTTTAATTTTTCTTGCACTAATCCTAAGGTAAGTTTTGTCCCATAGACAGGAACATTTATTTCTTTTAAAACATAAGATAGTGCTCCAATATGGTCTTCATGACCATGTGTAAGCACAATCCCTTTAATCATCTCTTTGTTTTCAACGAGATAAGAAAAATCGGGAATCACAATATCGATTCCTAGTAATTCGTCCTCGGGGAACATAAGGCCTGCATCAATAACCATAATTTCTTTATTAAAACGAACAGCCATCATGTTCTTACCGATTTCCCCAAGACCGCCCAAAGGAATCAAAGACAGTTTGTTTTCTGCCATTATAAACCTCCTTATTAATATTTTTTAATTTTTACATACAAAAAAGCACCGGTCTTCTTACTGTACAGCTATTAAATTATAATATGAAAAAAAACCTTCCCTTTACAGTCCGACCAGAAGGTTTTCCATACCCCTAGGAATTACCGCTCTGATTTAACCACTTTTAACATTATAAATCATTTCCAAGCCAGATACAAGCGCTTCTCAAGATTCGTGGTTCAAAGTTCGAGACTTAGTATAAATTATGCCTGAAGAATTAAAAAAGGCACCGCTTCACACAAGCAATGCCGTTGCCTTTTCTAATTCTTCAAACAAAGAATGTGTCCTCTTTCCTTAAATAAGCTCCACTTTCTTCATTGCCTCACTGATTATTTGTGTTTCAGCTTCTGAGGCTTCCACTAAAGGTAAACGAAGTTTACCTGCAGGTCTACCAACAAGAGTAAGTGCTTTTTTCACAGGAACAGGATTAGAAGTTACAAATAAAGCCTTGAAAAGCGGATATAACTGTACATGAATTTGACGAGCTTTCTTAACATCTCCTGCCAAATAAGCATCAATCATCTCACGCATCTTTTGTCCGACCAAGTGAGCCGCAACACTAATAATACCATAACAACCCACGGCTAACATTGGCAGTGTTAAACTATCATCACCACTAAATACATAAAAACCTTCCGGTAATTTAGTTTGTAAAGCTGAAACTTGATCTAAATTTCCACAAGCCTCTTTTAAAGCAACGATATTAGGTAAAGCAGCTAAATTTACTACCGTATCCGGTAGTAAATTAATCCCGGTTCTTCCAGGTACATTATAAAGAATAATTGGCAAATCAACTGTTGCCGCTACTGTTTTAAAGTGTTGATATAAACCTTCTTGATTAGGCTTATTATAATAAGGAGTCACCAACATAATTCCATCAACACCTGTGCGAGCTGCCTCTTCAGTAAAACGAGCAGTATCAAGTGTACAATTAGACCCCGTACCCGCGAAAATCCAAGCTTTTGAACCAACAGCTTCTTTAATCGCTTTAAATAAATCCAATTTTTCTTTTTTACTTAAAGAAGGTGCTTCACCAGTCGTACCTGAAATAACCAAACCTTCATTACCTTCTTCAATTAACTGCAACGCCAATTTTTGTGCCCCCATAAAGTCTACACTAAAGTCATCTTTAAAAGGGGTGATCATGGCGGTGACAAGCCTCGGGAAACTATTCATAACAACCCGCCCCTTTTCCTTATTTATATTAATTTTCTAAGTCTAAAATCTCCTTTAATCCTATCTTAAGCCCTTGCCATGACTGTACTTTTCGTACAGCCATAAGAATTCCGGGAATAAAAGATTCTCGGGCAAAAGAGTCATGCCTAATCGTCAGAAGTTCTCCTGTACCGGCAAAAAGCACTTCTTGATGAGCTACCAAACTTTTTAACCTAACACTATGAATTTTAACTCCTCCAAAATCTCCACCACGACAACTAGAATCAGATAAGTTTTGTTCTCTTGCCTCTCCCTTAGAAAAATCCTTCGTCATATTACGTGCCGTCGCAATAGCTGTACCGGAAGGACTATCTATCTTTTTATCATTATGATACTCAATAATTTCACCTTGATTATAATACTGACTGGCCTCCCGTGCAAACTTCATCATGAGCACTGCTCCCAGAGAGAAATTAGGAGCTAAAAACATCGAAGTATTATTTTGTTTAGCTAAACGATCAAAATCTATTAAATCTTCCTCTTTTAATCCTGTAGTTCCTGCTACTACAGCTATACTTTTCTTTAATATAAGTGGAATATTTTTTTGAGCTGCTTTCTTATGTGTAAAATCAATTACAATTTCAGGCTTTTTTTCCATTAAGATCTGTTCCAGCTTATCTGTGACCTGAACACCTAAAGGAGAAATCCCCGCTAATTCTCCTGCATCTTTACCTACATTTTGTATATCAATCGCAGCCACGATTTGTATCTCTGCAAACTGGCTTAAACCTTTAATGATCGCTCGCCCCATTTTTCCACTAGCACCTGTTACAGCAACCTTAAAACTGTCCATTGAAACCACCTATCCTTTTATTTATAATTTAACTTATGCAAAACAAAAACAGCCACAGGTTTTACCTATCGCTGTATAAACTACAGCACCTGCCTCCCGCCCTATGTGAGATAGTTCTCCATCTGATTTACGGGCTATGAATCAGATGACAGTATTGCACTTCTTTAGTGCAATCCCAGTATAGTAACTAGGCTAATCACTATACTTCGGCAAAAACCCCTTTCTCCTAGTTCTTAGCTGCCAGCTCCCTAGATTACTTTTGGTTTTCGCACCCCTACCTCACTCCTCGGAGTGAGGTAACATATTTAAGTTTAATCTATTGTATGATGAAGTATAAATTTTGTCAATAATAATTGCGATAATAATTATCTGACTTTTGTTAATAATTGAATCTTTTATAGCTAAGATGTGTCTCATCAAGGTCTACAATTATAACTTCATTACCAATTTTTTTTACACAAGACCAGGGAATAGTAAAATTATTTCGATCTAAAAAACTAAAGAAGCCGCTTCTACTTGGAAGAATAATGGACTGAATTTCCCCGGTTTCACTATCAATAACTAAATCAGAATCAGCTACAATCCCTAAACGTCCGCCATTTTGAATATTAACGATATCTTTGCCAATTAATTCACTTAATCTAACGTGAAGCACAATACTCTCCCCTTCCTCATTAATCTAAATAAGAATCAGATTTTATGACTAATTTTATAATATATAGCCAAACATATCGGCTGAAGAAGAGCTAATATAATAGCAATAGCAGCTAAATAATCTACTGACCAATCAAAAAAAACAAGTCTTTCCGGCATAGATATTTTCAAAAAAGAAGTTAACAAAATTAAGGCAAGATAAATACCTCCCGCAACAGCTACAAGTTCAGCAATAGCTAGTGAAGCCGGAGATTCAACAATGTTTTCCAGCTGAGCTATATTTCTCATCCTTTGTAAACTTTTTTTCATCTTTACAGCTAAAAAAACCAACAATAATAAGAGCAGAAAAAAAACTATTTTTCCCATAAAGCCTCCTCCTTTACTTCATTAATATGCAAGTAAAGGAGGGTTATGCAAGATAATTATTATGGTAAAAAAGATTGCAGGTCAAGTGGTTTTTCTAATGGTCCTATTGTACTTAATGTAAAATGATTATCCTTAAATAACTCACGCGCAAGTACTTGTACATCTTCTAATGTAACTGCCGAGATACGTTCAACAATTTCTGCAAGAGGAACAATACGATTCAGACATAACTCATTTCGACCCAATCTGGTCATACGACTACTAACATTTTCCAATCCTAAAAATAAATTACCTTTAATTTGCTCCTTAGCTCTCTTTAATTCCCTATCTGTAATTCCATTAGTAACAATATCATGTACTTCTTTTAATAACAAACAAATAACTTCATCATATTTCGTGGGGCTTGTACCTGCATAAAAAGTAAAAAGACCCGTATCACAAAAAGCACTATGATATGAAAAAACAGAATAAGCAAGCCCTCTTTCTTCCCTAATTGACTGTACTAAACGAGAAGATAACCCTCCCCCTAAAACATTATTAAGAATATATAAAGTGTAAAGCCTTTTATCTTTTTGTGATAATCCACCTGTTCCTAAACAAATTTGAACTTGTCCCGTTTCGCGAGTTAAATTAGAGGTACCTGCTTCTGTATTTTGAGGTGCAAAAAGTGCAAAGTTTGCTTCCCGTGGTTTCATCTCTGCAAAAATCTCGGCTACTTTATCTTGAACTTCCTGATGTTTAAGATTACCTGCTATCGCGATTACCAGCCGATTTGGCAAATACGTTTCTTGCAGATAATTAATAATATCATCTCTTTGTATATTTTCCAAAGATTTAATTGTACCTAAAATCGGTTTTCCTAAAGGGTGATGCGGCCACACCGTTTGTACGAAAAAATCATGAATAAGGTCATCAGGTGTATCCTCATACATTTTAATTTCTTCTTCAATCACACCACGTTCTTTATCAATTGCTTTTTCCGTAAAAGTTGAATTAAAAAACATGTCTGACAAAACATCAAGCCCTAAAGCAAAATGTTCATCAAGGGTTTTCGTATAATAACAAGTAAACTCTTTTGTTGTAAAAGCATTTAATTGTCCTCCAATAGAATCAAGAGCCTCGGCGATATCACTAGCCGAACGATTTTCAGTACCTTTGAACATTAAATGCTCAATAAAATGTGAAATACCTTCCTCTCCCGTCTTTTCATGGCGCGAACCTGCTCCTACCCAAATTCCCGTAGAAACAGAACGCACACCGGGAATTTTTTCAGAAATAATTCTTACTCCATTTTTTAATTGTGTTTTAACTACATCATCTTTTTGCATAAGACTGAATCTCCTTTGTTTTAATTCCATATTCCAATAATTTTTGAGCATCTCCATAACGATCATCTGAATTAAGTACAACAGCAACTATTTGCTGTTGACCATATTTTGCCGAAGCTACTAAACATTTTCCGGCCTGAATGGTTGTACCTGTTTTAACACCGGTAACTTCCGGAAAAGACCATAAAAGCCTATTTGTATTTTTTATAAAAGTAGCTTTTTGAGGGTTTGTCCATTTCATCGTATAATTTTTTGTAGCCACAATTTTACTGAAAAGAGGGTTTTGTAAAGCATAACGGGCTATTAAAGCCAAATCATAAGCTGTAGTTAAATGATACGGATGAGGTAAACCATTCGTATTATAAAAAGTTGTGTCATAGGCACCCAAAAGCTGTGCTTTTAGATTCATTAAGCCCACAAATTCTTCTTCACTAGGTGAAAGATATTCAGCAATAGCTACACAAGCATCATTACCTGACTTAATTAGTGCACCGAAAACAAGTTCTCTTAAAAGTAATTTGTCACAAGCCTTCAGATGTAGTGAAGCTTCTCCTACAGAAGCAGCATTTTTACTTACTGTTACTACATCTTCTAAATGCCCACTTTCAATAGCTATTATTGCTGTCAATATTTTCGTTGTACTAGCCGGTGCCCTTAATTGAAAAGCATTCTTTTGGTATAAAATTCTCCCTGTTTCTGCATCGATGGCTACAGCCGAAGGGGCACTAATACTGGGCAAAGCAAATAAGGGTTTAGCTCCATAAAGTAAAATAAACAAACAAAAAGCAATAAAAAAGATACCCCTGGCAACACTTATAACCTTAAATCTTTTCATGTTCTCCCTAATTTCCATTTTATTTCATTAGTATTTCTAAAATTAGTATGGCTATAAATTTCTAATTTATTATTTAAATAATTTCTGTCACTTTTTTAAATAAATAACCTTCCTCACGCAAAGAATCAATTAATGTAGGTAATGCCTGCAAAGTACACTTTTTCGGATGCATTAAAACTAAAGAACCATGATCAACTTTAGGTAAAATACGTCTTAAAATCACCTCAGGAGAAGGGTCTTGCCAATCTATCGTATCTAAAGTCCACATAATTGTTTTGTAGCCTAATGTATCAGCTGTTTGTAGTACTACTTTGCCATGCTCACCATATGGTGGTGCAAATATCTTCGTGATATTGACCTTTAATTCTTGAAAAACTTTTTCTGTTGCCGTTATTTCTTGCATATTTTGTTCTAAAGTTAATTTATTAGGATGAGGATGGGAATAACCATGATTACCAATCTCATGTCCTGCCTGAGAAATTTTTGAAATTATTTCCGGAAATTTTTTAGCAAATCTTCCTGTAACGAAAAAGGTAACTTTAACCTTTTTTTCCTCTAAAACATTTAATAATTCCGGAATAACCTCTTCACCCCAATCAACATTAAACATTAAAGCTAAAGCTTTTTCTTGGGTATCACCTATATAAATTGGATTTAACATCGGTTCAGTTTTATAAATAAAATAACTACAAAAAACAAATCCCAGCAATAATAGTAAAATAATAGATAAATACCAAACAATTCGCTTTTTGCTAATAAAAAAGACATACATTTTTCTTCACCCCTTTTTTAAATTCGTTACCGTAATCTATATGCAGGGTGAATTAAAATAATTAGCTTTCTATTTAAAATTAAATAAAAATGCGTGTTACATTTACTTTACACACGCATTTTCCAGGCATTTTAAATATCGTTTAACTCATTTATTGTGCTGTCTCTTGATGAGAGTTCTTTTGCTCACGAAGAGCCTCTTTACGAGAAAGATTAATCCTACCCTGGCGATCAATTTCCGTAACCTTAACTAAAATTTGATCCCCTACAGAAACAACATCTTCTACTTTATTAGTACGTTCCTCTTCTAATTGAGAAATATGTACAAGTCCTTCTTTCCCAGGTAATATTTCTACAAAAGCACCAAAATTCATAATCCGTACCACTTTACCTTTATATAATTCACCAACTTCAACCTCTTTGGTTAACTCTTCAATCATTTGTAGAGCTTTTTCTCTGGCTTCTGTATTGATCGCCGCAATAAAGACACGTCCGTCATCTTCAATATCAATTTTCGCCCCGGTATCATCAACTATTTTTTTAATGACTTTACCACCGGGTCCAATGACATCTCTAATTTTTTCCGGATCAATAACAGTACTTATAATTCTAGGAGCATATGGTGATAATTCGGAACGTGGTTCAGAAATAGTCGCCAAAATTTTCTCCAGAATAAACAATCTACCCTGACGAGCCTGTTCTAAAGCATCTCTTAAAACATCTTTATTAATCCCTGCAATTTTAATATCCATTTGAATGGCTGTAATTCCTTTTGCAGTTCCTGCAACTTTAAAATCCATGTCCCCATTTGCATCTTCCAACCCTTGAATGTCACTAAGGATAGAATAATCCTCTCCTTCTTTAATTAAACCCATCGCAATACCAGCTACAGGTGCTTTAATGGGAACTCCTGCATCCATAAGAGCAAGAGTACTTCCACACACACTAGCCATAGATGTAGAACCATTTGACTCTAAAACTTCGGAAACAAGACGAATGGTATATGGAAATTCCTCTTCCGAGGGAATCATTGGCTCAAGAGCCCTCTCTGCTAGAGCCCCATGCCCAATTTCTCTTCGCCCCGGTCCACGCATAGGTCGCGTTTCACCTACACTATAAGATGGGAAATTATAATGATGCAGATATCGTTTTGATTCTTCCACTCCTAAACCATCTAAAATCTGTTCATCACCAATTGCCCCTAAAGTAGCAATCGTCATCACTTGAGTTTGTCCCCTCGTAAATAAACCACTACCATGAGTTCGTGGCAAAACAGCAGTCTCACAAGTAATTGTCCGTATTTCATCTAAAGCGCGACCATCAGGTCTAATTTTATCCACAGTAATGAGTTTACGAAGATAACTTTTGATAATTGTATCCAAAACACCATTAATATCTTTGAGATTATCCGGATATTTTTCTGCAAAATGGGCTAATGTATCATCCTTAACTTTATTTACAGTTTTTTCTCGTTCCAATTTATCTTTATTTATTAAAGCTTTTTGTAAAGGTTCTTCGGCAAACTCTCTTACAGTTTGTTCAAGTTCAGAATCCGGTACTTGTATCTCAGGCACTTGTTTTTCTTTAGCCAAGCCTAATTTTAAAGCTTCTGCCCGAAAATCTTCAATAAACTGTACTATTTCTTTAATTTTTTCATGACCAAACATAATTGCTTCTAAACAAAGTTCTTCCGATATCTCTTTACATCCCGCTTCGACCATCATTACAGCGTCTTTAGTCCCTGCTACTACTAAATGCAGGTCACTTTTTTCAGCCTCTTCCACCGTCGGATTAATAATTAATTCACCGTCAACACAACCTACAACAACAGCACCTATTGGTCCCTTAAAAGGTATATCTGAAATATGTAGCGCTGCAGAAGCACCATTAATAGCCGTTATATCAGGTAAATTATCCTGATCTACAGACATCACTGTAGCTACAATCTGTACATCATTATGATAACCTTCGGGAAAAAGAGGTCGAATCGGTCTATCAATCAACCTACTAGAAAGAATAGCTTTTTCACTAGGACGACCTTCTCTTTTAATAAATCCTCCCGGAATTTTCCCTACGGAATAAAGCCGTTCCTCATAATCTACTGTTAAGGGGAAAAAATCAATTCCCTCTCTCGGTTCAGCTGAAGAAGTAGCTGTTGTCAGCAAACAAGTGTCACCATAACAAATGAATACCGCTCCTCCAGCCTGTTTGCCCACTCTACCTGTTTCTAAAACTAACTTTCTTCCAGCTACATCAAGTTGCTTCCTTAGAATTGGATATGGATAGTCCATTAAAAATTTAACCCTCCCTATATTTATTTCATTAAATCTCAAACATAGACTTTATTCTACATAACTTTTATTATTTCCTTCCCTGAGAAAAATAAATACAAATATAATTCCTTTTAGCTGTCTTTTCGGCTATATCTTATAAAAATAAGAGCGGTTAACCGCTCTTATCTTCTAAGACCTAAACTCTCGATGAGAGTTCTATATCTATCTAGGTCTTTTTTCTTAAGATAATTTAACAAATGTCTGCGCTGACCAACCATTTTTAAAAGTCCACGTCTAGAATGATGATCTTTTGTATGAACCTTTAAATGCTCTGTTAAGTAATTGATTTTCTCCGTTAAAATAGCAATTTGAACTTCCGGAGAACCAGTGTCATGCTCGTGAAGACAATATTTGTTAATAATTTCACTTTTCTTTTCCTGACTAAGCGACATTTAACCTTCACCTCCTTATTTATTCACCGTAACCAAGTTAAACGTTGGTGATTCGCCTAACCTAGTCAACGCTGATTATAGCAGTTTTAATTATAATTTACTTAAAAAAGTAATGCAAGTGGTTTTGAAAATTAAATTAAAAACTTTAAGGAGCTTTAGGTACTATTACTACATCTTCTAACTTACATTCTGCTATTTTTATTACTATGTCAGCAATTCTGGCAATTTCATCTTCACGCAATCCTTGTGAAGGTACAATCACCATAATGGCTTGAGATTCAATTGCTACTGCTGCATCGGTAAATCCCTTAGCAAATAAAGCATTCTCTATTTTTGTCTCTTTACCCAAATTGTTTGTCAACCACAATAATTTTTCTTGTGCATCTAATCTTACCTCTACATTGGAATTAGGATTATTAATAATTTCATTTAATATTTCTACCTGTTCGCTTCGCGCTCTCTCCCTCTCTAAACGATATTCACTAAAAAAATTGTCTGTTATTTCTTTATTCTCCTGGGGAACAATTGTAATCTTTGGCTCAGAAATCATTTCTTGTTCAGTAACATTTTCTATCTTTCCCGTTTCAGAAAGAACTTCTTCTTCAGCTATAATTTGTTTTGCTTGATGATAAGACGTAAGTGCAAACCAAACAAAAGAGATGCTTAACAACACCAAACCTAAAGTTAATAAACTTTTAAAACGAATAAATAATGTCTTCATCATTTATCACCTACCTTCTTTAGGAAGTATTATTATTCTATGTGCCGGTAAATCAAATAAGGACTGAATCGCCCTACTTAATTGAATTTTTATTTCTGCATCATGAGCCCCTTCTGCCACTACCAAAACACCTTTAATTTGTGGACTTTTTTCTTTAAGTAATAAAGGCTCACTTCTTCCCTGTACTAAAACATATTCTGTTTTTTCGTTAAATTCAGTTGTTTCTCTTATTCCACCATCCATAGCTTTTTCTTCTATTGTCGATTTTTGGTTTGTTCTATTACAGGCATAATCTTGTTCCGGTCCTGCGGCCAAACTAACAGCTACAGAAACACGCCCCACTCCTTCCACCTCACTTAAAATATTCGTAGCCTGTCTAGCTAAAGATTCTTCTAGACTTACCAGTACTGAAGAGTTGTTACTAGTTTTATCATTAATTTCTTTTGGTGTTTCTGGCGGTAAGTCCTTTTCCGTTTTACCTAAAAACATTCCCGGAACAACCATTAAAGAAATTCCCAAGATAATTAAAACAACAATTCCTCCAATCCCTAATTTTCCTTTAGGGTCAAGCAAAGATTTATAAAAATTCTTCATTTATCCCCCCCCAATCTAGATAAATTTAACATTTATTTGTTCCCCTTTTAAGCCAAAATATTGAGACAATATTTTCAAAATATCGCTCTGTATCAATTGCTCTTCTTTGCTTAACACGTGAACCTTTTCCTCATTAAATTCTCCCATAACAATTTTTACCGGCTTAATTAATTCACCACTCCTTTCTCCTTCTTTCTCTTTTTTGTTAATAGTAACAGTAACTTCTTTAATTAATTCTTCACTATCTCTAATCTGCTTTAGCTTAATCTGTACATCAGCCTCTTTAACACCACCAATCAACTTAACCAAAGACTTCATTTGATGCTCTAAGTTTTGCTGATAACTTTCCCAAAGTAAATCTTGGTTTACCTTTTGTAAACGTTCACCTTGTTCTAACACACTATTAAACTGTGCCTGTGACCTATCTTCTTGTTGCCAAATAAATGCTTCTAAATTTTGCTGTTGATTAATTACATTTAAAATTGGATTTAAAATAGCTACTAAAATAAAAAGACCCATCACAACTTTGACAAAACGTTGCATACTACTAGAAGGCATAATCATCTCTAAAAAAGAAGTTAAAAGAATAATCAGCATAATATTGCGAACTAACTCCGTTAAAACAGTCATATAAACACTCCTACCTAAGCATTACTGTAAAATTAGCTGTACCGACAATAATCGTAATTGTCATAAAAAACATAATGGCCACAGAAGTTACTGCCGCAAAAGTCAAAAAAAGACATTCCGACATTTCTTCTAAAGTATTAGCTAATAGAGTATCACCTAAAGGCTGTAATAGTGCAGAAGCCAGACGATAAATTACCGCAAGTGCTAAAATTTTGATTACCGGAAAAAGAATAATTGCTACTAAGGTCAGCACACCTGTCAAACCAAGTGCATTTTTTAAAAGAAGAGAGCCCCCCATTATCGCATCAAGAGCATCAGCAAACATATTACCGGCAACAGGAACAAAAGCTCCGGTCATATATTTAGCTGTGCGTAGAGTAACACCATCAACAACAGCACCTGTAACACTTTCTACCGAAATCACCCCAATAAAAAGGGTTAAAACAAGCCCAATTCCAACCTTAGTTATTTGCTTAAAAAAATTGACAAGTCGCGATACTTTAAAATGAGTAGAAAGATTATTGCTAATACACAAAACAGCCGTTAAAAAAATTAAAGGAAAGATAATTTTTTGTGTAAAAGTAGACATAAAATTAAGAAAAACTAAAAGAAATGGCTGTAATAAAGCTGTTGTAGTTAGCCCCCCCAACGTCGTTAAAAGAACTAAAAGAACCGGAAGTAGTAACTTCATAAATTCCACCATCTTATCAATAGTAGTTATACCGGTTGTAATGGCCACCTTAAAAGAACTAATGGCCAATGTAATTACTGCTAAAAAACAAATAAAATAAGCTAACCTAGCGACAGTTCCCTTTTCAAAAGCTGATTGTAATGTTTGTAAAATAGTACAAACAACGGCAATGACCAAAAGCTTACCCAATAAAGACAAATTAACCATTACTTCACGCCAAAAATAAATAATAATTTTTTTTAAAGCTTCCTGTGGAGAAAGATCTAAATCCCCTTCCTTAAACTTTTCAATTATTTGTGAAAAGGAAAAATCGGGAAAAATAGAACCGATATCTCGATCAAGCTCTTTAATAAATTCTTCCAATTCACTGAGGTCTAAGCTTTGTTGCTGATTTTCTACTATTTCTTGTGTAGTCAAAGACGTTTTCTCATTGTTGTCCGCATTTACAGTTAAGGGAAAAAATAAACTCCCTAAAAACAAGAAAAAGATTACCTTTCTTTTCATTCCTACCACCTCAAGGTAAAAGCCGCAGAACAGATTCCATTAAAGCCACAATAATTGGTAAGGCAAGTACCATCACCAATATTTTAGCGGCAAATTCAATCTTCGTTGCTGTAGAACCTTCACCCGCATCCCGACAAATTTGAGCACCAAATTCAGCAATATAAGCAATACCCATAATTTTTAGGACAATCATTAGATAATACATATTAATATTTGCCCGTGTTGCTAATTCTGCCAAAATATTAATTACTGCCCCGACTTTACTAAGAGCATAAATAAACAGTATTAAACCAGTAGCTAGACTAATTAAAATTGCTATCTCACGGTTACTTTCTTTTACATATACAGCTAAAACTGTTCCAGTAAGTCCTATGCCTACTATTTGAAAAATCTCCATTTCTCTCTCCTCTACTTTCTCTAACGTTTACCAATTCGAAGTTAAAAATTTCTACGTACTGTTTCGGTCAAGGTACTTACCGGAGGGTGACTTATCGGAGGTCAGAACATACTATAGCTTAGTTCGAAGTGCAGTACCTCGGAAGTAAAGTGCTTATCTAAAGGGTTCCATTAAAGCCCTTGTTCAAAAGAGCGAAAGAATCTTCAATCAACAAAATTTACAGAAAAAAGACGCCTTTAACTTGGTCCAATAATTCGGCCAAAAGCTGAATAACCATAATCAAAGCTATAGCCACCCCAGCTAAAGTAGCAATAAAAGAATATTCTTCTTTCCCAGCCTGCTTCAAAATAATATGAAAAATCGAAGTAAGAATACCTATACCGGCAATCTGAAAGATTAACTCAATCTTCATGAACTTTCTCCTCTTCTCTTAAATCAAAATTAGTACGATTATAACTCCCAAAGAAAACCCCAAATATTGCCATATTTTTTGATTTTTGGCTTGCTCTTCTTCAGCAACCGTTTCTACTAAAGACAATTGTTTTCGGGTTAAGGCAATATTCTTTATTTGCTCCTCTTTAGCAGACCCACCTAAACCATGTCCAAAAACATATAATATTTCTTTTTCTTCCTGAGTTAAGGGCACTTCTTTATCAAGTGCTTTCACACCTGCCAACCAAGCTTCAGCTACAGTCGCACCTTTTTTTTCCTGTAAAATAGCAGCAGCCCTGATAAACAAGGGCTGACAATTCTTGTTAATTTTTTTACTTACCCTTTCTAAAGCTAAGGGTAAGGGTGTCGAAGTATAATTAATTTCCGTTTCCAATAAAGTCAGCCCATTTTGTAAAAACCGAAATAATTCCGTTCTTTTTCGATAAAGAGTAGCTACTCTTAATCCTAAATAACTACAGCCACCAATAATACAAAAGGCTCCTAATAACTTAAACATACCTACCTCAGCCTTTCTAATGTTTTTCCATCTAAAATCATTTCTAAAGTACCTACACCTTTACGTCTACTTAAAACAATAATTCTTTCAAAAAAGCGCCAATTTATTAAGGTTTGCAGATTAGGTCTTTCTTTGATTTCCTCAAAACTACTACCATGAACAGTTGTAATTACTTTTACTCCTGCTTGTAATGCATTATATAAAGCATCAATATCTTCATTTTTTCCGATTTCATCTGTCGCAATAACCCCTGGGGACATAGATCTAATCAGCATCATCATTCCTTGCGCCTTAGGACAAGCATCTAAAACATCAGTTCTTAACCCAATTTGAAACTGAGGTTCACCTTGATACATCCCGGCAATTTCTGAACGTTCATCTACCAAACCTACATTTGTTCCTGAAAAAAACAGCTCGGGTATTCCTGTACTAATTTGCCTAACCAAATCACGCAATAAAGTAGTTTTACCACATTGAGGGGGAGAAATAATTAACGTATGTGCAACTTGTTCCTTATTCACAAGATAAGGTAATACCTCATCAGCACATCCTAAAACTTGTCGACCTATACGATAATTTATTCCCGAAAGGTCTTTCAATGTTTTAATCTTACCCTGCTCTAAAACACCTCTACCTACAAAACCAATGCGATGTCCTCCGGGTATAGTAAGGTAACCATTTCTAAATTCATCTTCCCACGCATAAAGAGAATTCTGACTTAATATTTGTAAAGTTCTTTCTAATTCATCTCTTGTAATGATAAAACCTTGCTCCAATTGTAAAATAAACTTTTTTTGTGCTGTTATCGTCAGCTCCTTTGTCCCAATCCGAAAAAGGATGGGTCTTTTTATTCTTAAGCGAATTTCCTCAACCTCTCCCACAAAAGGCTGTAACCCTTCACTTATTAGTTCTTGAAGTTGAGGAGACATTGCCTGAAACCAGGTTAAAGAAGATACAGTTAATGGAGATATTTCTTCTTTAGATAAACACTCATTACTTTTTTCTTTATTAATAAAAACTTTAGCCATTTTTTTCTCCTTTTAAAACAACTTGGACAGCTAATATAATATATTGTCCAAGTTCCATTTTTATGCAAAAAAAAAGAAGGGTTTTTCTCCCTTCTTTTTTTGTTCATTATTTTTTATTTATAAATTTTAATATTAATAGCTTAAATCTAGTCCAAAAGGTAATAACGACCTTTGCAAAATTCCATGTAAATAAGCAATTAAAACTCCATAGTTAACGATTGGCACCCCGGCATCTTGGGCTTGGCTAATCCGATAAAGCATCGCCTTACGATTAAGCATACACCCGGCACAATGAATAATTAAAGCATACTCCTGTAAATTATCAGGAAAAGAATAACCACTACTATATTCAAAAATTAACTCTTTCCCTGTTTTCTGCCGTAACCAGTGCGGAATTTTTACCGTACCGATATCATCAGATTGACGATGATGGGTACAAGCTTCAGCAATCAAAATCTTATCCCCGTCTTGAAGCGTTTCGATAGCTTGTGCACCTTGAACTAATTCCTTTAAATCTCCTTTGTGCCGAGCAAAAAGAATGGAAAAAGAAGTTAACCACACATCTTCCGGTGTTTCTTTAGCTACTTTATGAAAAACTTGAGAATCAGTGATTACCAAACGTGGTTTTTTTTGTAAATTAGCCAAAATGACTTTTAATTGCTCATCCTTTGTTACTACTCCCATAGCATTGTTATCTAAAATGTTACGCAAAGTTTGCTGTTGTGGCAAAATTAATCTACCTTTAGGAGCGGACTCATCTATGGGAATAACTAAAACAACAAAATCACCCGGAGCAATTAAATCACCCACAATTTGAAAATTATCTTCATCTTCAGGGACAATCTTAATTAAAGCCTCTTTTAATTCTTTTAGCCCTTTTCCTGTGCTAGTACTAATTCCCAGTAACTTTATTCTTAATTTTTGTGCATATTCCATCAGCTTTTTTTTAGCATCAGCAACAAGGTCAATTTTATTTACGACACCTAAAAGAGGTATTTTTTTCTCTTGCAATAAATCTAAAATTTGGCAATCAAAATCAGTAATCCCAACTACAGCATCACAGACTAAAATTGCTATATCTGTTTTATTTAATACCTCTAGAGTCTTTTTTTTCCTTAGCTCTCCTAACTCACTTTGGTCATCTAATCCTGCTGTGTCAATAAACATAACAGGACCTAAAAAGGGGATCTCCATAGCCTTATAAACAGGGTCAGTTGTCGTGCCTTTGACCTTAGAAACTAAAGCAATTTCTTGACCCGTCAAAGTATTAATCAAGCTAGACTTTCCGGCATTAGTAATCCCAAACAAAGCAATATGAAGACGATTAGCACGAGGTGTATCATGTAAACTACTCATTATTAAACTCCTTAAAATATATCTCCGAATGTTAAAACATCTATTTAATCACCAAGTGAATTTAATTAGACTGTTCTTTTTCTGCTTCTCCCTCTTTTTTCATTTCTAACTGATTATCATTAACATAGATCGTCTTGTCACAATTTGGACAAATTATCTCTAATACATCCTCATCTTCCAAAATGTTAGGTTCTAAATCAAGCACACTTAAACAATAAGGGCAAGCTAATTCTAACTCTTCTTCTGTTCCTTCATCTTCGTTCTGATCTTCTTTCTCCTCATCCTCCTCATCCTCTTCAAACTCCTCTTCCTCGTCAAAAATAAATTCTCCTTCTTCACCAAAAATAACATCTTCCAGGTCACCTAAGTCTTCATCAAATGCATCTAAATAATTTTCAATCTCTACTTGATTAAGTGCAACCTCCTCAATTGTCATCGCCATTTCATCAAGCACATCAATTATTGCCTTAAATAATTTCCCTTCTTTACTTTTTTCATCAAAAGTAATACCTTCAGCAAGACCTTTTAAATAACCCACCTTCTTCTTTAAACCATCCATTTTTTTTACCCTCCTTTTTAATTATTATAAATATTATGCTCTTTAGGCACGACTAACATATTCTCCTGTACGTGTATCAATAACCAGAACATCTCCTTGATTAATAAAAAAGGGTACTTGTACATCAACCCCAGTTTCTAATGTTGCAGATTTGCTTCCTCCCGAAGCAGTATCACCTTTAATCCCGGGTTCTGTTTCTGTTACTTTTAGTTCTACCTGTTTGGGAAGGTCTACACCTATAACCCCTCCCTGATAAAAAAGAATTCCTGTTATCATATTTTCTTTTAAATACTTAGGAGCATCTTCTAAATCCTTTTCCAAAACGGACACTTGCTCATATGTTTCTACATCCATAAAAACCCAACTATCCCCATCTTTATATAAATATTGCATTTCTTTTCGCTCTATATGTGCCCTAGGAAATTTTTCTCCCGGACGAAAAGTCTTTTCCACAACAGCACCCGTTTTTAGACTCCGTAATTTACAACGGACAAATGCTGCCCCTTTTCCCGGTTTTACATGTTGAAATTCTACGACTTGAACTACATCTCCTTCTAATTCAAAAGTTAATCCTGTTCGAAAATCTGTTGTTGAAATCATTTTTTGCCTCCTCTATAAAAGTAAATAATTTTTATACTTTAAACACTTGTGGTGATTTTGTTAATCTTTCACAACCACCCGGTGTAATTACCAGCATATCTTCGATTCGAATACCACCCCATCCTGAGATATAAATACCGGGTTCTACTGTTACCACCATTCCCGGCTCCAAAATAGTTTCATCTCGGGGTGATAAACTAGGACCTTCGTGTATTTCCAAACCTACTCCATGTCCTAAACTATGACCAAAGTTTTTACCATACCCGGCTTCTTTAATAAGATTACGGGCGAGAGCATCAGCCTCACAAGCTTTCATCCCAGGTTGAATTTCCCGAAAAACTGCTTCTTGAGCTTTTAAAATAAGCATATATCTTTCCCACTGCAAAGCATCAGGTTCACCTAAAACTAAAGTCCTCGTCAAATCAGAATGATATCCTTGATATACAGTACCAAAATCCATCAAGACAAGGTCTCCGGTTTGAATAACCCGCGTTGAAGCTACTCCATGAGGAAGTGCCGATCGATTTTCGGAAGCAACAATAGTTTCAAAAGCATTTCTTGTCCCACCCAAGCGTCGCATAAAAAACTCTAACTCTAAAGCAACTTCTTTTTCCGTCAAGCCCGGATGAATAACCTCTAAAATATGAAGAAAGGCCTTGTCACTAATTTCTATAGCTTTTTTTAATAATTTAAGCTCCTCTACACTTTTTATCTTTCTTAATTCCACACAAGGATCTTGTAAAGGAAAAAAGGTTACCTTAGGAGCATCTTTTTTTAGTTTTTCATAAGTAGCTAAAGTTATTTTTTCCTGATCTAATCCTATTTTTTTTAACTCATGTTGTTGAAAAAGTTCCCCTAAAGTCTGAAAAAATGAATCTTCCCAAAGAACAAGTTCATACCCCTTTGCTTGAGCCTCTGCTTGTTCCTTATAACGAAAATCTGTAATTAAAAAGTTTTTCCCCGGAGAATTAGTAACAACTAAACAGCCACTAGTTCCCGTAAAACCACTTAAATAAAAACAATGTTCAGGTTTAGAAATCAAAAAAGCATCTAATTCTTTATCTTGAAGCCATTTTTTAACCTTAGAAAGTTTAGGCAATAGTGGTTCCTCCCTGTAAAAAATGAATTGCAGCATCTAAAGCTAAACGATAACCTAATACCCCTAATCCCATAATCTGCCCCTGAACAATATCAGCCAGTAAAGAACATTGACGAAAATCTTCGCGTTGATAAAGATTACTAATATGTACCTCTATCGTCGGTGTCCCCGTAGCTAAAAGAGCATCCCTGATAGCAATGCTAGTGTGGGTATAAGCTGCAGCGTTAATAATCAAGTAATCATAACTTGCCACTTCTTGAATCTTCTCCACTAGAACTCCTTCATGATTTGACTGAAAAGTTTCTACCTTTAGCCCTAATTTTTCACCATAACTAATCAATTGGTTATTTAACTCCTTAAGGGTAAGCTCTCCATATACTGCTGGTTCCCTGCTTCCCAACAAGTTAAGATTAGGTCCATGAATTACATAAACCTTAAACATCATCAACACCTACTCTAATCTAGAAATCACTATTAAATTTTATCATAATTTATACCAGTTTCCTAGTCCTCTCTGCTATTTCCCACTAATCGTAAGCCCTTGAATTCTTACCGTGGGAGCCCCTTGCCCGGCATAAAAAGTTAAGTCATCGGCTACTAGGTCAATTCCCATTAACAAGTCCTGCAAATTGCCGGCAATCGCCACACCTTTTATTGGTCTTGTTAATTCACCATTTTCAATCAGTAATCCCGAAGCACCCAAAGAAAAGTCACCGGAAATTGGGTTCGCTGTATGTAAACCCATTACTTCTGTAACATATAATCCTTTCTTGATTTCCCCTAAAAGATCTTGACGTGAAACAGACCCTTTGTCTAAATAAAAATTAGTAGTACCCACTTCAGGCGTTGATTTATAACTAGCTCTTACCGCATTCCCTGTGGAAACAACACCGATTTTACGTGCTGTATAAAGATTATGCAGAAATCCTTGCAATTCACCGTCTCTCACCAAAACCGTTTCTCCGGTTGGAGTCCCTTCACTATCAAAAGGTGAAGAGCCTAGTTGTCCTTGCAAAGCCCCATGGTCGATAATTTTAACTAAGGAGCTAGCCACCTTTTTTCCCTCTTTACCCGCTAAAAAAGAGGTTCCTTTTAAAACCGCTTCCCCTGAAAAAGCAGTCTGTAAAACACCCAATACCCCTACCATTACATAAGGGTCAAGAACAATCGGAAGTTTTGCCGAAGGCATTGGTTGTGCCCCCAACATTCGCACAGCCTTTTTTCCTGCTTCCTCACCAACCTTAGTGGGATTTAAGTCTTCATATTTGAGAGTAAAGTCCATACTAAAACCTGTTTGTGCATCTTTACCTTCTTGACCTATCGCTACTCCATATAAGCCACAAAAAGAACCTTGATAATTACCCTCTAAACCAAGTGAATTAAAAATAGATACATGATAGATAGAATCCTGATATACAGCTTTTTCTACTTGTCGTACCCGGGAGTCATAAGCCAAAGCTGCGTTTTCTAATTCCTTTGCTAAGGATATTTTCTTCTCTAACGGCTTTTCTAAAATCTCCTGATTATATAACTCCAATTTTGGGTAATAATTAACCGGTTCAGCCACTTCCCAAGCAAAGTCCTCTGCAACTAAACGTGAATTATGGATAGCCTTCTCCACTGTTTTTATTATGGACTCCTTAGATAAATCCGAACTATAAGCATAACCTAATCTATTATCAGAAATTACACGCAAACCAAAACCTTGTTCTTCAGCAAGTTTTAAGTTTTCAACTTCCTGTTTTGCTACTTCAATAGTTAATTCCTTAGAATTTAACATGAATATTTCTGCTATCTTTGCACCTTTCTTTTTGGCTAGTTCTAGCACTTCGGGGGCTATAGCTTTCATTAAATATTTCACTCCTTTTTCCCTTATAAGCGCCTAATTTTCTTTCCTTGTGAAACAAAATCTCCTCCTGTACCACCGACAATAAGCTCTCGTATTGCCATAGTGGGCTGTGCGTCAGAAACAGGAACACCCTGTCCTTCCTTACCACAAATCCCGATCGTAAAGTCAAGGTCTTTTCCTACCTTCTCTACTAACCTTAATGTTTCCGGTCCATTACCGGTTAATGTGGCTCCTCTCACAGGATAAACTGCTTCACCGTCCTTTATTACATAAGCTTCAGCTACATCAAAAACATAATCACCATTTATAGTATTAACTTGCCCTCCACCCATTGCCGTTACAAGTAAACCTTCCTTCGTTTCTTTAATTATCTTTTCCGAGTCTGTTTTACCCGAAGCAATATATGTATTTCTCATCCTAGGAATAGGACGACTCTGATATGATTCACGACGTCCATTTCCCGTAGACTGCACATCATCTTGTTTAGCTGTTTTTAAATCATACATATAATTTTCCAATACACCCTGCTTAATTAAAACATTTTTCCCACATGGTGTACCTTCATCATCATAGCGCGTTGTGCCAAACTTTCCACTAAGTAATCCATCATCCACGACCGTAATCAAAGGCGAAGCTACTTCTTGACCTTTTCTTCCTGCATATACCGAAAGTCCTTTTTGCACAAGGTCCGCTTCTAAACCATGACCACAAGCCTCATGCACCATCGTTCCTCCAGCTTTACCTGCCAGAACCACAGGCATTTTACCTGAAGGTGCCGGTTTTGCCGACAACATTAAAATTGCTCTTTGTGCCGCTCTTTTTGCAATCTGAGTCGGGTCATTTTCCTCTAATAACTCAAAACCTTGACTTCCCCCCAGAGATTGAAAACCTGTCTGAATAAGATTTCCTTCTGCAGCTATGGCATGAACAGAAAGCCGAGTTCTTGTTCGTAAATCTTCCACAAAAACACCTTCGGAATTAGCAATCGTAACTTTTTGTTGCACATCACCATAATTTACCTTAACCTGCCGAATACGCGGATCTATCTGTCGAGCCGCCTCATTAGCTTCAAGAACGATTTGTACTTTTTTCTCCGTTCCTATTTCCCGAGGGGGTTTTTTTATTTCTAATTTCAAAGGAGCCTGCGGTGTATGAAAAGCTTTTATTTCTAATGGCTCCTGCTGCTTTTGTGCTCCCTTCCCTGCCATTTGGGCAACCTCTAAAAGCCGAGCAAAAGATAAATCATTAGTAAAAGCATATGATGTGTTTTCCCCAGCAATTGTCCTGATTCCCACACCCTCTTCCAAACCTGAATTAATTCGTTCAATACGATTCTCTTCACAATTAATTAGTGCCGTTTCTTTTTGTTCCCAAAAAAGTTCAGCAAAATCTGCTCCGCTATTTAATGCATTTTTAAGTATTTCATTAATTTCTCTTTTTTCCATTTCTCAACCTCATCCTTTAAAAATATATCTATTATTACCTTAATTTGTTTTATTTTAGATAAAAATATACTCTCTGTTCATTCTTGATGATGGGGATTTTTACTTACTATTTCAATAGCCTTAATAACTTCAGCTAAAATATCAGCCCGACTTTGTTGTGAAAGTAATTTTGTTTTAGCAAAAATATATCCATTTCTACTCACCACATAAAAGGGAGTAAGTCTATTGGCTGCAAATGCAGCTATATCATAACGACACCGTTCGCATTTACAAATATCAGGATATTTAGGTAAGACCTCATCCATAACCTCCCAAATCCATTTAAGTGTATAATTAATTAATTCCAAAGTATAGTCCTCCTTCCCTTAAAATAAAGACCAATACCAAGAATGTATTTGTCCTTGAAAAAGAAACACCGTAAAAAATCCCAATACTAAAAATGGTCCAAAGGGAATCGGGTCCTTTCTTTTTTTTATTTTAGTTAGAAGTAATATAATGCCCATGATACTACCTACTAGAGCACCAATAAAAATCGCCTGAAAGATACCGGGGAACCCTAACCAAAACCCCATTGCCGCACATAACTTGATATCCCCTCCTCCCATACCTCCTCGACTAATTAAAGCCAGAAAAAAAGGGATAGCAAAGCCCACGAGCATCCCCAGTACTCGCTCTTTTAAACTCATTTCATGCGAAAGAAAATGAAAAAGAAAACCACAAAGAAAAAGAAAAATTACTAAATTATTAAGAATAAGATAATGTTCCACATCAATTAATGTTACAACCAAAGAAAAGGAAAAGATTAATAATGCAGTTATTCCTTCTAAAGTAAAACCACATAAAGAAATTATTCCTACCCAACCTAAGCCATTAATTAATTCAACAACAGGATATCGCCAATGTATTTTCTTCCCACAATATCGACACTTTCCCTTTAGTAATAAAAAGCTTAATACAGGAATTAAATCTTTTACTTGTAGTTTTTTTTGACAAGATGGACAATGGGAAGATGGAAAGATAATACTTTCCTTTTTAGGCAAACGATAAATACAGACATTAAGAAAACTTCCAAAAGCAAGTCCAAAAAGAAAAATGAAAATTAGCGAAAGAGCATCCAATATAATCAACACCCCATATAACTTTAAATAATAATATTAATAATAATTTCTCGAATTAACTAAACGATTAAAACTTTCCTTATCATTTGTATGGTTCAAAGCAGTTTCCAGGGTTATAATATTTTTCTTGACCAAATCACATAAAGCCATATCCATTGTCTGCATACCCCAACGAGCTCCCGTCTGTAAAACTGTCGGAATTTGATGTGTTTTCCCTTCTCTAATTAAATTACGAATAGCCGGTATACTAATTAATACTTCTGCCGCCAAAACCATACCATTACCATCAGCCCTAGGTAATAACTGCTGTGTGATTACTCCTTGTAAAGTAGTAGAAAGTTGAATTTTAATCTGTGTTTGTTGATTTGCCGGGAAAACATCTATAATTCTGTCTATAGACTGTGCCGCACCATTGGTATGTAAAGTAGCTAAGACTAGATGACCCGTTTCTGCGGCTGTAATTGCCGTAGCGATTGTTTCTAGATCACGAAGTTCTCCAATTAATATTACATCAGGATCCTGACGTAAACAAGCTCGTAGTGCTCCTGTAAAAGAAGCGGTATCTCCACCTAATTCTCTTTGGTTAACAATGCTTTTCTTATGTTGATAAAGATATTCAATTGGATCTTCGATTGTAATAATATGTTTTTCTTCTTCCATATTTATTTTATTAATTAAAGCAGCAAGTGTTGTTGACTTTCCACATCCTGTAGTGCCGGTAACCAGAACTAAACCGTCCTTTTTTTTCATAAGCTTAACAATAGCCTCAGGAATCCCTAATTTTTCTAAAGGCGGTATTTCATATGGTACAGGACGAATAGCTAAACTGGGACAGCCGCGTTGTCGATAAGCATTTACCCTAAAACGACCTACTCCTGGAAGAGAATAAGAAAAGTCATATTCTCCTTGAGACTGCCAAGATACTAATTGTTCCCTATCCATAATCTCGTGAATAGTTTTTACAATATCATCACGCTTTAAAAATTCCGTTTCTTTACCCTCTGGTTGCCAACGGACTAATTTACCATTTATGCGAAATGTCGGTTGAATACCTACGGAAAGATGAATATCAGAAGCTCCGAGCTCAATTGCCTTTTTTAATATCTCAATAACATCCAACTTGTTATTCCCCCTTATTTACCTTTTAATTTTTTATTAGTCTTGAAATTACTTGTAATTACAAATATTCGACTTTTTTCTGTAAATCCCTGCAACTCTAACACCAATTTTCTGATTGTTGAACCTTTAGAGTTCTTGCCAATAATCTTCCAAAAAAGCAATAATCTTATCAATGATTTCACTGAATTCTAAATCGGAAGTATCAATATAAAAATCAGCACACTTATATAATTTCTCTCGTTCCTTCATCAATTTAATAATAGTTTCGTAAAGATTATCCTTTTTTAATAAAGGACGGTTGTTTCGTCTTTTCACTCGTTCATAAATAATTTCAGGTCGTGCCAAAAGACAAATAATAACACCCTTTTCTGCTAAAAAATCAATATTATCTTGATTTAAAACAATTCCTCCTCCTGTAGCAATAATACAGTTTTCTCTTTGTAACAAACGTTGTAAAGCTAAGTTTTCCTCAGAACGAAACCTAACTTCCCCATGCTTGCTAAATAACTGGGAAATAGACATACCCGTAACATTTTCTATTTCGTGATCAGTATCGTAAAAATCTTTTTTTAAGATTGTAGCTAATCTTTTGCCTACTGCAGTTTTCCCAGTTCCCATAAAACCTATTAAGATAATATTTGCTTGCAAATTATTCACCCGCCTTAAATGCTAATTCTATTTATCATCATCAAGTCACCAAAACATCCTTTTACAGCATAAGGTACTTATTAAACTTACTAAATAATCATCCGTTTAACGAAAAATTCTAATAACCGTATAAACTTTGTGCCTATAAACTCCCTTGGCGAAAGAGGTGGCACTAAAATTGTATAACAACCAACTCGATTTCCCCCTAAAATATCTGTAAAAATCTGATCCCCAATAACTAAAACTTTATCCTTTTGTAAATTCATTTTTTTTAAAGCTTTTAAAAAAGGACTTTTCCGCGGTTTAAGAGCTGGAGCGATATAAGAAATGTTATATTTTCGAGCAATAGTTTCTGTCCTTTTTCGCCCAGCATTTGTAAGTAAATATATTTTATATTTTAAAGCAAGAGCTTGCTTAAGAAAAAGATGTCCTTCTTCACTTAATTCCTTAACATTCCACGAAACTATTGTATTATCAAGATCTAAAATTATTCCTCGTTTACCCCTCTCCCAATGTAACTTTAAATTAATATCACCAAGAGAATTAACCATTAAATCAGGTTTCAAAATACTCATATTTATCTCCTACCATTTTCCTACAAATATTTTACCATAAATAGAGAATAAAATCATTCCCCGATCACAGAATGACTTTACTTAACTCTACTTTATAATATATAATTAAAGTGAACTAATATCTTTCCTTTTTTATAAATATAATTTTATGTTTAATTTCCTTGCCGACCTCAATAAAAGAGGTCTTTTTTTTATTTTATTTTAACTCCTTAATTAATTTTTCTAAAGCTCTCTTTTCAATACGCGAAACATAGGAACGCGATATTCCTAACATCATAGCAATTTCTCGTTGAGTTTTTCTAAAACCGTTAACTAAACCAAAACGCATTTCTAAAACGTTTCTTTCCCGTGTACTTAAATTTTTAATCTTTTCCAGAGCCTGCTGGAATTCTACATTAGTTTGCACAAGGTCTGGAACAACATCCGGATGTGTACCTAAAATATCAATTAATGTAATCTCATTACCTTCTTTGTCAACACCTATCGGGTCATAAAGAGAAACCTCGCCTCTGTTTTTTTTAGTTGCTCGCAAGTGCATTAAAATTTCATTTTCAATACAGCGTGCGGCATATGTAGCTAACTTTGTACCTTTTTCAGGATCAAAAGTATTAATGGCTTTAATTAAACCTATAGTCCCTATAGAAATAATATCATCTTTATCATCACCTACCCCATCAAATTTTTTAGCAATATGGGCTACTAATCTTAAATTATGTTCAATCAGCGTATTTCTAGCATTAAGGTCTCCGGCTTGAACTTTTTTTAAATAAAAATGCTCATCCTTTTCAGAAAGCGGATGAGGAAATGCATTATTATTTAAATAATAAGCAAGAAGTAACAGGCTGTTAATTAAGGTTGCCGCGGCAATAATTATTGTCCCTAAACCCATTACAGTTTCACCTCCATTTTTACAGTCATTCTTAATAATATGGTGATGAAACTAATAATGTGCCTGTCTTTTTATTTTTCTTTAATAATTAAAAAATCTTTTCCCGGAAAATAACGAAGCAATAAACGAGCAAGATAACCAGTCACCACTCCGGTAGGTAAGCCTGCTAAAAGTAAAATAGGAAGATAATAAAAAATATATGGTGTTTGAATTAAGAGTGAAGCTGTCAGTAATTGTCCGACATTGTGTGACACAGCTCCAACCATACTTACACCCATAATGCTTAGTGCCGGAACACATTTAATTAATACAGCCATAACTAAAGTGCTGAAGACAGCACCGGAAAAACTAAGCCAAAAACCTACTGCAAGAAAAGTTCCTCCTAATAAAGAGGCAAAAAGAACTCGAAACAAAGATACTACTAATCCTGCCTTCAAACCATACAGATAAAGTACCAATAAAGTAACAATATTCGCCAGCCCTAATTTAACCCCCGGCAAAGGAAGAGGATTAGGTAAAAGCATTTCTAAAAAACCCAGTGCTGTAGCCAGGGTTATAAAAAGAGAAAAATATACTAATTTTCGTGTTTTAGACATTAATAACTCACCTTATTTAACCAGTAATCCCATCAAGAGAAGCTTCTGCATCTATATAAATAACAATCTCATTAGGTACACAAATAATCGTTTGTCGCGGCCTATCGATCCACCCTTGTTTAACACAAATTTGATCAGGACAGGGAGCTTCCAACATCCGCACCTTTAGTCCTTTAGTTTCCACAATAGCCTGACCTCTTTTTCCTTCAATGATCAACCTCTGCAAAGGTTCTCCTTCTCGTAAAGTTAAAGTCTTTATTATCTCACCCTTTACTTTTATGACCACCTGATTTGACTGTGTCTGGGATGAAAATAAAACCTATTCAAAACACAGAGCCAGCAAACCGATTATTAATAATACTAATAATAATTTTTGATCAGTTTTAGTCATAACTATATTCCTTCCTCGGTCTCAGTTCTATCTTCCCTTGTAGGCCAGGACTAACTAAAATTTTCTGGTCAGCAGTCACAATAACTACTTCTGTCTCACTTAACTTGGCTACTAACTCTAGGGCCTGTTGTGGCTCTAAAAGAAACAAAGCGGTCGAAAGCAAATCCGCTTGACCTGCATCACGCGTAACTACAGTTACACCCATATTATATCCTACTGGACAGCCTGTCTGAGGAGAAAGAAGATGATGATAATTCTTTCCAGCAATTTTAATCATCCGGTTATAATCTCCGGAAGTAGCCGTAGCTTCATCTTCTAAAGAAAGTATCCCGATTAAAGCAGAAGAATCACGTGGGTCTTGAATCCCTATTTTCCAAGGTTGCCTCTTTACTTTTTCACCTATAACCCTAATATTCCCTCCCGCATTAATTAAAGCTTTCTCAACACCCTCTTTTCTCAATACTTGTGCAGCTTTTTCTACAGCATAACCTTTGGCGACTGCACCTAAATCTAAAGACATTCCCTTTTCGCTTAAAAAAGCACTCTGTTCCTCTTGATTTAAAATTAACTTTTCACTATCTACTAAAGTTAAAACCTGCTCTAATTCGCCAGCAGTGGGGACCTTTTGCTTTTCGCGACCAAAACCCCATAAGTCCATTAAAGGGCCAATAGTCACATCAAAAGCACCTTCTGTGAGCCGATTATATGCTTGGGCTAATTGCAACATTTTAAAGACATCTTTGTCTACAACAACAGGTTTTATCCCCGCATTTTCATTAATAGAAACTACATCACTTAAGGCAGCAGCAGTTGTTCCTGACAAAGGAAAAGCGATCAGTTAAATCAGCAATACGTCTCATTTCCTGAAAAGCTTTTTCCATAGCTTTTTGTAAAAAATCAGTATCAGTACCATAAGTACTAATACTGATTAAAGTATCCATCAGAAATTCATCACTCGTCAATTCTCGCTCTTTTTTTTGCCTCAAAAAGATAGTTCCCACCAACAAAGCAATCACTAAAAATACTATCAGCACTATGGGATAGTTCTTTTTCATCAAAATACTCCTACTTTCATAAAAATATCTTTACTGACAAAGACCACAATTTTGACAGCCTGTAGGTTTTTGCCCAGGAGTTACTTCTTTATTCTGCTCCAGGGAAGTTGTTAGCGGCAACATTTTTTCAATGACCTTGGTAGGACACTTTTCGACACAAATTCCACAATTAGTACACTTCGCATAATCAATTACCGCAATACTCCCTTCGGCATCAGCGACTACACTAATCGCCCCTTCCGGACAATTTCTTTCACAAAGTTTACATTTAATACAGGCTACTGTACAAGCTTTTTTCGCCTTTTTCCCTTTTTCTTTATTACTACAACGAACATGAACAAGCTGAGAGGCTTTAACAAGCTTTAAAATATGTTGTGGGCAATTATCTACACAAGCACCACAACCTGAACATAACTCATAATCAACTACCGGTAATTGGTCTTCTCCCATCTGAATACCCCCGAAAGGACAAGCCTCAACACAACTACCTAAACCAAGACAACCATAACTACAAGCCTTAGGTCCTTGAAACATCGTCGCCGCAGTATGACAATCCCGGATACCTTCATATTCATAGAGAAAAGCAGCTCTATCCGTCCTCCTTTGCAGAAAAGCTGAGCAACCTTACGTTCTTTAGCTTTACCTGCCTCCACACCCATTATTTGAGCAATCTTTTGCCGAACTTCATCTTTACCCGGTGCACAAGCATCAAGTGGAGCCGTACCTGCTACGATTGCCTCTGCATAACCACTACAACCGGGAAAACCACAGCTGCCACAATTAGCTCCGGGTAAAACTTCAGTAATCGCTTCTACCCGTGGATCAACCTCTACAGCAAATTTTTTATTGGCTACACCGAGAACTATGCCAAAAACTCCTCCCAAAACAGCCAAACTTAAAACTGCATAAATCATGATGTTCTACCTCCGTACTCATTTATAAAAGACCCGTAAATCCTAAAAAAGCAATCGACATTAAAGCAGCAGTAACCAAAGCAATGGGCATCCCTTTTAAACTTTGAGGAACATCAGCATCTTCCAACCTCTCCCTAATTCCCGCAAATAAAACTAAAGCCAAAGTAAAACCTAAGGCATTTCCTAAACTATTGGCTAATGTTTCCAGAAAACCATAAGACTTTTGGATATTAATAATGGCTACCCCTAACACAGCACAGTTGGTAGTAATCAAAGGAAGATATACCCCTAAGGCCTCATAAAGATCGGGTGTTTTTTTCCGCATCACCATTTCCACAAACTGAACTAAGGAAGCAATCACCAAAATAAAAGCAATTGTCTGCAGATATTCTATTTCTAAAAGCTCTAAAATAAATGTCTGCACCAGCCAAGTAATCAAGGAAGCCAAAGTTAAAACAAAAGTTACCGCCACACCCATCCCTACAGCAGAGGAGAGTTTCTTAGAAACACCTAAAAAGGGACAAACACCTAAAAACTGTGACAAAATTATATTATTAATTAAAACCGCACCGATAATAATGATGATCATTTCACGCATTTAAATGGCCTCCTTTCTTAATTACTACTTACTTGCTGTGCTACTTGCTGTTTTAGCTTCAACTGAGTAGTACGTCTATTTTTCATAACCTTTCTGTTTTGCAGCAAATTAAGAAAACCTAAGATACATCCTAACGTAATGAACCCTCCGGGTGGCAGAATCATAATTAAGGCTGAATATGTTGAATCAGCAAAAACAACATGTCCCATAAATGTTCCTGCTCCTAAAATTTCTCTAAACGTAGAAACAATAACTAAGGCTAAAGTATAACCAACACCCATGCCTAAACCATCCATAAAAGAAGGCAAAACCGTGTTTTTACTCGCAAAAGCTTCTGCCCGCCCTAAAATGATGCAATTTACGACAATTAAGGGAATGAAAATACCTAAGCTTTCAAACAACTCAGGCATGTATGCCTGCATTAACATTTCCGTTAAAGTAACAAAAGAAGCAATAATAACAATATAACAAGGGATACGAATACTCTCTGGAATAACTTTACGTAAAGCCGATATCACCACATTAGAAGCTAGAAGCACCCCGGTGAAAGCTACCCCCATCCCCAAAGCATTATTAACCGAAGTCGTAATTGCCAAAGAAGGACACATCCCTAAAGTAAGACGAAAAAGAGGGTTTTCCCGCAAAATTCCTTTACTAAATTCTTTTCCTAAACTCATCGCCGCAATTTACCTCCTCTTTCCAAAATAACATATTAAACTTACCCTCCGAAATTATCTAAAAAATGTTGTCGGGCTACATTAACACCACTAGTTACAGCCTTAGAAGTAATCGTCGCCGAAGTTATAGCTAACACTTGATTTTCTCCTACGGGCTCTTTAGTCACAACTTCCAGCGGATTTACCGTGCTTTTCCCTTGAAAACGATCCCTAAAGAAACTTTCCTTTGCTTGAGAACCAAGACCAGGTGTCTCCGACTGACTTAAAATTTTAATCGCAGTAATTTTCTTATCTGCAATATCAATGCCTACTAACAACTGAATTTTTCCATTATATCCAGAAGGCTCAACCATATAAATAACACCTTTAGGAATATTATCTTGATAAACAACATGCACTTCCGTAAGCACAGGGTCAGTATTACTGTTTAAATATTGATTACTTTCATCTTTAACTTCCTCTATACCAGAATAAACCTCCTGAAAACTATTTAACTTTTTAGCTTCCATCTGTTGCTCAATCAAGGGCTGAGTAAGGTCATTCACATAAGAAATGGCAAAACCTGCAATACCAGCAACAATACATAAAAACAGCCCTAATTTCAACGCTTTACGCATTTTTACTTACACCTCCAAACACACGAGGTTTAGTATAACGATCAATAAGAGGAGTGACCATATTCATCAATAAAATGGAATAACAAACACCTTCCGGATAACCACCTTGTAAGCGAATAACCACCGTTAAAAGACCACAACCGAGTCCAAAAATAAATTTACCTTTTTTCGTCAACGGACTGGTAACCCAATCAGTAGCCATAAAAAAGGCACCTAAAATTAAACCACCGGCCAAAAGATGATAAAGTGGATACCAAAGCCCTTCCCCTTTAAAAACACCAATAATTGCCGTCAAAACAAAAACAGTACCTAGATAAGAAAAAGGAATTCGCCAATCGATATGACCTTTATATAACAAATATATGGCCCCGAGAAGTAAGGCTAAAGCACACGTTTCACCTAAACTCCCTCCTACATTACCAATAAATAATTGACCTAAAGACGGAAGTTGCGCAGCTGTTCCTTCTTTAAGCATCCCTAAAGGAGTAGCAGTTGTTACCCCATCAAGAGGATTTACCCAGTTCGTCATCGCTACAGGCCAAGACGCTAAAAGAACAGCCCTTCCTACTAAGGCGGGGTTAAAAATATTATTACCGAGACCACCAAACAACTGTTTTCCAATAATAATAGCTACTACTGCACCAACAGCCGCCATCCACCAAGGAATGGTCGCCGGAAGACAAAAAGCAAGTAACAAGCCGGTAACTACCGCACTGTAATCGTCAACAGTTACTTCTTTCTTCATAATTTTTTGAGCAATAACTTCACTTATCACCGCCACAAAAACACAAGTCAAAATAACTTTAGCTGCAGCAAAACGGAAAAAATATAAAGAAGCAATTAAGGCAGGTGTAAGAGCAATAAGAACATCCCGCATCGCCGTGGAAACACTATTATCGCTATGAAGATGTGGCGAGGAAGAAACGATTAATAAATTATCCTGATTGTTCATCATTTTTTACCTCCCTCACTTTTAGCTTTAGCCTTAGCTTTGGCTTTGGCTTTAGCCACATTAATCGCTTGCTTTGCCCGCCGTGTATATTGAACCAGAGGAATGTGTGCCGGACAAACATAAACACAAGAACCACATTCAATACAACTCATCACATTATTTTGAGCCGCTTCTTCCCACAAACCTCGTTTAGCTAATTTAACAATCGTCGTCGGTTCTAGAAAAAGAGGACAAGCTTCAATACATTTCCCACAACGAACACAATTATATTCTCTAACATCTTTTGGCTTAGTTTTTTTAAGTACGACTATCCCTGAACTACCTTTAATCACAGGAATATCTGCAGTAAAAACAGCTTTCCCCATCATTAAACCACCGGCAATTATTTTCTCAATTTCACCGGTATAGCCGCCACTTTCTTCAATTAAATGACTGAAAAGCGTACCAATTCTTACTAAATAATTAGCCGGATTTTTAATTCCATTACCACTTAAAGTAACCACACGTTCAATAAGCGGAGTTCCTAATTCAACAGCATCAGCTATCGCTACCGCCGTGCCTACATTATTAACAATCACCCCTACGTCAAGGGGTAATCCTCCTACGGGAACCTCCCTTTGCGTACAGGCATAAATCAATTGTTTTTCTGAACCTTGCGGATATTTTTCTTGTAAAGCTTGGACCCGAATATGCTTATCAGAAGCCACCACTTTTTTTAAAAGAGCAATGGCATCAGGCTTATTCTCTTCAATCGCAATAACCCCTTGTTCACAATTAGTAGCCTTTAAAATATAACGCAATCCTGCTACAATACGTTCTGCTTTTTCCAACATTAAGCGATGGTCAGCAGTAATGTAAGGTTCACATTCTACGCCATTTAAGATAATATAATCAGCCTTCTTCCCCTCCACAGGAGCATATTTAACATGGGTTGGGAATGTCGCTCCTCCTAAGCCAACAATCCCTGCTTCAAAAATAATATTTCTTATTTCTTCTGCACTTAAATCTCCTGGGTGAAGATTCGGTTTTACCGTCTCAGCCCATTCTTCCTGCCCATCATTTTTAAGGACAAGACAATCGACAAAATTCCCACCGGGATGCTGCCTTTTTTCTATAGCTACAACCTGACCACTAACACTGGCATGAATAGGAGCAGTTACAAAACCTTTTCCAGCAGCAATCTTTTGCCCTTTTTTTACCTCATCTCCTACCTCCACAAGAGGAGTACAAGGTGCTCCGATATGCTGCGAAATTGGAAGATAAACTTTATCAGGAATACTTGCCGGAACTATCGGTAATCCTTGCGTACCTTCCTTATACCCAGGCAAATGAATTCCACCCTTAAAGGTACTCGTGTTCATTCTCTTTCACTCCTAATTTAAGAAATTTTATTACTGTTTAACTATTTCCTCTACACCGACTATTCGCCTCCAAGAAATAATTTTAACTTCTCTACTTGTCCATCTGTTTTAAATTAATAATACTATTTTACACCATATTTCATTTTTATTAAACAATAAATTAAAAATATTGCCGTAATGAAAAAAATATCTTGCTTAACTAACTGTCCTCGGTCAATTTAAAAATCTCCTTAGCTATTTCTTTAAATACCGGAGCCGCTACCTCTCCACCTCTTAAATCCCCTCTAGAATCATTTTTTTTCTCTTCCACCATTACCGCAATCGCTAAACGTGGATTTTCCAGGGGAGTAAAACCGGCAAACCAAGCAATAACCTTACCTGCTTCATTAGCCTGGGCCGTCCCTGTTTTACCTGCTGTTCCTTTTCCTTCTAACCAAGCTTGTTGACCGGTTCCCACACGAGTTGCTTCGGTTAGAGCATCTTTTAAAAAAGCACATGTGGCCGGTTTTAAAACTTGTCTAGGAATTGCAGGCTGAAATTCTTGAATTATATCCCCTTGATAATTGCGAATTTGAGCCACAAGACGCCAAGGACAATAAAGCCCCCCCCTGCCTATTGTCGCATACAAATTAGCTATCTGTAGAGGACTAACCAAAACCCCTTGTTGTCCTAGTGAAGCATTCCCTAACAAGGCTGGCGGTGACTGATTATTGACCTTAATCTCAAAACCTAATTTCTTAGCATAATGCAAAAACTTACTACTTCCTAATCTCAAACCTAGTTGAATAAAAGTAGTATTGCATGACTTTTCAATTGCTTCCTTTAAAGTTATCTCCCCATGTTCACGTAAACAATTAATCTCTGTATCATCAGGGAAAATATAGGTTCCCGTACAAATAAATTTTTCGCCCGTTTGAACTAAATTTTCTTCCAACACTCCTGCCGCCGCCACCATTTTAAAAACAGAACCGGGATAAAAAGCAACTCTATTCGTACGATCAAGAAGTTCATCGACTCCGCTTAAATATTTTTCCACCTGATTCTGATCAAAATTAGGTCTACTGGCTAAAGCTAAAACATCACCGGTAGGAATATCAATTACCACTACGGCACCTCGAACAATCTCTTCATCCATGACCCTTTCTACGATTTCTTGATAATGTCTATCTACAGTCAAAATTAAATGATTACGCCAAACATCAGCTTGTTCTTTTTTTATTTTATACCCTAATCCCTCTAAAAGCTTACCATTAGCATCAGTAAAACCAATAATTCTGTTTTCCGGTTGCGAACCTTTTAATATTTCCTCATACTTACCTTCCAAACCAGCCACACCAATTTTATCCGTTAAGCGATAAGCTGTCGCTAAAAAACTATTCGTTTCCACAGTTTTTTTAGTCTGAGTAAACTCTTGCCACTTTTGCGCATTAATACTATTTACATAACCTACGACATGTTTGGCTACAGAATTAGGTCCATACCTGGTCTTTATCGGAATAACGGTGAGACCCGGAATCTTATTGGCTTGATACTTTTTTACTTCTTCTGAAGTTAAATTAACTTTTAAAATTAAAGGAGTGCGGCGACCATAATTTTCCCGACTTCTGCGTATATTGGCTTCACTTTCTTGCGCCGGAATTTCTAAAATAGCCTCTAGTTTTTCACAAGTCTCATCTATGTTTTTAATACTTCCCGGAAAAGCGACTAAGGTCGGTCTAATACCACTATCAGTAAGAGAAAACATATTCCTATCTAAAATTTCACCCCGATAATATTCCTCTGCCGACAAGTATTGACTGCGAAACTTTAAAGCTTTTTGTGCTAATTCCCGACCGGAATGAGAACCATTAACAACTTGCAAATAAAAAACTCGTCCGGCAACTAAAAACAGTAAACTAACGAAAAAAAACATAGTTATAATAATTCTTTTACGCATAAAAAATCCCCCCGACCTTATCCTTGCCAGGAGAATTTCTTTCTAATCACTGAAATCTGTTTAAAAAAAGGTAACTTCTTTACATTATTATCAAACTATGTTATTATAAACAGCACGTGTTAAAGAGTTTCAAAGATACACCTGTTTTGACCTCTTTTTTAAATTAATGGTCAAAGGGTATTCGAATGTGACTTTTTGATCAGTCTAATGGTAAAGGAGGTTTTAAAATGCAGGGTAAAGTTAAATGGTTTAATGCAGAAAAAGGTTTTGGTTTCATTGAATCAGATGAAGGTGGAGATGTTTTTGTTCATTTCTCCGCAATTCAAGGCGACGGATTCAAAACTCTTGACGAAGGTGAAGAAGTAACCTTTGACGTAGTCGAAGGCAATCGCGGACCACAAGCTGAAAATGTTATTCGCTGTAATAACTAAATTAAGAAACTATTAAAAGGAGTGTTGCTGAAGTTTAAACTTCGCGACACTCCTTTTTTCTTTTCTTAAATCAAGTTTCTATTACTATGGTAACCTTACTGCATAATTCTTCTGGCTTTCTGCCGTTTTATAGACAAGCAAATCTCCGGCTAATGAAGCAGAGATCATACGCTCAGAAGTCTTAAATATTTCCTTGCCATGCTCATCAAAAACAACTAAACCATACACTTCATTTTCCCGCTCAAAACCTGTTATATAAACCCAGTCGTCTTTTATTTCCATCTCTCTACTACCGGAATAACTACCTTTATAACGTATCACTTTTATCAACAACTCATAATTAATCATTACTAAAAATATCCATGTAAATGTTTTAACATTTTATTTTCCTCAAAATCTGCTGTTATAAATGTGAACCTCACATGATTATTGTCTTATTTGTTCTTCAGTATTTTTCGCTAACTGTTGCTACAAAATATGAAGGATTCCATAAATGTCCTCTCCTTTTTAATATTAAATCACTTATATTGAAGGTTCTTCTGGGCAACCTAGAGTGAGAGGTGAGAAAAATGACCTTTGTGCCACACCAAGTATTTTATGAACCTCAGGCCCTAGATTACCCTTTAGGCAAGAATTTGGTAGACTATTTTCGACAGATAAATATTCCGGTACAAGCAACAACTTCACATAATAGAGTAACCGGAATAACCGGAAATACGCCCGTTGAATTATATCAAAAAGCTAAAAAAACACTGGTCATAGGAGTCAGACGCAGTAAAACCTTTCAAACCTGTAAACCATCTGCACACTATCAGTTACCACTGGCAACAAGTTGTCCTGGCATGTGCGAATATTGTTATTTAGCAACAACATTAGGACCCAAGCCATACGTACGGATTTATGTAAATATTGCTGAAATACTAGAATTAACTCAAGATATCATCAAAAAACGCTTACCGGAAATAACAGTTTTTGAAGGAGCTGCCACCTCAGATCCTTTACCGGTTGAAAAATACACCGGTAGCTTAAAGAAAACAATTAATTTCTTTGGAAAGCAACCTCAAGGGCGCTTTCGCTTTGTGACTAAATTTACCGAAGTAGAGAGCCTTTTGGACGCTAATCATCATGGTCATACAAAATTCCGATTTAGCCTGAATTGTGAAGAAATAATAAAAAGGTTCGAGCATGGGACACCTTCTGCTCGAGAAAGAATCTTAGCGGCCAGAAAAGTTTTACAAGCCGGGTATCCGTTGGGGTTTATCATTGCCCCTCTCTTTAAGTTCGAGAACTGGCAAGACGAATATACTAAACTGTTTATTTTATTAAAGGAATTACTAACCCCAACTATTTCAGAGAACCGGTCTCCGAAAAAACTTTCCCTTGAATTTATTACACATCGCTTTACCCCTAGAGCCAAATCCCACATCCTGAAAGTCTTTCCCCAAACTAAATTACCACTGGAAGAAAGCAAACGTAAATATAAATACGGTCAGTTCGGATATGGCAAATACATCTACCCACCGGAAGAAATGAAGGAATTAAAAGCCTTCTTTCTGCAATTAACAGATGAATATCTCCCCGAGGCAGAAATTGAATACTTTGTCTAATTCCTAGTAAAATTATTTTTGACAAACTCCGGTTATCCCTCTTTCTGTTAATTCTTCAAAACTTGAAATATATAAATCGGCATTCATTTTAATTTCTTCCCATTCATGTTTTGAGTACTGATCATAAACCCTTACCGTCTTCATTCCGGCAGTCTTAGCACTTAATATCCCCGGCAGGATATCCTCAAACACAACACATTGCCCAGGTTCTAACTGTAATCCTTGCGCACAGAGCAAATAAATATCGGGGAAGTTTTTATCTCTTTCCACCTCATCCCCCGTTTTGATCACCTCAAAATAGTCATATACACCGTTATTTCTAAGAACAACTTCTGTCAGCTTTCTGGTGTTGCTTGTTGCCAGCCCTATCTTTATGCCCTGTGTTTCAAGATATATCAGGTATTCCCTGACTCCCGGCTTCAACCCAATACAAAACGCATATTCGTCAAAAACCATCCTATTCCACTCTTCCATTATTTCTGCAATAGTTTGGGAAAGGTGGAATTTTTCTTTGAAATACACTGCCGCATCCTGAAAACTCAAGTTTTTCACAACCTGATCTATATCCTGGGGAACCGTAAACCCTCTTTTTTTAAGAAAGTCCTTGTCCAGATTTTTCCACACCCCCAGAGAATCGATAAGTGTACCATCTAAATCAAAAATAGCCCCTTTTACCTTCCAACTTTTTACTATTTCACCTTTCATAAATAAACTCCTCTCCCCCGGGGATAATAGCAAAACGATTTCGCTTTCCCGACGAGTACATCTATTTCCGAAATTAATTTTATGCCATGTCTGTCATATGAAGTGTTTCATCTTCATCGCATTTCAAATTAAATTTCCATGGCATAACGGGTTTACTCGCAATACTTTTAATGCTTTTTCATGCACTTTGGGCAACGCTTGTTTTAATAAGCATGATGAAAAAGCAAAATTTAATTTTCACAAATTTAGTATTTTTGTCTGGTTTATTTGGTTAATTCCTTTTATATCAGGTGTAATTCTGGGTATGGCTAAATAATGTTATGTGCTATCTGAAGAGGATTGCCTTCTAAAATATTTTCCACTTCTTCGTATCCTGTCGGGAAGGCATAATTATAACGTGCCGGGAGGGCAAAGACATATTGTTCATTACGACCTAGTTCTTTAGGTCCCATAGGTGCTGCCCCGATATGGAATTTTTCCTGCTGCAGCAAGTTCCACTGATTAAGCGTAAAAACCATAATAGGAATATCCTGTCGCGAGTCTTCCGAAGTCCATTGAGGATGTCTAATCAGAATCAGGGGACCGGTTTCCACAGTTTCATCACCTTGTGAACCTTCTAAAGCGAGCCCCTTCCATTGCTCAGTTATAATCGTATAGTCTTGCCAACTTTCCGGTAAGGAAAAACTAAAACCATATTCTGTATTTCTGTACACAATTGCATCACTATCCTCGTACCCGCCGAGTGTAACAGCATTAATATACCAGCGATTTTCGATTTTCTCCACTACTAAAGTGATTGACCTTTTCGCTGCAACCCCACCGCTCTCTTCCTCCATACTCGTTATTTCAATAATTTCACCTTTAACTTCATACTTCTGCTCTGCTAATTTCTTAATAGCTAAAATCTCTATACGCTCCGGCCATGGACTTGAAGTCAACCTCCCTGGCGCATTTTGAGGATTGCGTAACCATTCTGCAAGAAGTTCCGGGGATATAAAATCACCATAATTCTCTTGGATACTCTTTTTCACTATATCCTCCGGAGCTAGAAGTGAAACTGTTTGCAGTTTGCTGCCGAAATCCTCAACCAAACTCGTGACTTCCGCCACATCACCGTCCTTCGCTTGTTGCGGTTTTTCCACATTTACACAACCAAACAGAGAGATGTTCAAAAATAGGATAAGTACAAACAAAGATGCTTTTTTCATGTCATTACCTCCTGCTAACTTCTACTCAATTTACTTTGACGTAAAAAACTCTCTTTAGGTTTCATATTATATTATATTTTTATGACAAAGTCGAACATCTCCAGGCGCACTAAAAAAGGCTATTAGCGCCTAACCGCCAATAGCCTTTTTATGCTACGCTGATTATCTATTCTTCACTTAGATAATCAAGTGCATACTGAGCACATAATGCCATACCATATTCGAGAACATCCTCATCAAGATTAAACTTGGGATGATGATGCGGATAATCTGTTTGCTTAGCAGGATTACCGGTACCTATTAATGCTAAGACACCAGGGACTTTTTCTAAGAAATAGGCAAAATCTTCGCCTCCGGTAACTTTCTCATGTTTAATCACACCCTGACTTCCCAATATTTTTTCTACAGCTTTAGCTGCTCTAGCAGCACTCTTTTCATCATTAATAGTAGGTGGAGTACCCCAAAAATATTCCATCTCTATTTCTCCACGATAACTTGCGGCCGTATTTTTGGCAACTCTTTCAATCATTTTAGGTAACTCTTTTCTCAATTCAGGATTAAAACTTCTAACATTACCTTCCAAGATGCCATCTCCGGCAAGAACATTAAATCTTGACCCTGCTTTTAACAGTCCGACACTTACCACAACAGATTCCAAAGGGCTAATCTCCCTACTTACAAGTGTCTGCAAGTTCATCACAATAGCTGAGGCAATAACAACCGCATCAACGCCTTGATGTGGTGCAGACCCATGTCCTCCTTTTCCCTTAACCCGTATCTTGAAAATATCGGTTGCCGCCATTTTTGGACCAGGATCTACAGAAATTTTTCCGGAGGGAATTGGTGACCACACATGCATCCCTAAAATATTATCAACATCATCTATTTCGCTAAGCATAGATTTAGCTCCCAGCGCCAATTCCTCAGCAGGTTGAAAAAAAAGTTTAACCTTCCCTTTTAACTGGTCCTTCATTTCCTGAAGTACTTTCGCCGCACCTAACAACATCGCAGTATGTCCATCATGACCACAACCATGCATATAATTTTCATTTTTCGATTTATATTCTACTTCATTTTCTTCATGTAAATCCAAAGCATCCATATCACCTCGTAAGGCAACAGTCTTACCGGGTTTTGCTCCTTCAATTATCCCTACTACTCCTGTTTCTCCAACTAAATAACAGGGAATCCCCATTTTCCCTAATTCTTCCCTAACCCTTTTTGAAGTTCTATGCTCCTGAAAGCTTGCCTCAGGATACATATGAAACTCTCTCCGTAAATCAATAACATATTGTTTGTACTTCTTGGCGACGTCTTTTACTTCCATTTCTAACACTTCCTTTTATAAATTTTAGTCGTCGAAAAATTAGTTTTATGTTCTTATATCATTTTTACAAAGATTCCTGCTAAAATAACAGAAGTAATCGTAACCGTAGTGAAACCACCCACCAACATCTTAGGCACCGTTTGACTAGTAATATATTTAAATTCATCATCATTTTCGGCAACAGATTTAGCTGTCTCGATTGTCAAAATATAGTCAGCCGGGAAACCGTACAAAGCAGTCATCGCAATGGAAAAAGCCATTTCTTTAGAATAACCGAGCAATTTACCAACAAGCATCGACAAAATACCCATTCCGATTAGACCAAGAACAATCAAACCAAACAAGGGCAAAGCAATCTGAGCTAACATTTCGGGAGTTGCTTGAGCTAAATTAGCAAAGATAAACGCCATCAAAATAGTCATCAAAAAGCCGAATGCACCGGCTCTATTAAGGGCATGGTCTTCCAAAAAGCCAATCTCTCTACCAATAACACCAAAAACCAAACATAAAACAAACTGATTTATATGCAGATAAGGAGAAGCAAGATAAGCCAGCCAAGCCACAAAACCAACTTTTAAAAGAATAACATAAGTTGTTTGGTATCTTTCCGGCAAAGGTGGAAAAAGTCTACGCTTATCTTGTTTTTCTTTTTCTTCCTCAGAATTTTCAAAGTCATATTCTATTTCCCCATTACGATATTTCTTAAGTAATCTTCTTCCTTCTTTTTTCAACATTAAAGCGGTAACAGGATAGCCAAAAAAACCTTGCATGATATAAACTGAGGTCGCTAGAATCGCTACAATAGTAAGTCCTTTTTCAGTAGCTGCAGTACTCATGAGAATTGAAGCCACAACACCTCCGGCCAACGGGGGAGTAGCGGCGATAACCATTTCCCAACCAAATAATACTCTACCTATAGTTAAAGCCAAGGCACAAATACCAACAATACCTGCGATAGCTATTAAAACAGTCTTCCACTGACCTAAAAGTTCCCGTACACTCATTAAAGTACCCATATGCACCAAAAGTAAATACATTGATATATAAACTACTGGAGCGGCAAAAGATGCCTGGGTAATCACATCAGCGGGTAAAACAGTCCAAAAACCTATTAAAAATAAAACTGCCGATACAAATACAGAAGGTACAAAAGCTTTCGTTTTAATTGAAACAAGCTCCCCTGCTGTTAAAATAAATAAAACAATTGCAAACGCGGTAATAACATTTAGTTGCATTTCTTACACCTCTTTTGTCATAAAAATTTTGTTGTTATTTACTTGCAACCTCTGCTAAACTATATAATGTAAGCATTACTCCACCCCCGTCCCTATGTTTCTTCCTTACTATAAAAATTATCCTATTATAGTACAATTTAAAGATTGATGTTTTATAGTATATCAAGTAGAATACAATTAAACTATATTGCTGACAACAAAGATGTTTTTATTTTTTTGTTGTATAGACTAAAAACGGATCGTAAAGGATGATGATTATCTTGGAAACAGCTCTTAATAAAATTCAAAGACAAGAGGCCATTTTAAAAACCGCAGAACTCCTTAATTCAACACAAGATACAAGCTATATTCTGCAAGCACTGTTAAGCCAAGCTTTAAAATATATTAAAGGTGGCGATGCTGGGATAATTTTTTTATATAACAAAAAAAAACGGACTCCTAGAAGTCCGTTCTTATGTGGGTTTTGATCAAGAAGTAGAAGCGGTTACCTTGAAACCCAATGAATCAATAACCGGAATATCTTTTGCCAAAAAAGAACCTATTCTTTATAGCACTGCTCAACAATTAAAGACAGCAACTGCTACAATGGGTAAAGCCAACAGAAAATTAATTAAAAATACTTTTGAAAAACTTTTTCCCAAAGTTTATAGTTCGATCGCTTGCCCTTTACTGTTTAATAACACATGCTTTGGTGTTATCGTAGTAGATAATTTTACAAAAAACATGCCTCTTACCCAAGAAGACCTTGATTTTTTAAAAGCAATTTCAATCCAGGCCACCATCGCCGTAAACAATTCTCTTAATTATGAAAAAGAACTTGAGAATAATATTGCTTTACAATATTCCACAAATCTTCATAACAAATTTACTTCGATGGTCTTGAAAAGCTGTACACTTCAAGATGTGATTACCACACTCTCTCAGCTTTTGGATAAAGATATTATCGGGATTGATACCTTTTATAATATTAAAAATTTTGTTTTGAAAAAAAGTCTATCCTATAAATCAATCGCTTCTTTTTGTACCCAAATTTCTCAAAAACTCGATCCCGAAAACCCCACAACATTTATAATACCCAATTCAGAATACAGTTTGTTTCTCTATCCGATTATTGTAAGTAAAATCCCCTTGGGTTGGCTGGGAATTATAAGTAGCCAACCCTTAGATTCAAAAATTGAAAACATTACAATTGAACGAGGAATAACTACCCTCGCCCTACAATTGTTAAAAGACAGGGAAATACAAGAAATAGAACAAAAATTAAAAGGTGATTTCCTAGAAAATTTAATTGAGAATCAAGATAAAGAGTACTTAACTAAATATTGCCATCACTATGGCTATAACATTAATAAAGAACATCAAATTATTATTCTTGAATTAAAACCCTCTTCTTCCACCCAGTTTAATAATTACGATATGGAATTTATTAACTGCCAGAAAAAGCTATATGAGCATCTTTCGCGAAGTTTTATAACCTATTTTCCTAATACTATCATCATGGTCAAAGGATATAATCTTATCTTTGTCCTCGAACTAAACAAAACTACCAAAAGTCATCTTTCCAAAAAAACAATCGAACGTCTTCTTAACTCTGATCAAACAAAACTCATTATTTTAAATAAAATTGAGAGGTGTTCCGTAGGCATTAGTAACCCCTTCCAAGATATTTCCTTATTTAAAGATGCCTATTTAAAAGCATTACAAGCTTTGAAAATTGGTAAAAATATTCACGAGCGCAATTTTATTGAATTTTACGATGAGCTAGAAATCAAAAAAATTCTCCTAAATAATCCACCGGAAATATTAGCGGATTTTGTAGAAAAAACATTAGGAGAATTGCTCAATTATACAAAGAACTCACGTAAAGAGTTTCTTAATACACTGATTCTCTATATAAAAAGTAACCGTAACTGGTCTTACACTAAAGACAAACTACACATCCACGGAAACACTCTCAGCTACAGATTAAAAAGAATCGAAGAAATATTAAAATTAGACTTAAACAATTACAATCACATCCTTAAAATTCAACTAGCCTTAGAAATACTAGAGATATCATAACAACTATGGTAACCTTACAACATAATTTTTTTGGCTTTTCACCGTTTTATAGACAAGTAAATCTCCGGCTAATGAAGCAGAAATAATACGCTCAGAAGTCTTAAATATTTCCTTGCCTTGCTCATCAAAAACAACTAAACCATTACTATTTACAACATAACTACTAAGGGGTGTATTAATCAGTACCTTTGCCGGAGCCGCCAACACTGTATCAGCAAATAACATCAACAATGCTACCACCAAACCGGCAACTCTTTTCAGCCTAATAACTATCACTCCTTTTTAATCTTACGCTTTCGTTATTTTTCATATACCACCGGTAATCTATTTAGTTCATCTTTATAAAAACGCCACTTAGGTAAATACTTATTCATATACGTAATAAAAGTATCATTATGTTTTCGTTCTAAAAGATGAACCATTTCATGAACAACAACATATTCCAAATGCTCAGGTGGTTTTTTTGCTAATTCTAAATTCAACCAAATCCGTTTTGCTTGGCAGTTACAGGATCCCCATTTTGTCTTCATCTTCCTAATCCCAAACTCTTTCACTTCTACCTTCAGCTTCTTTTCCCATTTCTCAATTAATGCCGGCAAAACCATTTTTAATTGTGAACGATACCATTCCTCTAAAACCGCCTGCTTCTTTTCTTTAGATGCACCGGGACGAACATAAAGAATAATTGTGCTATGTTTTAATTCCACCTTGGGCGGTGCTTCTAATTCTACAATTTTTAGTAAATAACGCTTTCCTTTATAATAATGACTCTCCCTATTCAAAAATTCTCTCAGTGTTTCTCTTTCTTGACCCTTGAATTTTGCTTGTTGTTTTTTTATCCACTTAAGTTTTGAAAGCGCATAAACACGTATAGTATCTAAATCCAAACGTAAAGGTGCCGAAATGCGTACTCTTCCTGTTGGTGGGTACACACTCAAGTGAATATTTTTAATCTCCTTTTGTTCAACATCAATAGTTATATCTCCAATCTGCAATTGTCTCATTTTAATATTCAATCTGCTCCTTTATTATAGAAAATATTTCTTCGACTTCTTCCTCATCTTTTAAAACTTCGTATATTTGATATTTAATAGTATTTTCTTTAATAAAATTACCACGCCAACCATCAGGTCGATTCTCAATAATTCTATTATGTACCTGTAAGGCTTTATCTACATCCTTCTCAAGATTATTATAAAGAGCTCTTTTCCCCGGTGTATTCAAACTCTCCGGTGTGTTTTCACTTTTACCTTCCTGTACCCTTTTCGCCAAATCAGCAATCCTTCTCAAATATTCTTCATAACTAATGGCCTGTTCTTTACGTTCTTTAATAATTGCCTCCAACAATACAGACATCTCTTCAAAAAAAGCCGGGTCAATTAAATGTTCTTTTATAATTTTACTACGTACATTATTAGCAATAGTTTCAGCAATCGCTTCTTTACTTCCTTTAATACCCTCCGGCAAGCTATTAATTGCATCAGCAATCCCTGTTTCTACAATGATCTCAATCAATGATAAATCCCCAAATGGCGAGATATTTTGTGCTTCATCAGCCTGAATATAATTATCAATCAAATGACGCATATCAGCTTCATAAACTTTTAAATCTAATGTTTCACCACTAGCTCTTCTAATCTCTTCACGTAATTTTAGATAAAAATTAAGTTTCTTTTTGATTTCTCTAATTTCCTCTTCTGTATAACCAGCGGCTTCCATTTCCTCAGCAAGATTAGCATAAGCCCGTACAAAAGCTACAATACCTTTATATAAAGCTGTTCTCTGCACTTCTCTTGCTTTTAACTCTGCGGGGATTTCAATATTCCCACAAAAATAACGTATATATTCTAACGTACTTTTAGGAAGCTCCACCGGTTCACAAAGTAATAGTAAATGTTCTAGGGCATGATCAAGACGTTCCCGTCCTTTACTTAGCCTATCCCGTAGAAGAATATCACAATCAGCTTTTTCGAAATCATCATAATCAAGTTCGGAAGTATATACAGCAACAACATTTTCGACCTGCTTAAAAAGGTCTTTATAATCAACAATATACCCAAATTGCTTATCTTCCGTATCCAACCTATTCACTCTACAAATAGCCTGAAACAAACCATGATCCTGCATAGATTTATCAATATACAAATATGTACAGCTTGGGGCATCAAAACCAGTTAATAATTTATCCACCACAATTAAAAGTCTCATATTGGCAGGCTCTTTAACGAATTTATCTTTTACCTCATCTTCATAGGTCTCCGTTTTTGTTTTACCTGGTGCTGTCGTTACATTTTCCAACAAATCTTTATAAATCTCATAAATATACTCTTTTTCAGTTTCAGTATTGGCACCGGTATCCTCAGTAACAATATCCCTTATACTGGGATTATAGGAAGTAACCACCGCACATTTGCCTTTCAATTCAGTTCTTTGAAAAAACTCAAAATAGCGACATGCTTCATAGATCCTGGAGGCCACAAGAATAGCGTTACCTCTTTCTGAACTTAGCCTCGGTTTAACACTAAAATCATAAATAATATCATTAACAACTTTCTCCATCCGCGAACGTGAACTAAGTACCCTCTGCATTGTACCCCATTTTTTCCGCAGTTCTGCTTTTTGAAAGTCATTTAATCCTTTAGTTTTACGATTAAACCAAGCATCAATACGTTCCGGTGAAGATATTCTTTGGTCAATATCGCGAGCTTCATACAGCAAATCCAGAACTACTTCATCCTCAACCGCTTCATTAAATTTATAAGTGTGAATATACTTACCAAATACCTCTAAACTAGTCTTTTTGTCTTTCTTTAAAAGTGGCGTCCCTGTAAAACCAATAAAAACAGCATTAGGCAACATTGCCTTCATGACCCGGTGTAATTTCCCGCTCTGGGTACGATGACACTCATCTACAAAGAGAAAAAGTTCACCTACCGCCTGAGAAGGCTGACTTTCCAGTTCCTTAATAAATTCTTCAAAATTCTCTACATCTTTTTTCCCAAACTTATGGATGAGCGAACAAAGAAGTCGTGGCTTAGCTTGAGCAAGTTGAGCCATCAAATCCCGACCGCTAGAAGTACGGTAAATAGTTTCACCGGCATCATGAAAAACACGTTCAATCTGTTTATCCAACTCATCTCGATCTGTAATAATCGCTACGCGGGCATGAGGATTATTCTCTAAAATCCATTTAGCGAGAAACACCATGACGATACTCTTCCCACTTCCCTGTGTATGCCAAACAATACCACCTTCATGCCTCCGTACATGCTCCTGTGCCGCTTTAACTGCGAAATATTGATGAGCCCGTGGTAACTTCTTAATTCCCCCATCAAAAAGAACAAAATCATAAATTAGCTCCAGCAACCGCTCCTTATTACACAAATTCAGTAAATATCTATCAAGCTGTAAACAACTGGTATCCTCTACATCCTCTTTCCATTGCAGAAAGAACTTTTCCTGTGTGCCAATCGTTCCATAACGTAAACCCTCCGTATCATTTCCAGCAAAAATGAACTGAATCGTAGAAAAAAACTGCCCAATAAATTCTTTCTTCTGATTTACAATATTCTGGCGAATTGCTTCACCAATAGAGACAATACTACGTTTGAGTTCCACCACACCAATGGCAATACCGTTCACGTAAAGTACAAGGTCAGGACGTTTCTCCCGATAACCATATACCGTGACCTCTTCGGTAATCGCAAAATCATTTCTTTCTGGATAATGCCAGTCAATAAAATGTGCCGTCTCAAAATTCTCCCCAACCTCTGCCTTAATCTGTACTCCATAACGAAGAAGCTTATAGACGTTTTTATTATTAGTATATAGACTCTCATTATAGTTATTTGCTGTTGTCTGTAACTCATATATGGCTTTATTGATCAGTGTATTACTATAACCTCTTTTTGTAAGATAACTTTTTAAAAGCTCTTCCTCAATATTGCTATTATTAGGGCGTTTCTCCCAATTGCCAAGATAATTATATCCTAGTTCATCTCGAAACAATCTAATGATGCGATTTTGAGTAGCCCGTTCAATTTGTCCTACTGTACTCATATCAGCCTAATCCTCCCTGTTAAAAGATTTTGCATCATGCCCAGTTTAATCTGCTTATATTTGTCAAGCTTAGCTTCCAAAGTAGTAATTTCGGCATCCATGTCCGAGAGGATGGACGCAATATGGGTTTGTTCTTCGAGAGGTGGTAATGGGATTTCCAGTTCAAGAAAATTATTTTTTGATAAATTATAACGAGTAGCTCCCTGTGCCAAAGAAAAAAATAATTGCCTACCAAAATTACTTCTAAAATAATATGAAAGAAACAACCCATAATCTTGAAATTCATTATAAAGTCTAAAACCAAAGCAAAAACTATTAATATAAAGGTCAGAAATATCTTCAATAAGTACTGAACACATCCCTACTTCTTCCGGAGTTTCCGAGGAACCATTAAAAAACAAATCTCCCATCTGTACTCTATTTTGTTTTTCTCTTGGCTTAAGATTCACAAAATCAAAATAACTTGTATCTATTACAACATTACTCATAATATTCATAAACGGAATATAAGGATACACCCCATCATAAAAGTCACTTTTTGATTTACCAGAAAGACCACTATAAGTAAACCCCATCTCACCCAGCTTCTTCACCACCCAACCTTCTCTAGGCTTGAGTAGTTCCCGCATTGCTCCCTGTTTAATAGCATGTTTTTTAGCAATGAGCTTTTCCAGTGACTCTATTAATGCATCAGCATCCGAAAGGACATTAGCAATGACCGTTTGTTCTTCAAGAACGGGAATAGGAATTAACGACTCTCCAAATTCTGATTTATTTATCAATGGTACAGCTTGTTCTCCAGCTAAAGATTTGATTTTTTTCGAAAACCTATTAAGAATATAAAACAAATAATCACTTGAATAAGTGTCATTAGGGAAAATTGCATTAATCTGTTGATTAGAAGTTAACACTCTCTCGGCAATTCCAGACTTGCCAATAGTAGAACCAATACAGGTAAATAAAATACTCTTCCTTGGGAATTGTCTTGCCATACTAAAACCCTTTTTAGAAAGTTTTTTTTTTGTATCTTTAATCCATTTTCCCTTTCCTAAATCAATAGGACTAACAAAGAAATATTCATCACCATAATTTGTTCGATCATGTGTTGGCGGTGTACTTCCTGTTGCTATCTCAGCAATCTCACCCAGCTTCTTAACTTCCCAATCCTCAGGGATTACACCTACCTCAGTTTGCTTATATCCTTTTTTTACTGCCATACAAACCCCATCCTTTCAAGATGAGCATTTACTTTCTGTTCTAATTCTTCTACTTCTGCAATCTGCTCAGGTAAGGAGTTTTCATATCTTTCAACTAATTCCTTAATCCGCTGCGCTAAACGTTGACTGATTTTCTCCATTTCTGTACGAATATTCCGTTCAATAGTAGCCATCCATTTTTCTTCTACGACAAGGGTTTTTATTTCATCTATTGTTAATGTTGGATATTTGGCATAGAGCTTTTGATCAAGTTCATCCTTTGCTTCTTTAATTTTTTTTATTGTTTTTAGCTCGTTTAGCTAATAAATTAAGATATGTTTTTAAAACCTTAACTTCATCCTTTGCTTCTTTATCCCCTTGCAATTCCTTCAAACGAGCTTGAACATTCCCCTTATTCACTTTATCCAACTCAGCAAAACAGCCTTCATCGTCACTATGTTCCTTTTCCAATTCCGTAAGCCGTCCGGCAAGTGTTTCCCCTTCTGTTTCCATCGCTTCTATAGCTTGTTTTTCCTTAATAAAAAAATGATTGATAACTAATTTTTTAGGTACTAGGTCACATTCCCAACCTTTATCCACTATTTTTTTTTGTCTATTTTCAACACGAATTCGATAAGTTTCTGCTTGCCAACCATCAACAGAGATTAGATAACAATCATCCTGCATCACCTCATCCCAATAATCCATGAGATGTTGATAAACGTCATATTTAGAAATAAGTTTTTTATTTGAATAATAAGCAAGTAGATTCTCCGACAACTTAGAAATTACTTCTTTAGGCTTTACTCCTACCTGCATCCTTTTAAGCATTTTAGTACTTTCTGTTTTCCACTTAGAAAACAGATTGTCCATTTCCGAAGCAAAAGAGATAAATTCCGGATGCTCAAAAATAGTCTGCCTAATCTCATCCTTTTTTACTTTCAAACTAGAATAATCTTCTCGTGATGTTTTACAGAAAAGTGCTTTTCTGAGAGTCGGGTAAACCTCCCAATAATTATTTAATGCATCCAAGTCAGCATTAGGAATACCCCCTAGAAGATGAGCCTCAATATCCTGAATATCTTCAGGTTCTTGATTATCAATATAACGAGGTATGTTCAAGTTATATTCATTTTCTTCAATCTCAGAAAAAGAGACCATCCGAGAATATTTTTCAATTTCTACCTGTTGATTAAACACATCCACAATCTTACGTATATCTTTACTCCGTAAGCGGTTTTTGTTACCGTCTTTCATAAAACCTTTACTCGCATCAATCATAAAAATGCCCTTACGACTTGCGGCATACTCCTTATCAAGTACAATAATACAAGCAGGAATACCTGTACCATAAAAGAGGTTAGCAGGTAAACCAATTATCCCTTTAATGTATCCCTTTTTAATAATTTTCTTCCTTATCTCAGCTTCAACATTGCCTCTAAATAAAACACCATGAGGTAAAATACAAGCACCTTTACCACTATTTTTTAACGAACGAATAATATGAAGCAAATAAGCATAATCCCCGTTTTTTGCCGGTGGGACTCCATAATCTTTGAATCTACCATATGGGTCGCCCTCAGTATCTACCCCATTACCCCAACGTTTATCACTAAAAGGTGGATTGGCAACTACATAATCAAATTGTTTTAAATCTCCATATTCATCAAAAAATAGAGGATTAGAAAGCGTGTTCCCCTGTTTAATTTCAGCTAAAGGATTATTATGTAGGATCATATTCATCCGGGCTAAACCTGCTGTAGTTGCATCCTTTTCTTGTCCATAAAGGGAAATACTTTTTCCGGCTTCATCAGCTACTTTTAAAAGAAGCGAACCTGAACCACAAGTTGGGTCATAGGTAGTAGTAGAGGCACTCGTATTGGCACTACTTATACCGATAATCTTGGCCATGACCCGACTAACTTCGGCCGGAGTATAAAATTGTCCTTTACTCTTTCCGCTTTCCGTAGCAAAATGTCGCATCAAATATTCGTAAGCATCACCTAAAATATCATCATCATCAGCACGATTCTTACTAAAGTCAAGTTCTTCACGCTCAAAAATAGCGATCAAGTTTGTCAAGCGGTCAACCATTTCCTTCCCGCTACCCAGTTTAGTCGCATCATTAAAATCAGGCATATTAGATAATTTATTAGCATCAGCAAGCGGACCAATAATTTTTTTATTTATATCATCACCAATAGTCGTCTTACCCTTTAGGGCAACCATATCTTTAAAGCTAGCTCCTTTAGGTATCGTAATAGGAGCATAAGGTACATTAGCGTACCTGTCGCTGATATATTTAATAAAGAGCATTACCAAAACATAATCTTTATACTGACTAGCATCCATGCCCCCTCTTAATTCATCACAACTTGACCAAAGTGAACTATATAATTCCGATTTTTTTAGTGCCATCTATCTTCCTCCAATTCAAGTCATTAGTTTCATCTCTATTCTATCTCATCCCTTACTCTTTGCCTAATATTTTAACTCTTATGGTAAAAAACACAGCTGAATTAATGTTTCTATAATTATTAATCTACAGTGCTACTCTTAAATATTATATTGCATCATAAAATATATCAAAGTAATTTTCTTTTAAATTATTTAATTTATCTTCATCCGATGGTAAAATTTTATTCCATGGAATCCAAACAGGCTTTTGCCATTTTGCTAATTCAAGTTTCGAATATCCTTTTGCAGTTTTTATAAGTTTAGACAACTGCTCATTCGCTTGTTTATTTGTTAATAAACCAATTGTTTTAAAATGCATTCCAAAAGATTGAAGAGGAATAATATAATAAGTTCTTTCATCATTGGTTACTTCTAATAAAATTTCTTTATGATCATAATTATATTTAATTCGAACATTCTTTAAACTATCCTGAACATAATCAATAATATTGCTATATGATAAATCATCATATACTTTGCTATTAACAATAATTCTAGGGAAATTCGGGACATAATCCGGTTCTTCACCTAAAATTTTTCCACCATATTCCTCAAGCAAAATTTTATGTTTACAAAACAATTTAATATCCTTCTGCTTCAGAAGATAATAAACATATCCCTCCCGTAAATAATCAGCACTTTCAACTTTAACTCCTTTTAATACTAAATTAAGTTCTGGAATTAATAATTCCATAAATTCTTTCTCTCTTATCCTATGTATACTAAAAATAGTTGTTTTCCCAAGCTTTTGAAGATTTTCTAATGCTTCTCTGGCCTCCATTGTATTCTTATTTTTTAACCAAAATTCTACTTTTTTATTCGGAATAAAAGGCTTGTCTTTATGTTCATTAACATAATTGTCAATTTTTAAAAGTAATTCTTTTTGTTGCTTTAATAAACTATTTAATTCATTAACATTTGCACTTTCTTCATCTAAAATTTTATTGAATAATTCTTTAGCCTTATCGCCAACTTGAATATAAGGAACACTTAAATTTGAAGGAATGATTATTAGCTGTTTTTTTAAGTCTCTATCCCAGTTTTTAATAATTTCTTCAACATTTGGTATGATTTTATTTAATTTTGCTAACCGTCTCGTTCGTATTGCTTCTTTTTGTAGCTGAATTCTATCTTTTTTACTTATTAAATCGAATTTTTCAATACATTCACTTCCAACATTTAAACTTATTCCATTTCTATAATTCTTAATATAAAAAACAAATCTATTAGGTCTATTATCTAAAGAGCATTTAATCCAATTTTGTTTATCTTTGCCTAAATCTTTAACAGCTTTGCTGTTATCACGTTCCCATTCTTCTGAAGCTAATTTTAAAATTCTTTGAAACATAGTTTTTATAAATTCTTGTTTCTCTTTAGAAAAAGACTTAACTAATTCATTTGATATTTTTTCATTTTGTTCTAGTAAATCACGTAACCATGGATAATCATTTACTATTTGACTATATAATAACAATTGACGCTCATTTTGCTTTATAAATAACCTCATAATTTCTCCTCCTTTCCTTATGTTATAAATAAAAATGGGCTTGTACAAAATAATAACGTTAAATTTCAGATTACTATATTCCTAAAAACTTCTGGCAAATCAAAGATCGTAACTATCCCCAGTGGCTTTTCATTGCTTTTTCCTGAATGAGTTATGATTAAAGCATCCAGATTTCTACCTTTTTGGACGAAGTCATCAAAATATTGTGAAACATCATACAAAGTAGTATTTCTTTTTATAAATCTGTAGTTATCATCATATTCACTAAAGGTTAGTACATTTTTCACACTTTCTTCTTCTAATAAACCAATACCTGTCTCCAATTTAGCTGCCAACCATCTGGCTATAGTTTGAGTAGTTAGCAATCCCTCAAATATTTCATCTTTATAAACTGGGACTTGTGAAAAAGAGCTTTTTAGCATCATTTTTGCAGCTTCACCTATAGGATCCATTGCTTGACATATAAATACATCCCTAAAAAAAAGTGGTTGAACAGTTGGGGGGTTCGCAATACGTTCCCTAATTGCTTCCAAGCGCAAAACCGTTGTATTTGTCAAGTGAAAAGTACCCCACATTTTAATTGAAAAGTACCCCACTTTGGGACAAAAAAATTAATTATTTTTTGCCCATTCAGTTGTTTCTTTAAGACGAAATGAATTACCATTCATGTTCACAATATAGGCTTTATGAGTTAAGCGGTCTACCATGGCTGCTGTAAGAACGGGATCTAGGAAAATCTCATCCCACCTTTCAAAAGATAAATTTGTGGTAATTATTGTAGATTTTCTCCCTGCCCTTAAAGACAAATGGGTAAATAAAAGTTCCGAACCCTCCTTGTCAAATGAGATGTAACCTAATTCATCGGCAATGACTAAATCATACTTTTCGAATTTGTTCCCAAATGCCCTTAGCGTCTTTTCTGAGCGACTTTCCTTAAGCTGGTTGATTAAAGATGGTATCGTGGAAAAAAACACTTTGTAACCGGCTAAACACGCTTTTATCCCCAACCCTATGGCAAAATGAGTTTTACCGGTACCAGGGTTTCCAGCCATAATAATGTTCTGCCCGGTTTGGATGAAATCTAATGAAGAAAGAGTTTTAAATTTTCTTTGGGCATCCTCTGGTAGGTCATCCACGATGATGTCTTCGAGATATTTCTTGTAAGGAAATGCAGCCCTACGCACCCTGTCTTGTTTAGCATTTTCCTGTCGTCTATCACACTCCTTTTGTAATAACTCCCACAAAAACTGATCATAGCTTACTTCTTTTAAATTGGCTTCTTGAATTGCTTCGCGATAGCTACTTTTTAAAACAGGCATTTTTAAATAAAGTGCGAAATCTTCAATGTCTTGGTAAATGTTTTTGCTCATATTACAACCACCTCTTTCGCAAATGCCTCGTTACCATAAGGAATTAGTTGCCCAAATTGCTTAAGCATAGCTAATGAGCTGTTTTTAATCTGCAAGGTTGCACTATCGTGCACAGTAAATTTAGATTTATCCACTGTATTGCGATTGCAAATAGCCTTAATGGTTTCCGTTGTAACCTCTAGCGGTGAAACTTTTGTAAGTAAATTAATAGCATCTTCAACTTTTTCTAACCCATGTTCTGAAACAAAAAATATTAAATCGATAAAATCCCTCCCTTTTGTGGTATAGTATTGATGATAGATTTTTTTGAGCCTTGGATTAGCTTGGTGGAGTGCAACACTGGTAGCTAATGCCCCGGGCTTCTTTTTTAATGTGTTTAAATAATGTTCTAATTGAATACTCCATGCATTTGAGCCCATCTTCCTAGTGTGGGTAGCAATTAAATCTCCCTCGTAAAAGCAACGGATCTCATTAGAGTAGATTTTGGTTAAAACCAGCTTGCCAACATATTTATCCGGAACCGAGTAATAGCAGTTATCCACTGTTATGACTGAATATTTATTAACCCGTAATTCCGTAATTCGTGCCGCGTCATATGGGGGTAAATTAGGTAATAAATGCGGTCTTTCCAGTTCTAGAATATCTATTGCCGTTTTATCATTAAGACCCTTTTGTGGCTTTGCATTTAACCGAGAACAAGTTTTAGCCAGATATTCATTCGCTTCTGCAAACGAATTAAATGTACTTTTATGGGCGAAAGCCTTGCGCCGCACATACTCTACACTTCTTTCCACATGACCCTTTTCGTTTCCAGCATTTATATTGCAGAAACGGAACTTAAAACCGTAATATAGCGATAATTGGCGCAATGCTTCCGTTGGTTCTCCTTCGGCACCGGCAAGTTTTTTAACAGCCACTCTAGTATTATCGTACACCATCAGTTTGTACACATTGCCCAAATGTTCAAAAAACTTAGCATGGGATTCTAAAAAACAGGCTGTGTCTTGCTTTAGGAATAGAGTTGCATAACGATAGTTTCCGGCGGCACTGGTAAAAACCGCAATCTGTAATTTTATCAATCGACCAGCGATGGTTAATTTTACTTCACCCCAATCAAATTCGCATACCTCACCAAGGGCATAAAGGGCTTTAATATAGGCCTCTTGGGCTTGATTAGTCAACTCCCTAACCGTATTACAGACGGTGGAATAGCTAATATCAAATCCTGCATCTACAAGTGCTTCATGAATATCAATTTTCTTTTTCTGTATTTTGGATTGTCCATTATGTCTTTTTAATTCATTTTCTTCCAAATGGGCTTTAATAGCATCTACTAATTCCTTAGTTACTTTACGCTTTTTTCTACCGCTAGAATCATATTTAGGCGGTGTAACGATGTTATCCGTGAGCTCCTTAATATCACCAAAGGTTTTCGAATTTCCTTCTTGTAATTGGGCCCTTTGTTTTTCATATTTCTTGATGTATTTGCTGATTGTTTTTCTTGAAATACCCGTTTCACGCTCAATGGCTCGTTGGGATTTGCCATCCCGTAAAAACATAAGTAAAATGTCCTGTTTTTCCATTAGCTTTATCAATCTCCCCTCACCCTCCACATGTTAAAAATTTATTAATAACATGTGGAAGTATATTTTAATGTGGGGTACTTTTCAATTATTATTTGGGGTACTTTTAGTTTAATATAAACAACCGTATTAAGATGAGGTTCAGCAATTGGATGTACACCATCACTTCGTTTGTGAACGATAGCATTTCTTAAATCAGCAAACTCAATCAAATCATCTGCATACGTTCTTACAGACTTTTCTATTTTCTCTGATTTTTTTACTAGTTGCCCAAATGGCACATGTTTATCTTCCCGGCTAAACGTCTAAGAATCTTCTCAATATCACTAAATGCATTAAGATACCGCGTTGATCGCTCGTAATTCATGTTTATCTCCCTCTCTCGCAAGACGCATGTAACTTGTAAAACTTTGCTCTGTAACTAAAACTGTATCATCTTGTTTTTTCACTCTATTGTTCACTTTCGAGTTTATCAAGGTTTTCTTTTTCCCATTCACTTCTTATACTTTCAGCACGACACTTAATTAATTCAAGCAGATCATTTTCATTTTTTATTTCTTCTTCTGAATTTAAATTAGAATTCATATCATAGTTTGGGTGGATATCGTGCTTCGTTAATTCTTCATAAACCCATTGCATAGTATTTTCAGAATTTCTATAAAAGGCACTACCGCGAATTCTAATAAACCTCCACCCTAATCTTTCAAGAATTGCTTGTCTTTTAAGGTCATTAGCTAAATCATCTTTCGTATGCCATTTTTCACCATCACATTCTATTGCTATGCGTTTATCTGCATCTTCAACAACAAGATCAATTCGATAAGCTCCTACTAGCCACTGACTTTTAACCTGATAACCTCTGTTCATTAACGTCTGCATTACTGCCTTCTCAAACTCGGATTCTGTTGATGATAATTTGGTCTCAATTTCAAAGTTTTTAGAATTAGCAACATGTTTTATTAATCTTAGCCTAATGTCATCCGGTTTTAAATCAATTTCAGGATTTAATGAATATACAACCCACATCTGATCTTTAGCCCTACTAGCTGCAACATTATATCTTTTTCTCGTTAAATCATTATTACCATCCTCTGATAATAATCTTAGGGGTCCTCCTTCTTCCTTTGGAGCATATACCAAGCTCAAAAAAACAACATCTCTTTCATCCCCTTGAAATTGGGCTGGATTACCGCATTGTATTTTACGTTTTTCATATTCGGCAGGCTCTAAACAAGCTTGTAATATTCGATCTACCGCATAGGCTTGTTCTTGTCCTAATAATGAAATAACACCAAATGTTTTTCCCTTATATTCATCCCTCTCAATACATGCCATAATAAGTGAAGCAATATGTTCAGCTTCTTTTATATTTATTTTATTTTGTTGCACAGCATTCGGAACACGATATTCGACAACTGCTGGTTTAATATGTACATCTGATGTATCTCTTAACGGACGAATTTTACCATTATACGATAGTTGATTACTAAAACTAATTATTTCAGGTAAACATCTAAAATGCTCTGTTAACATTAGTGGTTTAAAACCTGATCTTTTGGCCAGGTCATAAATTGATGTCTTTCCATTATAAAGATGCTTGTGGGGAATTCCTTGTAAATACTGCTCTATTAATGCATTAACCTCCTCAACTTTTAATCCAACTGCATTAGGACTAACTTGCTCATCATCACCAACAATAATAACCTTTTTACCAAGGTAAAGAACACTTAAAGCTAAAATATCAGCTTGGCTGGCTTCATCAATAATTACAACATCAAATTTATTATTTTGTGGTTTAAAACTTTCAACAACTCTATTTAAAGGCATAATCCAAACAGGGATAGCATTTTGACAACTAGGCATAAGCTCTCTAGCTTGTCTTAATAGCTGAGGGGCCATCCTACCTGTTCCTCTTCCTACCTGCCTCATTGTTTGCCTCCAACCTTCAACAGCTTGTATTTGCTCAGCAGTTTGATTTTTCACTTTGGTATACCAGGCTTTTTCATAAGCTAAATATTGTGCATTTTTTATAAGTACATCAGTTAATTTATGAATTTCGCTTTGAATAAGATTAGGATCGTAACTATCAATCCGTTTTATTTGACTATCTAACTGTAGCCATTTCCATGCTAATTCAATATTATCCGGTACTTTTTCTTTACCATGTATTCCTCTACGATGACGAATAGCCTCAGCCCAATTCGGAGTGTAATTTTTAATAAGTTTTAAAAGTTCAGCTCTTCTTTCAAAAATTGATTCTTTATTATATAAATTCACAATCTCCTTATGCTTTTGCTTATAAAGATCAAAGTTTTTACTTTTAATGGCATTAATAATCCCGCTAAAAGATTCTCTAAATACTGCACGTTCACAAAATACTTCAAGGTAATTACTCCATAATTTTGAATTATCTTCTAGTTTTAGTCGATATATTTTCCCCTCTAATTCCGGAATAATAAATGACTGTAAAATATTCATCATTGATTCGATTGGATTTTCAAAATTTATGGTACATATCTGCTTAAAATTATCACTATCTTGGGTTAAAATTAATAACTCATTAACTAAATGAGACCAATTATTTTCATACCATTTAAAAGAAGGTGAAATAATTTTCTTAAGTTCTTTTACTTTTATTTCAAAATTTTCCTTAATAAGTGACCGATTAAGTTAGCTATAGTATGAGTCTTTCCTGTACCGGGAGGCCCCTGAACAAGTACCGCTCCATAGTTATTTAAGTATTTAATTATTTTAAGCTGCTCATTATTTGCAGGAAGTGTTAATAATACATCTTGATCCATTCCACTTTGATTCCAATCTTCCTCAATAATTTCAGTATTATTAGTTACATTATATTCACCAAACATAGGACTAAAAAAACTAGGAATATGTCCACCAGTTTCATTAATGTCTTTAATAATTTCATCTATGAAACCTGAAAAACCCAAAGTTCTTTTTCTTAAGAATAAAACTGGATCAATCATAATAACTGGATCTATAAAATTACTGTCAAACTCCTCCAGTAATTTCCCCTGACTAGATATAACACTAATAAGTCTTTTAAAAAAACCTTTTGTATTTTCAATATCCGCTATATGATATTGTTGTTCATCAACTTCATGAATTATTTCCGATAACATACTCTGATTAACGGAGCTAATAACTCTAAGCATAGACGTATATATTTCCGGCTTCGTTTCATCACATTTAATTAAAAAGGAAGGCTTGTTTGTGTTAAACTCTAAAATTACCCTTTGTAAAAGAACCGGATGATCAATCGTCCTTTCTCCTGTATCCCATTTGATATGCCCATCACCAAAAATTAATTCTACTTCAGTTTCTCTTTTAATTTCTGAATAAAGCTTAAACAGATTATTATATAAATTTAACCCCTGCTTTTTAGGTAATTGAATGCTTCTCCATATATTACGCCTTTCTATCCAATCTTCGTATAATTGTATACGCTCAGGAACATCTACAAAAAACTCTTCTTTTTGAATAACTGAACCGTCTTCTAAACACTCTTCGACAATCCTCTTTTCTTTATATAAAATAATTTCGGATTCAATAGAACTCCATTTTCCATCAAGCCAATCTAAAATAGATTTATCTGGAATAGGACAAGGCTCAATGATAGGTCTTTCTACTTCAAGTATTAAATCACTATTATAACTTTGCATATGATAAATAGACCAAATTTCCTTTATTTGAGGCAAATTACTAAGTTTCATACTCCACTTTTGATTACCCAATTCCGTAATAACAGGATTAGTGAGTTCATTATATTCTTTTAAAAAATTAAAAATATCATTCATACGGGTCATGAAACATACCTCTTTCTTACATTTCTTTATTATGTTAGAGTTGAGGACTTTTTAAATCATATTTTTGTACTGCATTAAAAATACTGCGGGTGTAATCTTTACCTCTCCTTGTTCAATCATATTAAATGGATCACACAATTTTACTATTTCAGGTTTCTTCTGTGAATCTACATACATGACACGATAAATAAAGTACGTTTCCTTTAGCTGTTTAGCTTTTTCCAATTCATTTTTTGTTATTTCAAATTGGTTACAATCCCCACTGGTTCCCTTAACTTCAATATAGATTACATCTCCATTTTCATTAAATGATCTTATATCATATCCTGCCGTACAGTCTCTTTGACTTACCCAATCAATAGAATTAACTAGATAACCTTTCCCACATTTTCTTAATTTTTCTGTTTCGTACTCAATAACTAACATCTCTGCTATGTAACCAACTTCTTTTTGTCGCTTTAATATTTTTTCTAATTCATCAGGACTCATTGTTTTTTCTACACTAATACATACGCACTTTTCAACTTTACTTATTTGGGCATGATAAACATATGCCAAGATTGCTAAAATATATGACTTGAGTTGACTTTTTTCTACATTAAAATCTTTTAGTTTTAAAGAACCTCGCTCAAGTAAAATTTTTTCTGCCTCTAGTATTTTATTAACTGGTAACTCAACTAAAACCCTGCTCTTTCCTACTCTTATTTGCACTACATTATCGAATACAGCCTCTATCGAAAACGGAGAACGTCTAGATACTGTAAAAAGAGTTTCTCCAATTTCACTACTTAAATTACTTAAGATATTAGACAAAGTACACCATCCCCTTTATTAACCATATTAATTATCTAAATATCATTTAAATAAATTTTGATTGACACCATTAACAATCTTTTCGTAATATTAATATAATTCAACAATCCAATAATCTACTTTAACTTAAAAATTAAATTGTTTTATCAACTTCAAAATCAATGTGTTCTACCATATTTGGCTCTATCAATTCATTTATTTTTTTTCTAATTATCGTAAAAGTACGACGTTTTTCTTCTACTCTTGAAAGGTCTTTCCAAGTACCCCCAAGGAGGATTAGCCTTTTCTACTACTTTAACTACTAATTTCCGACCTTTTTTTCCAGTAAAGCCAATTGGTACTGTCAATCTAGCTAAATCAGATCCCATAATAGAATTCCAATTGCGTTTTAAGCTTTTAACAAACTTTCTTTTGTAGGAATTGCCTTAGGCTCATAAGAGCATCGTAAATACATCGGCCCTCCCATTGGATCGATATCATAATCGCTTAATTCATCAACTTTATAAAAGTTCTCCTCAGTTAAATCTAATAATATCGAAGAAACCCCCCTTTCCTGTGCCCATTTTTCCGTTTCTTCCCAACGCTTCTGCTTCTCCACATCATTACATAGACCCAACCCCCTAAAATTAATGGAACAGGTGGTGCTTCTCCAATAGAGCCATATTCTATCCATTTCTGATATAATCTTTTATATATTTCGTTCCAGATTAACGGAAGGGGACAAACCTTTTCCATAATACTCCTCCGATCTATTGAATAACATAGGTAAAACAATCAATCTATTTCTATTATTTCTTTACATTTAGGGTAATTGACACATCCATAAAATTCTTGTCCTGTATTCTCACCCCTCTTAGCTACACGTAAAACCATAGGAATACCACATTTTTTACAGATGAGAATTTCCATTGCATCGCCTTTTTCATCTATTTTCTCATTATCATCTATTTTCTCTGGCATATCTTTCATAAATAACGGTTTTATTTTTTCTTCAATCTCTACTATTGAGTAACTTGTTTTATTGGGAATTCTTATAAGTTTTAAATCTGCCGCTTTAAATACCCTATCTACAAATTCATCTCGTTCAATTCTATCTTGCCGAGCATGAGATAAATCATCAAGTTCTATCCCACATATTGGTTTTAATGTTTCTTTAGAGCAAATTAAAAAATCTACATGCTTTAAATTAATCTTATTGTTATATGTATAAAACTTACTTCTATCCCTTGCCCTAACAAAGAAAATATCCTTTAGAGAAACCTTAGGACAAATAATAGCCCTTTCTCCTATCGTTTGCTCCAAAACTTTATAAAATGATAACTCCGCTGATGACAAAAAATCATCCCTTAATGCATATGGTAATGAATCTTCCGATCCTAATTTATCTATTTGTTTTGGCAAAATACCAATAGTTTGTAAAATAAAGCCAAGGCATCCCAGATTATTATTTGACATAAAACACCTCCGCTTAATACAAGTGTTTTTGGATGAACTGAAAAAATAATACACTATGAAAATATTCTACAATTTATTGCTAATTCCTTTAAATACTGCCATTTTTTTGTTTTCAAGTATCCAAAAGGCACTTCCATGCGAAGTGCCCTTTTCCTCATTTTCACTCTATACGTATCATAAAAAAATAATCCGAATAATTATCGTTCCATATAAAAACCTATCTTCCTTTCCTAGCCTTATATAAATAAATCCCAATAGTTCCAAAGAGGATTACCAGGAAGATTGGTAAAAACATACTACCCAAGCCTTTTGCTTTCCCGAGGGCAACTTGTATCGTTACCCATTCAATATAAAAAAACGACCAAATTATTTCAGCCTTTAAAATAGCCAACAGATATCGAGCATATTTATATTGCACTTGTGCGTTTTGCTCATTAATTTTATAAGGATAATTAAAAGTATGAGGGTACTTAGTGGCAATTGTTAATAACAAATACAACAACAACGCCATTATAGGGAGAAACATTAAAAAGTTTTTGCTGCCCCACGCATCCGGAGTACCGGCAAAACCAAAATGTCTTGGTATTTTTTCCGGTAAGCTTTCCCATGAGGTAAATACCAACGAAAAAAGTAATAACACCCCTAATATTGAGGTCACCTCAAGGCTCTTTTCCCAACTTGTAAGTGGCATTTTCAAAACTGGTTGCTTCTTTTTCTTTCCTGTATTCATCTTTCCGGTATCTCCCTTTGATAACCACTTATATTTTTCATTTTAACGTTTAAAATGATTATGCCATAATTTAATTTTCATTATAGACCTTTAAGTAAAAATTAAATTGCAAAAAACTTAATCTATTTTAAGATTTTCAAGTCCATTATTTTCAAATTCCTCATTATATTTTTCCTCAGCCCTGCAAATCCTGCCAAATCTCTCATCAATATCCATCTGTCGAATCTTTTCTTCACCGAATTCTTCCCATAAATCGCGAACAGCCAGTCTATAACTTAATTCATCCCAAAAAAAGCCATCCTCATATTTCTCTATATGTTTTAACGTTTTATTTTCTTCAAAATCCGCTGTAGTAAAATATTTACCCAGTTCCCGGTCATAAATGACATTTTCCTCAAACCCAAAATTCTTAGCAAAAGATAGTAACTTTTGTTCTAATCTCTCATATTGGTTATCATCTTCTTTTTTTGCCTCATTTAGTATGATCCAATTAGCCACACTAATCATTTCAACAAGAATACAATATTCCTTTTTTGTAAAATTAATTTTCATGAAACATCCCTCCGCTTTTTACTCGTAGTGTCAAAAGTATTGATATACTAATAACCTATAATGCCTTATACAACTCACTTATGCAAGTATTTAAATCTTACCCCCTGCTTTTGCTTTTCCCTGTTGTTTTATAAAATAAAAATAATCTACGATTGCTTTTATGCAACAATGATATATACTATGATATATATCATTTTATCGGAGGTGCACATTTTGGATACAGCTAAAATCTTTATGAATGGTAGAAGTCAAGCTGTTCGCTTGCCTAAAGAATATCGTCTGGAAGGTTCCGAGGTATATATCAAAAAAATTAATGATGTCGTTCTTTTGATTCCCAAAGATAGTGCTTGGAAAGTCCTTGAGTCCGGGGCAAATTATTTTACTGATGACTTTTTAGCAGATAGAAATCAACCGGAAATTGAAGAACGGGATGAATTATAAAATGAAATATATGTTGGATACGAATATCTGTATTTATATTATTAAAAAGAAACCGGGAAAAGTTTTGCAAACTTTTCAAGCACTTAATGTAGGCGATGTCTGTATTTCAGCAATCACTTTTGCCGAACTGCAATATGGTGTATATAAAAGTCAACAACAAAAGAGAAATAAGGTCGCCTTGTTAAATTTTTTGACTCCAATTGAAATCCTCCCTTTTACAGATAAAGCTATGTCTTTATATGGAGAAATACGTGCTAACCTTGAGAAAAGAGGGCAAATCATTGGAGCTTATGACTTATTAATTGCAGCCCATGCCCTCTCTGAAAATCTTGTTTTAGTCACTAACAATACTAAAGAATTTAATAGAATTCCCAAATTGAGTCTGCAAAATTGGACTGAATAACTTCTTAAACATTTAGGGCACCCTACAGTTAGAGGTGATGAAATTGACCTTTACACCACACCAAGTATTTTATGAACCTCAAGCCCTAGATTACCCCTTAGGCGAGAATTTGGTAGACTATTTTCGACAGATAAATATTCCGGTACAAGCAACAACTTCACATAATAGAGTAACCGGAATAACCGGGAATACACCCGTGGAATTATATCAAAAAGCTAAAAAAACACTGGTCATAGGAGTTAGACGCAGTAAAACCTTTCAAACCTGTAAACCATCAGCTCACTACCAGTTACCATTGGCAACAAGTTGTCCCGGCATGTGCGAATATTGTTATTTAGCAACAACATTAGGACCAAAACCCTACGTGCGTATCTATGTTAATATTGAAGAAATTCTGGGGTTAACTCAAGACATCATCAAAAAGCGCTTACCGGAAATAACCGTTTTCGAAGGAGCGGCCACCTCAGATCCCCTACCGGTTGAAAGATATACCGGTAGTCTAAAGAAAACAATTAATTTCTTTGGAAAGCAACCTCAAGGGCGCTTTCGCTTTGTGACTAAGTTTACTGAAGTAGAAAGTCTTTTAGACGCTAATCATCATGGTCATACAAGATTCCGATTTAGCCTAAATTGTGAAGAAATAATAAAAAAGTTCGAGCATGGGACACCTTCTGCAAAAGAAAGAATCTTAGCGGCCAGAAAAGTTTTACAAGCCGGGTATCCCGTTGGGGTTTATCATTGCCCCTCTCTTTAAGTTCGAGAACTGGCAAGAGGAATATACTAAGTTATTTATTTCATTAGAGAAGCTACTAACCCCAACCATTTCAGAAAACCGATTTCCGGAAAAGCTTTCTCTTGAATTTATTACACATCGTTTTACCCCTAGAGCCAAATCCCACATCCTGAAAGTCTTTCCCCAAACTAAATTACCATTGGAAGAAAGCAAGCGTAAATATAAATACGGTCAATTCGGATATGGCAAATATATCTACCCACCGGAGGAAATGAAGGAATTAAAAGCCTTCTTTCTGCAATTAACAGATAAATATCTCCCCGAGGCAGAAATTGAATACTTTGTCTAAACAGCTTTTTCGAAAAAAGTGTTTCTAAAGTATCTCTTTTAATTAATCCTGTTTTAACTAATACTCCTTTATTAGTCACGACAAATTCAGAACTAACAAAATTAATAAAACCATAAAAAACCCAAACAACCCCTATTAAAAATTTTACTTAAATTTAGTGAACATTAAAAGCAAAACCGTCAGGAGTATAGATGTTTCTTAATAGAAAATCCAAAAATATCTTTGATAATAACTCTCTACCTTATCTGCAGTAAATTTGCTAAAAAGATAGTCGTCATATTCCCAACCGCGTCTAAAACTAATAATCTCCATTTGATTATCATTATCGATATCCACAAGATATTGAACTGCTGTCCGTCCGATCTCATATGCCTGGAGATTATCAATCCCCGAAAAATCCGGCATGTTTTGGATAAAACCTAGAGGTTGATAGTGGTCATCTAAAATTACCAGGATGGAATAATATTTTTCTTGCCAACTGTTTTTCGGTTGGTCGCCTATTAAATATTCGTCAACATCCGGATCTGAAATAAAATTATTATAGTTAACAATTTTTTCCACTTTTTGGTCATTGTTTAAATCACATTCCAGATATTGAGCAATAATAACTTCCCTCTCCTCACCAATTAATTGTCTCCCCACTTCGAGCAGTTTTTCCTCATCAAACTCCCGCAATTTTCGAATTTCCAAGTCTCTTTCCTTTGCACTAAGCTTACAATTAACAAACACCTTAACCGGTTGTGGCATATGATTTTGTGTACCACTGATAAAAAAGCCATCAGGAGCATCCTCGTCAAAAATAATATAATCTACAAAATGTTCGAGAAGCTGTTGTGTATACTTTCCGTAATATTCACCAATTTTACCGTCTAAAGAATATAGTGAATACATTGTGTTAGTTTTACTTTTGATTTGTGCAAAAAGCGGTTCAGTTTCAATTAAAGACATTAATGCCTCATCCGGCTTTAAAGATCGCGCCTCTTCACGTTCATATTCTATTTCGGATAAAATCTCTTCTATACTGTCATTAAAGTCACGTGTTCTGCTAAGAATTATAGAATAAAGACCATAAATAGGTGTACTGCTATATTCTGCACTCCAATCCAACTCCGGAGCTAAATATCTTTCCGCAGCTTGAATGACAGTACTATTACCTGTATCTACAACGCTTTCCTCTTCTTTTTTCTCGTCATTCTCATTTGTATCGGACAGATCTTCTTCCTCATCCGTATCAAGCAAATCACCCTCCGGCTCTATTTCCGCAAGGTTATCTCCCTCTACCGGTTCCTGAAGATTGTTCCCTTCTATACTTACCACCGGCTCCTCATTTGATGAATGCTTATAAAGAAAAACACCAGTTCCTAATAAAACAAAACATAAAGCAATAATACCAATCTTTTTCATTTCTAACCCCCATTTTGGTTTTTATTTTGTTAACGTTAATCCTCAGCATTATGTTTGTTTTTCCTTAACCTGAAGAGGTTTCCCGTTTAAAATACTTTCTACTTCATCACATCCCGGCAGATATGAATCTTGATAACGACTATAGGAGGTTACAAAAACGTATTGGGCATTATGAGCGAGTACCCTTGACCAAGTAGGCAATGTCTGCTGTAGTAAATCCCATTGACTATGAGAAAAAATCATAATCGGAATATCCTGGCGTGGGTCTTCAGAAGTCCAACGAGGATGTCTAATAAATATTTGCGGACCTTTTTTCATCATTTTCTCATCTGCTGAACCTTTCGGAACAGATTTTTCCCATTGACCAGTTATAACTGTATAACCTGGCCAACTTTCCGGTAAAAAAAATGTAAAACCATATTCAGTATTGTCATACACAATTGAATTAGGGTTCCCATACTCGCCACACCTAACAGAAATAATCACAGGGATAATACTATCCCCCTCAACACGGAATTCTATCTTATAAATTTCTTTTTTATCTGCCTCTCTGATTTCTTCGGTTATTAATAAATATTCTAAAGTAGCACGGGGAGAATACCCTAAAACTTCTGCCTTATCAAATAAAAAAGTCTCATTTTTTCCGGATGGATAATTACCATCGAGATCAAACAAATATTCATTAACAAAAGCTGTGTAATATGTATAATCCCCCTCTTTTCGCATACTTAAATTTGTTAATTCATAAATACTGGTATAACCCATAAGACCTACGGGCCAAAAACTATATATTTCACCATCTAACATCACAAAATCACTATAAGTCTGATGCTTAATGGGTGGATATTCATTATTAGGTGCAGCAAAAACTTTACGTAATCTTGCTTCGACTTCATTCTGGGGCATTCCCTTTAAAGAGTCCTCCCCTGCAGTGCGAAGTATATAATACAAACCGGCCCCTACTGACTCAAAGTTATACCAATCTACCTCAGGTAAATAGGTGAATTGATAATCTCTTCCCATTTGATTAAACAAACACTTAATATCAGCCGTGAGCGTAACAGTACCATCTTGCGCAATATCACTTTTAGCAATTACTTTAAGCAAATCCTTTATCCCAGGAAGGTGATAATCGGTAACTAGCTCTTGTACAGCATGGGAACTATGGTTTTTCTCATCTTCCCTACTCTCGTCATTCTCATTTGTACCAGATAAACTTGCCTCCTCATCCAAGGATTTATCTTCCATATCAGGCAATTCCTCATCCGCATCAAGCAAATCACCCTCCGGCTCTATTTCCGCAAGATTATCTCCCTCTACCGGTTCCTGAAGATTGTTCCCTTCTATACTTACCACCGGCGCCTCATTTGATGAATGCTTATAAAGCATAATACCTGTTCCCAATAAAACAAAACATATGGCAATAATGCCAATCTTTTTCATGTTTTTCATTTCTGACCTCCCACTCCCCCTTTTTTAAATTCCTATCCCATCTTGCCAATAAACAACCCCTACTAGTAATTATTGTGTTAATAATTAAAAAAATGAAATTATATAGAACATTCTATAAGAAAATACTAATTCCTTTAATCATTACCACTTTCCGCATACAAAAAAACACTCCACAATAGTGTGAAGTGCAAAAAACCATAAAACTATTTTTGACAAACTTCGGTTATCCCTCTCCCTGTCAATTCTTCAAAACTTAAGATACATAAAGCGGCATGCGCTTTAATTCCTGCCCATTCATGTTTTGAGTACTGGTCATAAACCCCTACCGTCCTCATTCCGGCAGCCTTAGCACTTAATATCCCCGGCAAGATATCCTCAAACACAACACATTGCTCAGGTTCCAACTGTAGTTCTTCCGCACAGAGCAAATAGATATCGGGGAAATTTTTATCTCTTTCAACCTCATCCCCCGTTTTGATCACCTCAAAATAGTCATATACACCGTTATTTCTTAGAACAACTTCTGTCAGTTTTCTTGTGTTACTCGTTGCCAGCCCTATCTTTATACCCTGTGTTTCAAGATATAGCAGGTATTCCCTGACTCTCCGGTTTCAATTCAATGCGAAATGCATATTCGTCAAAAACCATCTTATTCCACTCTTCCATTATTTCTGCAATAGTTTGGGAAAGGTGGAATTTTTCTTTGAAATACACGGCAGCATCCTGAAAACTCAAGCTTTTAACCACCTTATCTATATCCTGTGGAACCGCAAACCCTCTCTTTTGCAAAAAGTCTTTATCAAGGTTTTTCCACACTCCCATAGAATCTATAAGTACCCCATCCAAATCAAAGATAGCCCCTTTTATCTTCCAACTTTCTATTACTTCACTTTTCATAATAAACTCCTCTCCTCGGTTTAAAATCAAACAAATTGGTTCTAAAGATGAAATTTTTTCTCAAGTAGCAAAAAGGCTACTTTTTTTCGCAAATACTCCTTAAAATTATTTATTATAATCTCCGTTTTGAGAACAATAATAATACGAAAAACCCCCTTTAGGAGCTGTAAGCATATGTTTTTTTATGCAGTAATCTTTATTACCTTGGCTTTAGTATTTTACACGGCAGGAGTGTGGAGTGAAAAATTCCAAGGAAAACTAAAAAATTGGCATCTATATGTTTTTTGGATAGGATTATTATTTGATACTACCGGCACAACAATTATGAGCAAAATAGCTCAGGGAGGATTTAAATTAAATTTCCATGGTATAACAGGTTTACTCGCAATACTTTTAATGCTTTTTCATGCACTTTGGGCAACGATTGTTTTAATTAAGCATGATGAAAAAGCAAAATTTAATTTTCACAAATTTAGTATTTTCGTCTGGTTTATTTGGTTAATTCCTTTTATATCAGGTGTAATTCTGGGTATGGCTAAATAATGTTATGTGCTATCTGAAGAGGATTGCCTTCTAAAATATTTTCCACTTCTTCGTATCCTGTCGGAAAGGCATAGTTATAACGTGCGTAATCAATTATTATAGTTTTGTATTGAGACAAACTCCTTCTAGAAAAAACTCTATGGCTTCAAATACTTGCTGACGTTCTGCCCCTAAAGTAATAACATGTTTCGATTTTTCCAGCCAAACCAGCTTCTTTTGCATACTACCTAAACGGTCGTAAAGATACTGAGCACTTTGCGGATTAACAAGAGGATCATCTTGAGACTGAAACAACAAAGCAGGTGCCTTAATTTCACCTAATTCTTCCTTCACCATATCAATAAATTCTATCAGGGAAGCGAACGCCGCAATCGGTATTTCCCCATAAGAGAAACGCCCTTTAGCTAAGTTGCGTTTCTTTTCTTCAGCGGTGCGATTCTTGCTAAAATACTCCAAGTCAGTTTCAACTACATCATAGGCTCTTTCATCCCTAAAAAAAACAGGTGCGCTAAGAGAAACTAAACCTTTGACTTCATGTTTAACAGATAAATAAAGTGCTAGAATTCCTCCCAGGGACAAACCCATGGGAATAATTAATTTATACCTTTTCCGCAATCTAAGATATTCATCTTCTACAGCTTTATACCACTGTGCCCAATCTGTTTGAGCTAAGTCCCGTGGTATTGTTCCATGCCCGGGTAGAAGTATACCCGAAACTCCATAACCTTTTTTCTGTAAATAAGCACCTAAAGGTCTCATATCAGCCGGTGAACCTGTAAAACCATGGATTAAAAGACAACTTATCTCCTTATTTCCTTCATAAAAAAAAGGTCGTGCATTACGATGAATAACTTTCATAAACCTCAGCCCCTATGCAATAAATCTCACTACTCATGAATCTCCTTGATCAACATAAATCTACCTTTCGCTTCAGCAGCTACTTCACCATTTTTCAATACAGCTTTGGACTCTAGATCAACAAGCGCTCCTTTCCGTTTCACGATCCAAGCCTCAAATTTGACTGGCTTATCTATCGAAATGTTCTGCCTAAAACGCACTTCAAGACGAGCTGTAAATGCTGCTTGCCCTAGAACCCATAAGCATTGGGACATCACCTCATCAAAAACAGTACTAGTAATTCCTCCATGTAAAATTCCGGGATATCCTTGATAGATTTCTGAAGGTGTAAAAATAGTACTAATAACATTACCTTCCTGAGTAAACTTCAACTTTAATCCACCTGGGTTCTGTTCCCCACAAGCAAAGCAATTATGGTCATATTTAAAGGGCATCGATATTATCTCCTTTCAAAAAATTCTACATTTAATTATGATAATTAATTAATCCTTAATATTATAATCAGATTGTTGTTCCCGCAATTACTAAAGCCATTTTCTTTTCATTTTTCTTTGTTAATTGTCTAGAAATAAAAACCTGTTCACATTTCTTTACTATTTCAGTTAATCTCATCATATAAATTTGATCATCTCTTCTATTTTCCACTAAATAGCTTAAAAAAAGCATTACCGCATTTATTCCATAAAAATCTAATTCTTTTCCCAAAAAACCAAATCCTCCTGTAAGCATTTTAAAATTAAATTTATTATTTGAATCATACTTTAAGTTAGCTGAAAACCATTTTTGTCCCGCTTTTCCATTGTATTCTACCAATTTAGGAACATTAAAACTATTGGCATCATTTACTTTCTTTAAATTTTCGCTTATCTCAAATAAGGACATCGCGAGAGCATATCCGGCGTTAGATTGTCCAAATTTCACTAATAATCTTAATGTAAAACAGCAAAATAATAAGATTTCACCAAACGATTCTGCTTGAGCAGAATTATCGCTATCCAAGATTAAAGAAGCCTCATTTTGCTGATAATAATTTATCTCCATTCGCATTGAAAACTTCATAAGTTTTTCCCCCCAATGTTTTTTGCCCTTCTTATTAAATCCCATGGTCTGACTGGTTTATCAACTTTTAACCGAACAACCTGCTGAGGATGTGGAGCCACCCTAATTTGCCGTCCATCCTCATCTCTCATTACCCCCACTTTCTGATTAAAAAGCTCTGTTTGTGGACCAGTAATTTCTAATTCATCCCCCACCCTAAAATTATTGCGCTGTTCCACCGTAGCCATCCCCGTATCCTCATCATAATCAAGTACAAGCCCTACAAAGTCATAATAGCGTAAATACGAAGAAGTCTCATAATTCTGTGCCTCTGCCTGAGGCTTACCAAAAAGAAAACCTGTTGTATAATCACGATGGCTCACTTTTAAAATTTCATCGTACCACTGCTCCGCAAATACATATCCGGCAGGATCAGCATAATAAGCATCAAGAGCCTTCCGATAAGCTTGAACCACTGTCGCCACATAATGAACACTTTTCATCCGTCCTTCAATTTTTAAACTATCTACACCGGAATTAATTAATTCCGGTAAATGTCTAATTAAACATAGATCTTGCGAATTAAATATATAGGAACCTCGCTCATCCTCAAAAATAGGATATACTTGACCGGGACGTTTTTCCTCAACTAAAGCATAATTCCAGCGACACGGTTGAGCACACTCACCCAAGTTAGCATCACGACCTGCCATATAATTGCTTAAAAGACATCTACCCGAATAAGAGATACACATCGCCCCATGCACAAAAACCTCTAATTCCGCGTCCACCTTTTCCCGGATTTCTTTAATCTCTTCTAAAGATAATTCTCGCGCCAAAACTAGCCTTTCCACACCATGTTCTTGCCAAAACCGTGCACTTGCCCAATTAGTAGTATTTGCCTGAGTACTAAGGTGTAAGCTTAGTTTGGAATTTATTTCCTGGGCAATTTTCCAGACTCCCGGGTCAGAGAAAATAACTCCATCTGCATCTATTTCCTCTAATTTTTTTAAATACCCAGGCAAACTCTCCAAATCACGATTATGAGCAAAAATATTCACTGTGACATAAACTTTCGCTCCATATTTATGGGCAAAACCCACTCCTTCTTTGATTTCTTTTAAAGTAAAATTTCCGGCAGAAGCTCGCAAACCATACTCTTTACCACCTAAATAAACAGCATCTGCCCCATAAATAATAGCAATCTTCAATTTTTCCAAGTTACCCGCCGGAGCCAATAACTCCGCTTTTTTCTTCATCTTTTTAACACCTCCTCGACATTAACAAATAAGCCTTACTAAATAAGCGTAGGCTCATTAACGGCTTTCTCATACTTAAACTTTACTTTTCCATTTTCCTTACACTCACAGAAACTCCATCGCCTAAAGGTAGAATCGTGGTCAGTAGCTCGGGATGGTTCTTTAACATCTCTAACAACTTCCTCAGCCGACAAACCATTGTTTTTTTACGACGTTCAGGCCAATACATCTCCACAACCCAACCATTTAATAAAATATTGTCGAGTACCAACACACCACCCGGTTCTAGGAATGGCCAAACCTTATGCAAAAATTCAGGATACTGTCCTTTCGCCGCATCTATAAACACAAAATCATATGTATCCTTTAAGCGAGGAATAATTTCATGTGCATCACCTAAAATCGGAGTTACTTCAGAACTCACACCGGCTTTTTGAAAATAATGACAGGCTCGCTCATATCTTTTTTTCTCAATTTCCACAGTTGTAATATGGCGTCTTCCCTTGTTAGGCGCTAAAGCCAACCACAAAGTAGAGTAACCAATCCCTGTCCCTATTTCTAAAATTCTCTCTGCTGGTTTAATCCCTAAAAGCACCTGTAAAAGCTGCCCCACTTCCGGCTTAATAAGTGGTATATAATCCTTTTCACATTCCTTTTCTATTTCCGCAAAAAGAGGAGGTTTTTGAGGAAGTAATTCTTGCAAAAAAGCAGCAATGTTTTCTGGTATAATCCTTTCCCCCACTTTAACACCCCACTAACTAATATCCTAATTTTTTCTTATTTCTCTTATGCTCATCAAAAGTTCGGGCAAAAACGTGTTCCCCACTGTTATCTTTTTTAGCTACAAAATAAAAATAATTAGTATCGGCTGGTTCCAAGACCGCTCGTAAAGAAGCTTCACCGGGACACCCAATAGGTCCCGGGGGAAGCCCTTTATTTCTGTATGTATTATAGGCAGATTCTATTTCTGTATCTTTAAATAAAACTCGTTGCTTTCTCTCCTCAAGAATATACTGTACAGTAGCATCGGCTTCTAACTTCTGTCCTATTTTAAGACGATTTAAAAAAACAGAAGCAACTATAGACCTTTCCCGATCTAAAAGACATTCACCCTCTATTATGGAAGCTAAAGTCACCACTTCATGAGTTGTTAACCTCGTCTTATTAGGAGGCAGTTTTTTATAAATAGTATCAAATCGCCTTAACATCATCGCAATAACTTCTTCAGCCGAGGCTCCCATAGGGATTATATATGTATCAGGAAAAAGGTATCCTTCTAATCTTTTTTCTGTTTGTGGTAAATCCTGCAAAAAGGAATATGTAAAATCGCCTTCTTTAACTACTGCCCAAAACTCTTTTTCAGTCATAATTTCCTTTTTAGCTAAAACTTCAGCTATTTGCTGTAAACAATATCCCTCGGGAATAGTAAAACTAATAGAAGCTACCTTCCCTTCCACTAGTTTAGCTATAATTTGCGGAATATTCATGGACGGATTAAATAGATAGTGTCCTGCTTTTAATTTACTAAGATTACGTGTTAACTTAGCATAAAAAACAAAAGCTTGCGAGTTTTTTATCAGTCCCTCTTTTTCCAAGTTTTTAGCAATCTGTGTTGAAGTAGTACCATGTTTCACTACAAATAACCTGTCCACATTATCCTCAGAATCAACCGAGCCTAATTGACTATAAAAAAACGTACTCAAAAACACACCAAGTACTACAATTAATGCTATAAACTTTAGTGTACCTCGCATCCTTTTTGTATTTTTCTGTAAAAAAGGACTCATCGCCTTATCTCCTTTTTTTGATTTTAATAAACCTTTATTTTTATTATACTATATATTATCCCTATATGGACATAAATTAAAGGTCCAAGCGTACGCAGAAAATAAAACAGTCTTCTACCACACCAGTAAAAGACTGCAATAAAACATTCCCCAAAAAATATAATGTCCTTTATATTTTAAAACTACTCTTGGTTCTTACCTTCTTCTTCCCCTTCTTCTTCCCCTTCGTCTTGCAATGCGTCCATATATTTTTGCCATTTATTGGCTACCCTATCCCATTCTTCATCATCTTCAATATCAAAAAGAATTTCTTCCCCATTTTCGTCTTTGCCTATCTTTAAAATAATAGCTTCTTTTACTTCTTTTGCGCTTTCAACTTCTTCAACCGGTGCTAAAACAGCATATTCCTCTCCATCTACTTCCAAGGCATCAATAAAAGCAAACTCAAGTTCATTGTTTTCCTCATCTAACAAAACAATCTTATCCTCATCCTTTAGCATTTTTCCACCTCTTTCCTAATATAGTTAATCCACATAAGCCTTTTGGCCAAGTATTAATATAATTGTAACCTGGAAATTATTACTTGTCAACTTAAACAAACAAAATTTAAAATTTTGTTTAATATCTTATTTTATCTAAATAACTCTGTAAAATGATCATAGCAGCTATCTTGTCTACAGACTTTTTTCGCTTTTTTCGCGAAACATCTCCCTCTAAAAGAGTCCGTTGAGCCTCCACCGTGGTAAGTCGTTCATCCCAATATATAACTTCCAAGGGATATTCTTTTGTTAAAAGAGTTACAAAACTCTTAACCTTTTCCGCCTGAGGCCCCAAAGTACCATTCATATTTTTAGGAAGACCTACTACCAACTTCATGATTTTCTTTTCTTTAATAATTTCTACAAGTTGTCGAAGATCTTCTTTAATTTTTGTCCTCTTTACCGTAGGTAAACCCTGGGCCGTAATTCCCAATTCATCACTAACTGCAAGACCGATTCTTTTTTCACCCAGATCCATTCCTAAAATACGCATTTATATTACAAACTCCCCAAATAACTACGAACTAATTCTTCCAAAAGTTCGTCCCGATCTAATTTTCTGATCAAAGAACGAGCATTTTTGTGACTAGTAATGTAAGCAGGATCTCCCGAAAGAAGATAACCGACAATCTGATTAATAGGGTTATATCCTTTTTCCTGCAAAGCGTTATAAACACTAACCAAAACTTCACTAGCGGAAACTTCTTCTTCAGTTTTCACCCGAAACATCATCGTCTGATCAAATTTTTCTCCGCTCATTAAGCATCACCTCATAAATTCAAACCTTAGTAGATTTACAACTTCTTAAAATTTTCTTTATAATTTAGGGTAGCATATTATTATTTCTTGATAAAAATCAGATATCCTTTTATTTTTTTATTTCTTTAACTGATTTTCCACAAATTCTGAAGCTTTAGCTAAAGCTTCTTCTAACTTCGCCACATCTTTGCCACCTGCTTGTGCCATCTCCGGTTTTCCGCCTCCGCCTCCACCGGTAATCTTTGCTATCTCTTTAATTAATTTGCCTGCATGCACACCTTTTAATGTAACATCCTTCGTGGCGGCCACAACAAAATTAACTTTTCCCTCCACTGCTGTACCTAATACTACTACACCTGAACTCAGCTTGTCTCTAAACATGTCTGCCATATTACGCAAGGTTTCCATATCTCGAGCTTCCACCCGACTTACTAGCAAGGATACATCCCGCACCTTTATAACTTTAGCAAGAGTCTCCTGAACCTGCATTTTAGCAAAAGTGCTTTCCAATTGTTCTAACGCCTTTTCCTTCTGCTTTAATTCTTCCAGAAGTCCCTGGACACGATGAAATAGTTCTTGTTCAGGTGTTTTTAGCAATACCGCAAGTTCCTCTAAACTAGTCTCTTTATCCGCAAGGTATCGTCTAACTCCTTGTCCGGTCACCGCTTCAATCCTTCTTAAACCTGACCCTACCGCACTTTCACTAACAATTTTAAACAACCCAAGCTGACTCGTATTCCCGACATGAGTCCCTCCACATAGTTCCTTACTAAAATCTCCTATTTGTACAACCCGAACAACATCACCATACTTTTCACCAAAAAGAGCCATTGCTCCTAACTTTTTCGCTTCTTCTAAAGACATTTCACTAGCCGTTACTTCTAACGATTCCGCAATTTTATCATTAACCAAATCCTCTACTTTCTGCACTTCCTCTCGTGTTAAAGCCGTAAAATGAGTAAAGTCGAACCGTAAGCGATTTCCTTCCACAAAAGAACCGGCTTGCTGGACATGGTCACCTAACACTATTTGTAAAGATTTCTGCAAAAGATGAGTTGCCGTATGATTTTTAGCAGTACTCCTCCTTACAGAGATATCAACCAATAACTTAACCTTTTCTCCTGTACTAATTTCCCCTGAAACTACACCCTGATGTACAATTTTACCATCAGGCATTTTTTTAGTATTTTCTACACATACCTTTCCCCTTCCACTTGTTGCAATAATAGCACCCGTATCACTTGCTTGTCCTCCCCCTTCAGCATAAAAGGGTGTTTGGCTAATAATTAAATAAACTTCATCCTCTTCCTTGGCTTTATTAACTAACTCGCCATCTTTAAGTATTGCCCATATTTCTGCTTCATCCTCTAATAAGTCATAACCAGTAAATTTAGAAGCTGGCAAATTACCAGCTAAGTTTTGCACAGTTAATGCTAAATCCCAAGCCTTGACTTCCTGACGAGCAGAGCGAGCTTTGGCCCTTTGCTCTTCCATCGCCCGATTAAAGCCCTCCACATCTACTTCAAGTCCAGCCTCCTCAGCAATATCTTCAGTTAAATCAAGGGGAAAACCAAAAGTATCATAAAGTCGAAAAGCTTCCTCCCCGGGAATAACTGTAAGCCTTTTCTCTTGCAAATTATGCACAATCTCCTGTGCTAAATGAATACCCTCATTAAGAGTCACATGAAAACGTTCCTCTTCCCTAAGAATTACCTGGGCAAGATAATCAGCCTTTTCCTTTATTTCCGGATAGGCTCCCTCCATTAAATTTATAACCACTGGTACCAGCTTATACATAAAAGGATCTTCAATTCCCAGCACCTTACCAAAACGAATCGCCCTTCTTAAAATACGTCGTAAAACATAGCCACGACCTTCGTTACTAGGTAAAACCCCATCACTGATTAAAAAAGTACACGACCGAATATGGTCAGCAACTACCCGAAAAGCGAACCCCCTCTGATCCTGATAATAAATTTTTCCACACAACGACTCAATAGCCTGCAAAAGAGGTTTAATCAGATCGGTATCATAATTACTTTCCACATTCTGTACCACAGAAGTAATTCTCTCCAAACCCATCCCCGTGTCAATACTAGGTCTAGGTAAAGAAGTCATCTTACCATCAGCATCCCTGTTATACTGCATAAACACTAAATTCCATATCTCTAAAAAACGATCACAATCACATTTACCAATACCACAATTAGATCCACAAGAATATTTTTCACCACGGTCAATTAAGACTTCACTACAAGGTCCACAAGGACCGGTATCTCCCATCGACCAAAAATTATCTTTCTCCCCCAACCTAATAATTCGTTCCGGAGGAATACTCGTCAATTTCCGCCATAAGTCATACGCTTCATCATCGTCCTGATAAATAGTGGCATAAAGCTTGTCCTCAGGCAAACTCATCTCCTTAGTTAAAAAATCCCAAGCATAAGTAATCGCTTCCCTTTTAAAATAATCACCAAAAGAAAAATTCCCTAACATTTCAAAAAAAGTATGATGACGTGCCGTTTTCCCTACCGTCTCCAAGTCATTATGTTTACCACCCGCCCGCACACATTTCTGGGAGCTAGTAGCCCGCGTATATTGCCTTTTCTCTAACCCTAAAAATACATCCTTAAATTGATTCATACCCGCATTAGTAAACAACAACGTAGGGTCCTTGTAAGGAACTAAAGAAGAACTAGCAACCCGTGTATGTCCTTTACTTTCAAAATAAGCTAAAAATCTTTCCCGTATCTCATTTCCGCTCAACATCCTTGATACCTCCCCGAATATTCCCAAAAAGAAGCCCTCATCACCAACACTTCCGTGTCAGGGATAAGAGCTTACCCGTATAAAAAATCATATCCCCTTTTTTCCAAGACAAGTTAATGCCTTAATTATACGAAACCCTAACTTTTTTGTCAACGAAACTCAAACTAGACGTAAATACAAATGTTTAACGATTACCTTCAAAACAGCCACCAAGGGTACAGCAAATAATAACCCCCCGAATCCCCAAAGCCGACCACCCGCTAAAAGAGAAAAAATAATAATTAAAGGATGTAAGCCCACAGAACTGCCTAAAATACGTGGTGAAATAATATTACTCTCCAATTGATGAACCAAAATCATTAACCCTAAAACATAAAGAGCCAGCCACTTCGATTTTAAAAGAGCTAATAATAGAGTCGGCACCGCCGAAATAATGGCTCCAAAATAAGGAATAATATTGGTAACCCCTACCATAATGCCGATTAATACAGAAAAATCCATGCCAATAATGGACATTCCTAATGTAGTTAAAAGGCCTACCCAAAAAGCAACTAAAAGACTACCTTTAATAAACCCACGCAAAACTTGATTAATTTCCTTCCCCACTTGATTGACTTCATTTCGATAACGTAACGGTATAACCTTCAACAAATGTTCTCCTAGATAATTAAAATCTTTTAAAAAATAATAACTAACAATTGGAGCTAGAATCAAATTAAAACTTTGTCCTAAGAGTCCGATCAACCCTTGGATAAACCCCTGAACAAGTCCTAACGACATCTGTTCCACACGGGTAATAGTCCCATCAATTACCTGTCTCACACCTTCCGGAAGTGAAGCCCGACTATAACCATCCTGCATCTGCCATAAAGTTTCCTGGATAGACTGAACATAACGTGGAATAAGACTTACCAGTTGATTAAGGTCTCGCAGTAAAAGCGGTACAGCATAAAAAATAAATAACGCAATTAACCCTAGAAAAAAAACATAACTAATGATGATCGCCACACTACGCGGAATTCGGCGATTTTCCAAAATTTGCACGAAAGGAGCCAGAATATAAGCAAAGATAAAACCTATAACAAAAGGCACTAAAATGCCTTTTAATAAATAAAAAAGCCAAAAAAGCAGAAAAAACCCTAGTAATAAAACTAAGGGACGTCGAAATCTAATTATATTTTTACTTTTCAAATTTCCATCAAACTTCCATCTTCCTCAACAACATATAGTCTAGCCTGATTACCATGATACTGATATTCAATAAAACAATCCCAACAATAATACTGTTCTACACCAACTTTTCCTACCGCTCTACTGCCACATAGTGGACATTTCATTAGTATCACGCTCCTGATAACTCGAGATTCGAAGTACAAAATTTGAAATTCGAACCTTGAGCCGTTATAAATTGTCTTTTACAATTACCGTATCTTTTCCCCATGTCAAAATATCTGCAGTAGCAATAACCCTTCTCCCTAAAAACACATCCTTTAAATAGCCATCCGTTACTTCATAACCCCAAATATTGCCTTCTTTCTCCTCAATCAGCAGATCCGAAACCTGACCAATAACTTCGCCGGATGAGGTTAACACCACTCTTTCTGTTAATCCTAAATCCTCCCCCCACTCCGTTTGTCCAGTACTCACCTTCAACAATTCAGATTTCACCAACACCGCATCATTCCCCAACTTAGCAATGGCTTCCAAAGGGAGATAAAAAATATCATTCTCCAGCGAAACTATATACAAACCCTGTAATTTGTCATATGGAGTGGTTTTAAAATCCTGTACATATCCCAAATGCCGTCCGCCGAAATAATCAATCACCGGTAAATTCCTAATCTCACGCCCTTTTTTCATATCCTTATTATTACCTTTAACCAAATAAAGCATACAAAAAAAGGACAGGTCTCTGTCCTTAGCCCCTGAAAATAATATTTTAATACTTTTTTTATATAATCACTTCGTCAATAATGCCCCCACCCACCACCAAGTCACCCTGGTAGTAAACTACAGACTGTCCCGGAGTGATGGCTCGCTGAGGCATTTCGAAAATCACTTTAACTCGCCCCTCAGCTTCCGGAGTAAGTACTGCTTCTGCCGGTTTTGCTCCATATCTGATTTTAGCTTGTACCTGCAACGGCTCCTCCAACTTCGGTAGAGCAATATAATTATTATCCTTAGCCCAAAGTCCTTGCTGAAAGGCCTCTTCTTCTCTACCCACCACGACAGTATTTTCTTGCGGGTTTAAAGCGACCACAAAAACAGGATATCCTAAAGCCAAACCTAAACCTTTACGCTGACCCACTGTATAAAAGGGCAACCCTTGATGCCGACCGAGCACTTCTCCTTTGGTATTTATAAAATTCCCCGGTTTAAAAGCACCTTTACCTACCCGCTCCACAAGAAACCTTTTATAGTCATCATCAGGAATAAAACAGATTTCTTGACTTTCCGGCTTGTCCGCTACCATTAAACCTAATTGGGCTGCCTTTTCCCTAATCTGAGATTTCGTATATTGCCCTAAAGGAAAAAGCGTATGTGCCAACTGTAATTGAGTCAGATTATACAAAACATAGGATTGGTCCTTCTGTTTATCTTCTCCTCTATACAATAAGTACCTCTCTCTAGACTCACTATAAACCACCTTAACATAATGACCTGTCGCCAAATAATCAGCTTTCAAGGCAAAGGCTTTTTCCAAAAGTGCCGAAAATTTAAGGTGTTGGTTGCAGGCAATACAAGGATTAGGGGTTCTTCCCTTCAAATATTCAGTCGTAAAATATGTAATAACTTGTTCTTTAAATATATCTCGAAAATTTACCACATCAAAAGGTATCTCCAATTTCTCCGCTACCTGCTGTGCATCTCGTACTGTATCTAAGGAACAACAACCCTCACTTTTCTTTTCTTGAGGCTGTAGTTCCATGGTTATCCCTATAACCTCATATCCTTCTTCCTTAAGAAGCGCCGCGGCAACAGAACTGTCCACCCCACCACTCATGGCCACAACAACTTTTTTTCTTCCCATACATCCACCTTCTTAAAATTTGCTACTTTTATTCTAACACAACATTCTACCCCATAATCTTCAAACTTTCATTATAAAGCAAAGTGATAAAGCAAAGTGCATACCTAAAGAACACCATTAAAGCCATTGTTCAGAAGAACGAACGGAACCGATGTGGTGAGGACGTCTGCCCTAAGTGGGAATGGGGGCCCCCACATTATCATGCATAGCCCGAACCCAAAGGTAGTAACCTAGCTAATATAACTATCGATTAACGCCAATATCCTTCCCCATCCCGGAAGGTTGATAATACTTTGTTCCTTGTAATTCCGCTGGTAAATAATCTTGCTCGACATAATGACCTTCATAGTCATGAGGATAACGATAACCTTGTCCATGACCCAATTCCTCTGCCCCCGGATAACCGGCATCCCGTAAATGAAATGGCACAGCGCCATATTTCCCCTTTTGTACATCTTTTAATGCTTCATCAATGGCTAGAAGAGAATTACTCTTCGGAGCACAGGCAATATAAAGAGTTGCTTCTGCTAAAAGTAACCTTCCTTCCGGTAAGCCTACCATTTCTAATCCTCGAGCCGCAGCCTGAGCTACCACAAGGGCCATAGGATCAGCCAATCCTACATCTTCAGCGGCATGAATAATAATCCTCCGCGCAATAAACCGTGGGTCCTCACCAGCATGAAGCATCCGTGCCAAATAATGCAATGCTGCATCAGGGTCGGAACCTCGCATACTTTTAATAAAAGCCGAAATGACATCATAATGTTGGTCACCCGTCTTGTCATATACAACAGCCTTTTCTTGAATTGACTCCTCGGCTACAGCCAAGTCAATTACCCTTACTCCTGCTTCATTCGGTAAAGTAGACAAAACAGCCAATTCCAGACCATTCAATGCTTGACGTGCATCACCTCGGGCAACTTCAGCAAAATGATTTAAAGCTTCTTGAGAAATTTGTAAACGGTAATTTCCTAAACCTTTTTCTTGGTTCTTGATAGCCCGCTGCAAAAGCTCCCTAATATCTTCTACAGACAAAGGTTCCAACCTAAAAAGCCGAGAACGCGAAAGTAAAGCAGAGTTTACACTAAAATAAGGATTTTCCGTAGTTGCACCAATTAAAACAAGTTTCCCTTCTTCCACAGCCGGAAGTAACGCATCCTGTTGAGCTTTATTAAATCTATGTATTTCATCAATAAACAGAATCGTTCCCTGCTGATAATATCTCAATTGCTCTTCCGCTTCCCGTATAACTTTCCGTAAATCATTAACCCCTGAAGTAACCGCATTCAACCTAACAAAATGTGCCTTTGTTGTTCGAGCAATAACATAAGCTAAAGTAGTTTTGCCTGTCCCGGGAGAACCATAAAAAATCAAGGAACCTAACTGATCAGCCTCAATAGCTCGTCTTAATAATTTCCCTTCCCCAATTAAATGTCTTTGACCCACAACTTCATTAAGACTTTCCGGGCGCATCCGGGTAGCCAAAGGAGCTCTCTCTTGACGAGTTGCTTCTCCCACACTAGAAAAAAGATCCATATATCTATCACCCTTTCCTTTTTGTGGAGTTAAAAAACAAGACTGTCAACAATCTCGTTAACAGCCCTCATGATTACTTTAATTCCTAACGTCTAATTTTAATTACCTTACAAAGCAGAATCTAGTGTTTTCGCAATATTAGCTTTAGGTACAAAGCCTACTAGTCGATTAATTTCTTTCCCGCCTTGAAATAAAATCATTGTCGGTATACTCATAATTCCGTAATCACCGGCAGTCTTATTATTTTCATCCACATCTATCTTACAAACTTTAACCCTACCTCGATACTCAGTACTTAATTCCTCAATAATAGGTCCAATCATTTTACAAGGTCCACACCAAGGTGCCCAAAAATCTACTAAAACAAGTTCTTCTGCCTCTAGTACTTCACTGGTAAAAGTGTCATCTGAAAGATGAATAATATTAGCCATATTTTTCCCTCCCTTTTTATAAATTTTATAACTTAATCCTTATTATTATAACCTATTCCCACCTAGGAATATTTTACTATCTACAAAAACCGTAGTAAATCATTTACCACATATGCAGCCAAAAGCAGCCCGGCAACAGACGGCACAAAGGATATCGTCCCAGGACTTCGTGATCTAGAGTTTCCCTCAGTTTTCATCGGTAGTTCTGTTGAATAAACTACTTTTAAATTATGAGCAAGTCCTCTTTTTTTCAATTCACGTCGCATAATTCTCGCTAAAGGACAACCTGAAGTCTCACGAAGAGCACCTATCTTTAACTTTGTAGGATCTAAGCGATTTCCTACTCCCATCGATGAAATTACTGGAACTTCCCTCGCTAATGCTGTTTCAATTATTGCTATTTTCCCCTTAATTGAGTCAATTGCATCAACAACATAAGTAGAACTCTCTTTAAAAAAAGCTTCTACATTTTCCGGCGTAACTATTGTTTTATAAACATTTACTTGCGCTAAAGGATTTATATCTTTAATCCGCTGTTTAAGTACATCCACCTTATATTTACCTATTGTGGAAAACAAAGCGGGAAGTTGCCTATTAATATTCGTGACATCTATTATATCAAAGTCCACTAAAACTAATTCCCCGATACCTGCTCTAGCTAATGCTTCTACAGCATAAGAACCAACCCCACCTACCCCAAAAACAATAACTTTACTCTTGTGCAAAAAATCTATCCCTTTTTTTCCTATTAACATTTTAGTTCGTACAAATTGGTCCAAATTAATCCCTCATCCAAAGTAATTATGATAAAAAATAATAGTCATCTATACATAAGCTTAAACCTAGTTTTGAATAAAAGCAACTTCATTTTTTTCATCAAGTAAAGATTCCAATTCTTTAGGAGGAAGAGGTTTACAAAAAAAGAACCCCTGAATATAAGTACATTTGTTTTGCTGGAAGAAAATAAGTTGTGCCTCGGTCTCTACTCCTTCTGCCACTACTTCATAATCCAAACAAGAAGCTAAAGAAATAATAGAGGTAGCAATAGCTGAATTTTTAATATTAAAGGGGATTTCCTTGACCAAAGCATAATCAACTTTTAAAAGATTAATCGGCAAAGTACCTAAATAATTAAGTGAAGAATAGCCTGTCCCAAAATCATCTAAAGCAACCCTTACCCCTATTTTTCGTAATTCACTTAAAACTTCAATATTCCTTCCCGAATTATTCATCGCTATTGTTTCTGTAATCTCGAGTTCTAAACAACTCGGCTCAAATTCTGTTTCTGTCAACACAAGTACTACATCACTAAAAAAATTTTTATCACGAAGCTGTTGTTCCGATATATTTACTGATAATTTTAAAGAAGGGTGATATTTTCCCTGCCATTCTTTTATTTGAGCACAAGCTGTCCGTAAGACCCATTTACCTATAGGTACAATTAAACCCGTCTCTTCCGCTACTTGAATAAACCGATGAGGATATAATAAACCTTCTTCAGGATGATTCCAACGCAAAAGCGCCTCAACAGCAACTATTTTTCCACTAATCACCTCAATCATCGGCTGGTAATGAATTTCAAAAACATCAAAATTCTTTTCTTCCACCACTTGTCTCATTTTATTAGCAATATGCACCTTATCAGAGATATCCTTGTCCATCTCTACACTAAAAAACCGATACGCATTCATTCCGATATCTTTTACTTTATTCACCGCAATATCAGCATATGAAATCAAGCTTTTAGCATCATTCCCATGGGCAGGAAAAATACTAATCCCAATACTTATAGTTATATAAACTTCTCGTCCCTGGATAATAAATTTCTTTTTGAAACAATTAATTATTTTCATAGCTATATCAACTATCTCTTGTTTCTCGGAAACTCTCGGTACAAAAATAAGAAACTCATCTCCTGCAGACCGAGCAATTACAGTATCTTCCTCAAAAATACTTCTTAATCTTTGACTTACTTGTACTAATAATTTATCTCCCGCCAAATGACCTAAAACATCATTAATATATTTAAACTTATCTAAATCAACAAGATATACTGCTAGCATTTCATTCCGTACTTTAGCTATTTCTAATTCATTACGTAAAGATTCTTCAAATTTTAATCTATTAGGCAAACCTGTTAACAAATCATGATAAGCTTGATGCTCAATAATTCTTTCTGAATAACGATTCTTTTTCTTTAATGTTCCTACAGCATAACCAACTAAAATAAAAATCATGATTTGTAATATGTCATTACTTAAATACTCATACATACTTACTACACTATTTATAATCATTAAACCACTAAAAAAAATTGCTGTACTTAACCCCGCCTTTTTCCCATACCAATATCCGGTTAAAGTTATCGGCAAGCAAAAAAGCCCACCATAAATAAAATGTAGTTGCAAAGATAAATTATAATATAGAGAAAGCACACTACATAAACAAATTGTAATACCAACTAACAAAGCTTGGCAACAACGCTTATAATTAAAAATATATTCTTTATCTTTTAATTTAAATCGAATAACCATCTAACCTAACCCCTCCTATATTGTCAATAATTTACTATAAAAAACACAAGAATTAGAATTTTCCCCACGGTTCGACAAATATTTAATGTTTAGAATATTCCACATCAACGTCTCATTTTCCTTCTTAAACCGAAATGTATTTTAAATAAAAAAAAGCTTCCTGATTGTTGGATAAAAATATACAACAACAGAAAGCTTTTTACTATTTTGACTACGCTTAAACCCCACTATGCCGTGATGCCGTCGTTTTGAACCTGCGCTCAGCAGGTGGGTGCCTTCCTGATTGCTTTTTGTGTCCCATCTAAGTAGGCATACAAGCTACAATCAGAGTCCAGGCTCCCAATGTAAAGGTGTTGGCTCAAAACTAAACGGCCAATCTCACGAACACTGTAGGGTGTATCTTGAAATAATTTCTTTGTACTTTTATGTTAACACAACATAAATCAATTTTCAAGAGCAGAACCACACTGGTTAAAATTAACTTTTTTCTACATTTTGTTTGTTTTTAGATTGGTTAACCTTAATATGAAGTTCCCTTAATTGTCGAGGGGCTACAGCCGAAGGTGCCTCAGTCATTAAATCCATAGCACTTTGTGTTTTCGGAAAAGCAATCACATCCCTGATCGTACTTCTTCCCGCCATTAACATTAATAAACGATCTATTCCCAAAGCAATTCCGCCATGAGGTGGAACACCATATTCAAAAGCATCTAAAAGAAAACCAAACTTTTCTTGTGTTTCTGTTGGGGAAAGCCCTAAAGTGTTAAACATTAATTCTTGTACATCTCTTTGATGAATTCTAATACTTCCTCCCCCGATTTCTACACCATTAAGAATTATATCATAAGCCTTGGCCCGCACCTTTTGCGGTTCTGTTTTCATTAAAGTAAGGTCTTCATCTCTAGGAGAAGTAAAAGGATGATGCATTGCTACCCATCTTTTATCTTCCACGTCATATTCTAAAAGAGGAAAATCAACTACCCAAAGAAAATTAAATTCTTCCTGATTAATCAAATCTAACCGTTTCCCTAATTCCAAACGCAAATGACCTAAAGAAGCAGCAACTACAGCAGGCTCATCAGCTACAAAAAGAAGTAAGTCGCCGGGTTTTCCCTGCATCTTTTCTACAATACTGTCTAGTTCTTCCGGAGTGAAAAACTTCGTAAGAGGAGATTTTATCCCGTTTTCTGTTAGTATAAAATAAGCCAGGCCTTTAGCTCCGTAAATACCAACAAATTTAGTCAAATCATCAATGTCTTTACGTGAATAATGTCCACAACCCTGTGCATTAATCCCCTTAACTTGTCCTCCCTTCTCTAAAACTTTAGCAAATACCTTGAACTGACAATTTTTAACTTCCCCGCCTATGTCTACTAATTCCATCCCGAACCGTAAATCAGGTTTATCCACTCCAAAACGACTCATCGCTTCTTGATAACTTAAACGTGGTAAAGGTGTTTTTACTTCTACACCTAAACACTCCTGAAAAAGCTTAACGATCATTTCTTCCATCATTGTTAAAATATCTTCCCGTTCTACAAATGACATCTCTACATCTAGCTGCGTAAATTCCGGCTGTCGATCAGCTCGCAAATCTTCATCACGAAAACAACGTACAACTTGATAATACTTATCAAAACCTGCCACCATCAACAACTGTTTAAAAAGTTGGGGTGACTGAGGAAGGGCAAAAAATTCGCCCTCATGAAGACGACTGGGAACTAAATAATCACGTGCTCCTTCCGGCGTGCTTTTAGTGAGCATCGGTGTTTCAATTTCTAAAAAGCCTTTTGAATAAAAATAATCACGAATTGTCTTAATCGCTTGATGTCGTAAGATTAAACCCTTTTGCAGCACAGGACGCCGTAAATCTAAATAACGATATTTTAAACGAATATTCTCGTCAACATCTACTTCATCATCAATATAAAAAGGAGGTGTTTTAGCTTTACTTAGAATGCGTAATTCATTTGCGGTCACCTCTATTTCCCCTGTGGCTAAATTCGGATTAACTGTACCTTTAGGTCGTAAGTTTACAGTTCCTACTACAGCAAGAACATCTTCATTTCTTACTGTTTCCGCTTTTTGAAAAAGAGTAGCACCTTTTTCCGGATTAAAAACAACCTGAACCCTGCCCTCTCTGTCTCTTAAATCTATAAAAATTACACCACCATGGTCTCTCCGCCGATGAACCCACCCCATTAAGGTTACTTCTTTATCTTTTAAATTTTTATTTACCAAACCACAGTAATGACTTCTTTTTAATCCTTGTATAGACTCACTCATCCTTCTTTCCTCCTTTAATTTCCCGCACTAAATATGAAACAAGCTCTTGTAAAGGAATTGTTTTCTGCCAACCGTCTTGCATGTGTCGCACAACTGCTTCACCTTGAACTAATTCTTCCTCACCTAAAATGACAGTAAAAAATACTTGTAAGCGATTGGCTGCTTTTAACTGTGCTTTTAAACTACGATCTAAATAATCACGTTCAACAATTAATCCGGCTTTCCGTAATTCCTGTGCTAATTTAGTACCCTTCTTTTTTGCTTTTTCACCTAGAGTCGCTATAAATATCTGCCCTTTATTTTGTAATGGAAACTCTATACCTTGCTCTTCTAGTGTAAGCAAAATACGCTCGATACCCATCGCATAACCGATGCCGGGTAGAGAAGGCCCGCCACATTCTTTAATCAACCTATCATACCTACCTCCACCTCCGATCGAACTCTGGGCCCCTATTCCTTGGGCGACAATCTCAAAAGCAGTTTTCGTATAATAATCCAAACCCCGCACTAAACGAGGGTTTAAGTTGTAAGGCACCTGTAATTCTTGTAAATAGTCCTGTACAGCTTGAAAATGCTGCCGACACTCCTCACACAACATTTGCTCAATCGTGGGAGCTTCAGCAACAAGAGCCTGACAACGAATATTTTTACAATCTAAAATACGTAAAGGGTTTTTGGTAAAGCGTCCCTGACAAGTAGGACAAAGGTCTGCTAATTTTTCTTGTAAATATTCTTGTAAAACTTTTCGATGAGCCTGACGACAATGAGGACACCCTACACTATTTAACTCCACAACTAAATCATGCAAGCCCAAACGCTCATAAATATCCATGGCCATCGCAATGACTTCAGCATCTAAACCAGGGTCTTGAGAACCAAAAACTTCTACCCCAAACTGATGAAATTGACGATAACGCCCAGCTTGAGGACGGTCATAACGAAACATCGGTCCCAAATAGTAAAATTTAACCGGTAAAGAACCGGCATAAAGTTTGTTTTCCAAAAAAGCACGTACCGTAGAAGCAGTCGCCTCCGGACGTAAAGTCAAAGACCGCTCTCCTCGATCTAAAAAAGTATACATCTCTTTTTCTACAATATCTGTACTTTCGCCCACACCACGTTGAAAAAGTTCCGTATGTTCAAAAATAGGTGTGCGAATTTCCTGATATCCGTAAAGAGTTGCCACTTGACGCAAAACATTCTCCAGATAATGCCACTTTTCTAGTTCTTGTGGCAAAAGGTCATTCGTACCTCTCGGTCTAGTAGTCAACATACTAACACAACCTCCTCGAGCTTTATCTTATATAGATTATAAAATAGCCTGCAACTTGTCAACTTTTTGCTGCATAATTTGCTCCAGTCTTTCTAAATAAAAAACAATATCTTTAGGATTATAAATATTCTCCAAAGACCAATCTACCACATTTACCAACTTACTGCTTGACCCTACCCCAAAACCAAGAATAGTCTGCCTTTCTTCCATCATTTGAATATTATAAAGACAAGCCTTCCCCGGCACACTATAACCAACATTTTCTCCTTGGGCAAAAATATCTTTTTGCCGATAAAGATAATAAGGAAAATAGCCAGCATCTTGCAAACAATTATGGGCTAAATCCATCATCGCCTGTCCTTCAGTAGGAAGTGGTAATTTAATCTTTTCCTGACGATAATAAGCTGCTCGTTTCATGGCTAAAGCATGCAGCGTAATATTTTCCGGTCTAAGTTTTAATACTTCGGTTAGCGTTTTTTGTAAAATAAAACTATTTTCCCCCGGTAACCCTATAATCAAATCCATATTAATTGCAGGAAAACCTATTTCTCTTGCTAGGTCATAAGCATCTAAAATATCCTGTACAGTATGCTGACGACCAATGAGCACTAAAGTCTCTTCGCTCATCGTCTGAGGATTAATACTTAAACGAGTTACTTGATGCTCCTTTAATACTTGCAATTTTTCACGAGTTAGTGTATCCGGTCTACCGCCCTCTACTGTTAATTCTCTACCTTTAATAAATTGGAAACTATCCTCTATCGTCTTTAAAAGCTTCTCTAATTGAATCTCCGATAAAATTGTCGGAGTACCTCCCCCCAGATAAACATTCTGAACTTTTACTCTCTTATCTTTAAGTAATGCCCCCACTACTTGTATTTCCCGGGATAAGCCTTGTAGATAATCCTCCAACAAATCCCCCCATTGCTCCAGTGAAAATGAAGGGAAAGAACAATAATGACAACGGGTCGGACAAAAAGGTATGCCCACATAAAGACTAACTAAGTTCGGTGTTTCCTGTTTATTCGGTAAAAAGGGATGCTGAAAAGCAGCTACCCCGAAAAGAAGCCGAGCCCGTTCAAAACTAACTGCAAAATCTCTCGTCAAATGAAGCATTATTCTTTCTTCAGATAAACCTTCATCTATAAGACGGTGCACAATCTTGGTCGGTCGCACACCAGTAAGAATCCCCCAAGGGCTAGGCTCAACAAGCAAAGCACGTTGCAAAACTTTATGCAGAGCTAAACGCAACAAACGCCTTTCTCTATTCGTGTGCTCCTCTCTAAAAGTCTCCGCCGCCAATCTTTCTACTTGACTATAAGTCTGTCCTGCCGAATTAAGCGTTACCTTAACTGCTTCAGGAAAATCTTTTTTATCTACAGCAAGCAAAATCTCTTTTCCGGGCGGACACTCTTCTTCAGTAAGAACAGCTAATCTATCCTTACTCATTATAAAGATCTCTTGACCTTTACCCGAAGCCTTATCCTCTGTTTTTTTCCAGCTTTTCAGCAACCTAATTTTAGGAAAATAGATCCGCAGTGCATCCCTAATCACCCGTACATCATCGGGAAGGGAAGAAAACACGATTACTTTGATCATTTTTTTAAACCTTTCAAGTGAAATATGGATTAGTAGATTTCTCATAACCAATACTCGTCTGTGACCCATGCCCGGGATAAACGACTATCTCATCCGCTAAAACAAAAAGCTTCGTTTTTACCGAATTAATTATCTCTTTAAAAGAACCCCCGGGTAAATCAGTTCTACCAATAGAACCGGCAAAAAGAGTATCTCCACTAAAACAAACACCATGACCAACTAAACAAATCCCCCCTAATGTATGCCCAGGAGTATGCAAAACCTCAAAACACAAGCCCCCTACTTGTAAAATATCCCCATCCTGCAAATACCGGTCTGCTGCCGGACCATTAATTTCTTCCCCCAAAAGATAGGCAGAAATATTTTTTTGTGGATCCGTAAGCATAGGGCTATCAGCTTTATGAATACAAAGAAGGGCATCATTTGCTTCTTTTAAATAGCGATTAGCACCAATATGGTCAAGATGTCCATGAGTATTAACAATATATTTAACCTTAAGCTTTAATTCCTTAATTTTCTTTTGAATCTTTTCACCCTCAGCGCCGGGGTCAATAACTAAAGCCTCTTTTGTATGTGCATCAGACACTAAATAACAATTTGCCTCAATTGTTCCTACCGGCAAAACACTTATCTTCATTACTTTTATTCACTCCCTATTAGAACAATTTTTCACTATCTAAAAGTAACGTAACCGGACCATTATTTTCAATTTTCACCAACATTTCTTCCTGAAAAACACCCGTAGCTACTCTAACCCCTTCTTCTTTTATTTTTTCCACAAAAAACTGATACAAAAGATTAGCTTTTTCCGGGGCAGCGGCTGCCGTAAAACTAGGTCGCCTTCCCTGTCGACAATCTCCATAAAGTGTGAACTGAGAAACGACTAAAACCTCTCCCCCTATCTCTTGTAATGAAAGATTTAATTTACCGGCTTTATCTTCGAAAATACGTAAATTGACGATTTTTTTCGCCAAATATTGAGCATCTTTTTCTTCATCATTTTGCCCTACTCCTAAAAAAACTACAAGTCCTTCTTTAATCTTGCCTACTGTTTGCCCTTCAATAAGAACAGCTCCTGTTTTAACTCTTTGTACAACTGCACGCATCTTTGCTCCTCCCTGAAATTATTTTTTAGGTGTAATTCTAAACACATTAAGCACATCCTTAATTTTTTTGATTTTCTCAATTAACAAATTCAGCTGACTAATTGTACGTATATCAACTTTCAATTTAATCACCGTATGCCCATGTTTAACCGTACGGGCATTAATTGTATTAATATGTATTTTCATATCCGCTAAAGTACTCATAATATCTAAAGGCAAATGTGTACTATCTAAAGCATATATTTCTAACTCCACTTGATAAATACTTTCTGCTCCTTCATCCCATATTACCTCAATAATTCTTCCTTGGTCCTCTTCATTTAAATTCTGAATGTTATTGCAATCCGTCCGGTGTACGGAAACACCCCTCCCTCTAGTAATATACCCGGTAATCAGGTCCCCGGGAAGAGGGTTACAACAATGTGCTAAACGCACTAACACGCCTTCTTCTCCCTTAACCTTAATCCCATGCGAAATCTTATAATAACGCTCCTGAGTTTTCATCCCTTGCTGTAATTCGACCAAAGATACTGACGATAACTGTTTTTCTTGCGGGAAAAAGTCGTTGCGAAGCCGAGTGAAAACTTGAAAAGAACTAAGTACACCTTCCCCAATCGCCGCTAACAAGTCCTCATAATGAGCCATGCCAAATTTTTTCGCTATCTCTTGCAACCATTCATTTTTTAACTTTTGTGCCGGTTCAAACCCTTGCTTTTTTAATTCTTTTTCCAGACTATCTCGTCCCTGTAAAATATGTTCTTCTCTTTTTTCCTTTTTAAACCACTGTCTAATCCTGCTTTTTGCTTGCGAAGTTTTCACCATCTTTAACCAATCCCTACTGGGACTACTAGCCTGTTTAGAAGTAATTATTTCCACAATATCGCCATTTTTTAAAACATAATCTAATGGCACCATTTTTCCATTTACACGGCAGCCAATACAACTATGCCCGACATCAGAATGAATACGATAAGCAAAATCAAGCGGAATCGAACCTGCCGGAAGTTCCTTCACATCCCCTTTTGGTGTAAAAACAAAAACTACATCAGAGAAAATATCAATTTTTAAAAGTTCCATAAACTCCTTCGTATCCTTAACTTCCTTTTGCCATTCTAAAATTTTCCTTAACCAAGCAAGTCGTTCTTCTAATTCCTTACTCCCCTTTTTATAGCCTTCTTTATATTTCCAATGAGCAGCAATTCCAAACTCTGCCGTGCGATGCATTTCCTTGGTACGAATCTGTATTTCAAAAGGTTCTCCCAAAAGCCCCATTACCGTAGTATGCAAAGATTGATACATATTCGGTTTAGGCATCGCAATATAATCTTTAAACCGACGCGGAATAGGTGTCCAAAGTGTATGAATTATTCCTAAAACTTCATAACAATCCCTTACCGTATTCACAATAACTCTTACTGCAATAAGGTCATAGATTTCATTTAAATCTTTTTTCTTCTCAATCATTTTTTTATAAATACTATAAAAGTGCTTCGGTCTTCCCTGAATATCAGCTCGAATACCTGCTTTTTGCAATTTATCTTTTAAAATGTCAATAACATGCTCAATATACGCTTCTCGCTCCTGTCTTTTCATAGATATTTTTTCTACTAAACGATTATACTCTTCCGGTTCCAGGTAATGAAAAGCAAGGTCTTCTAATTCCCATTTGATTGTAAAAATTCCTAAACGGTGAGCTAAGGGTGCAAAAATTTCTAAAGTTTCTTCTGCGATTTCCTTTTGTTTATACTCAGGCTGATGTTTTAAAGTTCGCATATTATGAAGACGATCCGCTAACTTAATCATAATTACTCTAATATCCTTAGCCATAGCTAAAAACATCTTTCGTAAATTTTCTACCTGCTGTTCTTCTTTAGAACGAAACTGCAATCTGCTTAATTTCGTAACTCCATCTACTAAAAGAGCAACTTCAGTTCCGAACTCTTCCTCAATTTCTGCTAAAACAACGGGAGTATCTTCCACCACATCATGAAGTAATCCTGCAACTACAGTAGGTATATCTAATTCTAGGTTCACTAAAATTTGCGCAACAGCCACAGGATGAATAATAAAAGGTTCACCGGAAATTCTATTTTGACCCCCATGTGCTTTTTTGGCGAAAATATACACCCTGGTAACTAATTCTACCTCATTAAAATTATGCTGTGTTTTTACTTGTTCTATAAATTTATTAAATAAATCATCACAGGACATTTTTTCACCACCAGTCAATTATACTATAACTATATAGACATAACCTTATCAGGAGCAATAGGTCTGTTTATGGTTCTCAGAATTTCTTCTTTTTCCTTTTTTAACACAAAATCGGCAAAAGACTGAAATTCGTCCCATTCATCTCGTCCTTCTAAATAACAAAGTGAATCAGCCAAATCCAGCTTCTCCGGCGGAGGTGGAAGTATATAAAGATATCTTTGTCCACCTTCACCATCTTGCCTTAAAAGACCTAAATCTTCTAAAACACCTAAACAAGCAGAAACTGTTTGTTCACAAAAGTTTCTCATCCCCAATTTCTGCATCTCTTTCTGCAGTTCCCGCTTATTATACGGAAAAGGATTTGCTTTTTTCCCTTTTTTCCGCAAATAGAGATAGAACTTCGCTAAAACTGTCCGTGTTGGTGCCGCCCCTTCGAGAATTAATTCATTTAATTTTCGATCCTGCTGATTAAAGAGGAGATGAATTTTTGCCTCTTGATTATTACGTCCTGCTCTCCCGGACAACTGATTAAACTCTGTCAAAGAAAAACACAAATGATACAAAACTACATGTTTGATATCAGGAATATCAATCCCTTCCCCAAAAGCACTTGTGGTAACCATCACCCGCAAGTCCCCTTCACGGAACGCTTTTTCCAAAAATATTCGCTGTTGACTATTTAAACCTCCATGATAAAAACCGATCTCCTCTCGAGAGGCGGGATAATAGAAACGAAGGTCATTAGCTAACTGATAAGCCTGCTTTCTACTATTAACATAAATAACAATACGCTCCCCCGTATCTAATAATTTTAATAAATATTTTAATTTATCTTTCTCCGCTCGTTTATCTACCACCTGTAAATTATTACGTACATAATTTTCTACTACTACCTTAGAACAACAGAGAGTGTTCTTAATCCACTGCGCAGTTTCCAAATCGGCAGTTGCCGATACAGCTAAAACAAGTGGTTTCCCCAATTGTTCCCAACTCTGTCCTAAAAGGTAATAGCCCCGCCGTTTACTTTGCGCCAAATGATGTGCCTCATCGACAACAAATAAGCCGATTTTTTCTGCAATTTGTTTAAATTTATCTAAATGAAAGACTAAAAACTCCGGTGTTGTTAAAATTATTTCTACATCACCTTGTGCTAGGTCCTTAAAAAACTGTTTTCTTTTCGACATACCCATCGAGCCATTAACTAATGATACCCGTACACCTAATGAAGACATTTTTTCCCGGATTCGCTGATATTGATCATTGACTAAAGACCGTAAAGGATAAACGATAATCGTGACCTTCTTTTGTCGTATAGCCAAATAAGCAGCCATGGACTGAAAAACAGCAGACTTTCCTCGCCCCGTCCCTAAAATAAGTAAAGTATTCTGACCTTCTTTGAGAAGCCGTAAGGCCTCTTTTTGTTTTTCGTAATATTCGGCTTCACCTAAAATAACTTTTTGTATTTTTTCCTCTATTTGAGCAGAGCTATAAAGAGCTAAAGGAACATCCGGTACTAAATACTTTTTAAATTCTCGAATCTGCATTTGTACTTGAGTTATCCCTTGATAAGTATTTAATTGTGGGATAAAAGCTAAATCATACCTATCCCCTTCAGCAATTCCCTTTTCGCGCTCCCCTAATTGAAAACCAATACCCTCAAGCTGCCTACTTTTATCACCCACCCTTAACTTAAGATGGTCACCATTTTTCCCCACTCTCCACACTTTTTTTAAACAAATGTTACGTACCACCAAAAGAGGGGAAGGGTTTCCAAAGCCGTAAGGAGCCAAAAGATTTATTTCTTTAATTAATTGTTCATTAATATCCTCTAAAGTTACTTCTGCATCTAAAGATAAAACAGGAGTAAGACTTTTTTCATCTAAAACATTATGCGCATATGCCAATAATTGTTGTCGCACTATCGGGATTTTTTCCTCGGACAAAGTTAAACCAGCGGCCATTTCATGTCCACCAAATGTTAGCAAATGCGGTTTCACCTGTTCTAAGGCTTGATATAAATTGAACCCGGGAATACTCCTTGCCGAACCTTTTCCTCTTCCCTCCTCCAAATTTAAAAGGATTGTAGGTCGATAATATTTCTCCGTAAGACGAGAAGCGACAATCCCTATAACTCCGGGATGCCAATTGGAAGAAGCCAAAAGAATTAATTTATCCTCACCAATTCCTCCTGCTTTTTCTATCATGGCTAAGGCTTCGTGATATATTTTTTCTTCTAATTCTTGACGTAATCTATTTTCCTTCTCTAAACCCCGGCAAATATTATCAGTCTCCTGTACATCTGTACTTAACAATAACTGTACTGCTATATCCGCCTTGCCTAAACGTCCACACGCATTTAAACGAGGTGCCAAAACAAACCCTACCTGTCCCGTAGAAATTTGCCCTGTCTTTAACCCCGCTGTATTCATTAAAGATTGTATGCCTAAACGACAATTACCTTGATTGATACGCTCTAATCCCGCTTTAACCAAAATTCTGTTTTCACCACGTAAAGGAACAATATCGGCAATCGTCCCCAAAGCTACTAAATCTAAATACTCTTCACAAATACTTTCTGTTGAAAACAAAGTAGCTACTGCTTGTCCCACTTTAAAAGCAACGCCTACCCCGGCTAAGTCATACCAAGGCCTACTTTCATCTGCCAATTTAGGATTAATTACGGCTAGAGCAGAAGGTATTTGCGCGGGTAATTGATGGTGATCGGTTATTACTAAATCCATTCCCAATTCTCGTGCTTGAGTAGTTTCTTTCAGAGAAGAAATACCGCAATCCACAGTAACAATTAAATCTGTTCCACTTTCTTTAGCTTTAACAAGTGCTTGAGAGTTTAGACCATATCCTTCTTCTTTTCTATCCGGAAGATAATAATTTACCTTCCCCCCTAACCGACGCAATAAATCAGTAAGTAAAACAGTCCCTGTAATCCCATCGACATCATAGTCGCCGTAGACTAAAATATTTTCACCCTTTTTGATCGCACTATAAATTCTTTCTACCCCTTCAGCCATAGAAGGAAGAGCAGTCGGACTTTCTAAGTCGGTTAAGGACGCCTCTAAAAAGCTTTGCACCATTTGTGAAGTTATGAGTCCTCTATTGACCAAAATTGTAGCCAAAGTTTTAGAGATGCCTAAAGATTCTACCAACGACCCAATGATACAATTATCTCCTCTTTTTAACTGCCAAATGCGTTTGCGAACCATTATTTTCTCTCCTCACCACTATTCACATCATAATTATATCATAAACCTAACAAAAACCCCTTTTATCAAAGTAGTTACTTTAATAAAAGGGGACAAAACTAAATTTTATAGATTAACTTAAATTTTTGCCGGCTTTTTCTGTCCCTTTACCGTAGGAACAAAGTCATACCATAACGAACTAGCAATAAAGACTGAAGAATAAACACCGGAAATTACCCCAACCAACATCGCCATAGAAAAATAACGAGTTGTTTCCCCACCTAAAACTAAAAGAGCAACCAACATAAAGGCTACAGCTAAAGAGGTATTAAAAGTACGTACCAAGTTTTGTTTAATACTCTTATTCACTAAAGTAGCTAAATCTTCTTTCCGCATCAGTTTTAAATTTTCTCGAATCCGGTCAAAGATAACAATAGTATCATTAATCGAATAACCAATAACAGTTAGAATAGCGGCAATAAACGTTAAATCCACCTCAAACTGAAAAAGAGAAAAGAAGCCAATCGTTACAATAGCATCATGCAAAAGGGCTAAAATCGCCGCAATCCCGAACTTAAACTCAAAGCGAATTGTAATATAAATAATCTGTAAGATACCGGCGATAACTAAAGCTAAAAGACCTACGCGTCTTAGTTCTTTACCAATAACAGGTCCCACGTTTTCACTTCGTAATAACTCAAACTTACCAATTTTATTTTCAAATGCCTGTAAAACTTTATTTTGCTTTTCTTGACCTAATTCCGGAGTTTTAAGAATATAGCTATCTTCAGATTTCTGTAAAAAACTCTTTTCTAAACCGAATTCCTCTAATGCAGCTCGAATTTCCGTGCCGGTAACATCCGGTTTCTCAAACTTTAACTGCAGTAATGTTCCTCCCTGAAAATCAATGCCAAAATTTAATCCCTGCACAAAAAGGGAAACAATTGCTATTAAAAGAACAATCAGAGATAGAGCATACCAGACCTTTCTTTTCCCAATAAAATCCATCATCATTTCCCTCCTATGCCCCATATAACTTAGTATTTTTCGCCATACCAGAATCAACCAATGTTTTCAAAAAGTACCTGGTGAAAGTAATGGCAGTAAACATACTACAAAGAATCCCGATACTCAAGGTCACCGCAAATCCCTTAATGCTACCACTTCCTAAAAAGAAAAGAACTCCGGCCGCAAGTAAGGTAGTTACATTGGAATCAAAGATTGTGGTAAACGCACGAGAGAATCCGGCATCAACCGCTGCCCGTAAACTCTTACCATTACGTATTTCTTCTTTTAATCTTTCATAAATAAGGATATTTGCATCAACACACATACCAATAGAAAGAAGGAATCCGGCAATTCCGGGTAGCGTTAAAGTAGCTTTAATCGCTAAAAGAATACCTAATAAAAGCAGAGAATAAAGCACTAAAGATATATCGGCCACAATACCCGGTAGCCGATAATACAGCAACATAAAAACCATAACAGCCAAAAGTCCCCATAATGCCGCTGTTTTACTTTTTTCAATAGAATCTGTTCCTAATGTAGGTCCAACTGACCTGTTTTCAATAATTTTTACAGGTACGGGTAAAGCACCGGAGCGTAACAATAAAGCAATTTTACGAGCATCCTCAAGCGACTCATAACCACCACTAATTTGAGCTTCCCCACTAGGAATAGGTTCACTCACATATGGTGCCTGAATAATTTCATTATCTAAATAAATAGCAATATATCTTCTCTCATCTTGCTTTCCATCTACCTCAGGGTACATACTTACTAAACGAGAAGTCGCTTCGGCAAACTTTTTTGTTCCCTCCGACTTAAATTTTAAACTGACATAAGGTTCTCCTGTTTCGGGGTTTTTAGCTTCTTGAGCTTCTGCCAAATCTTTACCTGTTAAAATTACTTCTCCATCCATAGTTTTAAACTCTAACAACGCCATTTTACCGATCAAATCAATGGCACTTTTCGGGTCATCAATCCCAGGGATTTCGACTAAAACACGATCTTTACCCTCCCGTTGAATAACCGGTTCCGTAACCCCTAAAGAGTCAACACGAGTACGCATAATCTCAATAATTTGCGCTATATCTCTATCCGTAACCGCCCCTTGTGCCTGTAATCTAACCATTACCCCTCCTTTAAGGTCCAGCCCTAATTTAAGATTATTTTTAATCGGCTCAGCTGCCCAAAAAGCCCCGCCAATAATTAGAACTGTGATAATGATTAAGGCAAATACTTTCTCCCATCTCATCTCCGGCTTCTCCTCCTTATTTGTCCAAATAATAATATCATACTGAATTATTATATTCCTCAAGATAAGGGCTTGTCAAATACACAAAAAAAGCTGCCAACTTTTTCGCCAACAGCTTTTTTGTCATTTTTACTGAATATACTATTCGTTCTCTTTTTTTGCCGCTTTTTCTTCTTCCCCATCAATAACAAAATTTACCGCCATCCGCTGCATTTTAACACGAAAATTATCAGCGATTTCTAACTTCATTGTGTCATCGTAAAGTTTAACAATTTTTCCATACAAGCCGCCCACAGTAACAATTTTATCGCCAACCTTCAAATCATCTAACATTTCTTGACGTAATTTTCTTTGTTTTTGCTGTGGTCTGACCAACATAAAATACATAAAAAGCAATAAAACAATTAACCAAAAAAAACTACCGGTAGCACCTTGCAATTACTTTCCCTCCCTAAAACTTTATTATCTCAAGAATAATTTCAGATGTTACATAATATCTTAACCTTTCCGCGACTTATATACAAGCCCTATTTTTCCTCTTTTCCCAAATAACGTCTAAAAAATTCTTCCCTAAAATCTAATAAACTATCTGTCGCAATGGCATTTCTAATTTTTTGCATAAGTTGTAACAAAAAATATAAATTGTGATATGTCGTTAAACGTAAACCTAAAACTTCTCCTACATTAAATAAATGTCGTATATAAGCTCGACTATAATTTCTACAAGTATAACAATTACAATGAGGGTCTAAAGGTGAAAAATCTTTTTTATAACGAGCGTTTCTGATTACTACTTTACCTTCCCAGGTAAAAACTGTTCCATTACGCGCAATACGTGTCGGCAAAACACAATCAAACATATCTACACCTCTAATAGCCCCTTCAATTAAACAGTCTGGAGACCCTACACCCATAAGATAACGCGGTTTGTTGGTAGGTAAAAGTGGAGTTGTCATTTCCAAAATTTTATACATTAAACTTTTGGGCTCACCTACACTCAATCCCCCAATCCCATAGCCGGGAAAATCAAGTGAAACCAAATCTCGAACACTAATCTCTCGTAAATCTTCAAATATTCCTCCCTGCACAATCCCAAAAAGAGCCTGGTCTTTTTTCCGATGAGCCTTTAAACAACGTTCAGCCCAACGTGTAGTTCTTTCCATAGACTGCTTCGTATATTCATATTCCATCGGATAAGCAACACATTCATCAAAAGCCATGGCAATATCAGAACCTAAAGCCATTTCAATTTCCATGACCCTTTCCGGTGTAAAAAAATGTTTTGAACCATCAAGATGAGACCTAAACTCTACTCCTTCTTCACTTATTTTCCGTAAATCACCAAGACTAAAAACCTGAAAGCCACCACTATCTGTAAGAATAGGGCCTGTCCAATTCATAAAATCATGTAATCCCCCTGCCTGCGCAATTAATTCATGACCAGGGCGCAGATAAAGATGATAAGTATTACTTAAAATAATTCGGGACCCTACTTCTTCCAACTCTTCCGGTGACATGGCTTTAACTGTAGCTTGTGTTCCTACTGGCATAAAAATGGGTGTTTCCACGACACCATGTGGAGTATAAAGCTTACCCAAACGAGCTAATGACTCTTTACTTTCTTTAAGTAATTCAAAAGTAATCGCTGACAAATCCGCTCCTCCTTATCTTTCTACAAACTAAATAATAAGCATCGCATCACCAAAACTAAAAAATCTGTATCTTTCCCGTACAGCTTCAGCATATGCCTGCATAATCTTTCCTCTCCCTGCCAAGGCACTAACTAACATCAATAACGTAGATTTAGGTAAATGAAAATTAGTAATTAACCCGGAAATAACTTTACATTCATAACCAGGATAAATAAAAATCTCTGTCCAGTCTTTTCTGGCTTGTACTACACCATCCACACAAGCACTTTCTAAAGCTCTTGTGGAGGTCGTACCTATCCCTATAATTCTTCTTTTTTCCCGTAAAGCTTTATTAATCTTCTCCGCAGCTTGTGGCGAGATTTCAAAATATTCGCGATGCATTTGATGTTCCTCAATATTTTCTTCTTTCACCGGACGAAATGTTCCTAAACCCACATGTAATAAAATCTCTACCCATTCGATCCCTTGTTCCTGTAAAGCCTTAATTAAAGAGGGTGTAAAATGAAGTCCCGCCGTAGGAGCAGCCGCTGAACCAGGCTCTTGAGCATAAACGGTCTGATATCTATCAGGGTCGGCAAGTCTTTTCTTGATATAAGGAGGAAGCGGCATCTGACCAAGGCGATCTAAAATTTCTTGAAAAATTCCTGTATATGCAAACTCCATAATCCTTCCCCCGGAAGCAGTAGTCTCAATTGCCACTGCTTCCAGATCACCTGCAGCAAAAATAATTCTTGTCCCCGGCTTAACCTTTTTCCCCGGTCGAACTAAAACTTCCCATCGATTCTTATCTATCTGATGTAACAAAAGAACTTCAATAATTGCCCCTGTCCCTTTCTTTTTACCATAAAGGCGAGCCGGAATAACCCTCGTCTTATTACTAACCAAAACATCGCCTTGATGCAAATAGGAAAGTATATCCGTAAACTTACGATGCTCGATTTGCCCTGTCTTTTGATGTAACACTAAAAGTCGAGACTCATCACGACGAGAAAGAGGTTCTTGGGCAATTAACTCTTCCGGCAAAAAATAATCAAATTCTGAGATATGCATAAACAATATTTCTCCTTCTCTTAAAGTCCTCTCGAATCAAGTGCTAGTCTGTTCTGAGCGAAGCACCGAAACGGGAAACTCACCTCTTCCTCTTCCACAAAATATGCTGTACCGTTTAACGTTTCATTGTGGAGTTTGGCTAAACAGACTTACGAAGATGAGGTCGAGAAAGCAAGGAGACTGACAGGACGTCAGAATCAACCCGAATCAGGACATGGACGGACTGTTGAGGGTGGTTTGCTTCCTCCCGAATCAAGTGCTAGTCTGTTCTGAACGAAGCACCGAAACGGGAAACGATACAGCATATTTTCAATATGATTGAATGCGAAGTCGCCCATCATGCTTATCCTGATTATAAAAATGCTCAATAATTTCCTCACACTTCGCCCCTCTCAAAGCCATACCCCAAGCGCCCCACTGACTCATCCCCAAACCATGCCCATAACCCTTTCCTTTAAAAGTCACTTCCGAAAAAACTTTCGGTACCCTTTGCATACCATCTGCACCTAATACATAATAACTTTCGCTATTCCCATTTAACTTAGTAATATAGCCATCTGCAGTCACTGCCTGAAGGTCATTAGCATAATTAAAAACATCTAAGCTACTAAAAGCATTCCAAATTTTCACTGTGGAATCGCAAATAACTTCAAAAAGAGTACTCCGCAAACCTAAAACAGAACGTATATTATCCCGATAAAAACTCTTCATCCCCCTGGAACCCATAAAATTCAATTGGGTAACCCTTCCCGAAGCTGTTTCTTTCGCCAAAAACTCTTTTGTTTGCGGGTCAACAGCCCAACGTTTTACAGCTACCTCATATATTTCTCCTACATTCACAGCATCATTAGGATGTGCTCTGTTCCATTTTTCTAATTGTTTTATCAGCTCTTGTCGGCTAAAAGACTTTTCCCAAAGATAAGTTTCCGCTGACCAAGACCCACCTTGGGCAACCTGCATCGCTACAGCATCCTCAGGTGTCACTACCGGCTGTAAATAAGGCAATGAAGCCGACCAAACATTTTCACAAGCCTCCGAATAACCACCGGAATTACTATGAAAAAATGCTTGAATCAATTCCCGGTCATAATAAATTACCTGACCACGAGTATCATCTACCGCCTTTTTTACCAAAGAGCTACTTAAAACTTCCTGATCATAGCCACCATAAACCTGCCATTGAGTAGAAATACCTAAGTCATAATTCAACTGCGGATGTTCTTTACAATAGTAAGCATACGTTCTAGAAACAATTGTTTGAGCTTTATAAGCCTCTTCCGGAGCACCCGGTCCCATTTCCGCCCCTACAACTCCGTAAAGATATTGTTCCACATCAAGATAATTAATCGCCTGAATTTTACCTTGAAAATTTTCCAAAAGAAGATTACCACGATATTTTTTCTGACCTAAACAAAAAACATTTTGTTCATACTCATTTTTTTGACGTAAAAGCAAAAGAGAACTTCCCAAACCTCCCAGAGACTGTCCATTATGATAAATCTGTAAGTTGCTACTTCCGGCCGGAGCAACAACCCATGTCCCCGGAGAAACATCGGAACTAATCACTCGATGTGTCAAACAGTCTACTAATTCATAATTTCCTTCACTTACGGAAAATTCTACTGAAGTTAAATTAAGCCCCACAGCTACACGAACTGTTGTTGGTGTACAAGCTATTTGCGCACCCTGGATTGTCGAAGTAAAAATTAAGCAAACCACAATAATTCCCAGCAAAATAAAAGCAAAAAACAAACGTTGTTTCTGAACAATCCCTTGTAGATTCATTGCTCCTCCCCCATCTAATTCGCAAAACGTCCCATGCTTTGTTCGACAGAGGAGCACCTCATTCCTGCTTCTTTATTTTCTTTTGCTGTTTCTTATTTTTATATTCACTCTTCTCGTTATCCTTCTCTTCTTCTTTTCCCTTAAAATCTTGCTTAGCTTCGTTTTTTCTCTTTTTTTCCTGTTTTTTAATTTCCTTTTTCATTTCTTTTTCTATTTCCAATAACTGCTTTTCTTTCTTTTTAGCACGAGAAATTATTTCACCGGGGTTACCCCCTGCTGCCTTAATAGTTTTCACCACACTAGAGAATTTCACATCTTCCGGGCTAACATCATAGCCTTCTTTCATTGCCTCCAAAATTACTGCATATTTCCCCGGAGAAACCCCGGCTTTTTTAGCTTTTCGATAAAACTCCGGCGAAATTTCTAAAACTTCCACCTCAACTTTAATCTTTTGCTTATCTAACTCCCCTTTTATTTCAGATGTAAGTTCTTTTTTTATTTTCGCACACACCTCAGTATTTTTCGCTGGTTCTCTTTCAGCCTTCTTTTTTAATATTTTCTCTCGTTCTTCTCGCGTGCTTACCGTCAAAATAATATTATTTTCCTCGCCTACGGTCAAATACTGTTGTTTAACTGCTTCTTGTGTAATACATTTAATTACTCCGTTTACAGGAAGATTTTCATACTGTACACTTTCTAAAAGCTTTTCCCCTTCCCCATTTAGCCCCCTCGCTTCTTTTACCTTACCTTCTTTATCGAGGCCTAATTCCAAACTAGGATTAATATCAATACCCACATAAGCTATTACTTGTGATTCACCAAAATAAAGGTATTCGGAAACAAAGGGAATTGCTAACAGAAAAAATACTATACTAGCAGCTAAAACAAAAAGCTTTTGGGGAGAGAAAAAACTTTGTTTAGCCGGAGGAAATTCAAACTCAATCTCACTACCTAAAGCAGGTATTACTTTTTCTTCCCAGGGCACTTTAATAAATTCCCCGGTTGGAGTTATGACCACTAAGACCTCAGAAGTTGCTTCCATAACCAACCCTTTACACTTTTTCTCCATCTTGGCTCACCCCTTCATCCCTTCTAAATAGTCTTGCAGAAAATAAAATTCTCCCATCATAATTATTACTAGCGCAATAATATACTTACGCCGTCTTTCTAAAGTTTTGCGACTAACCCTTACCTCTTTCAATAAATCTTTTAAGGGAAGTGTTTTAGTTCTTTGTAAATAACTACAATAACCTTCTTTTTCACTGATAAGCCTAGCAATTTGATACGCTGTAATTCTCGCATCCTGATGCTTGGGAGAATCCTTTACTAAGTCTCGAAACTCTATGCCAAACTCATTTAATTTCTCGGAATATTCCCTTATCTCTTCTCGCCGCATTTCAGCTATCTCTTTTTCGTAATGATGTTCCACAGCTTCTTGCCAAATTAGTTTATCTATTTGCCTAATAGAATCGCCATCATCTTCTCCCTCTTTTACCAAAGAAGACCAGGGCACATCCCTTTGTTTAGTTTGACGAAAATAATCAATTAGACGATTCCTAATCACCAGCTCAGCAAAAGTAAAAAAAGAGGCCTTTTGCTGTAAGTCATATTTATCAAGTGCCTCATTAAAAGCTACTAAAGCCACACTTACTTCATCATCTTCTTCCAAGTAAACATACCGCTTACAAGTACGGGCAGTTACTTTAAGTATAAAAGGAAGATATTTTTTGATCAATTTTTCTCTAGTTTCTTCCTTCCCCTGCTGGACTAAAAGAAGGTCATGATTAATTTCCAAGTCCAACAATATCACCTCTCAATACCCCTTAATATAAACATGCGTAAAAACACAACTGTTTATGAGGGTTACACCTAAGCAAAAAAAGAGTAAAATTACTCTTTACCCCTTTTTGTGTGTGCATACCTTTCTTTTTCACTAAAAATACAACCACAATACTGCTGTCTATACATTTTTTCTTCTTTAGACTTCAGTACACCTTCCTTAAACCCGGCACGAAAGTCTTGATAATAAAAAGCTACTCCTGTTTCTAAAGCCACGGAAGTCGCAATTTCTTTAATCAGGTCATGTTTCTGAAAAGGGCTCACCAAAAGCGTAGTACTAAAAGCATCAAACTTGCCTCTCTTCGCGATTTGAGCTGCTTTTTGTAAACGTAAACTATAGCAAATACGACACCGTTCTCCTTCCCGAAAAACGACACTACGCAAAAACTCTTCTAAAGCATATTGGTCATCAAGAATGACCGGGAGTTCAATTTTTTGCGCATACTCGGTAAAGGTTTCCAGTCGCTTCGTAAACTCCGTATAAGGATGAATATTAGGATTATAAAAATACCCCCTGATTTCATGCCCTGCCTTACGTAGACTCTCCACAGGGTAAATACTACAAGGGGCACAACAAGTATGAAGTAGAATTTTCATCATGTGCCTCCTACCATAAAGTTGTTTGCTCTTTTTCCTGGTCATGAGAAACATAAGAAATCCCTAAATGCTCATAAGCTAAAGGAGTAGCTACTCTACCTCTAGGTGTCCTCTGTAAAAATCCTAACTGTAACAAATACGGTTCATAAACATCTTCTATCGTACTCGTTTCTTCACTAATCGAAGCAGCCAAAGTTTCTACACCTACCGGTCCACCTTGAAATTTTTCGATAATAGTCATTAACATTTTGCGGTCAATCTCATCTAAACCTAAATGATCCACTTCCAACATATCTAAGGCTTGAGCAGCTACCTCTTGATTAATAATCTTACACCCCTGAACCTGAGCAAAATCGCGCACTCTTTTCAACAATCGATTAGCAATCCGTGGGGTACCACGGGCTCTTCTCCCTATTTCTATAGCACCATCCTCATTAATAGCAACTTGCAGAATATGGGCCGCTCTTTTTACAATGATGACTAATTCTTCCGTTTTATAAAACTCTAAACGGCTCACTACTCCAAACCGATCACGAAGTGGTGCCGTCAAATTACCTGCCCTTGTTGTCGCACCCACCAAAGTAAAAGGGGGCAAATCAAGACGAATCGAACGAGCACTCGGTCCTTTGCCGATAATTATATCTAAACAATAGTCCTCCATCGCCGGATAAAGAACTTCTTCTACTGTCCTATTTAAACGATGAATCTCATCAATAAACAATATATCATGTGGCTCTAGATTAGTTAAAATAGCCGCTAAATCTCCCGGCCTTTCAATCGCCGGACCGGAAGTAGCCCTAATTTGAGCCTGCATTTCATGGGCAATAATATTTGCCAGCGTTGTCTTCCCTAAACCGGGTGGTCCATAAAGAAGGACATGATCTAATGCTTCCTTCCTCTGTTTAGCCGCTGTAATAAAAATACGTAAATTTCGCTTAATTTTTTCCTGCCCAATATATTCGTCCAAAGAACTGGGACGTAAATTTAATTCATCTCTCTCTTCCCTCATCAAATCGGGTGAAACAATTCTTTCTTCACTCATTTAACTTCCCCCGTTTAATATTTCGCTATATTTTTTAAAGCTAAGCGAATTAAGTCCTCCACAGAATAATCTTGTCCCTCCGAAAGAGTTGGTACAGCTTTTTGTGCTTCGGTCAAGCTATAACCTAAAGCCAATAAAGCGGAAATCGCTTCACTACGCACATCAGTATGTAAAGGTCCTGTTACCAGCATTTCTTCTTCCGGAAGAGCCTGTTTCCCTAATTTATCTTTTAATTCAAGAATCATTCTTCCTGCCGTCTTTTTACCCACCCCGGGAATAGTTGTTAAAGAGTTGGTATCACCAAGTAAGATAGCTCTACGCAGTTCTGCAACAGGCAGATGTGATAAAATAGCCAGGGCTAATTTAGGTCCTATTCCTGAAACCTGTAAAAGAATAATAAAAATCTCCCTTTCTTCACTAGACAAAAATCCATATAAGCTTAATTCATCTTCCCGTACATGTAAATAAGTAAACATGGTTACTTCTTCACGTACAGAGGGAAGTTTAGCCATAGTTAAAGAGGGAACAAATAACCTGTATCCTATCCCCCCCACTTGGACAACAATATATTTAGAGCTTTTTAATTGTAGTTCCCCCTGAATAAACTCAATCAATTATCTCTCTCCTTCTCCCCAAAGTAGAAGAACAAAAATTACTATGACAAATAGCAATCGCCAAAGCATCAGCGGCATCATCGGGACGCGGAATCTCCTGTAAATTCAAAAGACTTTTAACCATAAATTGTACCTGTTGTTTTTCGGCCCGCCCATATCCAACTACGGCCTGTTTAACTTGGAGAGGTGTATATTCGTAAACAGGTACCCCATGCTGACAACCAGCTAACATCGCTACTCCCCGGGCTTGACCAACAGAGAAAGCTGACCTAACATTTTTATTAAAAAACAATTCCTCAATCGCCATAGAATCAGGTGTGTAAAGGTCGATAATGCGACTGACCCCTTGATAAATCTCTTGTAGCCTTTTGGCTGTTTCTTGTCGACTATTACTGCGAATGACGCCATATTCCAATGCTTTATAACGATTACCCCGGTCTTCAATTACCCCATAACCGGTAATCGCTATCCCGGGGTCTATTCCCAAGACAATCAATCTTTACACCTCTGTTTCTCTACTATATACTTGCTTCTATTTGTGCTAAAACCTCTTCCGGTATATCAAAATTTGTAAAAGTATCTTGAACGTCATCATGCTCTTCTAAATAATTCAACAAACGCAACAATAACTTCGCCTGTTCAAAATCGGCTACTTCTACACTGGTATCAGGAATCATTGCAATTTCTGCACTTTCAAATTCCAAACCTTCTTCTTCCAATCCTTCTTTAACCTTTTGAAAACTAGATGGTTCTGTATAAATTTCAATTTCTTCTGCATCATCTAAGATAATATCCTCTGCCCCTTTATCTAAAGCTAAAAGAAACAAATCATCTTCACTTAAATTTAATTTCTCTCTCTTTAAAATAAGTACTCCTTTTTGTTTAAACATCCAACTAACACAACCGGTTTCCCCCATATTTCCACCATGTTTAGAAAAAAGATGTCTAATTTCCCCGGCAGTTCGATTACGGTTATCTGTAAGTACATTAATCATAATCGCTGCTCCACCCGGTCCATAACCTTCATAAATCAATTCTTCAAAATTATCACCATCCTGCTCACCGGCACCTTTTTGAATAGCTCGCTCAATATTATCATTAGGCATATTAGCAGCTTTTGCTTTCTGAATAGCTACTTTAAGGCGAAAATTAGTCTCCGGGTCAGCTCCCCCCATCTTGGTAGCAACAATTAATTCTCTACCGAGTTTAGTAAAAATTTTTCCTTTAATGGCATCTTGTTTACTTTTTTTATGTTTTATATTAGACCATTTTGAATGTCCGGCCACTACCATTACCTCCTTAAGCTTTTTTAAAGAAAAAGCACAGGTAATCCTGTGCCTTAAGTTCTTTCTTAAGTTTATCATATTTTTTTAAGCAAAACAATTTTAAGATTAGTCAAGTTTTCATTCATTATGTAAAACGAAAACTTGAACCTGGCGACGCCCCCATTGGAGAGCTTCTTCTTTTGTCTCCATAAAGACATCTATACGCTTTCCTTTAATTTTACCACCTACATCCATAGCAGTAGCATAACCATAGCCATCTACATATAATCTTGTTCCCAATGGAATAACACGCGGATCTACAGCTACAATCCCCACACTAGGCCAAATACCTGTGGCTGTTCGATTCCCCGTATGTGTATATGCAGTAGCTGTCATCGTATGAGCTTCTGCAAATTTCAATGAAGTTCCACCACGAGAAACTGTTTGACGTGTTCCTAATGCCACAATCTGCGTAACAGGTTCTTTTACCCTAACTTTCTTAACAAAATCACGTGCAATTTCCTCTCCATCTTCTAAAGTTACTTCATAAATATTTTTTTCTATCCCTTTTTGCCCTTTTTGCAAAACCCTTTTTTCACCTTTATAAAGTTCTTCAGATTGTCTTTCTTCAGTAGTATAAGACAGCGTCTTTTTTTCTTCTACCGTTTCTTTAGCAACACGAATTACTTGTACGTTATCTTTTACTATTTCATCTAACTCCGGAATCGTCTTATCCTCAGGATTTAAATTAATTTCAGCTTCATCTAAAATATCCTTAACTACTTCTTTTTCTGTTGTTATTTCCAATTCTTGTCCATCAACAATTAACTGCACTACTTTTAAATCTTGTACTTCTTCGTACTCTTTTTGTTCTGTTGCATAATTTCCCTCAGCAATCTTCTCTTCAGGAGCTACTACAAAAAACATAATAGCAACTAAAGTCATAGCGAAAATCAGCTGGAGAAACTTTTTATGCGACTTCACTATTTACACCTCCATAAAAATATGCCTTCAACATATTTTGCCTTAAATTTTCTCATTTGTCAAATTAACCGAAAATTTAATTGCACGACATACAAAAAGGGACTGCCTTCCGGCAATCCCCTTTCTTACTTTCTCTACTACAACAGTTCAGGGAAATCAACATATTCTATTTCCAAAGGATCACTTGTACATTCAAACGTATTTCCACCGACCTCACTAAAGGAATCTAATTCAACCTTTAATTTTATGGGGTCATTAGTTAAAATAAACTTCACTTCATAAGCACCAGGGTCAAGTGAACTATTAATCGTGATGACGTTATTACCAGCTACTACCCCTTCAGGAACATCTTTACTTATCTCAATATTGGTAGTTACAACGTCTCCCGTCGTCGCATTGTAAAGACCTATGACTTGTTGTATTCCCAAAGCTTCCGGTAAATTGAATTTTACTTTTAACCCGGTATTAACCCTTTGACTTAAATTAAAGTTCAACCTGCTTAGAACTTGTGCCCCGAAAACACTTTGTACTTCCCGTAAGCCCGTACCATCAATATCACCCATTCCTATTTCTTCTACTAAAGGAACTACGTTTACATTGAGGGTATATGTATTAACAAGATTATTCGAGGGTGTCTTTACTTTTATCGCTACCGTATTTATTCCCTTATTTAACTCCAGCACCTGTGTTTCTCCACTTACACATTTTGTATCAGTTTCACTATTATTGATATTGAGGTAAAGCTCTTGTGTAGCAAGGTCTTCTAACGTTGGCGTAACTTTTACTAAAAAGACATTACTGTCTACAGTATAAGCGTTGACATCTTTAGTAAACTCAGGGTCTATGGTTCCATTCCCTATTTCCAGAGTTTCCAGAGCGCCGGGTCTAATCACATTGAGAGTATATGTTTTCGTTGTCACACCATCTACACCCCGTACAGTAATGGGGATAGAATTTTGACCTGATTTTAAAGGCACAGATACGGTACGTGCACCTGCAGGCTCTTGCCCAGCTCGATAGTTCTGTTCTACTTCAGCGGCAGTAAGGGCACGATTGTAGATACAAACGCCGTCAATAATGCCATCCAATTGGTTTCCAAAATCGCCCCCACTTATATGGGAAATACCTAAAGTGGCAATGTTTGACATACTAGACATATTTCCAACAGAAGAGGTGGAAGAATGAAAAACTCCATTAATGTAAAGAGATACATTGCTATTACTTTTAGTAACTGCTATGTGAGTTTTTGTGTTAACGGGTATATTATACCCTGTTATCCATTGCATACCTTGAGATGTATCAATTCTTATCGTGTTATTAGATAGTGCAAATATCGAAACTCCTTGCCCCAGCATAGTTCGAGTACAGAAAAAACATTGATTTTTTATCGAATTTAATTTAGTCCAAAAACTAATAGTAAAATCACTGTCTTGTATCAACGGGTTAGCAATCTCCACATAATCATTCACTCCGTCAAACTCCAACCCTTCTCCCGTCCAGCCACTTCCTGTGGTATAAACAAAGTTGTTCAATTCGCCATGATTCCCTTTGCCGGAAAGGTCATTCCAAGTAACTGCCGTAGAGCCATTTGACTCTTGCTTGCCATCAAGCCACAATACTAAGGAATTATCGATAACCGGCTGGAGTACACTAACTGTTGCTTCGGAATCAGCGGGCGTTACAGTGACATCTATATTATCTACAGCTTTATCCAAAGTTACAGTATAAGAGGTAGTTTCACGAGTAAAGGTTTTATCCCATGTACCAATATTGGTTCTTAACTCATCTAAATTAACATCACTAGCACTACGAGTTACAGTAAGTTTATAGGTATTACTCGTTCCGGACATTTCCACTCTTATGAAAATGTTATTGGTGCCAATATTGAGAGGTATAGCTTGTTTATCAGTTTCTTCATCATTGATGTAGATTTTCGCACCATCTGCTGCTGAAGCAGTAACCTCGAGTGAAGTTATTCTATCATCTACCCTAGCCGTATAATTCAAAGTATCTTTATCAAAAGCAGGGTCTAAAGTACCATTACTAATGGTTAAGCCGCTTAAGGTTACCGGTCTAATGACAGTAAGTGAATAAAGATTTTTAGTAGCACCATCTCTACCGGTTATTTCAATCGGTATGCTATTAATCCCTACATCAAGTGATACGGAAATGGTTTGAGTACCTGTACCTGTTCCTTGTCCGCCAATTTTAACACTGGCTTGGTCGTCAGCAGGTACAGCCGTAATGGTAATATTGCTATCACCTTTTTCCAAAGTTACCGTATAGGAACTAGTACCGGAAGTAAACTCTTCATTCCACTTACCTGTGTTAGTAGATAAATTACTTAAATTAACATTAGCCGACCGATATGCTTTAAGCGTGTAAGTCTTTATAATCTCCGTCTCCGGTTCAGTTACTTCAATATTGATAAAAGTAGCACCTACGTCTAAAGCAACGTTTTTCGCTGTGCCACTGGCAACAACGCTTCCATTAACATCTATAATTGCGGACTCTTCTCCGGTGGCAGTTACAGCTAAAACAATGACATTATTGGGTACTGTGTCTACAGTATAGTTAAAAGTGGTGGAAGTAAAATCCGGAGTTAAAGCTACTGTTTGTCCGGCACTATTTTTTACTGTAAGTGCCTCTAAGTAAGCTGGTCGGCGAATATCAACTGTATAGTTTTTGGTAGTAATACCATCTTCAGCAGTTACAGTAACGGTTGCGGTATTTATACCCGGTGTAAGAGGAATATTGGCGTTCTCTGTTGCTACACCGTTAATTTTTACAGTAGCTTGCGGATGTTCTGTTGCCGCAGTAAGAGTAAGTGAATCGATTTTTTCATCTAATGTTACGGCATAAATAGTAGTAGCAGGGTCAAAAACTGGATCCCAAGTGCCACTGCTTGTAGTCAAGTTTGCTAAATTAGCATTCTTAGAAGGTTCACGATAGACTGCAAGTTTATATGTACGCGTAGCACCGGATACAATCACTTCAATGGTAATCGTATTTTCCCAAACATTTAAAGGAACATGATTCGCATCACAAAGCACACCATTACTTTTTATTTCTACAGCACCTTCTCCCACTGCCGTAATATCAAGAAATTCCACACTGTTTGCTACATTAGCTAAAGTATAGTCATAGGTAGTGGAGGCAAACCCGGGAGTTAAAGCTAAAGATTGACCTACATTGTTTTTGACAGTAAGTGCCGTTAGATAAGCCGGTCTAATGACATTAACGGTATATGTTTTTTCCAGAGTACCATTCGTAACTACAATATTAATAGCATTAGTACCGGGATTTAAAGCTACTGTCCCCGTCTGAACACCCGAACCACTTGTAGCTCCGATCGTCACAGTGGCATTATCCTCAAAAGGTGTTGCCGTAATCTCGATCTCGTTTAGAGCTTGGGCATCATCTAAGGTTATGGTGTAAACAGAGGTACCGGGTACAAATTCAGGTTTTAATGTTCCGAGATTAGTGGTCAGTGCTTTTAAATCTACAAGAGAAGCGCGATAGATATTTAAGGTGTATATAGTCTCATATCCGGGTACAGTTACTTTAATGGAAATAGTATTCTGACCTTCGTTAAGAGGAATAGGCATTGAAGTCCCACTGGTGTATGGCTGATTATTAATCATTAAATCTTGCGTAGTGGGGTCTTCTAAGATAGCAGCAATATCCACGGCGTCTGTAGCATTGGCTACATTGACCGTGTAGTCCAAGGTTTCCGGTGCAAAACCCGGTAATGAAGCACCATTTAAAGCTAGGTCTGTAAGATACCCCACCTTAATTATTCTAATTTTATAGGTCTTGGTTGTAATCCCATCTGCCTCGGTAACGACAACAGGTACTTCTTTGGTTCCCGAAGAAACATCTACGTTTATCGATTGAGTGCCTGTCCCAATACCAAGTCCGTTTATAGTGAACACTGGCATCATCTGCGGCAGGTGTGGCGGTAATATTAACACTGTTTACGGTACGATCTTCCAGGATTACGGTATAGTTAAGATTCGCAGCTTTAAAAGCAGGGCTTAACGCTCCGGGAGTAACAGTTAATTCGGCTAAGTTGGCGGCAGTCATTGCTTTTATACGCGGTAATTCCGCTTGGTAGTTTTGGGCTACTTCAGCATCAGTAGAGAGCACGGTCATAAACACTAAAGTTATATAAATTACTCCCCATCCTATTACCATAAATTCTTAATAATGATTTAATCTCCGGACTTAATATATAATCATTACCATTATTCAGTCCGGAAACTGCATCTACTCTTCCTACAAGAACTCCATCTCGATAAACAGATACAAAATTTCCTTCCTTTATATAGGTAAGATTTACTATCGTTTCCAAAGGAACATAACTAGAAATTCCAGTCCAACCCCACCATGAACTATGAGTACCACTCGTACGATCCTTCATGCGTAATAAAATACGTAATCTACCTGTGCTATCTCCTCTATAATATATCCGAAAAAAGTCATCTGTAACAAGGTCAGACCAATCAGCATAATTATTAAAACTGAAGAGCGTATTAATTGTAAAGTCTTGATCGTAATTTATTTCAGGTAGATTTATCCAATCATCTACTCCATCCAAACACAGGTAATCCCCAGTCCAACCACTGTTTTCGGTAAAATCAATGTTTTGCAACTCCCCATTGTTACCTTTCCCGGAAAGGTCTTTCCAAATAGATGTCCTAGCATCGTTTGAACCATATCTTCCATCTAACCAAAGAATTAGAGAACTATCCACAACCGGACTTAAAAAAGCATCTTTAAATACTCGCAAATAGGGATAGCCTTCATTTGTTTCAATATCAATTACCCACGTGGTATCAAAGTCCCAGTTATTATAGGTTACTTCTTCCTGCATTTGAGCCGTAGTTTTACCCATACCCAGAGCTGAAGTTGCTTGTCCACTAGCCTCTATATCCCAATAGCAGTTTGTTTGTTGACAATTAGCTGTAGCTAAAGAACCCACCATACCACCTGTGTTTTCTATACCTTGCACAGAACCAGAAGCATAACAATTTTTTAACCAGCCACTGCCCAATTCCCCGATTAAGCCACCGGTAACAAGCTCTCCCTGGACAGAAGCACGAGAGTAACAATTATCAAGATAATATCTTCCGCCCGCATAAGCTCCGGAACCATATCCGACTAAACCACCCACAACTGAAGCACCACTAATTGCTCCTGTACTAAAGCAATTTTCTAAATAGGTATTTTGATTATGCCCCACTAAAGAGCCTACATTGTTGCCTCCGCTGATCGCACAATCTACCAGACCGAGGTTTTTAATTTCCCCGCCTTCTGTATAGCCAAAAAGACCAACATTATCCCTTTCCGGTTGATTAATAGATAAACCGCTAATGGTGTGTCCTGCCCCATCAAAATAACCGGTAAATTTTTTTGTAGGACTACCAATAGGTATAAAACCTACTCCATTATTCCAGTTAACCGTATTAGTAGCGTCAATATCACAAGCTAATTGAAAGTGTTTATCAAGAAGAGTAGAGTCATAAGCTATTTCTTGTAAAGCAAGAAGATTGTAAATAAGATAAGGGTCTTCGATCGTACCGGAACCTATAAAGTCATCTTTGGTAACTCGATTTATATTTATAGTATATGTACGGGTAATTTCTGTGGAAGGTAATTTCACCTTTAACTGAATGGTATGATGATTCCCTTCCGGCAAAATTATTTCTTTAACCATACCATTTTCATGTGGTTGCCCATCAATTAATAATTCATGTGCAGAATCTCTCGTAAAGTAGGGGTGAGCTCCAGAGAATTCATAGTACTATTTACATCAACCGTATAATTAAATGTTTCCGGGTCAAAAGCCGAAGATAGCTGTCCCTCGCTTACAGTAAGATTCTCTAAAAAGCCGGCTTTAATAATATGTCAAAGAATATGTTTTACTCTTCTCCATCTTTTTCTACGATAATATCTACAGGATTTTCACCAAAAGTAAGAGGAACGGTTGCCGTTTGTGTCCCTACTTCCAGAAGCATTTTCACCGATAGTAACGGTAGCATCAGGATTATTAGGTATAGCGGTAATAGTCCATGTTAGCTCCACATCTTCATCGACATTAACTGTATATTCAGTATTTGCTAGAAACAAACGCCGTAGGTCATGGTGACCTACACTTGTTTTTAGGGTCTTTAAATCAACATCGGCGACAGCTCGATATACTACTTACTGTCATATTCGACGATAGATACCTCCACCTATAGTCGGGAAGATATACCCTGATAAGAATGTGATTATCGCCAACATTTAAGGGTATTTGTACAGGAGTACCACTTACGTGACCATTTACTGGAACCACCTGATTGTACTCAACTTGAAGTTGTTGGTTAGCATTTTCTACAGGACCTGTAACATCAATAGCTCAGACAACGGTACTATTTACAGATACATAATAGGTTTTTAACTTATAAGGATCAAAAGCAGGAGATAATTCTCCCTCACTTACAGTAATACTCAGCCAAACCTACCAATCAATTTTAGCGCCTGCCGGAACAGTACATTGACCGGAGTCGTTATTCCCCCAAGCTTTAAGACGATATTAGCAGTAATATTTCTTACAGCAAGAGCATGAGAACCTCCCGGCAGCAGATAGCCGCAATACCAAGATTTGAAACTTCTGTTATATTTCCCCAAGTTCACTAGCACCAGTAGTAGCTAGAAGATAAGGCCATCAGAAAAGTCATAACCTGCAGAGATAGCTACGACGTTACGTAAGCCCTGCCGGAACTTCACATTGCCACATGGTATTTGCTCCCCAAGCCTCCACTGTGCCATCAGCCTTTAAAGCTAAAGAATGAGCATTACCGGCAGAGATAGCAATAACATCAGTTAAACCTGTAGGAACATTACACTGTTTGCGGTCATTATTTCCCCACGCCACAACAGTTCCATCTTCTTTTAAAGCTAAAGAGTGAGTACCACCTGCAGCAATGGCAATAACCCCACTTTGGGCTTCTGCCGAAACAGTACATTGTCCATTTTCATCATTTCCCCACGCTACAACAGTTCCATCAGTCTTTAAAGCTAAAGAATGATAACCACCTGCAGCAATGGCAATAACCTCACTTTGAGCTTCTACAGGAACCGTGCTTTGTCCATAATTATCACGTCCCCACGCCACCACAGAACCGTCGGCTTTTAAAGCTAGGTTGTGATAATAGCCGGCGGAAATTATCTTAACATTACTTAAACCTTCCGGAATATTTAATTGACCATAAGTATTGTCACCCCAGGCTATAACGGTATCATCAATTTTTATAGCTAGCGAATGATTCAAGCCGGCAGACAGCCTTTTTCCCGCCTCCTGTGCTTGTGAAAATGTCACGGCCTCTGCCGTTAACGGTATTAACACACAAGTAAAAATAAATAGTAAACATAAAGATGCCCATTTTCCGAACCTCGTCATCTCTTTACTCAATTGCATAACCCCCTCTTCTTTTTACGCTCTTTTTGGCACTCCTTTTTTCACCAACACCACAAAGGTTGTAAGCTTTCTCCACTATGCCCCCTCCTTTCCGTGTTGTCTAAAGGAACGTTGAAAAAGTAAGAATTCACTATAAATATTTAATAAAGCTATTTCTTTGGAGTTCATTTTTTTTAATAAAGGGAACGGAGAAGAATTATCTTTTCCTAAGAGTAGCCAATCAGCAGAAATATTAAATTGATTCACAATCGCAATAATTGCTTTGGTACTGGGCAGAGAACGCCCCCTCTCCCAATCAGCAACATTACCTTGCGAAAAACCTATAATTTCACCAAATTCCTTTTGGGAAAGATAATTTTTATCACGCAGTTTTTTTAAGCGAATAGAAATATTTTCGATATTACATCATCTCCCTTCCCTTATTGGTTCACAGCTTCAGAGATAGATGTTTGTTCTTGGTGCCCCAACACTATGTTTGGTTTTTGGGCATAAAATAAGTCAGGAAATAAATCTGCCACCGGGGTCCCAAACAATCTTTCGAGGCTAAAAGCTAAAGGAAGTCTCGGATTCCTACTGCCCTGTTCAAGCATGCCATAAAAACTTGTCGTAATCTTTAATTTCTTGGCAACATCTGCCTGCGTCCAGTTACGACTTTTACGCTCTTTGACCAATCGATGTCTGCGCATATGCTTTTACCTCCTGCTTTAACTAAACACCGTGTTGTGCTCCTTGTTTTATTATAAACACAACATTCTGTTTAGTCAACAAAATATGACAACATTTTGTTTGATTAGGATAAAATACAACAACATGTGGTATAATTACACGAGGTGATCTAAATGGAGCCTAGAGAAATTTTTGCCAAAAGGCTACGTATCTTACGAAAAAATAAGGGGTATACTCAAAAAGAATTAGGTGCACTTCTAAATGTTACCGACGCTGCAGTAGGCATGTGGGAACAAGCACGACGTTTACCTGACCCTGAAATGTTAACTCATATTGCCGAAGTTTTTGATGTTTCCGTGGACTGGCTTCTAGGGCGTATAACCTTAACTAAAATACCACAGCTTGATGATTCTCCTCCCATAGATAACAACAATAAGAATAAAAACCAAGAAGCCTTAGCTGCCCACCGCAGTGATGACCCTACCCAGGAATTACCCGAAGGGTCCCGCCGCAGTCTTGAAGAGTTTAAAGACTATATCCTAAAAAAATACGGCAAAAAATAAGAACCTGCTGTCGATAGCTATCGACAGCAGGTTCTTATTATATTAAGACAAGAGATTGGTTCTCTTGTCTACCACTTTTTAGGCAAAAGAACCGTCCCCTTGTCTTTCCCCTTTAAGGAGGTGCGATACATGCCTTTAACACTCTTGAGACTAGCCGAAAGCAAAAGTATTGCTATTAAATGGTGGGACTTTAAGCCCCCTTTAGAGGCAGTATATTGGAGAATTTTGGGTTTGCCGCCTATCATCGGGTTAAGTTATTTATTAAAACAAAGGTCCAGAGCACATTTTCGTTGTGTTTTAGCTGAAGAACTCGGACATCATTTTACGACTTCCACCAATACTCTTCCTCAAACATTTTTTCACTATCAGGATAGATTGGAAGTTAGTAAAACTGAATTTAAGGCCTTAAAATGGGCCGCCTTATATTTAATACCACGTGAAGACCTTTTGTACGCGTTAAAACATGGTATAACCAAAAGGTGGGATTTAGCCGAAATCTTCAATGTAACCGAAACAATGGTTGATTTTAGAATGAAACTGCCCGACCTAATATACGTAGAATAAAATACAAAAAAAAGACGGAAAATATATCAAAGGGACGGTTCTATTATTAATATAAAAAAACAACTACTCTATAAAAAGAGTTGTTCATCATAAAAAATAAATAAAGTCCTGGCAACGACATACTCTCCCAGACCTTAAGGTCGAGTGCTCAACTGCGCTGAAGGGCTTAAAATGCCAGGTAATGCGTGATTTGCTGCGTATTACTACGTTGTCCTGCGGTCTCGGCGTACTCATTTACAATTTGTAAACTCCGTGCACCTCACCTTGAACGCCTTGTCCTACTTGCATCTAACGCCTTAACTGGCATTTTAACTACATACATATGCCCTATACTTTTACTCTAACGCTTTGCTTAACATTTTAAATAAAAATATAAAAAAATAAATAAAGTCCTGGCAACGACATACTCTCCCAGACCTTAAGGTCGAGTACCATCTGCGCTGAAGGGCTTAACTACCGTGTTCGGGATGGGAACGGGTGTGACCCCTTCGCTGTTGTCACCAAGACTTTAAATTGCTAGGTAAAACGTTATCTACTTCGTATTACTTACTACGTTGTTCTACTCGCATCTAACGCTTTACCTAGCAATTTAACTACATATCTTCATCGTTAGACTACAAATACAAAAAATATTTTACACTTTATCTAGATTAATGTCAAATTAAATTCTTTCAAAAGTACACAGAAATAAAGAACTAGGAGGAAATATTTAATTAGGTCAAGTCCTCGACCTATTAGTACCGGTCAGCTCAATACATTACTGCACTTACACCTCCGGCCTATCAACCTGATCATCTCTCAGGGGTCTTACTTTTCTTACGAAAAAGGGAAATCTCATCTTGGGGTGGGCTTCGCGCTTAGATGCTTTCAGCGCTTATCCCTGCCAGACATAGCTACCCAGCAATGCCCCTGGCGGGACAACTGGTACACCAGCGGTCTGTCCAACCCGGTCCTCTCGTACTAGGGTCAGATCCCCTCAAATTTCCTACGCTTGCGATGGATAGGGACCGAACTGTCTCACGACGTTCTGAACCCAGCTCACGTACCGCTTTAATGGGCGAACAGCCCAACCCTTGGAACCTACTTCAGCTCCAGGATGCGATGAGCCGACATCGAGGTGCCAAACCTCCCCGTCGATGTGAACTCTTGGGGGAGATAAGCCTGTTATCCCCAGGGTAACTTTTATCCGTTGAGCGATGGCCCTTCCATACGGTGCCACCGGATCACTAAGCCCGACTTTCGTCCCTGCTCCACTTGTTGGTGTCGCAGTCAAGCTCCCTTTTGCCTTTATACTCTACGCGCGATTTCCAACCGCGCTGAGGGAACCTTGGGACGCCTCCGTTACTCTTTAGGAGGCGACCGCCCCAGTCAAACTGCCCACCTGACACTGTTCCCAACCCCGTTTGAGGGGCTTGGGTTAGAATTTCAGTACCTCAAGGGTGGTATCCCAATGGTGACTCCACCAAGACTAGCGTCCTGCTTTCTAAGTCTCCCACCTATTCTGTACATGACATACCAAAATCCAATATCAGGTTACAGTAAAGCTCCATGGGGTCTTTCTGTCCTATCGCAAGTAACCGGCATCTTTACCGGTATTTCAATTTCACCGAGTCCCTCGTTGAGACAGCGCCCAGATCGTTACGCCATTCGTGCGGGTCGGAACTTACCCGACAAGGAATTTCGCTACCTTAGGACCGTTATAGTTACGGCCGCCGTTTACTGGGGCTTCGGTTCAAAGCTTCGTAAGTTTGCTCACTAACTTTTTCCCTTAACCTTCCAGCACCGGGCAGGCGTCAGCACTTATACGTCAACTTTCGTTTTCGCAAGCACCTGTGTTTTTGATAAACAGTCGCCTGGGCCTCTTCTCTGCGACCACTAGAATACTAGTGGCACCCCTTCTCCCGAAGTTACGGGGTCATTTTGCCGAGTTCCTTAACGAGGGTTCTCTCGAACGCCTGAGGTTTCTCACCCCACCTACCTGTGTCGGTTTGCGGTACGGGCACTTTCTCGCTCGTTAGCAGCTTTTCTTGCCAGTGGGAGCTACATTGCTTCGGTACTTATTTTCCCTCCCCATCACGACTCAGTATTTTTGCAGGACGGACTTTCCTATCCTGCTACCTCGTACGCTTGGACGCACCTTTCCATTCGTGCGCGCAATTTGCCCTCCTGTGTCCCTGCTTCACTAAAAACGCGTAAAAGTGGTATCGGAATTTCCACCGATTAGCCATTACCTACGCCTTGCGGCCTCGGCTTAGGTCCCGACTTACCCTGGGCGGACGAACCTTCCCCAGGAATCCTTAGGTTTTCGGCGAACAAGATTCTCACTTGTTTTTTCGTTACTCATACTGACATTCTCTCTTGTAGTAGCTCCACTACATCTCACGATATAACTTCGATGCCACTACAATGCTCCTCTACCCCGTTTGATAAATCAAACAGACGAAGCTTTGGTGTCAGGCTTTAGCCCCGGTACATTTTCGGCGCAGGATCCCTGGACCAGTGTGCTGTTACGCACTCTTTAAATGGTGGCTGCTTCTAAGCCAACATCCTGGTTGTCTCTGCGACCCTACATCCTTTCCCACTTAGCCTGAACTTGGGGACCTTAGCTGTCGTTCTGGGCTCTTTCCCTCTCGACCATGAATCTTAGCACCCACAGTCTGACTCCCAAGGTTAATTGGTGGTATTCGGAGTTTGAGAAGGTTCAGAAATCCGTGAAGACCCTTAGCCCAATCAGTGCTCTACCTCCAACAATCTTTTCCCTTGAGGCTAGCCCTAAAGCTATTTCGAGGAGTACCAGCTATCTCCGGGTTCGATTGGCTTTTCACCCCTACCCACACCTCATCCACCGTCTTTTCAGCGACGGTTGGTTCGGGCCTCCGCGCAATTTTACTTGCGTTTCACCCTGGACATGGGTAGATCACCCGGTTTCGGGTCTGCAGCAACAAACTTTCGCCCTCTTCAGACTCGCTTTCGCTTCGGCTCCGGCTTCTCACCTTAACCTTGCTTGTTACCGCAACTCGCCAGTTCATTCTGCAAAAGGCACACCATCACCCGGTTTACACCAGGCTCTGATTGCTTGTAAGCATACGGTTTCAGGTTCTATTTCACTCCCCTCCCGGGGTGCTTTTCACCTTTCCCTCACGGTACTATGCGCTATCGGTCACTAAGGAGTATTTAGCCTTACGAGATGGTCCTCGCGGATTCCCACGGAATTCCACGTGCTCCGTGGTACTCGGGATACTCTCCTCGCTAAATCGCCTTTCATCTACAGGGCTGTTACCTCCTATGGCCAGACTTTCCAGTCTGCTTCGATTAGGCAATTCTTTGATCATGAGAGTCCCACAACCCCGCAATTCCATAGAATTGCGGTTTAGGCTCTTCCCGCTTCGCTCGCCGCTACTAAGGGAATCGAGTTTTCTTCCTTTTCCTCCAGATACTTAGATGTTTCAGTTCTCCGGGTTGTCTTCAAACAGCTATGAATTCACTCTTTGATGTCCGAACATTACTCCGGACAGGTTGCCCCATTCGGGTATCTACGGGTCTAAGCCTGCTTGCTGCTCACCGTAGCTTTTCGTAGCTTGCCACGCCCTTCTTCGACTCTTAGTGCCTAGGCATTCGCCGTATGCTCTTAATAACTTGACCTACGGATTGTGATCAGCGGCGCAGCCCTACGTTCCCATTTCGTCCTCCGTACTCACATACCATATGTATGCTCCGTGCGTCGGACTTCATGGCGCCTTGGTCTGCTTGCTTCTAACAATCCTCTTACGAAACGTAATAAGCATTTGCTTCTTCCGTTTCTCTTACAGATCACCAAAAGCAATTTCTTGCTTTTGACAATCCTCTTTGTGATGTGCAGAACATCACAAAAATATTATTTCCTATTTCCTCGGTTTTTTCTTTCTCTCTGTGCACTTTTCAAAGAACAATTAACTTATATAATAATTATTAACCAAAAGGCTAATAGTTATTAACTAGATAATAATGGTGGAGATGAGGAGAATCGAACTCCTGACCCCCTGCTTGCAAGGCAGGTGCTCTCCCAGCTGAGCTACACCCCCACTACTAGTTTAAGATTCAAAAAACGAACCTTAAATATCATTAATGGTGGGCCTAGGTAGACTTGAACTACCGACCTCACGCTTATCAGGCGTGCGCTCTAAACCGACTGAGCTATAGGCCCATGTTTTGGTCTCTGAAAACTAAACAGTTGATATATAAAGCCAAGCGACCGACCTAGGATTTCGCGTCTGCTAAACAGACTACGAATATCTCCCTAGAAAGGAGGTGATCCAGCCGCACCTTCCGATACGGCTACCTTGTTACGACTTCACCCCAATCATCAACCCCACCTTCGACGGCTCCTTCCATAAGGTTAGGTCACCGGCTTCGGGTGTTGTCGACTTTCGTGGTGTGACGGGCGGTGTGTACAAGGCCCGGGAACGTATTCACCGCGGCATGCTGATCCGCGATTACTAGCGATTCCTACTTCATGCAGGCGAGTTGCAGCCTACAATCCGAACTGAGACCTGCTTTGGGGGATTGGCTCCACCTTGCGGCTTCGCGTCCCGCTGTACAGGCCATTGTAGCACGTGTGTAGCCCAGGACATAAAGGGCATGATGATTTGACGTCATCCCCACCTTCCTCCGGTTTGTCACCGGCAGTCTCCTTAGAGTGCCCACCTTGACGTGCTGGCAACTAAGAATAAGGGTTGCGCTCGTTGCGGGACTTAACCCAACATCTCACGACACGAGCTGACGACAACCATGCACCACCTGTCTCTCTGTTAATCCGAAGATTAAATTCGCAATCTCTTGCGATAGCAGAGGATGTCAAATCCTGGTAAGGTTCTTCGCGTTGCGTCGAATTAAACCACATGCTCCACCGCTTGTGCGGGCCCCCGTCAATTCCTTTGAGTTTTAGCCTTGCGGCCGTAGTCCCCAGGCGGGATACTTATTGCGTTAACTCCGGCACAGAAGGGGTCGATACCTCCCACACCTAGTACCCATCGTTTACAGCGCGGACTACCAGGGTATCTAATCCTGTTTGCTACCCGCGCTTTCGCACCTCAGCGTCAGTTGTAGGCCAGACAGCCGCCTTCGCCACTGGTGTTCCTCCTAATATCTACGCATTTCACCGCTACACTAGGAATTCCACTGTCCTCTCCTACCCTCAAGATATCCAGTTTCAGATCCAAACTACAGGTTAAGCCTATAGATTACACATCTGACTTAAATATCCGCCTGCGTGCCCTTTACGCCCAGTAATTCCGGACAACGCTTGCCACCTACGTATTACCGCGGCTGCTGGCACGTAGTTAGCCGTGGCTTCCTCCTATGGTACCGTCACTTTCTTCTTCCCATAGGACAGGGCTTTACAACCCGAAGGCCTTCTTCACCCACGCGACGTCGCTCCGTCAGGCTTGCGCCCATTGCGGAAAATTCCCCACTGCTGCCTCCCGTAGGAGTCTGGGCCGTGTCTCAGTCCCAGTGTGGCCGGTCACCCTCTCAGGCCGGCTACTGATCATCGCCTTGGTGAGCTGTTACCTCACCAACTAGCTAATCAGCCGCGGACTCATCTGTAACCGCTAAAGCTTTCTTCTTCTCAACTTATGTTCAAAAGAAGGTATCCGGTATTAGCACCATTTTCACAGTGTTATCCCGGTGTTACAGGCAGATTATCCACGTGTTACTCACCCATCCGCCACTATCCTTAAAGCGACTACTTAATAGTAAACTATCAGTTTGTTGCCTCGCGGACCGTTCGACTTGCATGTGTTAAGCACGCCGCCAGCGTTCGTCCTGAGCCAGGATCAAACTCTCCGTAAAAATTATTTTACAGAGCTTGACTTAGCTCGTAATTACTTCTTTTGCGGATTGTGATAAGCAGTTTGCTTCTGACAATCCTTTTACGAAGTTTAATAAATACTTCTTTACTCAATTGAATTTCAATTGACTTGATCATCTTGCGATGACCCGCTTTTTTCAAGCTTGTTACGCTTGGCTTTTCAACTGTTCAGTTTTCAAAGACCTTGCCGCTTTGAATGCGACATTCTCTATCTTAGCAACTTCATCTTCGCCTGTCAAGGGGTTTTTCGCAAAAAAAATGCGATAATCTTATAAAAAACTTCTCTTCAAAACTAACATCTAATTAACGGCGACAGTTGATATATTATCATATTTTCGAACATATTGTCAACTGCATTTTCACAGTATTTTTAAGAAATCTTATCTTTCCTCAATAATATCTTTCCTTGACAAAGGTGAATCAAGACCAAGATATGTACTGGGCACCTCACCAACTATTATAGTCTCCGCTATTGGAACCTGATTGTTAACCACCACGTTTTCTGTCACTAATGGCACTACTATCTTTACAGTTGTCTTTACATTTAAATATAAAATATGTCTTGTTTGATTAATTCCGGCCTGTTGAAAACTATCTACAAACTTTACATTAACTGTTCCTACGGGAATAAGCTTTACCCTAATATTCGGTCCGCAATGTGCTAATAAGGGACTGTTTAAAGCTTGCCCCAAAGGTATTTTGAATGTCTCATACTGCAAATTTTTTAAGGCTTCTTTAATCTCTAAATTTGCTTCTGAAAGAATCCTACTTATTTTTATTGTATTAGCTTGCATTAAAGTAACTCGCTGTTGTGAATCTTTATGAACCGTCATTAAATCTTCATATTCAGTATTTGTAAGAATTTTTTCATATAATGCGTTGTTCATTGTTTCCGTAGCCAAGATATGTGCTCTCGACTCGGCTATTTGGATTATGGTCGGTTTTAAATTTCGATCGACAACCTGAAAAAGATAGACACCAAATAATCCTAATATTAATATAATAATTATTCCCTTAGGAAGGTTAATTATTCTTCGTTTTAATCCTCTCCTTGACCTATACCAACGCGACATCTTACTCACTCCATCTTTTTCGCTTCTATATTATTTAGGAATGTTTGAAATACATTTTGAAATACATGAAGCTTATTATATTCCCATTAAGAAACACTCTTATGAATATATATGTAACTATTTTAAAAAAGTGCCTTAATACTCCTGTTAAAATTCCTTGACGAATATGCTATAATAATGCAAGCAGGAAAAGGAGGTATCTTTTCATGGCTCGTCGTAAACGTCGTAGAAAAATAAAATATAGTCGCATGGCACTATTATTTTTACTTTTAGCATCATTTATATTTGTAGGTCTGGGGCTAGGCTTAGTTGTTGGAGCACTAGGTACTTTACCTGCCTATGACCTGAACAACATCACCGGAGACCTCCCTAGTCTTCTTTTTGATAAAGATGACCGGGAGGTTATGCCTTTAAGGTCCCAAAAAAATCGGGTTGAACTTACGCAAAACGAAATTCCCGACATAATGAAAAAAGCAATTATTGCCATTGAAGACCAACGTTTTAAAAGTCATCACGGAGTAGACCTTTATCGTTTGGGTGGTGCCGTAGTTGCTAATATTACTAAAGGGTATGGTGCCCAAGGTGGAAGTACGATTACGCAACAACTGGTAAAAAATGCCGTCTTGAAAAATCCCGAAAAGAGATTACGCCGTAAGATTCAAGAGCTTTACATCGCACTACAAGTTGAAAGCAGATATTCTAAAGAACAAATTCTCACCTTTTATTTAAACAATGTTTATTATGGGGAAGGTGCCTGGAGTCTGCAAACAGCTTCCCAAATCTATTTTGGCAAAGATGCCAAAGACTTGAATCTAGCCGAAGCCGCCATGTTGGCCGGTGTTGTCAATGCACCAACTAGATACTCGCCTTATAAAAACCCGGAAAAAGCTAAACAACGCCGTGCACTTGTCCTTAATGAAATGCTGGACATGAAATACATTACTAAAGCAGAGGCGGAAAAAGCTAAAGAAGAACCTTTCAACTTAGTAGGCTTACAACCTAATAACTATAGATTTCAATCTTTTATCGATTACGTTATTGAAGAAGCTGCTGATAAAATGAAGCTGGGCAGAGAAGATATTTCTTCTCTTTATACTGCTGGTTATCGAATCTATACAACCATGGATACAAAAACCCAAGAAGCTGCTGAACAAGTTTATGCTGATAAAAATAATTTCCCTACAGGAAAAAATGGGAAAATTGTTCAATCAGCGATGGTCGTACTTGACCCACATAATGGAGGTATTCGTACTTTAATCGGAGGAAGAAACCAGCAAGGTGAAAGGCAGTTCAACAGAGCTGTTGATGCTACGCGTCAACCGGGTTCTGTGTTTAAACCTATTGCCGTATATGGTCCCGCTCTGGAAAAAGGCTATAGTCCAGCTACAGTCCTTGATGACTTCCCCCAACAATATGATAGTGGCGCAGGAACAAAAACCTTTGTGAATTATGATGGCCGTTATCGTGGGCTAATCAGTATGCGTACAGGAATACAACATTCTGTCAATACTGTAGCTGTAAAAATGTTGCAAAAAATAGGTGTTAGTGAAGGCTTGCATTTCGCTAAATCTTTGGGGATTACCTCCTTGGTTGAAAGCGGTGAACCCAATGACATCGGACTTTCCTTAGCCTTAGGAGGTCTTACAAAAGGGGTCTCTCCTTTAGAGCTTACTGCTGCTTATGGTTGTTTTACTAATGGAGGAATTTATGTAAAACCTTATGCTATTCGTAAAATAGAAGATAAAGACGGAAATATAATTTATCAAAATAAAATCTTCCAAACAATGGTAATGAGTTCCCAAACAGCATATTTAATGTCCGATATGTTACAAACTGTCGTCCAAAGCGGAACAGCACAAAGAGCAAAACTACCCGATAGACCTGTAGCCGGTAAAACAGGAACAACCTCCTTTAACGTAGATGCTTGGTTTGTCGGTTACACCCCTGACCTGGTAGCTAGTGTTTGGTTAGGCTATGATAAAAAAGAAAAAATGAATGGTGTTTTCGGAGGTAATTATGGTGCGCCTATTTGGAAGAAAGTAATGACTGTTGCCCATGAAAACATCCCTCCCAGTACTTTCCCAATGCCGGAAGGAATTACGACAACGACCGTTGATTATAAATCAGGGCTTTTGCCGGATAGTCTTACTCCGGAGAAATATCTTGTTCAAGAAAAATTCAATAGTGCATACATTCCCACTGAAATATCTAATGTCTGGGTACAAATGCCCGTTTGTGCCGAGACAGGACAGCTTTTAACCAATAAATGTCCCCACTCCATTACCGGTGTATTCTTAAAACGACCTACTCCTTGGACAGGATGGATTCCCCCTGAAGATGCGATTGAGGAACCACCCAAGGAATATTGTACTCTGCATGGAGGAAATGAAATAAATAATGAGGAGGAAAGAAACGAACCGCCACCCATAGTTAAAACCACCTTCCAACTAAAAGGTGAACTCCACACAAATAAGCAAGGTAAAGTTAAGTCAGTTAGTTTAAACTGGCAATATCCTCAAAATAATGCTTCCACATATTATCAAATCTATCGCTCTACAGAACCTAATGTACCACTTACCACAAAAAACCGTATCGCCGAAGTTAGTAATACTAGTACTTGGCAGGATAATAATCCACCACCGACCACAAATAAATGCTACTATCGAGTTATTGCCTGTAATTCAAGCCAAAACGAGAAGACTTCTTCCAACGTAATTACCATTAATCTGCCTCAAACTTCAAAGCTTAAAGCACCTCACCTAACCGGTGAAGGTCAGCTTAGCAGCAATATTGCACAGGTAAAACTTAGCTGGACGAAGTCTTCAGAAAACAACCCGATTATCTATCATCTTTTCCGCTCGGAAACACCAAATTTTGAAGCAAACTTTACTAACCAAATAGCTCTAAACGAAACTGTGACCGAAAATTACTGGACAGATATAGAAGTGGAAAAAAACACTACATATTATTACAAAATACGTGGCGTCGATATGATGACTAATGAATTTAGTCCACTTTCTAATCAAATAAAAGTACAACTGTGAATAGAAAAGTCATTGTTTTTTAAATTCTACAACAGTTACTCCATGCCCTCCCTCATGATAATTACCAAGTCTGAAAGAGGAAACTAAACGATGTTTTTTTAGTAAATCTGTAATCGCATTACGTAAAGCTCCTGTTCCTTTGCCATGAATAATATTAACTTGAGACAAGCCAGCCAAATAAGCATCGTCCAAATATTTTTCCGCCTCTAATAATGCTTCATCTACTGTTAAGCCCCGTAAATGTATTTCGTTTTTAACATCTTTCGCTTTCGTCGAAACAATTTTGCCAATACCGGTAGTTTTCCCTCTCTGCTCCCGTAATTCTTCTTTAACCTTGACCAAATCCCGTAAATCAACTAAAGCCCTCATTATCCCGGCTTGAACTAAAACTTCACCATTCGCATTAGGTTCCTCCAAAACTTGTGCTTGTTGATTAAGCCTTTTCAACAAAACCATCATCCCCGGTTTAACTTCATGAGCACTTAATACTTCACCTTCTAACTGCCTAAAAGCAACTGCTGAAAGGGCAGTTTCTTTTTTCCGTAATTCATCCCTTAAATCCTGCATCTTTTGAGCTGATTTAAGCTCAGCCCCCTTCTTCGCTTTTTTAACCTCTTTTAAAATACTTTCACTTTCTTGGCGAGCCTTGGTGACAATTTCCCAAGCTTCCTGCTGGGCTTTTTGCACAATTTTCTCCTCTTTATCCTTAAGTTCTTCTTCCCGCTTTTTCACCTGTTTTAATTGTTCCTGTGCCTCTGTTTTAAGTTCTTGTGCTTCTTGTCGCTCTTTTTCGGCATGAAGTTGATTCATTTCCAAATTAGCAATCAGGTCTGCGGCACGCACTTCTTCCTGAGAAAGAAAACTCCGTGCCTGCTCTACTATTTTTTTCTGCAAACCTAATTTATAAGAAATTTCAAAAGCATTACTTCTCCCGGGCACTCCGATTAATAAGCGATAAGTAGGTTGTAATGTTTCTACATCAAACTCTACACTAGCATTTTCAACCCGCTCATGATTATAGGCAAAAGATTTCAATTCACTATAATGTGTTGTCGCTATTGTTTTGGCACCAATACCGATAAAATATTCCAAAATAGCTTTTGCCAAGGCTGCACCTTCCGCAGGATCAGTCCCCGCACCTAATTCATCTAACAAAACAAGACTACGGTTATTTGCTTTTTGTAAAATAGCAATAATATTCGTCAAATGAGCCGAAAAAGTACTTAAAGATTGCTCTATACTTTGTTCATCACCAATATCAGCATAAACACCTGCAAAGACCGATAATTCCGTACCCGTCTGAGCCGGAACATGAAGTCCTGCTTGAGCCATTAAAACAAATAAGCCTACTGTCTTCAAAGTAACGGTTTTACCGCCCGTATTCGGTCCGGTAATAATCAAGGTATCAAAAGTACTTCCCAAATGAACTGTAATCGGCACAACTTCACCTTTAAGCAATGGATGCCTGCCCTGAATTATCTTTAAATACCCACGATCATTCATTTTCGGTTCACCACAATCTAAGTCATTACTTAATCTGCCTTTAGCCAAAATTAAATCTAATTGGGCTAAAGCAGATAAAATATCTTGCAATTCTTGTTCGTGTGTCGCTACTAATTCGCTCATTTGGCGGAGGATGCGTAATACCTCGGCTTTTTCCATCGCCTCATAACGTCTTACCTCGTTATTTATTTCTACAACAACTAGTGGTTCAATAAATAAGGTCGCCCCACTAGCTGACTGGTCATGAATAAGTCCCGGAACCTCGCCGCGATATTCTTGCTTCACCGGAATCACATAACGCTCATTCCGAATTGTAATCAACGGATCTTGTAAATATTTTTGCATCTCTGTAGACCTAACCATACTCTCTAATTTACCACGAGCTTTTCCTTGTAAATTTCTTAACTGCTTTCTCAACCGTGATAACTCTAAAGAAGCTCGATCACTAACTTCTCCTTCTTCCGTAATCTTTTTTTTAATTTCCTGTTCTAAATGAGGCAACGTATCCATATTAGCTATATACTGAGCCAAAGAATAATACTTCTGCCCCGACTCACTACGGAAAAACTTTTTTGTTTTACCTAAAGCCAGCAAGGTATCAGCAATTAATAAAAATTCGCTAGGGTCAATAACCCCACCTATTTTAGCTTTATTTAAACAACGCCGGATATCCCTTATGCCACCTAAAGAGAAATCAGGATATAACCGCAAAATCTCCTTAGCCTGAGTAGTATCAAGTTGCCTACTCTTTATCTCTTCTAAATCTAGAGAAGGCTTAAGTTGATCGGCTAATTCCTTCCCCAACTGAGAAGTACAACGCTCTGCTAACATGGCGATTACTTGCTCATATTCTAACTTGTGGAGTACTTTTTCCTCCAATCTTCTTCCCTCCATTTTTCCCTTTACTCTACGCCTCGAAAATAATGTCCGGTAGTAAAACCTTCCGGAGTAAGACTTTTTAAGATAGCTATACTTTCCGGTAAAGGTTGATAACCTTCTCCTTCTTCCCAAAGTCGCTCTAACTCCCGATGATAAACATTAACTACCTTTCTCACCCAATAAGGCTCTTCACGTTTTGCCTCTATGCGTAAAATATCTACTCCTGCCTTAGCCAACTCCGCCAAATGAGGCAACATATTCAAAGTCTTCGTATTAAAAATGTGCATGCGACAATTTTCATCACTTTCTACAGGAAAAGTCATCTGTAAACGATCTCTTAAACCATACCCTTTCTTTTCACAAGGACGAGGACAACCTCTTTCCCGATGTCCTTTTCCTAGTAAATTTCCAATCGTACAATGCTCTGTAATCATTAAAGGCATACGTCCATGAACTAAACATTCCACATCTGTATTGCCTCGACAACGAAAAGCCGCAATCTGTTTTAAGGTCAACTCAGGCGATAAGGCCAAACTTTTTACTCCACTTTCTAAAAAAGCCTGTACCGTCAGGTCATTAAAGAGTTGTAAAGAATAGTCACCTCTAATTTCAGATATCCCTAGGTCTTGAGCTAATTGCAAGGCACCTAAATTACCGACTAAAAAACCATCCACACCGGCCTCTTGACCTTGCCGGCAATATTCTTTAATCTCTTCTACCTGTTCTTCCTGAAAAACACGGGGAATGACTAAAATAGCTTGAGCCCCTTGAGCATGACACGCCTCAACCACCGGCGGAAAATCAGAAAAAGCAAAACTTTTTTTTCGACGTAGCCTCTCCCCACCAAAATAAAGAAGATCAGCTCCGGCTTCCAAAGCTGCTTTTAACGAAGCCATCTCCCCTACTTCTACCGCAAGCTTAATTTTATTTCGCTTCAGCTTAGGTTTAGGCAATCCGGCAAAAACAGTTTCTACCTTAGCCTTATATTCCTCTTTAGCAAAATGAGGTCGGTGAAATTCTGCCAATCTTGCTTCCTCAATTTTACTAATGACCTCTCGGCGCAAAGCGTTTAGTTCACTTACCGGAACCATTAAACCCGGTTCCAGCTGCAAATCTAATTCTCCCAAAGAAAAAACCGTTTCTCCTAAACGACTTAGTTTTTGAACCACAACTTCCTCTGTTAACGGATGTTTTATTGCTTTTTCAACTATAAATTGCCCTTGCACTTCAGCCCGATGCCCTTCACGATCCCGGGCTGCTATAAACACAGGACTTCCTTCCTTTATTGTAACAGAAAAATCGATTAGATTTTTTCTTTCATCCCGTGGTGAAAGAAAAGTTTGCCTGGCTCTTTCCATCAACTCATGATCCAGCGTCTTAAAAACACGGTCACCAACTCTGGGATAACCATTTTGCTTTTGCAGACTAAAAGTCACTTCATCACCAGTTACAGCTCGCTCGATTATTTTTCCGTTCTTGTGTAAGTCCTTGATTTCACCCACAAGCCGTCCACCCTTAGTTACCCAAATTTCATACCCATCACCAAGGGCTAAGGTATCCTCTAAACAAACAGTTACTTCCCTCTTTTGAGGATTAAAAGACAACACACGCCCTAATTTACTTCCCCGATTATTAGGTCGCTGATACCCCATCAACTGTGGACCTGGTTTCTGTAAATAATATCCTGTCGAGAAATCTCGATTAAAAATCTGGGCTAATTCTTTCTGGACATCTTTTTCTACGCGAAATTCTTGCGGTTGAGCATAATATTCGTCAAGTGCTTGACGATAATTATGAATTACCGTAGCTACATATTCCGGTCGTTTCATTCTTCCTTCTACTTTCAAAGAAGCTACTTTAGCCTTATCCAAAAGAGGAAGATGCTCAATCATTTTTAAATCACGTGGAGAAAGTAAATGAGGTCCGGTAGCCTTAATTTCTCGTCCCGCTTCATCAACCAAAGTGTAAGTAAGACGACAAGGCTGAGCACACCTGCCGCGATTACCACTCCTCCCCCCAATCATACTACTCATTAAACACTGTCCAGAATAACTTACACAAAGAGCCCCATGCACAAAAACCTCTAATTCCAAAAGGTTTTTTTCCGATATACGAGTAATATTCTGCAAAGAAACCTCTCTGGCTAAAACAACTCTAGATAAACCCCACTTTTCTATAAACTGTACTCCAGGGCTATTGTGAATAGTCATTTGCGTACTAGCATGTACAGGCAAATCGGGAAAAAGAGTACGCAATAAATATATCACACCAAAGTCTTGAACAATAAGCGCATCAACATCACTTTCATACAAAAAATAAAGATACTCCACAAGTTCCGGCAGTTCTTCATTAGAAACTAAAGTATTTACCGTTATATAAACCCGTACACCATAAAGATGTGCATAGCGCACACTTTCTTTTAAATCTTCTCCGGCAAAATTATCGGCAAATTGACGGGCATTAAAGAGCTTACCTCCAAAATAAACCGCATCGGCACCATTTTGCACCGCCGCCCGCAAAGCCTCACTACTACCCACCGGAGCTAACAGTTCCATCCTAGTTTTGGGCATAATCCTCTGTACCTCCTACCATTAACAAATATGTCCTCTATATCATACCCCTACCATCAATTATCCTTTCTAAAAGCAATTCTGTCAAAGCGAAAATATAAATAAATACTAAAAAATAGCAGGACTAAATTGTTTTCATTAAAACAACCAGTCCTGCTACTCGAAAATAAAAACCGTTATGTATAATTAATCCTGTGATAAAATCAAGGTCCGTCCATTTCCGGATTATATTAAAAAAAGAGGCTTACTCCAACTCATAAGCTTGAAGCAGCCTCGCTTTCGTTTCAATATTTATTTCTACATATTCTTATCTCTTCACCCTGATCAGCCCAGAACAAGTAATTATCTCGATACCTTCCTTTTCCAAAACATCCAGTAACAAATTCACCCCTAAAGAATCACTGGCCATATGCCCAGCAATAACCACATTAATATGGTTTTTCTCCGCTTCTTTACGATGTTTTTCCCCAATGTGCATCCCCACTATAGTTCCTACCCCGGCAATAGCTAACTTGGCAAAAGCATCTTCTGAACCACCGGTTCCGCCGGTCATATCTACAAAAACTTTGCCCGCACTGTTCGTCTCTTTACCTAAAAACACTTTCGGACCGGCATCCATTTTCTTCGATTCCTGATATTCCGGTATTTCTAAAAGAAGATTAACTACATCCCCTACTGTATCCGGTTGCTTTTCTGTAAAAAGATTGCTTAAATAAGTGTTCACCATATTATCAGCAGGAGTATGCACACACATGAAAGGAAAATTCAATAAGCGAGCCGCATCTACAGAACGGTTGTGATTCAGAGGCATTAAACCCCGTTCTACCTCACTAATCCGTGAAGCTAAAATCCCTTCGGCAACATTGATGGGTACACCCAACTGAGCCAAAACACCTTCCTGTAAAGACATAACCCTATGCAAAGCCACAAGAGCCTTCCCTTCCGGATGATGAGACAAAATTAAATCAATTTTCTCGCCCTTTTCCCGCAAACGATCCGCCAGTAAAATTTCCTGAACTTCCATATCAATACCGGCTAAAATCCTTTTTACTTCCGTCTCAGGGTCTCCATTTAAAATACGAGTATCAGCATAAGGGTTTTTTAATCTTTCTACATCAAAATACTGCTTCTCTTCCTCTTTTAGTTCTTCATACTGCTTAACAGCACGAGTTAAATTTTTCTCAACTTCTGCTACAGACCTGGGGTCATATTCTTTCCCTAAACTTACACATTTTTGATAAAAGTCAATTAAACGCAATCGATAGAACCTCCTCTGATTTTATCTATAGTTTATCCTATTTCTTCTTAACCTCATGCAACCCATTCAATATTTTAATTAATTCATCATAGTCTTCGCGTAATCGTAACAACTCATCCGCTACATTTAAAGCAACTAAAACAGCAAGCTGTTTAGTAGAAAGAAAAGAATTTGTATTAGAAATTTGTTCCATCTTTTTATCAACAAAAGCAGCAATTTTTTTAATGTGGTCTTGGTCAGCATTACCTTTAATTATATACTCCTCATCAAAAATCATCACATTAAGCTTATTCTTTCTTTCTTTTTCTTTCTTTCTTTCTTTTTGTTTCATTTTTGGAACCCCCCTACTCCCTTAGAAAAGAGAATCAGATCTTTTATCTTCTTTCGTGAATGAAACAAAAAATTCCTGCATATATGACCTAATTTTTACTAGCTGCTTTTTTTCTCTGTCTAATGACGTAAATCAGCATTAAACTCCTTTTGTAAAGCATCTTCAATCTTCTGGTGTAAATTATTAACTTCTTCATCAGTTAACGTTTTATGTGGTGCTTGCCAAGTCAAAGAAAAAGCAAGACTTTTGTACCCTTCCTGAATTTGTTCGCCACGATACAAATCAAAAAGTCTGACCTCCTGCAGCCAATCGCCCCCCTGCTTCTTAATCAGCCGATTCACGGCACCTGCCACCACTTCTTCCGGGACCACAATCGCTAAATCCCTAGTAACTGCCGGATATTTAGTAAGTGGGGCCACAAAAGTTTTTCGCTCAACTTCCTCCGCCCATAACTTTTCTACATCTATGTTCAACACCGCAACCCTTTGTTCTATTTCATATTTTTCCAAAACTAAAGGATGAATCTCACCTAAAACACCTATTTTTTTACCATTAAATTTAATTAATACCGTACGACTAGGATGAAAACCCGGCAAATCAGTAACAACTTCCCAAACCAGGTCACTTGCTGTATACCCTAATCCTTCCATAAGGTTTTCCACAACGCCCTTGAGATAATAAAAGTCATATTTTTCCGCCTCATAAGCCCAAGACTTTTCTTTTTTCCCTGTAGAAACAGCAGCTAACATCCATTTCTCCGTCGGCAGTTTTTTCTCTGCCGGAAAACCATGTGCAAAATAAACCTTCCCTAATTCAAAGAACTTTAAATTTTTATTACGGTTGTTAACATTCCTTTGTACTGTACTTAAAAGACCCGGCAATAAAGTAGTCCGCATAATGCCCTGTTCTTCAGAAAGAGGATTTTGAATAGTTACAACTTCCCGCCAAGAATGTTCTTTCGGTATACCTAAAAAACCGAGTTGCTGAGGATTAATAAAACTATAATTTAAGACCTCAAACAAACCTTGCCTAACCATTATTTTTCTTAATTTATAACGTAATTTTTGTTCAACGGTTCTTCTCCCTTGAGTTGTCACACCCTCGGGCAAGGTGGTCTGAATCTTATCATAGTCATAAAGGCGCGCAATTTCCTCAATCAAATCTACTTCATACACTAAGTCACGACGATATGAAGGCGGTAAAAATAGCCATCCTTCTTTATTTTTTTCCACAACCTTTATTTGCAGGGTCTTTAATATTTCTTCCATTGTTTCGAGAGGCAAAGCAGTCCCTAAAACTTGATTAACTTTCTCAATCCGTAATTTTATCGGTCGTCTTTCTTCCTGTACAGGATAACAATCTACACATCCTTCTATCGGAGTACCTGCTCCTATCTCCTGTAAAAGCTGTACTGCACGATCTGCAGCTAACCGTACCTGCTCCACATCAACCCCTTTTTCAAAACGCAAAGAAGCTTCCGAACGCAAGCCTAAAGCGCGAGAAGTGCGACGTACACTCGCTCCATTAAAAAAGGCAGCTTCCAACAAAATTGTTTTTGTTTGCGTTGTTACTTCTGTCTCCAATCCACCCATCACACCGGCTATAGCTATCGGCTTTTCGGTATCGGCAATAATTAACATTTCAGGGCTCAATTTTCTTAACTGGTCATCCAAAGTAACAAGTTCTTCATTTGCCCTAGCCTTTCGCACTATAATCTTCTTTTCTTGCACACAATCATAATCAAAAGCATGCAAAGGCTGCCCCATTTCCATCATCACATAATTGGTAACATCAACCACATTATTAATCGGTCTTACTCCCACAGCCATCAACCTTAACTGTAGCCAAAGAGGAGAGGGCGCAATCTGAATATCCTTAATCACCCTGGCCACATATCTTTTACATAAGTCTTCGGCCTCAATATTTACATGTGCCATTTGTGCACATTCATGCCCTTCCTCAGAACCTTTGACCAAAGGTAATTTTAATTTACTCCCGGTAAGAGCGGCAACTTCTCGTGCTATATTCAACATCCCTAAACAATCAGCACGATTTGGTGTAAGCTCCAATTCTAAGACAACGTCATCCAAATTGAGAACCTCGACCACATTATCCCCTACGGAAACAGTATCCGGCAGAATATAAATTCCCTTTTTTTGTTCAGCAGGTATTTTCTCCACATCCATGCCTAATTCTGCGGCAGAACATAGCATTCCTTCAGACATGACTCCTCTTAAAACAGCTTTTTCGATTTTTTTACCATCAGCTAAAACAGCTCCCGGTAAAGCTACAGGTACCTTTTGCCCCACCACAACATTAGAAGCACCGGTGACAATCGTCCTTTCTTCTCCATCCCCAATTTCTACACGACAAATAACTAATTTATCTGCTTGAGGATGTTTTGTTATTTCATTAAGCAGCCCTACTTTAAGATTAACTGAGTCTATCTGCCCGAATGTTATTCTTTCTACTTCAATTCCCGACATCGTTAAAAGAGTCGCTACTTCTTCAGGCGTCTTTTTTATTTCTACTAATTCATTCAACCATTTCCATGAAACAAGCATCTCTTAGCAACCTCCTAAAACTGGCGTAAAAAACGCACATTATTTTCAAAAAGCAATCTCAGGTCATCAATCCCATACTTAAGCATAGCGATCCTTTCTACACCCATCCCGAAAGCAAAACCGCTCACCTCTTCCGGATTATAACCACCCATTTCCAAAACACGAGGATGAACCATACCCGCACCTAAAACTTCTAACCATCCTGTTTGACCACAGGTTCTACACCCGGTCCCTTTACACATTACACAGGAAATATCTACTTCTGTACTAGGTTCAGTAAAAGGGAAAAAACTAGGGCGTAAGCGGATTTTCTGGTCTGCACCAAACATCTGTTGAGCAAAATTTAATAAGACTCCTTTTAAATCACTAAAACGAACAACTTTATCAATAAGTAATCCTTCTACCTGATGAAACATAGGAGAATGAGTAGCATCATCGTCACGACGATAAACCTTTCCCGGAACGATTATTTTCACCGGAAGGTGAGGTCTCATTTTTTCCATTGTCCGCGCCTGTACAGGAGAAGTATGTGTACGCAAAAGAACTTCCGGCGAAATATAAAAAGAATCTTGCATTTCTCTTGCCGGATGGTCCTTAGGAATATTTAAAGCCTCAAAATTATAATAATCCAACTCTATTTCCGGTCCTTCTTCAATTGTAAAACCCATGCCCATAAAGATTTCCTCAATCTCCTCAATTACTAAGCTCAAAGGATGCTGTCTACCCATTTCCGGGCAAATTCCCGGTAGAGTAACGTCGATTTTTTCAGCTAAAAGAGACTGTTCCATTTCTTTTCTTTTCATCTTTTCCGTAAGGTCAGCTAATTTAACTTCCAAGCTGTCTCTAATTTCATTAGCTAACTGACCCATTACAGGTCGTTCTTTTACCGGTAGTTTGCCCATACCTCGCAGAATCTTAGTAAGTTCACCTTTTTTCCCCATATATTTAACTCTAAATTCATTTAAGTCATCCAGCCTTTTACATTGACACAATTCTTTTTCTGCTTTTTCTTTTAATAAACATAATTGCTCTCGCATTTCCTAACCTCCTTATAAATAAAAATTCAGAACAGCTTAACAAATAAAAAAGCCTTCGTCTCTTTATTGAAGGGACGAAAGCTACACTTCCGCGGTACCACCCACTTTAATCACTTTCTTAGAACTACTTTAAGGATGACTAAAAATCTCCCTAATAACTCTAAGTTTTTGGATTCACTTACCTGCCTTCTAACGGTTGGCACCGACTAGACCTACTAATAATAACCGGTTCAATCTAGCAACTCCCGGGTGAAACCACTCATCACCTCATCTTAATTATAAGGCTTTCAGTCTCGACCTTATTCCCTGTTTAAGATTCTTATGGGCTCCCGTTCATTGTTATTATTGTTTTTACCCTTTAAAACAAAATTATATCACAACTATCCTAATAATGACAAGCATTAGCAGAGCTTCTTTGTCTAAGAATTTCGTAAGTAAGAATTCCGCAAGCAACAGCTGCATTAAGTGATTCCGCCCCGCACTTTAAAGGAATTTTTACCTTCACCTCTACATCTTCCGGTCGAATAGTAAGAAAGCCCCGTCCTTCATTCCCTATTAACAAAGCTACTTTTTCCGCATAATTAATCGCAAAATGACTTTGCCTAGCCTGTAAATCACCGGCCACAAGTTGAAAACCTTCACGCTTACACCATTGATGTAAAGAAAACCAATCTACATCTACTACTACCGGAAGATGAAATACTCCACCCATGGAAGCACGAATTGTTTTACTATTATAAGGGTCTACCGTACCCGGTAAACAAAAAAGAACATCAACACCTACTGCCCAAGCCGTACGCCAAATTGTCCCTAAATTTCCCGGGTCCTGTAAACTATCAAGAATTAGAATTAAGCCATTTTTTATCTTGAGGTCCGTCCAAGAAAATTTTTGTTGTCTGACAACACCAATAATACTTTGAGGTGATTCAGTCTCAGATAATGCTTTAAATACTTCTTTTCTCACTTGAAAACAGCGCACAGAATTTTTTTCTATTTGCCTGAACAATTCTTGACCTCGTTTTGAGCTAAACAAAGTTTCTTCTACAAAAACCTCTTCTAAACAACCGGCCTTTACAGCCTCTTCTACTAATCTTATGCCTTCAATCAAAAAAAGCCCTGATTTCTCACGGAACTTTTTTTGTTGCAATTTACACCTTTCTTTAAGCAAAGGATTTTGTCGCGAAGATATTATCTCCATCTTTTCCCTCATGTTAAAAATTTAAACATTTTTTTTAGCCACTTCAACCAACTGGTTAAAGGTATTACTATCATTAACAGCTAGGTCAGCTAAAACTTTTCGGTTAATCTTCACACCGGCATTCTTTAAACCACAAATAAAACGACTATAAGACATTCCCTTAAGGCGTGTAGCCGCATTTATTCTCGTAATCCATAACTTACGAAAATCCCCTTTACGCTTTTTACGATGTGCATAAGCATATTTTAAAGACTTCATTACCTGTTCGTTAGCTGGCCGATATAATTTAGATTTAGCGCCGCGATAGCCTTTAGCCAATTTAAGCACCTTTTTATGTCTACGCTGGGCAGTAACCCCAGCTTTTACCCTGGACATGATAAAAACCTCCTTCTTTATTCAAAACCTTTTTTACTTATAAGGAATTAATTTACTAATACGTTTAGCATCCGGATCACTCATTATCGCAGCTTTTCTAAGATTGCGCTTTCTCTTTGTGGACTTTTTAGTTAAAATATGACTTCTAAAAGCATGATACCTTTTAATTTTACCAGTTGCCGTAACTTTAAAACGCTTTGCCGCACCACGATGCGTTTTCATTTTTGGCATAAGAATATATCCCCCTCTCTAACTTTAATCCTATTTCGGAGATAAAAACATGGTCATATTTCTACCTTCTAATTTAGGATGTTTTTCTACTATAGCATATTCACTAACCATTTCCACAACTCTTTCCAGAAGCTCACGCCCTAATTCAGGATGAGATACTTCACGACCTCTAAACATAATCGTGACCTTAACCTTATCTCCACCCTTCAAAAAACGAATTGCATTTCTTGTTTTAACCTGAAAGTCATGTGTTTCAATATTAGGGCGTAACTTTACTTCTTTCACATTAATCACACGCTGTTTTTTACGTGCTTCCCTTTCTCGCTTACTTTGCTCGTATTTATATCTCCCGATATCCATAATTTTGCACACCGGGGGCTTCGCATTAGGGGCAACTTCTACTAAATCTAATCCTCTGTTTAAAGCTATTTGCACAGCTTCTTTAGGAGACATAATCCCTAATTGCTCACCCTTTTCACTAACTAAGCGAACCTCTCTACTCCTAATCTTCTCATTTACACGTAACTCTTTACTTATAACTCTACACCTCCAAATTTTTGCCTTATAAATAAAAAAGGCAGATATTTACCATCCGCCTTTAAACAACGACTCTTCCTGTGTTTTTGTTTTTAACCTTACCAGCTAACTTGCCGTAAGGTGAGAAGCGGACGGCTTCTACTTATTTCTCTATCTTTTTTTACCTTGTTATTATAACAAGGATTTTTAATCCTGTCAATTTTAAATTACATAATATTATCGACTAGGGACATTGGTTTTTCCTTTAACCGCCTCTTTACCGAGGGATCCCAGCTGATCGCTCTTGATGCCCCTTTGTATTATTAGACCCACTTTCTCTTTGGGAAATCTTTTCATGCTCCTTTAGTGGCTTGCGTAATTCTATGAGCCCTAACCTCTGACAAACCTTTATGAATTGGCGTCCTTTATCACTTGATGTTTGACGTTCAAGCTCCAATAGTTTTTCTAATTTTTTCAAGGGTAAATGTCCCCTCTTCTCTCTAAACTCACAACGCAAATCCGCCTTCTGATGTAATTTATACCTTAAAAGAAAAAGTTCTTTATCTGAAAATATCTCTCGTAACTCCTTTTTATAAATATTTATTTGCCGTTCTATAACATCCTTTTCCGCGCCACACTGATTTCTATTCTGTAATACACCCTGCCCGGATTTATATGGAACAAGCCATTTATCTATACTTCTGAATAATTGACTCTTGGCTTCTTCCTGCCTTGTTTTAAAATCTTTCTCCGCCCCGCTACTATTCACTTCTGCCCTATTCTCTAATGACCTTTTTAATCTTTCCAATGATTCCATAAGATCACCTATTTTCAATAAACATATTATTTTAACTATATTTATTTTACCACATATTATCCTTTTTATCTATTAGAAACCAATTCGTAAATTTGTTTATCACTATTGTTTTTTCTCTATTTCTACCTGAAGTACCTTTTTAAACTCACCGAAATCAACCGTACCTTGGTCGCCCTCTTTTCTGGTACGCAAAGCAACTGTACCTTCTTCCATTTCCTTATCTCCGACAACAAGCATATAAGGAATCTTCTCCAACTGTGCCTCTCTGATTTTATAACCGATTTTTTCACTACGCTCATCTACCTCTACACGAATCCCTTCCTTAAAAAGGTCATCAGCTAACTTCTGAGCATAAGTATGTTGTCGTTCCGTAATTGGAAGCACCTTAACCTGAACCGGTGCCAACCAAGTAGGAAACGCTCCGGCATAGTGCTCGGTCAAGATTCCGATAAAACGTTCAATACTACCAAAAGCAACGCGATGAATCATGACAGGGCGATGCTTCTGTCCATCTTCCCCTACATAAGTAAGGTCAAATTTCTCCGGCATCTGAAAATCCAATTGAATCGTCCCACACTGCCACGTCCGACCAAGAGAATCCCGTAAATGGAAATCTATCTTCGGTCCATAAAATGCCCCATCACCAGGATTTATTTTATAGTCCATGCCCTTTTCCTGCAGAGCTTTTTCTAAAGCATTAGTCGCCATCTCCCACTCCTCAGCAGAACCCATTGCCTTTTCCGGCTTAGTCGAAAGCTCTACATGATACTCAAAACCAAACAGCTTATAAACAGAATCCACTAAATCAATGACACCTTTAATCTCTTCCGTAATCTGCTCCGGTAGCATAAAAATATGGGCATCGTCCTGAGTAAAACTACGCACCCGCATCAAGCCATGCAGAGCACCCGACAATTCATGTCTGTGTACCAAACCTAATTCGGCTGTGCGAATGGGAAAATCACGATAACTATGCAATTCAGAATTATAAACAAGCATCGACCCAGGACAGTTCATCGGCTTAATCGCATAGTCTTCTTCATCAATAACAGTGGTATACATATTCTCCCGATAATGATACCAATGTCCCGACCGTTCCCAAAGTTGACGATTTAAAATAAGCGGAGTCTTAATTTCCTGATAACCCCATTCGCGGTGAACCTGTCGCCAATAGTTTTCTAATTCATTTCTCAGCACCATCCCTTTAGGATAGAAAAAAGGAAAACCGGGTCCTTCTTCCATCACCGTAAAAAGCTTTAACTCCTGCCCTAATTTGCGATGGTCTCTTTTCTTCGCCTCTTCTAAACGAAACAAATGCTCGTCCAAGGCAGATTTTTTAGGAAAAGAAGTACCATAAATACGCTGTAACATCTTATTCTTCTCATTACCCCGCCAATAGGCACCGGCAAGACTCATCAATTTAACAGCCTTTATTTTCCCTGTACTGGGCAAATGAGGTCCGGCACATAAGTCAATGAACTCTCCTTGTTCATAAAGAGAAATTTGTGCATCCTTTGGTAAGTCCTCAATTAACTCTACTTTATAGATTTCACCTTTTTCCTTAAATAACTGCAGGGCATCTTTTCGGCTTAATTCCTTCCTAACTAAAGGTAAATTTTCTTTAATAATCTTCCTCATTTCCGCCTCTATCTTCTCTAAGTCATCAGGCGTAAAAGTATGTTCTGTATCAAAGTCATAATAAAAACCATCAGCAATAGCAGGACCAATAGCAAGTTTTGTTTTGGGGAAAAGTCGCAAAACTGCCTGAGCCAAAATATGAGAAGTAGTGTGTCGATACGCATTTTGCCCTTCAGGAGAAGCAAAATTTAAAATCTCCAAAGTACAATCCTCATAAACTTGAAAAGATAAATCTACCACTTCATTATTCAACTTAGCCACTAAAGCATTTCTCGCTAACCCTTTACTAAGGTCTTCGGCAATCTGCAAAACAGTACTCCCCGCTTTATACTGTTTTACTGAACCATCTTTCAACGTAATGTTCAGCATTTATATCCCTCCATAATTAATCATCGACAACAGTGCAAACAATAAAATCCCGTCCCCCGAGAGACGAGAATAATAACCTGCGACTTTCACTCCAGTCAAACGCAGACAAATGCTCTAAAAAAATTATATGATATCACCAAAACAATGTCAATCACGACCATTTAATTAGAAACAATACTTTAATGAAAAAACTTTCACCCTTATCGAACTCTATAATAACCTATATAATTTAAATAGTGTATCTATATTCTTATTTTTTAAAAAAGGAGCTAAAAAAATGCACTTTTATTTTGATTGTATCCCTTGTTTAACTAGACAAGCTGTAGACTCAGTTAAAATGGTAACCCAGGATTATATCTTACAAGAAAAAATAATCCGTCTTGTTTTGCGGGAAATGGAACAACTGGATTTTAGCAACAACCCTCCCTATATGAGTCGTCTCATCCACAAAATCATCAAAGAAAAAACCGGTCATCCTGACCCCTATAAAGAAATTAAAAATCACTTTAATCAAGACGCTCTTAATCTTTATGAGTATTTGGAAGAAACAGTACAAAACAGCCCTTTCCCCTTTGAACAAGCAATTCGTTTTGCCGCCTCCGCCAATATTATCGACTTTGGTTTAAGTTCTAATATTACTATGAAGCAAGTTAAAAAAACTTTGCAAGATTCTTTAGACAAACAGATAAAAGGTAATACGGCTCATGAATTAGCCCAAGAAATAAAACATGCTAAAAAAATTCTCTACCTAGGTGATAATTGTGGCGAAATCGTCATGGATAAACTTCTTTTAACCAGAATGCCACGAGAAAAAGTTACCTTTGTCGTTAAAGGTCAACCTATTATTAATGATGCCATAATGGAAGATGCAGAATTTGCCGGTATAACAGACTTAGTTAGAGTAATAGATAATGGCAGTGATGTACCAGGCACTATTTTAAAATTATGCTCCAATAGTTTTCTACGTGAATTTGCAGAAGCAGATTTAATTATTGCTAAAGGGCAAGGAAATTATGAATGTTTAAATGAAATAAAAAATAAAAAAATATTTTTTATCTTTAAAGTAAAATGTCCAGTAGTGGCCGACCTTACAAATTGTTCTGTGGGCGATATAGTACTAAAAAAGCATTCTTAATCTAGTCAACAACATCTGTTATCTCTTCTCCTCTTCCCCGTTACAAAACGGGGAATTATTTTTTTACCCTTTTTAAATTATCTACTATCTTATAGGAATTATTCCTAATCTCCCCCATCTTTACCGTTGGTTTAAATCTACCATGAAAGTCACTGCCACAGGTATAAAGAAGCTTCTTCTCTTGACAATAATCAAAATAATACTTTTCCTGTTGTTCATGATGATGAGATGTATATACTTCCAATCCCTTAAGTCCATAATTAAGCAAGTCATCAATAATCCCGGTTTGTTCCGGAGTTAAATTTGAACCGGGATGAGCAAGAATAGGGATACCACCACTGCCCTTAATAATTCGAAGCACGTCTATAGCTTCAGGAACATATTGAGGAACATAAAGCGGTTTACCAACATTTAAATAATCAAACAAAAAACGTACTACACAATTTTCTTTTTCCCGATATTCTTTAATCAATGGATTCTCCTTATTGCGAGGGTCAGCAAAAACAACATTAACAAAAGAACCACCAACAGGAATCGTATAATTACATTCTTCCATCACTTTTTCTTTATCAAGGTAAAAACCGGCCTCCCTTAACTTAGCAATTTGAAGATCAACAACCCGCCACCGAGCAGCATCTACTTTCTCAAATAACGCAAGCAATCCTTGGTCTTGGACATCTATATAATACCCCAAAATATGCAAGGTTTCTCCCCCATGTTTAGCCACTATTTCGCAAGCCGGAATTACTTCCACTCCCCTTTTTTCACCCCAACAAACACCCTCCTGCACTGATTTCACCGTTTCATGATCAGCAATAGCTATTGTTTCAAGATTAAGTTTTATAGCCTTTTCTACTATTTCTCTAGCTGTAAATTCTCCATCACTACTGGCAATACTGTGTATATGCAAATCAACTGCCATTTCACGGAACCTCCTTTTTTGTAAAAAAACAATTTTTAAAGTCATTTAATGAAGGTATTTTTAAAAAACTATAGAATATATAAACAAATGTTATAATTACGACAAAATACAAAAATTATTGTAAAAAAATTAAAATAAAAACAAACAAAAGAAAGGGGATTTGTTAAATGAGTTCAGAACAGCTTAAAATTGTACTCTGCGATGACTCCATGTTAGTCAGAAAACAACTCAAAGAAATACTAACTGATGCCGGAGTCAAAACAATTTTAGAAGCAAGTAACGGAAACGAGGCTCTACCCTTAATTAAAAAACATAACCCGCAAATTGTCTTTTTAGACATTGTTATGCCCGTTATGAATGGGATTGAAACTCTTAAAGAAATTAAAAAATTTAATTCTACAACAAAAGTAATTATGATTACTTCCTCAGGAACACAAACTCATTTGAAAACAGCCTTAGAAGAAGGGGCTTATGACTTTATTCAAAAACCTTGGAAAGAAACACAAATCATTTCTATTCTCGATAGACTAAAAGATAATGAGGGGGTTTAATTATGTTTAGTCAGTATTTTGGTAATTACCTTTTAAACAAGAATTTAGTTACTACCGAAGAATTAAAAGAAGCTTTAGAATACCAAAAATCAATTCACGTTAAACTAGGAATTTTAGCTATTAATCTTGGCTATATGAACAGTACACAAGTCCAAGAAGTTCATCAACAACAAATGAAAATCGACAAAAGATTTGGTGAAATTGCGATACAATTAGGTTATCTAAACGAACATCAGCTACAAAATCTTTTATCTACACAAAAACAAGGTTATTTACAGTTAAGTCAAGCTTTAGTAGACAAAAAATTTCTTACTCTTGACCAACTTCAAAATGAATTGGAAAACTATAAAAAGGATTGCCAATTAACAGCTGAACAAATAGAAATTCTTAAACAAGGTGACATCGATAAAATTGTGCATGTCTTTCTTGATTTTGAAGATTCATTTCGCAGTAAAATTTATAGTGACTACACCGCTCTAATATTAAAAAATGTGATTAGGCTACTTGATGAAACACCTCGCTTAGAAAAAAAATCTCCACTAAATAATTATACCCCAGAATGGCTTGTCTGTCAGAAAATATATGGTGAATATAATCTTTTTACAGGCATAGCTGCCGATAAAAATATGTTTCTAACTCTTGCTTCAAAATTTGCAGGTGAAAAATTTAACTGTATTGATGAAATGACTAAAGCATCTGTAACTGAATTTTTAAATGTTCATAACGGTATTTTTTTAGTAAATATGTCTAACCAGAATATTGAACTACAAATGGAACCTCAAAAACTTTATCAGCAAGCAAAAATAGAAAATGATGATGATACTTATATTATCCCTATTCATTTAATTGATGGTAAATTTGATTTAATTATTTCTTCTACAGAATTTCCTACAGCTTAGGCATCTAACCATCTATTCAGCTTAAATGTAAAAAAGAAATCGCCTTGAAGGGCGTTTCTTTTTTTTATTATAAATAAATCAAATTACACCTTGCCAAAAAATCGAAATAATTCCTTGGGCGATCCCAATAAAAAAACCCAAAATCCCCCCGATTATTTCAATATGCTTTAATTCAGAACGAGCCAAAGTATATACGATCTCCTCTAAACTAACCATCTCTAATGAAATTACTTTTTTTTCTACAATTCTTTTAATTTCTTGCTTGATTTCATTTATTTCTTGTGCCTGAAAAAACTTACTAGGATTATCAAGAAATTTATTGACTTCTTGTCCTAATAATTTTGCCATAAACTCCGCCAATGATGCTAAAATGCTTTCCGGAATTACAAAAGGTAGTCGTAAAAAAACTTGTTCACGTACATATTTTTCAAATTTTGCCCTAAGCCGTTCTTTAATATCTTTACGACTTAAACTTTCCAACACATCATTTCCTGTAATTAATTCTGTACTAACAATTTCTCCTAATGCAACAGCGATATCTTTTTTCCTTTTAGGGATAAGACCTTGTATTTTCCAACCTAAAACAGGTACTTTATATTCTTGATAAGGCTTGAAAAGAAGTCTAATTGCTAAGACATTAGTAACCCAACCAATACAAGCACCAATAAATCCCATCAATACAATAAGTAATAAATTATACATCTGCTCACACTCTTTTTCTCTTCCTTAACTACCATCACATTTTTTACAGCCGGAACAATTAATAACCCTACTACCAAAAACATTTTCAATAGTCTTAATCGTATCATCTGTATCTACTTGAGGTTCCTTGTGTAATAACAACTCACTAGGGGCTAACGTAATTAAAGCACTAATTAAAAGGTCCTCATAATTTATTTCATTTTCCAAAAGGTCAACCACTAATCCATCGAGACATTCATGTTTGATCGGTTTATCTACTTCATCTAAAAGTGAAAATTTCCCGTTTTGTTTAAAAACAATTTGTACTTTTTGTACACGTGGCTCTTGTATCTCAACAAAATATTTTAAAAGCCGAATAAATTCAAGATATTCTTTTTCCATAATTAGCTCATCAACAGCTGAGTTTACAATTTCTTCCAGATTTTTTTGATAATCCTTTAAACGGAAATTAATAAATCCTTCTATAATTAAATTTTTATGACGCTCTAAATAATCTAAAATTTTAAGCCTTACTTCTTCTTTACGTTGATGCTGATGATATGGATTTAACCCGGCTGGATTTAAGATGTTTTTAGTTTTATTTAAAATGGTCTGTTTTTCTTCTTGATTATAATAATAAAAATTATCCTGTACAATTTTTCTAATTAATAAAATCTCCCATTCTTCTACAATTATTTCTGCTAAACAGTTTGCGATAGAGAATTTAATTGTATTAAAAGTATCAGCACCACTATAACCTTCTTTATGGTCTTCTTTATGGTCTTCTTTATGGTGAAGAAGGCAATCCATAAAAGTGATTTCCCCTACTTTATCCATATCAAGGATAAGAGGAACACCTTCACTTTGTAAAATTTCCAACTCATTATTTAAACGTTCAAATACAAAATGTGGATTAGTATACGTACCTATTGAAATCGGTTCAAGCAAGCACTTCACTCCTTTCATAACCCTTTCTTTGTAGAAATATTATATGATGCTTTAGCTTTAATATACAAGAGGTATTCTGGTAATAAAAACAGAAAAAGGAACTTCCAAAATAGTTCCTTTAGTATTTGTCGATATTTTAATAAATAATGGTGGGCGGTACTGGAATCGAACCAGTGACCTCTGCGATGTCAACGCAGCACTCTAACCAGCTGAGCTAACCGCCCCTTAACTCTAATTATCTTAATGCACTTATTATAAAATGCTCTCTAATAATTGTCAAACGAAAAAATAATAACATCGTCCAAAAAGAACCATTTGCAAATATTAACAAGCCTTGTTATAATGATGACAAGTTCGCGAAGAGAGATTGTGGTGTAGTGGTTGCACTCAGGTACGTGGCACCTGAATTACGTGGGTTCGAATCCCACCTTTCTCTCTAAGAACTGCATCTTGAAAAGATGCACCTAATCATTTTATACTATAACCCTTGGTTTTAAGGGTTATTTTTTTTATTTATTTTTTTAAAAAGAAGGACTTTGTAAATAAATGTAAAATATTTCCATTATGGTTTTGTTTTTGAGGAGGAGTGAGCAGCCATGAATAAAAAAATGGGCAAAAGACTTTTCAGCATAACTTTACTTTTATTGTTTTTAACTATACCCACCAATAGTCTAGCTGAAACATATGACCCTTGGGAAATTAAAAAAGGGGAGCGTTCTCTTCACGGTCTTTATTTAGGTTACAAACATAATCTAATCTACTTAAAAATTCAAGATAAATTACTCAATTATCCTTTTTCTTCTGATGCTCTTTTTGCTTTAATGGGTCTTCATTCCGGCCGAATTGTTTCTTTATCACAATTTCCTCAAGAAATACCCGTACAAATAATTCTTAATCATACGGGGACAATTCGAGCGATGAGGAACCAATTAGAACCACTTGATTTTATACCTGGTACAGCACTTGAAAATTGGGGACACCTAGCTACATTAAGCCCCCAAGAAAAATACTATACCCTCTTTGATTTATGGCAAGGGCTTTTTCTCTACAGTCTTACGGAAGAAAAAAAGCCAATTTTTCTTTCAACTCAGCCTTCTTGCACTTGGAATAATAAAGGAACAAAACTGGCTTACGCAGACCATCATTACTTAGGAGTTTACGACCCTCTAAAAAATATTAAAAAAATTTATCCCTTCCCGCAAAATAATCTTGGCACAGTTAAAGTAATTTTCTCTATAGCTTGGAGTCCCCTGGACGACAAGCTACTCTATGCTTTTTTAGAAGATTATCCTCAACAAGGAAGCGATTTTTTTCAAATAAAGATTATTGACAATAAAGGAAAAGAATTAGCTACTAAATTTTTGCAGCACTTGGGTCCTTTATGCTGGCTTTCAGATAAAGAAATTTTACTTGTTTTAAATCCAAACAGTCAAGAAACAGGAAATTTCATCATTTGGAATTACCAAACTAACAAAACAACAATTCTCTTCGATAATCTTGCCGGTATATGTAATAATTTATGCTTTAATCATTCATCCTCATCTCTAGCTTATACTATCTTCAGAGATGAGGATGGACAAGAAGACTTATATTTATATAACTTAACAGATAAAAATCCAACTAAAATTAAATCTTTTATTCTTCCCATACATAATCTGCAGTGGACCAAAGATAATACACTTATTTTTTGGGAGGAAATAAATAATTCCATTAGCATCATTAAAACAACTGGTGAAACATTAACTAAATTTAAAGGCTTTCTCCCAGATAAAAGTGTTGCTAATAAATTCCTATATTTTCCAGAGGAACCAAAGGAAGAACAGCTCCCTCTTTACCTTAGCCCTTAAATCACACTTTAAAATGTTCTATTGATTTTTTTAATTTTTTTGATAAAGCAGAAAGATCTGCAGTAGATTTTACTGTTTGGGACATAATCATCGCTTGTTCTTCTGCCGTTGCCGATACTTCTTGAGTGTGAGCGCTTATACTTTGATATGCACTAATAGATTCTAAAATAATCTCTTTAAGGGCCTGACTCTCGGAAGAGATCTCCTCAGTAGAAACACCTACAGCATTAACAGCTTCTTTTATACTGGCAACAGCCATCATAATTTCACCAAAAGACTTGCCACTTTTTTCTACAGTCTCCGTACCAACTTGAACTTCCTCTACGCCCTTATTTGTAACAGTAATTGCTTTTTCTACACCTTGCTGAATCTTCGTAACCAACTGATCAATTTGTCCAACTGACTCTTCTGATTGTTCAGCTAGCTGGCGAACTTCTTCCGCTACAACAGCAAACCCTCGCCCATGTTCACCTGCATTAGCAGCCTCAATAGCAGCATTTAGAGCCAACAAATTTGTTTGTTGAGCTATACCGCCAATTATTTCTATTATTTCACCTATTCTACTTGACAAATCACCTAATTCTTCTACTTTATCCCCAATATTTAAAGAAACTTGACGAATTATTTCCATCTGTTTTACAATCCGTTCAATATGCATATTCCCTTCCTGAGATAAAAAGTTAGCTTTATCAGTGTCTTTTTGTGCTTTCTTATAACTTTCCGTAATTTTCTTTACTGCTAATTCTACCTTTTCTACAGCATCAGTCATAACCAGAGCTTGATACATTTGTTGCTGTGTAGTCTTAGCTAAATCTTCCACAGTATTAGCAGTTTGAATCGCACCTTCTTCTGTTTCTCTAGCTACTGCCACTACTTTATTACTAGCCTGAGCTGTTTTTTCAGCAGTCACTTCTATTTGACCGATAAAATTTCTTAAATTTAACACCGCTTCATTAAAAGATGATAATAATTGCCCAATTTCCGTTTCCTGATAACCATTTTTAATTTGTGCTGTTAAATCACATTCTTTTAATTTTTGGGCGGTTTTTATTAATCCTTGTATAGGTTTAATAATTGACCTATAAATTACGGCTTCAAATAATACTGCTAAAATAACACTAATAAAAATCATAATAAATAAAACTTTACGAGAGTCATTATAAACCTTTATACTATTGGTGTATAAACTTTTACTGTAATTTTGGTGATAATCCTCTAATTCCTTAATTCCTCTTTGAATATCATCCTGATAAGTAAAAAGTTCTTTTAAATCGGACTGTAATGTTCCTTGCTTCTTTTCGGTTATAAGTGTATTACGATATTTATTATAAACAGCTAACTTTTTAATAATCTCATCCATCATTCCCCTGACAATGGGGTCTTTTGTATTTATATAAAAATTAGTAATATTTGCAGCTACTTGTTCTAATTTTAAATCTATTTCCTTCTCTACTGCTTCCAACTCTTCCTGCTTATTAGATAATTGATAAAGGAAAGTCATTCTACTAATTTCTTCATAGGTTATTCTCAATTCACCAAGCATAGTTAAACCTTGCATAAACTCAGAATACATTTTTTCCACGGAATTATTTACTATTTTCATTTGGTAACCACCAAATGCACCAATTAAAACCATCCCCAATGTACAAATTAGGATAAGAGCAATTAATTTAGTACTTAGTTTCAACTTGTCCATACATTTTTTTGCTCCTTTCAAAACAATTACAAAATCATATATCAATTTTATTCTACAAAATATGACTTAACTCCTCTATTAAATTTGAAAACTTATATAATTTTATATATTCTTTTTCTTTCTAAAATAAAAATCAGGTTGGTAACTAAAGATTAACTAACGGCACAGAGATTGAGCCTTGCTAATCTTTGAATAACAGTTACCAACCTAAGCATAGTTTACCCTAGGCTTTATTTTGTATGATATTTGGAAGAGTGTATATATTACCAGTTATAAAGGGAACAATTTTGCAATACCTAAAATTATTATAATTCCTCCCGGAAGCAATGTTGCCAGCTTCTTTAATCTATCTATCTGTAACTTTTTCCCAACAATAATTCCTAAATTAATCATTATAAATTCAGCAATCCCCACCATTATTGGTGTCCAAAGTAAACTATAACCCGACATCGATGCACCTAAACCTGCACCTAAAGCATCCATTGCCAAAGCAAAACCTAAAAAAAATGCTTCTTTTAAATCAATTTCCCCGGACTTATTCAAGTCTGCCTGCACCGGTTCTTTAAGAATATTAATTACATGACAGTCCCATAAATTTAAAAAATATTGCTGTAAGATAAGCCATATCCCCACTACTATTAAAATAAGAGCGCCTAAAAAAACTGCCCTATTATTCGGTAAAAAAAAAGCCAATACCTTTCCAAAAGTCATGGAGAAAGCAATCGCAAATGCAGAAAAAAGACAAATAATACATAACGAAAAAAGGGATACTTTAATTTTTCTTAAACCATAAGACAATCCTATACCAAAACCATCCATACTTAAAGCTAAAGCAAAAAATAAAACAGCATACAACTACATTCACCCCTTTTTACTGACTACCTACACTATATGCATCAGTATTAAAGGAGTTAATAAAATTTAAATTAGATTTACACTATGATAAATTGCCTTTGTTATGTATAATTAATAGAGGTTTTGTATAATTGTGCATTATAATCAAACTTGACAGGAGTGAAAAAAATGTTGGATCCTACAGAAAAAGCCGCGATACTAGTAGAGGCCCTTCCCTATATTCAAAAGTTTTTCGGTAAAACAGTAATTATTAAACTTGGTGGACATGCTATGGTTAATTGCGAATTGGAAAAGCTTGTCTTACAAGACATTATTTTAATGAAGCTTGTGGGCATGAACCCGGTTTTAGTCCATGGGGGTGGACCGGATATAAATAAATGGCTTAAAAAAATAGGCTATGAATCAAAGTTTATCCAAGGAATGCGAGCTACCGATGAAAAAACAATTAAAGTAGTAGAAATGGTACTAAGCGGTAATATTAATAAAGAAATTGTCGGTCTTATTAATGAATTAGGCGGAAAAGCTGTCGGAATTTCCGGTAAAGACGGTAACCTGATTCAAGTTGAAAAGAAAAAGTTTATAACTACAGATCAAACAGGAAAAGAAATTTGGACCGACCTCGGTCTAGTCGGAGAAATAAAGAAAATAAATCCGGAAATTATTCACCTGCTTACCAAGCAAGGCTTTATCCCTGTTATTTCACCTTTAGGAATAGGTCCTCAAGGAAAAACCTATAACATCAATGCCGACTATGCTGCCGGAGCACTAGGTGGAGCCCTACAGGCTCATAAACTAGTAATGTTAACTGATGTCAAAGGTATTTATTTAGGCGATAAGCCTGAATCTTTAGCTTCAAAATTATCAACAAAAGAAATTCGCAGTTACCTGCAAAAAGGAGTGATTAACGGAGGCATGATTCCTAAAGTAGAAAGCTGTCTTTTGGCATTAGAACATGGTGTTTCTCATGTCCATATTATTGATGGTCGTAAACCACATGCCTTACTCTTAGAAATATTCACCAACAAAGGTATCGGCACCATGATTGTTCCGGATTAAAACGTATTATTTTTACTTGGAAAACTTTTTATTTTTCCTTTTTAAAATTTTCTTTTAAAGAAATTTGATTTTTCACCTTCTAATAGTTGTACTATTTCTTGAAAACCTAAGATTTTAAGCAATTCTAAGACATATAAATTATCAGCAGGCGTTAAACTAGGAGCTTTTTGACCATAGAAATAAACCTGCTCTCTTCCCTGTTCAGATTCTAAATTAGCTTTAGGACCTCCCACACATCCCCCTTCACAGCCCATTCCTTCATAAAAATTAGCCACAACTTTTCCTTTCTCAATATCCTGAAGTAACTTGCGGCACTCTCTAACCCCATCAGCTTGAACGGTCTTTATTTTTATTACTTTTTCCGGTCTGATTCTCTCTGAAGTATCAGCCACTGCCTTGCTTACTCCCCCAGTATATGCATAAATTCTACCGGCTAACGAAGAATGCTCACTGGGGTCTTCTTTTTCTTCAGCAGGATTAATCTCTACAACTTCAAAAATTTGAGTTAGTTCCTGAAAAGTAAGGACATAATCTACTGCATCTTTCACATCAGGTTCTTTGGCTTCGGCCTTTTTCGCAATACAAGGACCAATAAAAGCTACTTTCGCTTCAGGATGAATCTTTTTTATAGCTCGTCCACAAGCAACCATAGGTGAAACAGAAGGAGAAACATAAGGGATTAACTTATGATACATTTTTTTAATCATCACTACCCATAAAGGACAACAACAACTAGTAAGAACAAAGTCATCATCTTTTCTTACATATTCATCAAACTCTAATGCTTCCTTTAAAGATAAAATATCAGCAAATAAAGCTACCTCAACCATCCCATAAAAACCTAACCGCTTTAAAGCCATACGCAATTTACCCGGTGTTACCTTTTCACCAAATTGACCAATAAAAGCAGGAGCAACTATAGCATAAACAGGCACTTCCCGCTCTTGAAGAACCTTAACTAAAGGAATGAACTCCTTTTTGTCCACTAAATGGTCATAAGTACAGACCTGTACACATTTACCACAATCAGTACAATAGTCCTCCTTAATAACGATCTTCCCTTCCTCGTCTCTAACAATAGCATGAAAAAGGCAAGCTACTTGACACTTGTTTTCCTTACACCTTTCCTCCCCCAGACAATCTTTTACCTTAAAGACTACTTTGTCCGGGTCTCCTCCTCCGGAAGCATATTTAATATATTCACGCAAATCTTCCTCGTCACGAGGATTTAATTCTCGAATCCCTTCGGCTATTCGTCCCATATAAGCGTATTTTACCAACTGACCAAAAATACGGTCATAAGTTAATTTTTCCATGATAAATCCTCTTTACTCTTTATTTATTTAGTTAAATATATCATCCCTTTACATTAAGAGGTTATACATGAAAAACTATTTCCACACCTTGCATTATTAACTCAAGTATATTAAGTTATTATAAACAAACAAAATATTTTAGCTAAAACAAGGAGTGAAAACTAATGGCAAATGTTTACGATATTCTAAAGGAAAGAGGATATATCGAACAAGCAACACATGAAGAAGAAATTAGAGACCTACTGGAAAAAGAAAAAATTACATTTTATATAGGTTTTGACCCTACTGCCGACAGCCTACATGTAGGTCACTTTGTACAAGTAATGGTGATGATGCATCTACAAAAAGCAGGTCATCAACCAATTGCCTTATTTGGTGGAGGTACAGGCATGATTGGTGACCCTTCGGGGCGCACAGATTTACGAAAAATGCTGACGAAAGAACAAGTAGAATATAATGTCCAATCTTTTAAAAAACAATTTTCCAGATTTATTGACTTTGATGAAGATCAAGCATTAATGGTTAATAATGCTGACTGGCTCACCAACCTCAATTATATTGAATTTATAAGAGATATCGGTAAACACTTTTCCGTCAACAGAATGCTTACGGCGGAATGTTTTAAAAATCGACTAGAAAAAGGGCTCTCCTTTTTAGAATTCAACTATATGTTGATGCAATCTTACGACTTCCTGGAACTCTACAGACGTTATAATTGTAGACTGCAAATGGGTGGTAATGACCAATGGTCAAACATTATTAGTGGTGTAGACTTAGTTAGACGTATAGAAAATGCCAGTGTTTATGGACTTACTTTTAAACTTCTTACCACAAGTGAAGGAAAAAAGATGGGGAAAACTGAATCAGGAGCTATTTGGCTAGATCCGGAAAAGACTTCACCATACGACTTCTACCAATACTGGCGAAACATTGCTGACCCCGATGTCGAAAACTGTCTTGCTCTGCTCACCTTCCTCCCGATGGAAGAAGTAAAAAGATTAGGTGCCCTTAAAGATGAACAAATCAATAAAGCTAAAGAAGTCCTAGCTTATGAAGTAACTAAATTAGTTCATGGTCAAAAAGAAGCTGAAAAAGCACAAAAGGCCGCCCAGGCACTATTTGGCGACCTTACAGAAGATTCTACAGCTATTCCTACTACTGAACTAGAAAAGTCCACATTCACTGCCGAAATGGATATCCTTACCCTGCTCACAGAAACGGGGCTCATTTCCTCTAATGGAGAAGGCAGACGTCTGATTCAACAAGGCGGTATTTACCTAAATGAAGAAAGGGTAGAAGACTTTTTTCAAATGATTACCCTGGCTGACTTTATTGATAATAAATTAATGCTGAGAAAAGGCAAAAAAGTTTATCACCAGGTAAAAATAAAGTGAACTTTCATCTATCTTTTTAACCTTTCCTCCAACATAGTATTACGTAGCTCCACCTTATTATTTTTTAAAGCTATCGCTAAAGCCTTCTTGGTTCCTAATAAAACCATAACTTTTTTGGCTCTCGTTACACAAGTATATAACAAATTCCGTTGTAACATGATAAAATGTTGTGTAACTAGTGGGGCGACAACAATTCTAAACTCACTTCCTTGACTCTTATGAATTGTCGTTGCATAAGCCAAAACAACTTCATCCAATTCTGTAACATCATATTTTACAACGTGCTGATCGAAACGGATCAGCACTTTTTTTTCTTCTTGGTCTAAAGCAATAATTCGTCCAATATCTCCGTTAAAAACGTTTTTCTCATAATTATTTTTAATCTGCATTACTTTATCATATAATTTATACTTAATGCCACCATAAGTTACCCAAATTTTTGCAGGATTAAGAGCTTCTTGTAAAACTTCATTTAAATTTCTGACTCCGACGACACCTCTTTGCAGCGGTGTCAAAACCTGAATATCATCTACCGGATCCACACCATAATAAGCCGGTAACCGTTGGGCACAAAGCGCTTTAATCTGTGCAACAATACTTACAGGATCACTTTCTTCAATAAAAAAGAAGTCACTTTTTCGACCACCCTTTAAATAAGGGAAATCACCTTTGTTTATTTTATGAGCATTAGTGATAATCCTACTACCTTGTGCTTGACGAAAGATTCTTGTTAATTTTACGACCTTTACTACCCCTGAATTAATAATATCTCTGAGCACATTCCCCGGACCTACGGAAGGTAATTGATCCATATCACCCACTAAAATTACCATTGCTTTATTAGGTACAGCTTTTAATAAATTATACATCAAAACAATATCTACCATTGACATCTCATCAATAATCAAAACATCACAATCTAAAGGGTTTGCAGAATTTTTCTCATAGCCGTGAGGAGGTTTATATTCAAGAAGACGATGCAGTGTACGGGCCTCACGTCCTGTTGCTTCAGACAATCTTTTAGCTGCTCTTCCCGTGGGAGCGGCTAAAAGTATTTTGGCCTTCATTTTTTCTAAAACACGTATAATCGCCAAAGTTGTTGTCGTTTTACCTGTACCGGGTCCTCCTGTCAAAACCATAAACTTGGAGTCACAAGCTACCTTAATTGCCTCTAACTGAACTTGGTCATAAACAATATTGTTTTCTTTTTGAATTTCCTTAATTATTTCCTCGATATTTTGAAAGGTAAACGGCTTTTTTGTTGTCGTTACTTCTTTGATTCTTTTCGCCACACCTTCTTCACTATAATAAAAAGAAGGCAAATAAAACTTGTCTTCCCCTTCTTGTACAATAACTTCTTCTTTAAGCATATCTTCAAGTGCTTTTTCTAAAAGAACCTGCTCTATTTCCAATATTTCTACAGCTTCCTGTAACAACTGCTCACGAAAAGCAAAACAATGCCCTTCATTGGCAAGTTGATTTAAGACATAAATAAGCCCGGCACGACAACGCACATAAGAATTTTGATCAAAACCAAGTTTAGTTGCAATCTTATCCGCAATCTTAAAACCAATTCCCCAAATATCATCAGCCAACCGATATGGATTTTCTTTAACTACATTAATACTAGCATTTCCATAAGTTTTATATATTTTTACTGCATAAGCAACCGAAACCTCATGCTCCTGAAGAAAAAGCATCACATTCTTTATTTCCTTTTGTTCTACCCAAGCATCTTTAATCATATCTATGCGCTTAGGTCCTATCCCTTCCACCTCATTAAGCCGTTCCGGTTCTTCTTCAATTATTCGAATAGTATCTTCTTTAAACCATTTTACGATCCGCTTGGCATTTACCGGTCCAATTCCTTTAATCAACCCACTACCTAAATATCTTTCAATTCCTGCTACTGTAGCAGGAATTTTTTCCAGATAAGAATTAGCTTTAAACTGTCGACCATATCTACTATCAAAACTCCATTCGCCCTGAAGTTCAACAACAGCACCAATATTCACAAATGCCATATTGCCAACAACTGTAACTAAATCAGCTTGACCTTTTACTTTTATTTTAATCACACTAAAACCATTTTCCTCATTAACATAAGTAATTCTTTCTACAACCCCATTTAGCTTCTCCATAACTCCTCCAACAACACTTCCAAAAATCTATTTAAAAACCTTTATTTAAGTTTACCACAAAAACTTAAATAAGCATAAAAAGTAAACACAAGACACACCTTATTAAAATTTATGCCAACTAGTCATGGATTTTATTACCGATATATGTTAAAATAAATAAAATTAGTCATTTCAGAGGTATTGTATGAAAAAATTGGCTATTTTTGATTTCGATGGAACGCTCTTTGCAAAAGATGCCTTACCCTATATCGGGAAGGTATGGAAAGCTCAAACAGCTAATATTTTCCGTTATTATCTGATTTATCTGCAAATCATTCCCGCTTTAATTTTGTACAAGCTTAAAATCATTTCTAGAAATACATTAAAACCTTGGGCTATAAACAAATTTAATAAAATTTTTAAAGAAATGTCTGAAGAGGAAATCCAAAAATTATTTTATAGTACTTATTTTCTTATTAAACCCTATTTTAATACAGTAATAGTAGATGAAATCAAAACTGCCCAAAAAGAGGGCTATTATACTGTTCTGCTTTCAGGATGTTATACAGGGCTTTTAGAAGTAATTGCAGAATATCTTAAAATAGATATCGTTATAGGAATGAATTTACCTTTTAAAAATGGAACATTTGATTCTAATGCTTCCATCCCTTTTATTGACGGTGAAACAAAACAAAAGCTCCTTGAAATTACCTTCAGTAAAGAAAATATCGATTGGCAAAAAAGCCGTTCTTATGCCGATAGCATTAGCGACTTGCCTATCTTAATATCTGTAGGAGAACCAGTGGTAGTAAATCCTGAACCAAAACTATTAGAAATTGCCCAAAATAATAACTGGCGAATATTAATAGAAAGGTGACAGAGACTTATTAGGACTGTCACCTATTATTTTCCTACATACACTATTCCTTCGGTTTCTAAACTAACTGCACCAAAAATCTCGGCTTCCTTAACTCCTTCCTCCCACTTGATATTAACACCAATCCCACCACCTGGTTGTAGTATAGATAAAGAAGCGATACTATGCTTGTATTTTTCCGCTAAAGCTGAAGCTACGGCTACTGTACCAGAACCACAACTATTTTCCCAAACAAGAGAATTAGTGTTTCTCACAAAAACTAAGGGAGTTAAAAACTGTTGTTCTTCTTGATAAAACATCACTCCTAAAGCATCCATTTTTCCATTATTTTTATCATTTTCATATTCTCTTTCTACTTTTTCTTTAATTATTTTAAATTTTTCAATTGCAGGGGTACTATTCCAAACTACAACATGAGTAATTCCTGCAAAACTAACTAAAGTAAGGTCATCAGTAATACCCTCAACAGTATCTTGTTCAATTCTTTGCGGAACAGGCATCGGTGTTTTCACCTTTGTCCTGTTCTTTTTATCTTTAGCTACCTGGACACGCAAAACCCCTTGATGTCCGGATATTTCTAAAGGAACAAGCCAATAACCTTCTTTTTCCTGAAAAACAATCCCTGGATACTGTCTTTGCACAAGCCAAGTAGCAAAACAGCGAACGGCATTACCACAAAACTCCCCACCCATCATTTGTAACCTTGCCACTGCCTCTGAACTTGTAGGAACTTCGATAAAACCTACCTGTTCAGCAGCTAAACTTACCCTTCTCATCACCTGTGAGGCTACAAACTTATAACTGCTTCTAGGCAAAGAGTCTAAAATCAATACTGTTGTATTACCACTAGGATTTAATTTAGCAAAATTTAATTTCATCTTTCTTCCTGCCTCTCCCCTCACTTATTACCATTCTTATAAGCCACCTTACCGCCAACAAGCACATAAGCAATTCCGCGTGCCGGAAGAACACAAACATTATCTCCATATCGACTCTGTTCCCTAATCTCTGTAAAATCAAAAATAGTGATATCTGCATCTTTACCCTGCTGAATCCTACCCTTATTAGGCAAATTCAATCTTTCTGCAGGTTTTAAAGTTAATTTACTGATAGCTTCTGCTAAGCTAAGCAACTTTTTCCCACGAACATATTTACCTATTAACCGTGCCGGTGACCCGGCACTGCGCGGATGACCCTGTAAATTACCACTTCTATCCTTACGGATTTGTCCATCACTTCCTAAACATACTAAAGAATGGCTAAGTGCTAGCTCAAGGTCTTCACTAGGTATCGCCTGATGACAAACTACTGACGTATCTTCTTTTTGCTTTCTTAACTGTCCAAATAATTCAGCTGTACATCTTTGTTCGGCATATAGCCCTGTTAAAATTTCAATATCTTCCCACGTAAAATTAAAATTATCTACTCCTTCATCAAAAACAGCTGACTTTATTGAAGTCGCCCAAGCATCATAAGGATACATATCTGCTTTTATATCCATCCCTTGCTGATAACATTTTTCCATTATAGCCAAAGCTTGCTTTAAATTATCGCCACCATAAACATTCGCCGCAAGATGCGAGATTTGGATTTTTACTCCGGTTATCTCAGCGACCTTAACCATCTCTTGTACCGCTTCCAAAGCCCTTTGCGGATAATCATACCTCATATGCACAGCGATAAATTTATCGTGTTTTTTTACTATCTCCGATATGGCGATGACTTCACGAGTAGCAATTCCGGGAGCATACTGTAAACCAAACGAAACCCCTAATGCACCTTGAGAAAGTGCTTCGTCAACCATAAGTTTCAATTGGGAGATTTGTTCCTCAGATGCCTGCTCATAAATACCGATATTAAGTAAATAACGTAATGTTATATAACCAACCAAAGTATAATAATTAAGTGGCGGCTGAGCTTGTTCTACTACCTCCAGCTGTTTCTTAATCGAAAAGGCACTAATCCCACAATTACCTCCTACCATCGTGGTCACACCCGTATGCAACAAGGCTTTAGCTGTTTCCAATGGTAACGTTTTTTCCCCTTCCGTTGGAGACAACGAATCTTCATGAGCATGTAGGTCAATAAAACCGGGGGCAACTATTAATCCTGTGGCCTCAATTACTTGATTACCTTGCAATTTTTCCTTACTTAACTGAACAATACGACCATCTTTAATCCCTATGCTCATCTTTTGTTGTAAATGTGTTTCTGGATCAATAACTAGGCCATTTTGAATAACTAAATCCATGTTTTTTACGACCTCCATTGTCATCTAACTCTCTTGGCGCCCACTACTTGTACATCATAAATTGTTTTTTGCAGGACTAATAACAGTAATTAATAAATAACCAAATAAAGAAAGTACAGAACCCATCAAAATCGGACTCCAATTAACAATTCCCGCCTGAGCAAGTACCCAACCCAAAAAACCAAAGATAACTGCTGTTAGCGCAGCCTTATTCGAAGGTCTTTTCCAACACATCCCTAATAAAATCGGTACTGCTAATGTTGCACCGGTAATGTCAGCACTCCAAACCCAAATATCAAACATTGATGGTGCGGTAAAAGCTAAGATCAATACTAGCAACCCACCTATTGCTGTAGCCAACTTATTTACCTTTAACTTTTGCTCATCACTAGCTCCTGGTTTAAGATTACCATAAATATCTTTTTCAAACATCACCGCACAAACAAGTAAAGTAGAGTCTGCCGTACCCATAATTACAGCTAGTAAAGCGGCTAAGAAAAGCGAACCTAAAACATTAGGTATTTGATCCATAATCATAAACGGCAAAATATTTTCCGGTGCCGCAAAATTTGGATAAAGAACCCTTGCACTAAAGCCTAAGAAAAGCACTAAAACACCGGTTAAAAGTAAATTAGCAAAGAAAAAAGTAATAAAGGAACCTTTTAATGTCTTCTTATCTTTTGCCGCATAACACCTTTGCCAAATATCAGGCCAGGTCACAATCCCTAGTAAAAAGACTAAAGCAAATGAAAGTGCGCCCACTGGATCAACATAACCAAATAACTGTAAATGCTCTGCCGGAGCACTAGCAAAAATATTACCTAATCCTCCAGCCCTAGCTACAATAATCGGTGTTAAGCATAAAACGCCCAACAAAGTCATTGCACCTTGTAGAACATCAGTTGAGGCGACTGCCCAAAGTCCGCCAATAGAAGTATAAATAATAACAATAATAGCTGTAAGAAACAAAGCAAATTCATAGGAAATACCTGTAACTTGATTAAAAATCTTGGCCATCGCCATATACTGAAAAGCAGTAATGGCCAAATAAGCGATAATCAAAAAAATTGCTGAAATATATCTTAAAGTACGGCTATAACGGTATTCCATCCAATCGCCAAGCGTTTCGCCATTATGTTTAAAGCCAAAGTCATTAATCCGAGGACCTAAATAAAAAATAAAAATAAGATAAGAAGCAGAGACCCCAATTATAAACCAAATCTGCGAAAAACCCCTCGTAAAAAACCAACCAGTATAACCAATCACTGATGCCGCTCCCACTATCGTTGCTAGCATCGTAAAAAATATTAATACCGGGCCAAACTGCCTCCCGCCCACAGTAAAGTCATTACTTGTCGCTGTTTTCTTTTTGCCATAATAAATAGCAATAGACATAGTAATAATTAAATACAGAACCATTACAATAGTAGATGACCAATCAATATTCATACTTGTCCCTCCTCAAAATAGTAAGCCTTAATCTTAGTTATTATAATAATTTATCTGCTATGTTAACACTTTAATATGCAAAAGTAAAAATTCAAAAACAACTTAAAATCACTCTAAAATACTAAAGAGGCGAACTAGCGCCTCTTTAGTATTTTATACTTATTTAATCGACCTAAATTAAACTCCTCTTGTTTCACATACTTTCACCAATGTATCAACTTTTTGAGCAGTTTGTCGAATATAATCAGGGCTATGAGGTTTCTGTTGTAGTCTTAAGGCTCTTTTTTGATCACTCGGAAGCTCCGGTATCCGATATTGTTGTAAAACATAACGCCGTGCCCCTTGTATAACTCTAGCTATTTCTAAAATATCTTCTTCAGCAAGTTCCGGAACAAAAGTAGTGCGAAATTCATATGGAACTTGCTCTAAAAGTAATAGTTTAATACTTTCTTTAATCCATTCTAAAAAAGAATCATTTCCACAAATTTGTTTGTACTTCGCCAAAGGAGCTTTAAAATCCATCGCCACATAATCTATCAACCTTTTGGCGAAAAGTTCCTTTAGCACATCAGGATTAGTACCATTAGTATCTAATTTCACACTATAACCTAATTTTTTTACCGTTACAATAAACTTCTCCAGGTCTTTTTGTAAAGTTGGCTCTCCCCCACTAATCACTACACCGTCTAAAAGATTTTTTCTTTTTTCTAAGAACCTCAAGACATTCTCTTCGCTAAGTAACTCCGGCCACGTTTCTTGGGTTAAAAGAAAACGGTTATGACAATAGTAACAATCTAAATTACAACCGGGAGTAAATACAACTGCCGCAATTTTCCCCGGGAAATCTACTACCGAATTTTTTTCTAAACCGGCTATTTGCATAAAACTGTCTCCGGTAATTTGAATTTTTTACGCTGAAAGTACTCTTCCTTCTTACCTTTATTATAGTTCTGCACAGGTCTTAAATAACCGACTACACGTGACCACACCTCGGTAGCCTGGTCACATTCGGGACAACGAAAATGTTCGCCCCTAATATAACCATGGTCTGGACAAATACTAAATGTAGGAGTAATAGAAATATAGGGCAACTTGTAATTATCAAATATTTTTTTAATTAAATTCTTACAAGTACGAATGTCCTCTATACTTTCTCCCAAATATAAATGATGCACCGTCCCGCCGGTATAAAGGTCTTGCAAATCATCCTGTAAATCTAAAACTTCAAAAATATCATCCGTATACCCTACCGGTACTTGACTGGAATTAGTGTAATACGGAACATCCTTCCCTGCTGTAATAATATCAGGATATTTCAACTTGTCCAACTGAGCCAGACGATAAGAGGTCCCTTCCGCCGGTGTAGCTTCTAAATTATACACATGTCCTGTTTCCTCTTGGAATTCCACCAAAACATCTCTTAAATAATTAAGAATCTCTTTAGCAAATTCTTGTCCTTCTTGCGTTGTAATATCTTTACCCATAAAATTTAGTAAAGCCTCATTCATTCCTACAATTCCAATCGTACTAAAATGATTATACCAATATTGTCCTGTTCTCTTCTTAATGTTTTTTAAATAAAACGTCGAATAAGGATATAATGCATCATCGGACTGTTGCTCTATTATTTTTCTCTTTATTTCCAAGGATGTTTTACCTATGCAAGCCAGCCGCCACAAACGAGCCTTAAATTCACTCTTTGTCTCCGAAAGATAACCAATTCTGGGCAAATTAATCGTAAAAACACCAATCGATCCTGTCATGGGATTACTACCAAATAAGCCTCCCCCTCTTTTTCTAAGTTCACGCGTATTTAAACGAAGCCGACAACACATGGACACAGCATCCTCTGGCGACAAATCTGAGTTAACGTAATTAGCAAAATAAGGTATGCCATACTTACAAGTTATTTTCATAAAATCATCAATAACAGGGTTATCCCAATCAAAGTCCTTCGTAATATTAATCGTCGGAATCGGGAAAGTAAAGACACGCCCTTTGGCATCACCTTCTAACATGACTTCACAAAAAGCCTTATTAAAGATATCCATTTCTTTTTGGAAGTCACTATAAGTAACATCTAACATTTTCCCACCGATAACCACAGCTTGATCTTTGAGAGTTAAAGGTACATTGATATCAAAAGTAAGATTAGAAAAAGGACATTGAAAACCTACACGTGTAGGTACGTTCATATTAAAAACAAACTCTTGCAAACACTGTTTAACATTTTCAAATGTAAGATGATCATAACGAATAAAAGGGGCACAGTAAGTATCAAAACTTGACCAAGCTTGTGCTCCGGCTGTTTCGCCTTGTGTGGTAAAAGTAGAATTAATAATCTGACCTAAAAATGACCGTAAATGCTTAGCAGGACGACTTTCTACCTTCCCATTTACCCCACCAAAACCTTCCATTAAAAGCTGACGTAAGTCCCACCCGGCACAATAAGGTCCAAAAAAACCTAAGTCATGAATATGAACATCGCCACTTTGATGAGCCTCCCTTACTTCCACAGGATAAATCTCATGCAGCCAATATTTTTTGGTGAAAGTTTCCCGCACATAATTATTTAACCCATTAATACTTTTCTGGGTATTGGCATTTTCTTGAACCTGCCAATCCTTTTCCCCTAAATAATTAGTGAACATCTCAATCGTTGCACCAATTAAAGCATTAATCTCACGAGCACCCTTTCGTTTTTCTCGATAAAGAATAAATGCTTTTGCCGTTTGAGCATGTCCATTTTCGATGAGCACTTTTTCGACAAGGTCCTGAATTCCTTCTACATCCGGTGTCTTATTGCCATATTTTTCTTTGGCTAAGCTTAACACCTGTTGGCAAAGGAACTCTGCCCGACCGAAGTCATCACCACCACAAGCCATGGCCGCTTTAAAAATAGCCCAAGTGATTTTTTCCGGTTTAAACTTTTCAATCGTACCATCTCTTTTAATAATTTCATTAAACATTTTACATCACCTTACTAAATTATATCTAAAAATAGAAGAACTTCCTAGCACAACTTTCATTATTTACAATTCGGTATTTTCTCCGCCATCACTATTCTCTTTCTTCTCTAGCTCTGCTTGTTCTGTTTTTTCTTCTACCCACTCTACCTTTTCTTCTACTTGTTCCTCTTGGGCATTTACTTTAGCTCCACATTTACTACAAAACTTATTTGTTTTTAATATTTTATTACCACAAGATGAACAAACAACCATATTCTTAATTTCATTAATTTTTACTTCAAAAAAGTCAATATTCTCTAAATGAATTTTTACTTTTTCGCATAACCCAGCTACTGTACTATCATTTGTTTCACCATTATTATATTTTTGAAAACAATATTCTCCTAATTGATGATATAAAGATTCAATCCCATCCTTTTCGGTTTTAATATTCATATTAAGTTTTGTTATTTCCATCACTTCACCTGATTTTTGTGCCGCGCTTTGTACAAAACAGCTAACTTTCTTTTTGAGCTTATTAAAAAATGTCATCTTAAATACCTCCGTTTTGATTTATACTTAATTAATATTATATATTTAATTTCACAATTTTACCAGGATTAAAAATCCTCTATAACTGAATATATAGAATCGTTTTTACTACAAAAAGGTGTCAAATAGATGTACAAGGCAAAAATAAAAAGGCTCGAAAGCCTTGATATTTCTGGTGCCCAAGGCCGGACTTGAACCGGCACGAGATTGAAGTCTCCCAGGATTTTAAGTCCTGTGCGTCTGCCTATTCCGCCACTCGGGCATATTATATAATTATTTTATGGAGGTGCGGGTCGGATTTGAACCGACGGATGGCGGATTTGCAGTCCGCAGCGTTAGCCAGCTTCGCCACCGCACCATACGTATTTGTACGATTATCTTCTTCAACCGTGCAAAAATTATATTAACAAATTTACTTCAGCAAGTCAAGAAGAAATAATCATTCTAAAGCTTAATTCTTTTAAGAATTTCCTCCTCAAGCTGCTTTGTACCTGCCGCTACTACTTTAAACCTAAGTTTCTTTAAAAGATTTTCTTTCTTTTCCTCCAAAAGAATTTGAAGATATCTCTTTTGCAGTTCCGGACAAGACTTCCCATCTAAATAAATTTTGATGGTGGCAAAAGCACCTGCTTGTTCTAACAAATGAAACGGCTGACATATATCCGTTATTTTTAACCGCTTACCTAGAGATAAATAAGCATCATATTGACCACTAGCTACCTGACAAAGGTCCATAATTGATGTACCCAAACGGCGTACAATAATTTCTTCATTAATAAGATTACATAAATCCGCAGAAATAAAAGACTGCTTATCCAAATCTATACCTATGATACACCCTTTTCCCGGCATCTCAAAAAACGAAGGTTTTATTTTTCTCTTAATATTATATCCTTCAAAATAAGCTCCCTCATCCGTAGAATAATACCAACCACCCTGAAAGATTTCCTTTTGTAGCGAAAAATCAACAGCACGATGGTCACCATTTACACGAAGATTTGGTAATGCTCCTATTGCCAAAGAAATTGAAACATTGGGCTCAGGTGTATACCAAGGGCGAATATTATTAGAACCATCTAGGGGATCTAAGAGCAAAAAATATTGCGGATTTTTACCCATGACCTCTATCCCTGTTTCTTCACTTACTAATACCACCGGAAAATCATCTTGATGCTCACAAATAAAATCTAAGATAGAGCTATTCAAAAAATTATCAAAACCAATTTGTTCATCTCCGGCTTGATTAATAACCCCTGCTTTTCTATAAAGCTGACCATGAGGTTTCTGCATCTCTTTGATTGTAAGTTCTCTTATTCTCATAATAAGGTCTTTACTATAAGCATAAAAAAACGCCTGATTTTTCTCCACTTAAGTCCACCCCAGATGCAAATTCAAAATAAAAAAGGAGCTACTACTTGCTCCCCATGGTGTGAAAATAATACTCACACCTCTTGTTTTTTAATTTAATGGAGCGGAAGACGGGATTCGAACCCGCGACCCTCGCCTTGGCAAGGCGATGCTCTACCGCTGAGCCACTTCCGCAAAAAATATATTTTAAGATGGTGCCTCAGGGCGGAATCGAACCGCCGACACGAGGATTTTCAGTCCACTGCTCTACCGACTGAGCTACCGAGGCACATACTTCTTTAGCTGACAAAATATATTTTAACATGTTCTCCTAAGCTGTGTCAATGAGCTTTTGCCTTTGTTAGCTAATAAAAATTTTATCTTACAAAAGCTAATAACGCTTCTCTTAATATTTTGGCAGCTAAAATAGCTGTTCTTTCTGACTGGTCATAAGCAGGGGCTACTTCCACAAGGTCCATTCCTACCACATTTAAATTTTTCATGGTCAAAATAGCCTTAAAAATTTCTCGAGAGGAACAGCCTCCCGGCTCGGGTGTACCTGTTCCTGGAGCAAAAGCAGGATCAAGCACATCAATATCCAGCGTAATATAAACAGGCTTTCTTTTAACTTCACTTACAGCTTGCTCCAAAGCAGGGAAAATTTCATCCTTATATAGATGAGTGTTTTTTCGAGCATATTCAAACTCCTCTTTAACCCCTGAACGAATTCCAAACTGATATAACTTCTTTTCTCCTAAAAAACCCGCCACTTTACGCATCACCGTAGCATGAGAATTTTCCTCCCCATAAAATTCCTCACGCAAATCAGTATGAGCATCAAAGTGCAAAACTACTAATTCAGGAAAATAATCTGCACACGCCTTAATCAAAGGTAAAGAAACAAGATGTTCTCCCCCTAAAAAGAAAGGAATTTTCCCCTCAGTGAAAATTTTCCTCGCCACTTCTTCCATCCGCACAAGACTACCCTCTGTATTACCAAAAGGCAATTCTACATCTCCGGCATCATAATAAGTAATATCTTCCAAGCTTTTATCTTGATAGGGACTATATGTTTCTAATCCAATAGAGAGATTACGAATCTGCTGAGGACCAAAACGCGCCCCGGGTCGCAAACTTACCGTATAATCCATCGGTAAGCCAACTAATACGGCTTTTGCTTTTTCATAATTCTCATTTGCCCCTAAAAAACCAACTGAACGTTGTAAATATGGATGTAACATTTCTCCGTCCCCCACTTTTTCTATGCATTTTTTATTTCAGCATCTCTGTTACAAAATTAGGCAGAACAAAAGCTGAATAATGAATATCCTGATTATAATACCGTGTGTTCGTATCGACAATATTTTCAGGCTTCACCTGTAAAGGATCATGTTTTTTAGAAGCCAAAGTAAAACTCCACATCCCCGTCGGATATACCGGAACATAAGCTAAGTAAAGTTTCACCAAGGGATAAATTCCCCCTAAATCACGATGGATACGTTTAATTAACTTTCTATCTCTAGCTAAAAAAGGTGATTCTGTCTGGGCCACCATAATTCCCTCTTCTCGCAAAGCCTCATGAACATGCTGATAAAATTCAGCCGAGAACAGCCCTTCCGCCGGTCCTACCGGATCGGTTGAATCTATAATAATCACGTCATATTTGTTTTTATGCTCTTGAATATGTTTAATCCCATCAGCAATTAATACTGTAGCCTTCGGATGATCAAAAGCCGCCCCTATTTCCGGTAAATACTTTTTAGAATTCTCAATTACTCGACTATCGATTTCTACTAAAGTAGCTGTTTTAACTTTAGGATGTTTCACAACTTCCCGTAAAGCTCCTCCATCACCACCGCCAATAACAAGAACATGCTCCGGATGGGGATGGGTATTTAACGCCACTAAAGTAATCATTTCATGATAAACAAATTCCTCCTCAATGCTGGTCATCACACAATGATCCAAAAAGAGCATCCGCCCATACGTATATGTATCCACCACAGACAAATGTTGAAAATCAGTCTTTTCTTCATGCAACTTTTCTTTAACACGAAAAGAAATCAACATATCCTCTGTCTGTTTCTCCGTAATCCACAAATCACTTTTCATATAAAAACGCCTCCTTTACTTCTAAACTATATAACATTATAGCAAAAATCGAGCAAAACAGCACACCAAAAAAGCATCAAGGGGAGAGATTCCCTTGATGCTTAAATTAACAATTAATTGCTTCGTTTTTTTAATCTTTCGTCAGCGTCCACCTCTACCCGGAGATGGCATTTCTTTTGCTGTTAGCTGTTCTTTCATCTTAGCTCTCTTGTTCTCTTTTATTAAATTCCGTCTTTCCCTTTGTGCCTCATGCAAATATGATTGAATACTTCTTTATTTCTGCCATGTTTTCAAAGTCATAACCATTTATCCAACCTTTTTTTGGAGCACCATGTTTTAAATGAAACTCCACCAATTTATCCCAATCATTTTCAGTAAACTTCTGGGGAAATTCCGGACGAATTCCTTTAGCAAAAGAGCAAATATATTTTTCCATCGCCCTAACCGAAAGTTCTGCATAATACTCTAGTTCCGCTTTCATCGTTTTAGCTCTGACAATTTCTTCATTTATTTTTCTTTTCGTTTCCGGAATATTTACGGACTTAAACTGACCTTCTTCAGATTGAATATAAAAAGAATCAAACTTATCTAGCCCAGATAAAGACTTAAGGTGAAATTCCATATTTGAAATTTTTTGATTAAAACTGCTTCTTATGTTTTGTACAAGACGTTTTTGAGATCTAAATTTGGAACCTCGAATATCCTCCAATTCTTCAACAATACCATAAACCCCTTCTCCTGTCACAGGTAAAGAATTAACACACCCCAACATATCGGTTATATCTTCTGCATAAGACTTATAATATTTATCATAATCATAATCCGGTATCCTATTAGCTAACATTGCCTTTTTTAAACCCAATGGCAAATCTATTATCATTTCTTTTTTAACTTGGGAAAAATCATTAACCTTCCCTTTTATAAAATCCCATAAACCCATTACCGCTCAACTCCTTTTATATTATTTTGTATTTTCACTCTTTTGTGATAATTATAATGTATTTTTTAATATTCATCAAGTTATACAAACAGATAATAATGACTTACAATGCAAAGACGCTGTCCATTAAATTAAGTCCCGCCGTTAAAATTACGCATTAAAAAAGGTACGCTGATTAAAGCGTACCTTTTTCTACTTGTCCAAACCTATTTAACTAACCGTTTCCGCCAATTCTTGATTGCGATAAAAATTATATTTACGGAACGCTAAACGAACTAAGGATTTATCTTGACTATAGGTAATTTTTTCTAAGGCCTCATCAATCGGGAAAAAGCCGCCATCAATAAAGCCTTCCTTTTTGTTTACGGTAAAGGAATCACTTGTTGCTTCCATGATAAACCAGTCAATTTTATTACAAACAGGTTTTTTACGTGAATAAGAATAAAATTCATAACTGGTCTCACCGGCAGGAGATATTACATTAGCCTCAATACCGCCCTCATATTTCACTCTTTCTAAAGCTACATCTAAGGCTAACTGTTTATTTTTAATCACACCTTTAGGTAAAACCCATTCTTTTTTGTGATTTTTTAGGATAAACACTCTGTTGTCAATAAAAACTACACCACCTGCACATTCCCTAGTCAACATAGCAAATCCTCCTATACATTCTTTATAGTCTAATACTATGTTCGACAGGATAGAGACGTTCTCCTGCTAAAAAAGCAACAGAAAAATAGAAGATTTTTACTTATTTTTAGCTAAAAATAAATCACATTTTCCACCCTGCCAATAACTACAATGGTTACAGCGTGGTACTAAATCCCTTGAAGGAACATTCCCTAATTCCAGCCCTCGAGCAGACCTAACAGAATCAAAATGAGGGCAACCACCAGCTATCCGGAAAAAATTTACCGTCATAATTAAAACCTCCTGTTCTTAGAATACCCTAACAGGAGATTTTTAATATATCTTTATACATTAAAACGAAAATTTATGATATCGCCATCTTCAACTACATAAGTTTTTCCTTCTAAGCGAAAAAGTCCTTTTTCTTTCACTTTAGCCATCGTTCCCAACTCTTGAATATCTTTATATTTCACGACTTCCGCTCTAATAAAACCTCGTTCAATATCTGAATGGATTTTACCAGCAGCTTCCTTAGCTGTTGTCCCCTGCGCAATAGTCCAGGCCCTTACTTCATCTTCACCAACCGTAAAGAAAGATATCAACCCCAAATGCTCATACGCATTGCGAGCTAAAAGTTCAATCCCCGCTTCCGTTAGTCCCAAATCAGCCATAAAAAGAGCCTTGTCTTCTTCATCCAGTTCGTTAATTTCTCCTTCCATTTGTGCACATATTTCCAAAAGGCGAATATTCTTTTCCTTACATAATGCCTCCAATTCCTGACGGTGCGGATAATCATTTTGTTTAAACTGTTCCTCATCAACATTTACGACAGCCAAACGCGGTTTTTCCGTAAGAAAAGCATAGTTCTTCATCGTATCTCTTTCTTCTTCGGAAAGGTCTACATCACGCATAGATTTCCCTTCTTCTAATACAGCATAAGATTTTTCTAAACGTGCTAATTCCGCCTGGTCTTCTTTGGTGATTTTTTTACCGGTACGAATTCTTTCTATTCTTTTTTCGATTAACTCCATATCAGCAAAAAGAAGCTCCATCTCTACCGTTTCTAAATCTCTAGCAGGATTTATTTCTTCTTGCACATGCACCACCTGAGGATTTTGAAATGCCCGTAAAACATGTACTAAAGCATCACATACACGTACATCATTCAAAAATTTACTAGCTCCTGACTTTTGTCCTCCCTGACTCGATATTAATCCCGCAATATCAATACAATCAATCTGAGCATAAATCGTTTTACGCGGTTGATAAAGGTCACTTAAAAAATCAATTCTCGGGTCAGGAACCCTTGCTGTTCCCAGATTAGCATCAATCTTACCTGAACCAGTCTCTGCTTTTCCACTAGTTAAAAGATTAAAAAACGTAGTTTTACCTGTTAAAGGTAAACCCACAAGTCCTATTTTCACTGTAAAGTTCCCCCTTCATCTCTGATCCTAAAGCAATTAATACGTCTATTACTTAAAATACTACCACAAAAAGACGCAAAGCGAAAAGTTTTAACGTAAAAAAACAACTCTAAACTTTCGCTGAAAACGTTTTAAAACAGTATAAAAAATCTGTCCCAAAACAACAGAAAAAACAATATTACCCACGACATGTAAGGTATCAAAAGGAAAACTAGCTATATACGTCACTAAAAAAGTCTTTATATTCAAAGGATAGACAAACCCAACCCAATGCCAAATATTCATAATCCAACCAAAAAGATAACCACAAAAAGCTGTCAAAACAGTAAATTTCTTTAAATTAAAACCTTTTTCTCGTTTAGCCAAGAAAGCTGCCATACTACCACAAACACCCCACCCTAACATCTGCCAAAGAGTCCACGGTCCTTGCCCTAAAAAAAAATTAGACACCAAAGCCGCTAAAGCACCTACTACAAAACCAATCCGGGTACCAAAAACGTAACCGGTAATCATGACCAAAAAAGTAGTAGGCTGAATACTTGGCAAAACAGCAAAAGGTACCCGTGAAATAGCAGCGAGAGTAGCCATTGTCGCAATAAGTGCAATTTCTTTAGCTGAAATCTCTGCTTTCTCAAAACGCCAGAAAAAAAACAAAATAAATAATAACGTACTAAATACAGCAATTATCGCCCAGTTCAATTCTTTATCCCTCCCCCGAGAAAAGGAGATAAAAGATAAGAAAAAGGGTTACTTATCTGTTCAATAAACAAAGTTTGCAGTAATCTCCTAAAATTTTGAGAGACCTTTTTTAAAAGTAAAACAAACTCCTCTTCCTGCCCTGCAACCTCTCCCTTTTCTTCCCTAGACAAATTATTGGGCAGAGACAAAGCTACCTTATCAGTGAGATTGACAGGAAAAGAACTGCCACTTAAAGCAAGAACTGCATAAGCCGTCATCAACACAGGAGAAGAATCAACACCCTGCATCCATTGAAACGAACCATCGCTATTTTGTAAACTACACAAATGAACAACAGGGCTAATTCCCTCTACTTGCCATTTGTCACTTGTCGAATCTTCACCCACTGCTGCTAACCCCTGAATTACCCAAGCATCTGTAGCCGTATTTGTCTTCTGCTTAGTCCAGCCAAACCCGCCATTTTTATTTTGTTGTTCTTGTAAATATTGCAGTGCCTTTTTAATCACTACATCTTCTTTCGTCAGTCCTAAAACAGCCAGGGCACTTAAAGCCACTCCCGTATCATCAGGGTCACTTTCCCCTCCCACTACCCAACTAAAGCCGCCATCACTATTTTGCTGACTCACTAACCACGCCAAAACCCGTTCTTGATGAGGGATTTCCTTTTCAACCGCAACTAAAGCCAGTACAGACCAAATATGACAATTAATTAAGCCCTCCTCGCCCCATGCAGACTGGGCAAACTGACCATGAGGCAATTGAAAAGAAGCTAATTTCTCAGCTAAATCAACCCCTTGATAACTAGGCTCATTCCCCACTGCATTTAAAGCCAATAAAGTCCTCGCATAATCGGTAGTGCCCTCTAAAGGACGCGTCTCCTTTGCAAGATAAGTCCAAGGATTAACACCATTTTTGCTCCAGTTAGCACCTGTAACATCTTCATCTGCAGCTCGTAAAGCCATAACCACCCAATCGGTTACCATGGGGCTACTAGGACGTCCTTTATCACTGGGAAACCCACCATCATCATTCTGCATACTAGCTAAATAAGCTAGCCCCTTATTGATACTCTCCGTAATATCGACAGCCCATAAACTAGGCGAAATAACGAAAAGTCCTAACCAAAAAAAGAATAAAAAACTAGTTCCTCTTCTCTTTAATAAACTTTTACTATTTGTTTTACTCACATTTTTGCCTCCTCTACCAATAACCTTATCCATCTGTTATCTTCTTTTAAACTCTTCTAACACTAACTTACCCTGTTCTAAGGTTACTACTGGCTCAGCTAATAAATTCCGAAAAAGCTTGGCCACCTGTGGGGAAAAGAAGGTAGAATCAGACAACATCTCTTCCTTTTTGCCCTTGGCAATAATTGTTCCTTGCGTCATTAACGCGATTTCTGTAGCATACTCCGCCGCAAATTCAACGTCATGAGTTACTAAAAGAATAGCCCGCCCCTCTTGCTGTAAGTTTTGTAAAATTTCCCCTAAATATGCCTTCAGTTCATAATCAAGTCCACGTGTCGGTTCATCAAGAATAATTAACTTAGGCTTCGCTACTAATACTGTAGCCAAAGCTACACGCTGTCTTTCCCCAGAGCTTAAATCCCGAGCATAACTTTCCGTAAACTTAGTTAAGCCCAGCTTTTCCAACAAAAAATCAACTCTCGCTCCTTTAGGTAAATGTAAATTATCTAAAGTAAACTCAATTTCCTCGCGCACTGTCGGTAAAAAAAGATAATCACCAGGATGTTGAGACAAATAACCGATTTTTTTAGCCCATTCCTCGAGTGGTCTTTCCTTAATCTCTTCCCCTAAAAAACGCACTGTTCCCTTAGTAGGTTGTAATAATCCTCTTATACTTTTTAAAAGTGTTGTTTTGCCCGCTGCATTTTCGCCCATTAAAACAAGAAAATCACCAGCATAAATGTCCAAATTAATCCCCTTTAATGCTTCAACTCCATTTTCATAAGTATAAGCAACATTCTCTACTTTTAATAAAAGCTCTTTCTCCCTACCTTTATCTTTCTTCTCTTCCGCAGCAACTATTAATGGGCAAGCCTCCTCCTTTGTCTTGTCTATCTTTGCCGAAATTAAATCCCGTCCCTCTTTTACAGTCAAAGGGATCTGAGTAAAACCGCTTCTAGCAAAAAGTTTAGGTAAAGGCGGCAAAAAAGGGCTTCCTTCTTCTACCGCCCAAGCGACTAACTGTTCTAGGTTAGTCTGATTTTGCACAATCCGCCCCTTTTCCATGACCACTACTCGATCGGCTAAATGAAAACATCTTTCCAATCTTTGCTCAATTAAAATTACTGTCATTCCTTGGTCCTCATTCAATTTGCGGACAATTGTTAAAATCTCTTCACCTGCCACAGGGTCTAATTGTGATGTCGGTTCATCGAGAATTAATATTTCCGGTTGCATCGCTAAAATAGAAGCCAAAACAACTTTCTGCTTTAAACCACCGGACAATTCCGTTACACTATATTGCCGATAAGGGCTAAGCGAAAACGCTTCCCCCACTTCCATGACTCTTCTTTTCATCAAACTAACCGGCAATCCCAAATTTTCCATACCTAAAACAAGTTCCTGTTCAACATTACTCATAATTAACTGGCTTTCCGGATCCTGAAAAACCATCCCTACTTTCTTGACTAATACAGATCTTTTGAGCGTACGTATCTCCTGATTGTCCAGATAAATACGTCCACCAATTTTTCCACCATAAAAATCGGGAATCAGACCACCTAAAGCTCTCACTAAAGAAGACTTGCCACACCCGGAACTACCCACTAAAAGCACAAACTCACCACGCTTCAGGGAAAGATTAATCTTCTCTAAGGCTGGTATCTCTGTCTCCGGATAATAATATGTTAAATCCTCGACCTTAATGAAGGCCATTTTTTCCACCCCCAGTTGAAACAAGCAGGAACGATAAAAAGCAAGCCAATTAAAACAGCTCCATAGACTTCTTCAATTTTTACACTCTGCAAACGAGGATAATAACTATAAGCAGCCCGTCCGCTCCCCACTAGCCATAAACTTAATAATGTTCCACCACAAATACAAATAATAATAAACTTATCCCTTAATCTCCATTTTTGACACAGATAATGGCTGCGCCTTCCTAGACCATACCCTCTCGCTTGCAGGGACTCCGCCAACTGAAAAGCTCTTTCTAAACTAGATAAAAGCAATACCCTAAGTACAGGAATTATTTGACGAACTTTATCCTTTTTCTTTTTAGCACGAAAATTAACCCCACGGCACTGTTGCACTTCCGTGATCCGCAAAAAATCAGCACGCATTAAAGGAAATAACCGCAAAGAAAGGCCTAAAGTCAAAGCAGTTTTATAAGACATTCCCCCTAAAAGCCGAAGCAAATGATCAGGATGTAAGACATACATTAACAAACAAAAGACACTAATAATTACTAATAATCTTAAACCCATCCCCATCCCATAGCACAAAGCTTCCCCAGTAATACGTATGCGCCCAAGTCCAGGCAGAGTAGGGCCTAAAAGTAGTACCGTCGAACCAGCCCTCACAAAAAGTACATTAACAATCATAATCACCAACAAAAAACCAAACCCGACTTTTAAATAACCTAACCATTCCCGCCCTAAGCCATAAGATAAGATTACTATTCCCACGGCTATAAAAAGGGATAAAAGAAAAAAAGGATGAGCGTAAAAAAGCGACAAAAAAACCACTGCACCCAAATACAACAAAACTGTAACCGGATGTAATCTTTGCCTCATCTTCTCTTGCTCTTCCTTTTTGTTATAAACATCCATCTAACAACAACCTCACTGTGAACGGATCCCATTTTTTCCTCATTTTACGGCATAAAGGGTAGCCGTATCACTTCTGTAGAAAGAACCGCCGCTCCAAAAAAACCGGAGATTTGGGCAGGTCGTTCGACAAGAAGACTTACCGCATTTCTCAAGCCCTCATCATCTACACCGGAAACAAGCCAAAGCGGGCTGTCCTCACCTACTGTTTCCCCAAAAGCAGTAATCACGCCAGCACCCGTTGATAATTCCCGAGCTTTTTTTCCTGTATAGTCTAATAACTCTAAACTGTTTTCCGTAAAATGAACAAAAGTTCCGTTCTTTTTAAAGGCTTGATTTAAATCAGCTAAATAAACATTTCCCTTCATATCCTGCCACTTACCCACCACTAAAGTAGGTCCTTCTCTTTCTCTTAACAACTCATTAGTAATCTCAGCCAGCTTCATCTCTTGCACACCCATATTTTTCAAGGCGGTGGCTAACTGTAAAGCCAATTCTTTTTCTTCCGCACAATATAGAATTACTGTTGCTTTTGTTTTACCTCGATACCCATGTAAAAAAGGCTCGGGGTAACAACCAATAACCGCATTTGTTCCTTGCAACATCTGCCAAAGATGATAGTCCCACCAGACCTTTTCTCCAGGTTCGAGTAAATAATCCAAAGCACCCACATCAGCAAAGATACCATTGACAAAAAAGAACCAATCTTGATTAGGCTTACTAAGCCCTCCGGTTTTTGAACGTAAAGAGCCAATCCCTTGCACATAACTTCCACCATAAGCCGTTTCTACCTGATCCGAATATACACTATAAAGTCCATCCATCACCGACATTTTCGATTTAAAAGATATTTTTTCCTCCGCTAGGATTACTGCACCATAGTCCTGACTGATCCGCAAGAAAACAGTTTCTTTTTCTTCTTTTTTTTCTGTTGGAAAAGGTTCTTCCGGCTCCTTATTTAACTCCCCGGTTTCCTCTTCCTTCTCTAAATCCTCTAAGGCGGCAACCTTCTCACTTATTTCACTGGGGACAGATTGAACTACGGTTTCTTTTTCCCCTGCAGGTATAGGGGGATCACCGCTCTGCTTATTACAAGCAGGAAAGATTAATAAAAATACAGATAAAATTAAAAGCAGTATTCCTTTTTTTCTCACCAGTAATCCCCCCTTTCTCCCCAGTACTTTAGCCACTTTTTCCCAACAGCTGCTATTAAATTTGTAATGCTTACCTAACGATCATTACCGTTTGTGTAGCAGGAAACCAAGTTACAGTTGCGCCTAAATAATTAACGACATAACGAAGTGGTACTAAAGTCCGCCCCTCTTCAATCATAGCCGGCACTTCCAGACCGGGACCTGTTTTACCTACTACTAACTTCAAAAGTTTATCTTGAAAATGCATTTCTACCGTTCTGGTGCCTTCTTGCCACTGTACCTCAGCTCCCATTCCTTCGGCCACAAAACGCAAAGGAACCATCGTCCGATTTTCAATTAAACAAGCCGGCACATCAACTTTTTTCTTGGTATCATTAATAAGTACTTCTTCTTCATTTATAGCCAACATAATTTTTAATAAATCTTCTGCTTTGACCACACTATATAAGCTAAAGTTTTCCGTGTAAAAAGTAAACTTTCCACTTGTCGCATCATAAGTACCGCCTAACTTTACTGCCCGCAGATTACCCCAACGATCCTTTTCATAACGTACAGCCGTTAATAAATTAGCCTCTTCTTCGGCAATTTCTAACCCTGAAAGTTCGAACGTAATCTGTACCGGTTCATGGAAACCGGTGATTGTTTCCGTATATGCTTCCCCCTTTTCTTCTGTTCTTACAATCTCTGCTTTAAGTTCTACTACCTGAGCCCCAATATCTTCAAGACCACAACCTTGTCTTAATGCACCTTCTATTATTTCCTTTTTTTCTGCAGCACTAAGAGCTTTTGCTCCTAAATTGAGCCATGTATTCTCCTCTTCACGAATTTTACTTAATTGCTCAGTCCATAAAGAAGAAGGAGCAAAAGAAATCTGCATTCTTTCCGTTTCCAGCTGCAAACTTTTTTCTTGTTCCATAACTTTGGTCAGGAGCTGAGGTGAAAAGAAAGCTTGTTGATTAACTATCTTCTGTAAATTAACTTTCAATTCATCTCCCTGAGCTAATAACTCGGTTAAAATTTCCTCCACACTTTTCTCAACCTCAGAATTTTTTTCAGAGGAAAGAGAATCTGAACCTGAACCTCCCGCTTTACCACCTATCCCTACAATATTACTAGAGTCAGTGCTATACAACCACTCTACACTATCACCTGTCCGCAAAGTATAATCACCAATAGAAGTAGCAATAAACTTACCATTAACCTTAACCATCCACCCGTTCATGCCTTGATTTTTTTGTCCCTCTATCGCGGTAATAAAATAACTATCTCCTTCATAATTTAAATCTGTTTTTGCTAAGGTCTCAAAAACCGTCGCCTTCTTTTTATCTAAATTCACCCTTCCGGAAAAAAGCTTCTCTCCCTTTTCTCCCGTAACAGCTACCTCAACCCTGACTTTATTCTCAGAGGGACGAGAAGAACCACCACCGCCACCACTGCTTATATCTGTATCTTCTACCACAATTGCACCTAAGCAATTAAAAGCATCCAAGGCCCAAGTATTTGCCCCCATATTGCCACTGCCAAAAGTACCTTCGGAATTTTTAGCCTTTTCTTTCATATAATCGACAGGACTTTTTTTCGTATCCTTATGTTGCCAACTATGAGGGTCCTGACCAAGAGCAACTAAAGTAAGAATACTTTCCGCCGTATCAGTAACCACATCATCAGACCAACCATCACCTACATAAACTACACTGCCGTCTTCCTTAATCTGCCCCTTCAGCCAAGCCAGTCCTTCATTAATTGCTGTCTCTATCTCATCTGTCCGATATTTGGGCAATTCAGCCTTTAGTGCAGATAAAGACCTAATTGCTTGAGTAGTGGACATAAAATCGGAAAAATAATCTCCTGCCTTAAGACTTAAGATGTAATCAATACCCTTTTCTACATCAGTCTGACCAAGTGCTCCTACTCGACAAAGTGCATCAAAAACAGGAAGATTCGTCCACTGGCTCCAAGCTCCATTGAAAAAAGTACCATCTCCATTATTTTCTTGCCTATGCTGCAAAATTTCTAAAAGCTTCTGAGCAAGGGCATCTTCACCTAAACCCTTCGCCGCTAAATACTGATAGGCCACATATTTCGCATTAACATTAAGACTTTCATCTGCTTCATTCTCGATAGTATCATCAATTAGATTAATTACCGTGGTTTTTAAACGGCTTTCCCCATAAACCCATTGATCTACCGAAACATTTGCTTCCGTTAAAATATAGATACTGTATGAATCTAAATCATCCAATGAAGATGAAATAATCTTCCCCCCAGTCTCTATATAATGACTATAACTATTGCTTACCGCCTGCTCAGCCAAACTATCAAAAGGCTCAGCCGCTAATGCTTCTCCTTGATTTCCCGGCAACAACACAGATGATAAAAAGAAACCCATTATCGCAAAGATAACTATTAACATAAATTTAGCTAATAATTGCTTCGTTGTTTTTTCTCTCAAAACATTCATTCCATATTTCCCCCTAATTCTTTTTTACGATGACAAAAACACACCTTAAATAAAAAGCCTTAGCTCCTCGTGACGAGAATACTAAGGCTCTGTTTTTTTCCAAACAGTACACATAGGCACGCCTCCCTCCCTCGCGAAGGTTTTTTGCGGCGGTAGCAGGCAGGTCTCCTGACTTGTGGCTTGATTAACCCCTTACCCTTCCCAGAAAATTCAGTGGATAAGGTAAAATTTCCCCACTCACAGTGGCGCGACCGTCCGAGATTCTCACTCGGTTCCCTATTCTCCCTTTAAAAAAGGACACCTACTACCATCTTTTTATTTATATTTTTTCTTTTTAATAATTAGACCAAATTACTTTTTAATCAAAATTAACACGTTAACCAAAACTTGTCAAGCTGTTCTTTTTAATCCCTCTACTTCCAAAATGTTTTTCACCTTTTTATAAATAAGAAAAGTGATTACTGAAGAAATCCCGAATTTAACCATATTAAACGGAATGACCATACCTACTAAAAGAGGAAGAGCATTATTAGTCGGGAAACTCCAAAGAGGGAAAAAGACATAATAATCAGCAATAGCCATCACTATAGAAGCTACTAAAGAACCCACAAAAAGAGATAACACCGCCATGACCTTCGTCTTACGATAACGATAGATTACTCCCGCTACCAAAACTATCGTCCCACCGGCCACGAAATTTGCCGCCATTCCAATCCATCCAGCTTTAGAAGCACCAATTAAATAACCAAGAGTACATTTCATTAACTGTACTAATACTCCCGCCCAAGGACCAATAGCAAAAGCCGCAATCATCCCCGGAATATCGCCGGGGTCATAAGTTAAAAATTCAGGAAAAAACGGTAGGGGAAAGGCGATAAAATACATTAAAAGAATAGCAAAAGCAGTAAGCACAGCTAAGCGAACTAGTTTTTTTGTTGTCATTTTTACATCTTCTCCTTTAAGATAGTTTGTTGAAAATTTGTTTGGTGAAAATAATGATTGAAAAAAATAAACCCGAAGAATTTTTCCCTCGGGTTATCTAAGCAAAATAAAACTAATTATAACATCATCACTTACCTCCCTTCTCCCCTCCAGACTCTAACTGTCGGCTCCGGAATTTCACCAGATCAACCAAAAGGCTCGCGGGCTTTACCGCCGGTAAGGAATTTCACCTCTCCCCGAAAAGAATATGTTATTCTGTTGTCTTCATTATTATATTAAAGTATCCCCTGATTTTCAATAGATATTCCTTTTAATTTCCACACATTTAATTCTATATAATCATTTTTCGGCTTTTTTTAAAGCTGCTAATCCTTTGCCACGATTAAATTTTGCATATTTTTCTTTAAGACCTCAAGGGTTGCAAAAGCGCGAGTAACTTGTTTATTGAAATTAAAAAAGATATACTTGAATATAAGAAAATAATTTACAATTAATACGAATTCTCAACATAATGTCAGGAGAATCGCGAATGAGCAGGGTGGCTTTAAAGTCTATAACTAGATTAAAATGGAATACTATAAATATTTTTTTATCAAAAATACTGACATTTATGTCATTTTATGTTATTGGAGTAAAGTTAAATTCAAGAATATATGGGATCAAGAGTATTGCTTTTATAATTATAGGCCTGACTGATAAATGCACTCAATTTAGATTATCAAAAGGAATTAGACAAAAAGGTGTAACAAGCGAAGACTTAGATAGTTTATTTTGGTTTAATCTAATCCTCGGCGTAATTGCAACAATAATAATGATATTAATCGTTTATCCAATTAGTATTTATTTTAATTTCTTAATAATATTTTATTTAATCGCCTTGTCCTCATTGTCCTACCTATTCAAACCAATGAATTTAGTTTTTAGAACTATTTTACAAAAAGATGCAAAGTATAAAGAAATAGAAGAAAGCAAAGTTATTAAGTCCGTTTTAACAAAATTATCTTTAATATTTTTTATATATCTCAATTTTGGCATATATTCTTTTGCTTTCAGTCATATCGTTGGAGTGGCAAGTTTAACTTTATATATGTTTTATACTTTTAAAAAAAACCAGCTATGGCTTCCTAGTTTAACTCTTAATTTAAATAAAGCAAAAAAAATTTATCATTTTGATAGGCTCATTTTTTTAAGAAATATTTTAAACTATATAATAGAAAATATTCATGCTGTTGTTATCGGTTTTGTCTTTGGTTATGAAAGTTTAGGGGTATACAATTTTGCTAAAAACTTATTAAGAAATATTGGTAATACAATCTCACAAACATTTAAAGATATCTCTAACTTCATTTTTAAAAAAGCAAAAAAGAATAAGCTTAAACACTTTAGTCAATATTACCTAACATTCGTTAAAATCATTTCTTTGCTCATTATCCCTATGTCTATATTTGTTGCTTTTTTTGCAGATGACCTATTACATTTTTTCTTTAAATATAAATGGGATGAGGCAATCATAATGGTGAGAATCTTTGCGATAATACTAGTGTTTGATGTGTTTTCCAAAGGATTTATAATCCCGGGGTTATATGCGTTTGATAAATCACGAGATGTACTAATAAGAGAAATGTTCTTTATTCCTTTAGGTTTAACTTTACTTATCATCACTGCTTTTATTTCAGCAGAAGCAGTTGCCATAACTTACTTAATTATGGTAGTAATTAAAACTTATAGCACCCGGAATTTATTAAACAAAATATGTGATATAACTTTAAAAATATATTATAAACAAATGCTTTCAGCAGTTATTATTTCCGTCTTATCAATAGTAGGAATATTAATAGTAAAAACTTTAATCCCTGATTTAAATATAATCTATATGGGGATGGTGTTTTCTTTAGCCTATATGATAATGATTATCTTAAAAGAAAAGCAGGAATTTCTATTAATAAAACAACTTGTTACAAACAAAGAAGGCAACATAACTATACCTACCCAAACATGTAACCGAAATGATTAAATGAGCAACAACATCCAAACCGCATCCCAATCAGCCCTGCTCATATTACAAAGGAGAAGATGATTAAGATGATTGATGTTTCAGTAATTATACCTGTTTTTAATGATTTAAGAGCAATAAAAATAACATTAGAAGCCTTAAAAAAACAAACTTATCCTAAGAATAAATTTGAAATAATCATAATTGATAATGGTTCTACGGATGGAACATTTGAGTGGTTATCTCAACAAAAGGGTATTATGCTACTTCAGGAAAGCAATTATCTTAGAAGCCCTTATTCTGCGAGAAATAGAGGTATAGAAAAAGCGAATGGAGAAATTATTGCCTTGCTGGATTCCACTTGTGTCCCCAATTTAGATTGGTTAGAAAAAGGGGTAGAGTTTTTCCGTAATAATCAATATGACCTCTTTGGCGGAAATGTTATTTTTAATTTTGAAGAAAAAATAACCGCGGCTAAGATATATGACTCAATTACTAACATCCAAATGGAGCGAACAATCAAAGAAAGAAATGTCGCTAAAACCGCAAATCTTTGGATTAGAAAATCCGTATTTAATGAGGTAGGGTTATTTGCCGAAGGAATTAGGTCGGGAGAAGACATAGGTTGGACAAGCAGGTGTACAAGCCAAGGATATAAATTAGGATACTGTGAGTATTGCATTACTTATAAATTTGCCAGGGATACCAAAGCATTAATAAAAAAACATTTCCGTACGGGAAAAGGTGGACCACGCGCCTGGAAAATTCAAGGTATCTATAAGGAAAAACTTAAACATCCCTTTAAAAAATTATTTCCGCCTCGCCCTGGGTATCTAAAAAAAATCTTGATAAGAAACCGTGATATTAAATACACACCTTTCTTAATAATAAAAATATATTTGGTAGCATATATAACAAGATTAGCATCATTTTGCGGAAATATCAGTGGTTTCCTTTATTTATGGGCACAGACTAAAAGAGGTGAAAAAAATGAAGATGGAGATAATACTAGATTTATTAGTAAAACTGAACAGTAAAAAAAAGGGTATTGGTATCATTAACCAACACCCTAATATATAATCTTATGGATAAAATTAGCACCTGCCCCTACCCTGACAAGAAAATTCTTGTACTTTTATGCTATTGGTCTTTGCTGCCTCACTTTTTTTCGCTTTTTCATCACGAATTTCGCCCAGACGTGTTTGTATAGGTCTTCTCTCATCCGGTATGGCTAACACATCAAATTCCTTTTCAGGCTTATACCGCTCGGGAAGCAACTCATTGAGCCGTTGTTTATTATCCCTCTGTTCTTGATGAACTCCTTGCCAATAATCTATCTTTTTAACAACTTCTTCTAAAGCTTTTAAACCACGACCATTATTATATTTTTCATACTTTTTTTCCATCTCATACAAAGCTTCAATATTACTTTGAATGCTTTCTTTGCTGTAAGGTCCGCGTATAACCATTTCACCCGCTCTAACACCAAGAAAGGTATATGAACGGTCTATTACCCGTGCTGTAGGAATATTATATTCACCACAAAGTATTTGATCTCCGGCAACAGACCATCTCCGTACCCTTGTCTCAAGGTCATTTACTATGTCTTCAGTTTTACGATATTCTTCTTCTATTCTTTCCGCCCTCCCCGGGTCTTTTTCCTTTAAAAAGTTCTTTTTCATAGTTTCCATCACAGGATCGAATATTTTATGTATCTCCCGTATTTTATCATCGACTCTATCTTTATTAGCTTCAATCCTATTTTCCTTTATCTGTGCTTTTAGATTGCCGAGAACTGGATCAAGTAACCTCAATTTACCTCTATGAAAATCATACCAATTAAAATATATCGGCAAGCATTCCGCCTTTATGATTAGCTTGTCTAACCCATAATCTGCTTCCTTTTTATCAGATTTCTCTAATTTTTCCTTGATATCATCCCATAATCCCATCCCAAGTTAACTCCTTTTATCCTGTTTTCCCACATTTCACTCTCTTTCGACAATTATACCACAATGTTTAATATTCAACAAGATATTCACATTAAATACAAGGTTGTCCCCTATACCGAAATTGCTTCCTGCAGATAAAAAGAATAAAGCAGCTTTTCTTTGACCGGTAAAGCCAAAATAGTGCGAACTGCCCGCGCATAAAGCTCCATCTGCACCTTGTACCGCTCCCGTAAAACAGCAAGCCCACCAAACTCTACCTTATCTGTCTTGTAATCGACAAGCACATATTCCTCCCCTTCTTTAAAAAGACAGTCAAGCGTACCCTGGACAATAATTATCTCCTCAGCAAGATTAGCTACCTCCGGATAAAGCTCCCCAGCCGGAAGAGCTAACATAAACGGAACTTCTCGCTGTATATCTTCTCCCACACGAAGCCTTTTCCCCAGGGGTGAATGAACAAACCGAACAATAGCCTCTACATCTATAGCCTCTGCCTGAAGCGGAGCAATAAATTCCCGTCTCACCATCTCTGCGATCTGTACCTTTACCCCAGTTTCCGTATCAGCATGAGCAAAATTCAAATACCGCATGACCAAATGTAAAGCCGTTCCTTTTTCACTAGCGGAAAGACCTTTTTTCTGCAAAAATTGTGGTCTTTGGGCAAAACGCCGTCTCCTAAAAAACTGCTGCCTTATATCCTGCTCTCCGGCTAACAATTGGTAGCGGTTTTTTATTTCCGTCACCGAGACCTTCCCTGGAATATTAGCTAATGCAGCAGCAGGATATTGCCAGTTTAATCTACTCATAATTTCACTATTCTCTGCTCTGCTTTCCACAGGCAAAAGCTCTCTTACGCAAGCCAATTCTTTCCCATAATCAGAGCCTTTTTCTCTTTCTATAGCCTCAATCGTACGCGAATCCGACAAATAAATACGCCAAGGAGCCGGGTCTTTTTCTATTGTGTCCCAGGCTTTTTCTTCACAACCTGCTATTTCTCGTAATACTTGACTTTCTCGATGCCGTAACAAACAAGGTCCTAACCAATCCCATGGAGATTGAGGTTGTAGCAAAACACTAGCCGGAAGGGGCCACCCTTGCCGAGTAATAACCCTACTCCATTTCCGCACCTCTTTCTCTAAATCTTTTACCGACCCCACTAAAATCAAAGCATCCTTTGCTCTCGTCATCGCTACATAAAGAATCCGCACTTCTTCAGCCAACATTTCCGTTTTTAATTTATCGCGTACTATTAATTTCGCTAAAGTAGGATATTTTAAGCGCTTATCCGGATCTACCCACACCGGACCGAGTCCTAAATCACGATCCAATAGTACATCACCGGAAAGGTCCTTTAAATTAAATTGTTTGCCTAAACAACCCACAAAAACCACTGGAAACTCTAAACCTTTACTCTGATGTATACTCATAATCCGAACAACGTTCTCGTTTTCCCCCAAAGCTCGTGCTGTCCCTAAATCACTGCCCGAATCTGCTAAACGCTTTAAAAAGCGTAAGAATTTAAAAAGCCCCTTCATCGTTGTATCTTCAAACTGTTTAGCTCGCTCTAAAAGTGCTCTAAGATTAGCCTGCCTCTGTTTTCCTCTCGGCAGTGCTCCTACATAGTCATAATAACCTGTTTCCCGATATAAAAGCCAAATTAATTCTAACAGGGAATTACGCCGGGCAAAAGTACGCCAACTCTTTAGTTTCCGCAAAAAAGAACGTAAGGTACTCTTTAAAGGTTCCTCTTCCTTACGTGCTGCTAAACAAAGGGCTACATAAAAATCATCAGCAGAACTATGTAAACGAATACGAGCTAACTCTACTTCCGAAAGACCGACGATGGGAGAAAATAGCACCGCCGTCAAAGGAATATCCTGACAAGGATTATCAATTACCTTTAACAAAGATAACATGACCTGCACTTCTTGAGCGGCAAAATAGCCACTACCAATCTCTGCATATACAGGAAGACCTAACTTGCGAAACTCTTCCAGAAAAGTTGGTGCTGTATTTTTAGTGGAACGTAGCAAAACCACTATATCGCTAAAATTCACCGGTCGAAATGTTTTTTTCTCTTGATCCCAAACTACCATTTCCTCCTGTAATTCCAAAATTCTCCTACCAATCAGACGAGCTTCCACCTGTAAAGAGCTCAAATCCTCTTCCACTTCCGTCAAGATACCTGTTGCACCTTCTAAGAAACGTTTCTCTCCGGCATCAGATTTTTCTACAGCAACCTCTTCCTTCTTTTTAGCCTGTGCCTCCACCAAATGTACTTCTAACGGATACTTTTGTTGTTTTTCCGCGGAATCTTCTGTCCAAGTAGCCCCAAAAACTAATTCATTCTCTTGATCATAAGTAATCCCACCTAAATGACCGCCCATTAACTGACGAAAAATAAAATTCACTCCGGCAACAATATTTCTTCTGCTCCGGAAATTTTTAGCTAAATTTATTTTTAGTTCAGTTTTTCCTATTTCTTGTGGATAACGATGATATTTTTCTAAAAAAAGCCCCGGTTCAGCTAAACGAAAACCATAGATACTCTGTTTCACATCACCCACCATAAACAGATTGGGAATCTTTGTTTTCTCTCGTGAAACTAAAGTCAAGATTGTTTCCTGAACAGCATTAATATCTTGGTATTCATCAACTAATACTTCCTCAAACCTTTGACGCAGTGTTTTGGCTAATTCAGTAGGAATCCAGCCATTTTCCGTCTTTTCACCTAATAAACTTAAAGCAAAATATTCTAAGTCATCAAAGTCAAGCATATTTAACTCTACCTTCCTTTGTAAATAACGCTCAGAAAACTCAATCACCAACTGGCAAAGACAATTCATCAAAGGGGCCATTTCCTGCATATCTTGAACTAATTCCTTGGGACTTTGTACTAAATACTCCTTTTGTAAATCTTGCACCATTTGCTTGGCTTGATTACGCAAAGCCTGTACTTCTTCCTTTAAAGATACATCTACTTCTCCGCGACAAGCCTTTAAAGAAAAAAACTCAAATGCTGCTAAAGCTGCCCAAAGGTTCTCCCAGTGTTCTCGCTTTATTGCTAGAATTTTTTCTAAGCCCTCTACTTCTGCCCCTAAAGTAGAACTATACACAAAAGGTCCCCCCGGTTGTAAAGCCAAATCATACGCCTCTTGCAATAAAACTATGGCTTCCTGTAAAACAATAGTTGTTTTATCTACTAAACGACTAAAAAGAACTTGCATTGGTTTATCAGTAAGTCCTGCTTGAAAAACTTGCCCTGCTTTAGTTAGCCACGCACGTGGATCTGGCTGACTACGTGAAAAGGTATATAGTTTCAAAACCAGCTCTTGTAAATTTTGGTCATCTCTTTGTCCACCCATTCCCTCCACTAAAGCTAAAAAGGCGGGCTCTTCTTCCTCATATCTTTCTTCAAAAAGGTTCTCTAAAACTTCCATTTTAAGCAAGATACCTTCGACTTCATCGGCGATTCGAAAACGTGGATCTAAAGCTAAATCACCTGGCAACTGTAGGCGATAATAATTTTGCCGCACAATTTCTAAACAAAAAGAGTGCAAAGTAGAGATCGCCGCTTTACCTAAAAGAAGTCTCTGCTTTTGCAGACGCTGATCCTCTGGATTTTCTCGCAAACGCTTTGTTAATGCTGCACTGATTCTCTCTTTCATTTCACAAGCCGCCGCATTAGTAAAAGTCACGACTAACAATCTATCTACATCAAGTGGATTTTGTTCATCCAAAATTCGACTGACGATTCTTTCTACCAAGACTGCCGTTTTACCGGAACCTGCCGCCGCCGAAACCAAAAGATTACAATCTCTAGTTTTAATCGCAGCCTCTTGTTCACGTGTCCATTTTGTCTTACTCATTTCTCCTCTCCTTACTCTTACCACATAATTATTCTTGCAATTTACGCAATAAATCTTCAAATTCCCGGATATATATATTAATAATTCTTTTTGTAATTTCCTCGGCCATTTCTTCCTTATACACATGTGAAGTTAAATTTCTATCCTTTAACATAAGCAGCCAATTTTCTTCATTCATAATCAGCTTTTGCGCATATGCTTCTTTAAAAACTGCTCTCGGCGAGTTTTTTTCTACTATACCTATACTTTCCAAATAATCCTTTGTAGTTTTCCAGGCAAGTTCGTAAGTAAACTCAAATCTTTGAATAACACCATCACGAATTACATCATTGGCATTATCCTGTTTGAATTGCTCAGCAGCTTCCTTTAATCTTTGAAGAGCCTTTTTAAAATTACTTAATTTTATTTTAATTTTGCTCATAGATAATTACACCTTCCTTCCTAATCTTCTCAATAAATTTATCTGTAACACCCTCCTTAATAAAGGTTACATCAATTTCTTTTAATGTTTCCATTTCCTCTATTTCAGAACTAAAATATGCTTTATCCAATTCCGATAACCTATCTCCAAAAACTGCAAGGTCATAATCACTGGTAGGAGAATGATCGCCTCTGGCACGAGAGCCATATAATACGATTTTTCTTATTTTATATTTTTTAGCTATTTCCTTTATTTTACATAAAACTTCGTCCATATTTCTTCACTCCTTTTCGACATTAGACCTTGCTTCCCTTATTTTAGACCAGATTTCTTCAGCCTCACGTGGCTGGAAAAACCGATAAGTATGACCGGGAAGCAAAGGGTCAAACCCACACACAGCTGGATAAGAACAATATGTGCAAGGTTCCTTTCCTTTATAACGATAAGGTTGAATTGCTACCTCTCCCGATATAATTTCCGTACTAATCTCTAGCAGAAGATTTTGCACATAAGCGCAAAGGTCGGCAAATTCTTCATCTGTCCACACATTTTGTACATTCTTATAAAACTGACCCTTTTTACTGATCGCCACAGGCAACAAATCAGAATACCCAGCTATTTCTCCATCCATTAATTTTACTACTTCCGGATCCCCTAATAAATATCCTTTCATCTTTAATTCTTGCAAAATCTTTTTCTTCACCTCAGTCTCACTTAGAGGACCAGACGCTATAATTAATGGATCCTGAACAGGAAAATACAAAATTCCACCGGGTTTTACTTCCCCTTCCACTAAATAATGTGCCTGTGTTAAAGCTACCGCCAAATAAGTCAAAAGCTGTAACCTTAAACCATAAAAAATCTCCTCTAAGTCAAGAGAGGTCTGCCCTGATTTATAATCAACCACCCGTAAATATGAACCTTCTGCAACAGAGGCAACATCAAGTCGGTCAATTCTGCCTCGCACATCTATTTTCGTTCCCTCAGCCAAAGAAAAACTTAATCCCGGCAGATCACCTTTTTCCCCAAAAGATATTTCCATTCCTAAAGGACGAAAAATCCCCCGCCTCTCATGTTCACCTAAAACTGTCACCGCCCGTAAAAGAATACGCTTTAATTTACCGGTTAAATAACGATAACGAGCCGTACTTAAAAGCACCTCATTCTGTAAACGTGGGGCTAACTTCTCCACAATCTCAGACACAATTTCCTGCATCTCTTGTGGGGTTAGTTCACTACAAACTAAATTATTCGTTTTTAAATAACGATAAAAGCTCTCTAAGCCGGCATGAAAAAACTGTCCCAAATCAGGTGCAGCTACTTTGTGTTCTACCCTTTCCTGTAATTGCAATCCATAAGTAAGAAAATGAGAAAAAGGGCAAGCACTAAACCTTTCTAGCCGCGAAACACTTACTTGCAAATTCTGACCGTATAATCTTCCTACTAACACAGGAGGCAATTTTACAGCTTCTTGTCGATAAAAAAGCCCTTCCACAATCTTAGCTAAAGGTTGTTGCCATTCTCGTTGCTTTAAATACCAATTATAAACGTCCCACCATAGTGGAGCAGTTTTTTTCCCTTCCTTAGCTTGACGCAAACTGGCTACTAAATAACTAAAAGTAGAACGAGGAGAAGCTACTTTTTCTTCAGCGCTTTCCATCCCCGGATCTAAAGCAAGTTCAGCCTGAGGAAAAAGCATCTGCACACGAGACAAAAGTGAAGAAGCTGTTAAAGCCTTCCCTTCCTCATCAGCCAAAGCAAAACTAAGTATCAAATAATGACTGGCTGTCGTCAACGCTTTATAAAGTAAAAACTGTTCAGCATAAAGCTTTTTTTCCGTAGTCGGAGCCAAAACAATCTTTTGTGCAGCTAAAAGCAGACGATCCTCATCATTAAAAATTCCACTCTCCACAATTTTCGCCGGAAAGACACCTTCATTGACTCCTAAAATAATAACCGCTTTTAAATCAGGGTTACGTGAACGCTCTACGGAACCTACTAAAACTTGATCCAAACCGGGAGGAATTAAACCAAGTTCTAAAGTTTCCAAGCCCCCAATGACCACTTGACTAAATTCCTGTAAACTCATTTCTTGCTCACCAAGAACCTCGACCAAACGATCTAATAATTCTAAGATTTTTTGCCAAACTTGTGCATGAATCCGTGCTTCCTCCAGCTCTCCCTTTTCTTCTGCCTTTATACTCCAACGTTCCAATTTCTTAGCAATAGCAACCTTTTCTAAAAAGGAAAAAAGAATCTCACTGTACTCTCTACCCTTAACTGCAGTTCGTAAAGCTTCTTGTAAAGGAAATAAAAGCGCAACAACCTTCTCCCGCACTTTGTTTACCCGCTGTAACAATTCCTGTTTCTCCGCAGACAACTCTCTAGTACCTTCTGCAGCTAAACCTGTTTTAAACTGCCATGGCCGACCATCAGTCCAACGACTACCTCTAATGCCATACTCTAAACAATAGTTTTCTAAAAGGTCAGTTTCCCATCGTGAAAGAGGAAGCAAATCCGTCTTTAAACAACGAAAAAGTGGTTCATAACTCCACCCACCTTGTACTACCTCCAACACACTCTGAATTAAATCAGGCAAAGGATGATGACGTACCGGCTTTTTCATATCGAGAAAAAAGGGAATCCTATAATCTTTAAAAACATTCGTAATTAAATTCTCATAATTAGTAAAATCACGTAGCAAAACAGCAATATCTTGGTAGCGTAATCCTTTTTCCCGACAAAGAAAAAGAATTTCCCGTGCTGCTTTTTCAACCTCTTCCTGCCGATTAGCTGCCGCCTGTAATTTAAGGGCACTAGCTTCTCCCTTAAATACAGGTTTTGTCTGCACAAAGCTTTCTTCTAAAAAAGCTAATTCTGCTCTTTCCCCAAAACGTCGCAAGCGAGGTTCCGGTAAAACAAAAACATCTGCCAGCGAGCACTGAATTTCCGCCGCCATTTCTAATAAACATTGATAAGTTTCCCAAGGTTTAAAAAATAAATGTGTCTCCGGAAGTTTTTGCTGTAAACATTCCGGTTCCAAACATAAGGTTATGTTCACCTGCTGACAATAAAGCAATAATTCTTTAATCACGGCAAATTCTAAAGGAGTAAAACCGTGAAAACCATCAATCCATACTTGTGCTGTTTTTAAAAAATCAGCTTGATAAAGATGATCAGCTAAAAGCTGTAAATGATCATTAGTATCTAAATACTTTTCCTCAATGTATTTTTCAAACTCACTATAAACAAACACAAATTCAGCTAATTTACTCTCTAATTCACTAGGTAAACCTGCTTCGCTCTTGCCCAAACAACTAGCTAATTTCCCCGGAGAAAGACAATAATTTTTCATCTCGGCAAGCGCCCTCACCAACTGTTCTAAAAAGCCGGGTTTATCTATTACTTTAGCAAAAACCTTAAATTTATTTTTATTTTTCGTTAAAATATGCTTTAAAATAAGAGCTTTGCCTACCTCATCCAACGGTGGAGCAATTCCACCTCCCGTTTCTTGCAAAACTCGCCAAGCCAGACGTTGAAAACTAAACACCTGTGCTTGAATAACACCGCCTTTTTTTATTTGTTTCAATAAACTTTTTTCCGCATAAAAGGAACCTTGTTCCGGTACAAGATAAAAGCAATTAGCGTGAGGATTACTTTCTACTTCGGCTACTATTTCTTGTAAACATTGTCCGGTTTTCCCCGACCCGGATCTACCAATTAATAACCGCAACATTAGTTATCCTTCCTCTCACAAATTTAAACAGTTAAACAAAGTATTATCTACGGACTCCCTAAGCTAAACGAAATCAAACTCACTTCACCTCGGGTTCGGGCTATGCAGCATAGCGAATGATATGGAAACCCAAAGGTAGTACCTAAGTTAAAACAGGCAGACTTCATCTTTCTCATCCGCTATCGCCTTACAGTTCCTTTGCCGGTAATGGGCCACGTGAAATCACAATTTTCCCCGTCCGTACAATCTCCACGATTCCATGGTCCTCTAAAACCTCACATAAAGCATCAATCTTGTCCTGTGACCCAGTTAATTCAATAACCATTGTCTCCCGATTAACATCTACAATCTTGGCTCGAAAAATATCGACAATATCAACAATTTCAGAACGTTTTTCCGCAAGAGCCTTTACTTTTATCAAAACTAATTCCCGATCTAAAGAATCTACAGATGTTAAATCAACAATTTTAATGACATCAACTAATTTTGCTAGCTGATTTGTCACCTGTTCAATTTCCTGGTCATCACCATTTACCACAATAGTAATTCTAGTGATATTAGATTCTTCCGTATATCCTGCCGTAATACTTTCAATATTAAAAGCTCTCCGACTAATCAAACCGGATATTCTTGTCAACACACCAGGTCTATTTTCTACTAATACAGATAAGGTATGCGCCATTTTCTTCATTCCTCCTCTTGAAACATTCTTCTTGATATGCTAATATTATAAGTCCAGCAAATTATTATCACAAGCACATGAGTATGCTGGATAACCGCAGATACAAGTACCGAAAGGTCGTATCCGAGGAAAGTCCGAGCTCCGGAGGGCAAAGTGCTGGGTAACACCCAGTGGAGGTAACTCCGAGGATAGTGCCACAGAAACATACCGCCGATAATGGAGTATTCCGTACAGGTAAGGGTGGAAAGGTGAGGTAAGAGCTCACCAGCAATCAGGTGACTGGTTGGCTAGGTAAACCCCACTTGGAGCAAGACCGAATAGGGAAGCTAAGAAACGGCCCGTTTCGCTTCCGGGTTAGGTCGCTGGAGATAATCGAGTAATCGATATCCTAGATAGATGGTTATCACCTCGTTCGCGAGGTACAGAACTCGGCTTACAGGCTTACTCATGTGCTTACTAAAACACTACGTCTCCGCGTAGTGTTTTTTATCTTTCTACTTTAAAAAAAACTAATCAAAATACGCCCACAATTATCACAATGTTGTAAAACCTTACCTTCCTTAACTCGCCTCTCCGAGACAGAAGAAACACTAATATGACATCCTAAACAAGAGCCTTGATGTAATTTAGCTACAAAACTTAGCGGATAACGTTTTTCTGCCTCCAGATACAACTTTTTAACTTCAGGAAGTAGCTGCTCTACAACTTCTTCTTGTTTATTTTTTATCTCCGCCAATTTTAAGTCTAACTCCGCCTTCATCTTTTGATATTGAGTTAATCCTTCAGCAAATTCTTTCTGCCAAATCTTAATTGTTTCTTGATATTGGTTCTTCTGCTGTTTATACTCTTCTATTTTCTTCAAAAAGTCCCAATACTTTTCCTCCGTTTCTTGACCTTGGGACTCCAATTTTAAAACAGCCTGTTGTAAAGAAAGAAGTTCTTTTAAACTGCTACCTTTCGCTTCATAAAGTTTCTTTTTATTAATTTTAAGCTGTTCGACCAAGCAACCACTCTCTTCTTCCAGAGTCTGAATCTCTTCTTCTGTTTTTTCAATCATTTGTAATAACGTTTGTAATTCTTTTTCACCTGTTTTTACTTTCTCCTGAAATTCTTTTAACTTGCCCACTACAGCTTTTACTTCATCTGATTGCAACAAATCATCTTCTACCAATTTAAGGTCCTGTAATCTCCACAATAATCTTTCTTGCCTGAGCATTATACACCTCCGTAAGCTTTATTAAAAAGAAAAGGACAGGAAAAATCTCCTCTCCTATAGAAAACAAAAAGGGTCACTATTAACTTGAGAAACAACCACCTGTACACCCTTTTGCCCTAACTCTCGCTGTAAATATGTAGCAAGTACATCCAGGACAGGTCGTTCTGTGCCAAAATGTCCGGCATCCACTAAAGCCAAATCTCGTGTTAATGCCTCTTGAGCCTCATGATATTTAAGGTCAGCCGTTAAATAAACATCAGCACCTAAAAATGCCGCTCGAGCAAGATAACTTGCTCCACTACCTCCACATAAGGCTACTTTTTCTACTGTTTTTTCTAAATCACCACAATACCTAACCATCGAAAGAGCCAATCTCTTTTTCACCAAATGAATAAATTCTTTTAAAGTAAGAGATTGAGGTAAAAAACCAATCCGACCTATTCCCGACTTTTCTCCTTCATTAACCAAAGGATAAAGATCATAAGCAACCTCCTCATAAGGATGTGCCTTCAACAATGCTCCGATAACTCGCTTAAGTCTAGCTTCAGGAATAATTGTTTCTAACCTTGTCTCCTCTACATTTTCTAACTTACCTTTTTGCCCGATAAAAGGCTGAGTACCTTCTAAAGGAAAAAAAGTTCCTCTTCCGTTAGTACGAAAAGTACAGTGAGCATATTTTCCAATCCAACCTGCTCCTGCCCGGCAAATAGCCTCACTTACTTTTTCTGTATACTCCCTCGGCACAAAAACCACTAACTTATAAAGTTTCTCCTGCCAGCTTTCTGTTAATAACTCTACCTGTAGTAATTCAAGTTTACGAGCTAAAACATCATTAACTCCTCCTACAGTCGCGTCAAGATTCGTATGAGCCGCATACAGGACCATCCCCTGCTGAACTATTTTTTGCATAAGCCTCCCTTGAGGAAGGTCTGTACGCAAATTTTGTAAAGGTTTAAAAAAGGGAGTATGATGTACCACTAACATCTCTGCCCCTAAAGTTTGGGCTTCTTCCAAAATAGCTTCATTTAAATCTAAAGATAAAAAAACACAAGATATGGATTGAGCAGGGCTACCTACCTGTAAACCAATATTATCCCACTCTTCTGCGATTTTTTTAGGAGCATATTTTTCAACTAAATTAATTATGGTTTGGCAACTAACAGCCATTCCTTCAACTCCTTTAATTTACGAAGTTTTTCTTGATATATAATTAAGCGTATTTTAGCTTCTTCTTTATTTGATTTCGCCAATTCGCCAAGAATCTCCTGCCAGCCCTCTAAATCTTTTTCTACTAAACCGGACAACAAAGGATGTCTTTTTTTAAGTAATAAAGAACCATAAGTAGCCTCTACTTCGTTTAAAGATAAAACCTTTTCCTTAGGACCTCTTCGCCTAGCACTAATCAACTGATAATACTGCTTATCTTCATAAACTAACTCCTCTTCACTAAATAACCAACCATGTTCGACTAGCCATAAACGTACAAGTGCAGCATTCCTCATCGGTTGTACAATTATTTTATCTAATGAAAACAATACTTGTGGAGACTCCTCCAAAATATTGCAAATAACCGTCCCGCCCATTCCGGCAAGAACAACTGTATCCACTTCACCAGGTTTAAGCACAGTTAAGCCATTCCCTAATCTTAATTCTATCTGACCTTGCAAATTATATTCATTTACAGTAAGACAAGCTTTTTTATAGGGCCCTTTTTTTACTTCCACACCGATAACATAAGGGGATATTTCTTTCTTAACTAAATAACAAGGAAGTAAAGCATGATCAGTACCAATGTCCGCAACCCTTGCCCCCACAGGAACCATATGGGCTAATTTTAAAAGACGTTGAGAAAGTTTAGGCAATTATATTTCTCCTTCTTCATTTGTTTAAAATAACTTTTATATATAAAAAGGACCGGCACTTGTACCGGTTCCTTCTTTATTCATACATGGTGGGCGATGACAGGATTGAACTGCCGACATCCTGCTTGTAAGGCAGGCGCTCTCCCAGCTGAGCTAATCGCCCTTATAAATGGTGGGCCCACCTGGGATCGAACCAGGGACCAACCGGTTATGAGCCGGTGGCTCTACCGCTGAGCTATAGGCCCATTTAGTCTCACCAACGGAGACATCTTATATTTTATAATAATTATCTTTCTAGGTCAAGACCTAATTTTTCACAGAGCTAATCTAAATAATCCTTTAATTTACGACTACGGCTAGGATGTCTTAGTTTACGTAACGCTTTAGCTTCTATCTGCCTAATTCTTTCCCTAGTTACACCAAATTGCTGCCCAACTTCTTCTAAAGTACGAGTTCGCCCATCATCCAAGCCAAAACGAAGGCGTAATACTTTTTCTTCTCTAGGGGTAAGCGTTTCTAAAACTTCTTCTAATTGCTCTTTTAAAAGAATGAAGGAAGCGGCTTCAGCAGGAGCAGGAGCATCCTCATCTTCAATAAAATCACCTAAATGACTATCTTCTTCCTCGCCGATAGGTGTTTCTAAAGATACCGGTTCTTGAGCTATTTTTATGATTTCCCTTACTCTTTCTACAGTAAGGTCCATTTCTTCGGCTATTTCTTCCGGTGTAGGATCTCTTCCTAATTCCTGAAGAAGTTGCCTTGAAACTCTAACCAATTTATTAATTGTTTCCACCATATGAACAGGAATACGAATTGTTCTAGCCTGGTCTGCTATAGCCCGAGTAATAGCCTGGCGAATCCACCATGTAGCATACGTACTAAATTTATACCCTTTATGGTAATCAAATTTTTCCACAGCCTTTATTAAGCCTAAATTACCTTCTTGAATTAAATCAAGAAAAAGCATCCCACGCCCTACATAACGCTTAGCGATACTCACAACAAGTCTTAAATTAGCTTCCGCCAATTGACGTTTAGCTTCCTCATCTCCTGCCTCCATACGCTTAGCTAAAATAACTTCCTCTTCTGTTGTTAATAAATCTACTCGCCCTATTTCCTTTAAATACATCCGTACGGGGTCATCAATACCTACCCCATCCGGTACCGTAAGATCAATCTTCTCTTCACTTTCTTCGCTCTCTTCTTCCTCTTCCTCTTCCTCTTCTTTTTCCAGATTTTCAATATCTGCATTATCAGGAGTTATCTCAATGCCAATGGAATTTAAATACTCATAAATCTCATCAATTTGTTCGGAATTTAATTCAACTTCCTCAAGAGTACTCATTATTTTTTTATAAGTAAGTACACCAGTTTTTTTTCCCTCTTCAATTAATTGTTCAACTTCTTCTATTTTCAATTCAGCAAATTCATTTTCATTCTTCAAGAATATTCCCCCCTTTCGCCAGGGTTGACACCAATCTTTGTCTTTCTTTAATCATTTTCTGAACTTCAGCCATGATTTCTAAGGACTTGGTGGCATTACCATTTTTTTCATATTGAGTCATTAACGAATGTTTCTCGTCGATTTTTCTATTAACTAATTCAATTTCTAAAGTAGTTAAACAATCCTGATATATTCTTTCTCCCTCTTGTAAAAGTTTGTCTGTTAAAAGAAGCTCTGTTAAAACTCGCCTCGCTTCCTTATTTTCCAGATAAGTTATTAAATCTTCAGCCTTTATATTATGACCAGCCTGACGCAATAAATAATTCATCTGATAAATTTCTTTATATAAATTATTATTAAACAGCTCTTTTCCTCCAAATTTTTCTACTCCCGCAATAAATTCAGGTTTTTCTAAAACAAGACGAAGTAAAACACGTTGAGCTTTTTCCTCTGCCGTAATAATCCCCTTTCTTTTCTGTTGTACCTCTTCTCCACCAGGCTCCCTACTTTTAGCTCCCTTTTTTTGATACTTTCTAATCTCCGCATAAATTGCGTTCTCAGAAAAAGAAAGACGTTCCGCTAACATCTGAATATACCCTTGACGTTTCACAGGACTTTGTGTTTTATACAAAGTAGGGACAAGTTCTTGGATAATTTGGATTTTACCTGAAATTGTGTCTTGATTATACTTTTCCATCAGTTTTAATAAATTATATTCAAAAAGAGGATAGGCCTGAGTAATTAATTTATTAAATTTAGCCTGCCCCTGTTTTCTTATAACTTCATCAGGGTCCTGACCCTCCGGCATAATCATTACGGACACCTTTAGACCCAACTGCTGCAATATATCTAAACCTCTCATAGTAGCCTCTTGTCCGGCAAGATCAGCATCAAAACAAATTACTGCATTATAGGTATAGCGCATTAATAATCTACCTTGATTCTCTGTCAAGGCCGTTCCTAATGTACCTACGGCTTGAGTAACTCCGTACTGATGGGCAGCAATAACATCCATATACCCTTCCATCAAAATAGCCTCTTCCCTATTTCTAATAAAGCCTCGCGCCTGATTAAGTCCATAAAGCTGTCTACCTTTACTAAAAAGAGGTGTTTCCGGCGAATTTAAATACTTAGGCAAAGAATCATCAAGTACCCTCCCACCAAAACCAATAATCTTACCATTAGGGCTCGTAATCGGAAAAATCAAACGGTTTCTAAAGCGATCTATCACATTACCTCTTTGCCCTTGCACAGCTAAGCCTAAAATTATAAGCTCTTTTTCTGTAACCCCTTTTTCTAATAAAAAACAACTTAGTTCATCCCAAGAGTTTGGAGCATAACCTAATAAAAATTTTTTACATATTTGTTCATCTAAACCACGCTGTTTTAGATAGGCTACTGCCTCTTTCCCTTTAGCTTCATAAAGCATCTTTTGAAAAAAGCCGGCTGCCATTTCATTAATATGATAATATTTCTTTCTTAATGAATCCTGTCTAACTTTCTCCGGAGATAGAGCCGTTTGAGGTACCGAAATCCCACAGTGATTAGCCAGATGTGTTACAGCTTCGGGGAAAGTGAGTCCCCCCCGCTCCATAAGAAAAGTATAAACATTTCCCCCTTTACCACAACCAAAACAATGAAAAATTTGTTTATGTGGAGAAACTACAAAGGAAGGAGTCTTTTCAGCATGAAAAGGACACAAACCTACATAATTTTGCCCTTGTCTTTTTAAAGGGATGAAATCCCTGATAAAATCTACTATATTTACCCGATTACGCAAGTCATCAATAAACTCTTCAGGAATTAATCCGGGCATGTTTCTCAACACCTTACCTTAATTCTAACTTCATTATGCCTTAACCTTCATTTTTCTACTTTTTTGTAAAATATCTAGCACACAATTACCAACTATTCGTGATTTATATTCAACTTCCTTCTTTTTTCTAAAATTTTTTTATAAACCTCACCATAATCTCCAGAACAGAAACAATGTTTTTTTTCTTATTGTCTAACATAAGAGCGCGGCATAACTAAGTTTTCAAACATTACAGTACAATAATTATCAGTCATCCCGGAAATATAATCCGCTACTCCTCTTTCAATTCCTTCCTCCTGAGCAATTTTAAGATAAAATTCAGGAAGTTGTTCATAGTTTTGCATATAATAATCAAACAAAAATTCAACAACATAAATAGCTCTTTGTCTTTCGGCCATACATAAAGGACCTAAATAAACCGTCTCAAACATAAACTTACGCAAACCCTGCAATGCATTCTGAATAGCTGGACTGAGTCTAATCTTGTACTCACCACAATTAATATTTTTACTACTATTTTGCACCAAATCTTGAACAAGTGTAGCAATCCGCTCACTGTGCCCTGTACCCAATACTTTTAAATATTCCTTAGGAATATCTGTTAATCGCAAAACACCGGCGCGGATACTGTCATCAATATCATGCTGAATATAAGCAATTTTATCCGCATATCTTACTACCTGACCTTCCAAGGTATTATAACCACTATCATCTTTTTCCAACCCACTATGATAAAGAATACCCGTCAAAGTTTCCCAACTTAAATTAAGCCCGGGTCCATTTTTACCTTGTTCTAAATGAGTCAAAACTCTGACACTATTTTCATTATGACGAAAGCCCCCCGGCAAAAGTCTGTTTAAAACTTCCTCTCCGGTATGAGAAAAAGGAGTATGACCTACGTCATGCCCCAAGGCAATTGCTTCAATAAGGTCTGTATTCAAACCTAAAGCTTTGCCTACCGTACGTGAAATTTGACTAACCTCTAATGTATGGGTTAATCGTGTCCGATAATGGTCATTTTCCGGAGAGATATAGACTTGTGTTTTATGTTTCAACCGCCGAAATGATTTGGAATGAATTATTCGATCACGATCTCGCATAAAACAAGTTCTAATACTATCCGGTTCTTCCGGTCTCTCTCTCCCTTTACTTTGCGAAGACTTTTGGGCATAAGGCGCTAAATAATCTTCCTCATTTTTCTGGAGCTTTTCACAAATAGTCGCCATTCAACCCCTCCTATAATCGCAAATTTTGTGTCGCCTGGGTAACTTCAAAAAGACGTTTGGTCATAATTACAATCCGTTCCTGAGCATATTTATCCTCATCTGCCGGACGTTGAGCGGCTACTCCATAATGACCACAGTCATAGTCCTGCTGACCACCGCCAATAATAGTCATCCCTTGTACGAGCATCATCTCCTGCATAGTCCGTAAAGTACCTTCCTGACCACCAAAACGAGAAGCCCCCACAGCTACCGCACCACCGACAACATTAAGCAATTTCTTTTCCCCTCTAAGACAACGTAATTTATCCCAAAAAGCTTTCAGCTGTCCACTGACCGTACCAAAATAAACAGGAGAACCAAGCAAAAGTCCATCCGCCTTCCTCAAGATATGCAAAACCTCTTCCAAACGTGTCCCTTTCGCACAATCACCTTGACAAGGAGCGGAACAAACTGTACAAAAAGGAACAGTCAGGCTCTTTAAAATTTCACCCGTATGAATAATTTCCGTCTGTGCACCCATTAATCTTAACTGTTCTAAACCTTTATTCAACAAAAATACTGTATTTCCATCTTTATGAGGACTACCATTAATAGCTACAAAATTCATTTTTAGACAACTCTTTACAGAGTTTTCACCATCCTTCCTTTATGAGTTAATTTTTATTATTTTTTTATCTCTACTATTTTTAATACGCCTTAAAAGAAAAAAGTCCTGCTTTCTTTTTCATGTAAAAAGACAGAAAAAGGGGCTCGGGGAGTATTACATTTACTTTTTAAGCTATGAAAATATTATTCGGTAGCGAAATTGTTCCAATCCGCTCCTCTCTAACTATTTTACAAATGTATCTCTCTTCTTTAATTCTTACCCAATATTTGTTGCGAATTTTTGCCTTAACATTTTTATCCTGAGGAAAAAAATAACCCAAAGTAGTCAACTCTGGATTTTTGGCGACTTGTTTAAATTCAACAAAACTATTTACATTAGAAAGCCTATCCACAACTAACTGTAACATTTCCTCATCTTTAAACAAAACTACAACATGTTTAAACTCTAAACCTTGTTTAGATACACAAAACAGCCCATAACAAAGTCGTTCTCTGAGCGGAGAAACCCACACAGATTTTTCACCAAACTTCGTGCTTTTTTGTCCAATTCTTAATTTAGAAGAACAGGTAGAAGATAGAAAAGTAAAGATAAACAACAACCCTAATATACAGACAACTACTACTGAAGAAGTCCTCACTTTTCTCACCTCAATACATATTTTCCCGTTTTTTACTGACTTTTGAGGTCATATTTTCTATATTATTATATTTCGACATTTAATATAAATTTCCTTTATTTTTGTACATAATAAAAGCCCCACTTTAGTCCAAATTAACTAAAGCAGGGCTTTCTTAATTTCCTTTAACCATGTTTAATTTTAGCTTGTGCTGCAGCCAAGCGAGCAATAGGTACACGGAAAGGTGAACAACTAACAAAATCTAAATTAAGAAGATGACAAAATTCTACAGAATTAGGATCTCCACCATGTTCACCACAAATCCCGATTAACAAATCTGATTTTTTCTGACGCCCATTATTAACCGCAATTTGCATTAACTGACCTACACCAGCACGATCGATTACCATAAAAGGATTCTCCCGTAAAATTCCTTTTTCCAGATAAGGATTCATGAATTTGCCTTCTGCATCATCACGGCTAAAACCTAATGTTGTCTGTGTTAAGTCATTAGTACCAAAGGAAAAGAAATCAGCTGCTTCAGCAATATCATTAGCAGTAAGACAAGCTCGAGGCAATTCAATCATCGTTCCCACAAAATAATCAAACTTGACGTTTGTTTCCGCCATTACTTCTTCAGCTACTTTTTCTACTTCGCCTCGTAAGAATGATAATTCATTCTTATCAATAACCAACGGAATTTCTATTTCCGGAATAACCACATATCCTTCCTGCACCAAGCGAGCTACAGCTTGAAAAACAGCACGTGCCTGCATGCGATATATTTCAGGATAAGTAACACCTAAACGGCATCCACGATGTCCTAACATGGGATTGAACTCATGTAAATCTCTCGCCTTTGCCAATAAAGTTTCTTTTTCTGCTATTTTTTCTGCAGAAGCACCCTTCATCTTCATTTGGGCAATCTCTATCGCTAATTCTTCCGTATCAGGCAGAAATTCATGTAAAGGCGGATCTAAGAAACGAATCGTCACCGGTAGCCCATTCATCGCTTTTAGAATTCCATAGAAATCATCTTCTTGAATTGGTAAAAGTTTAGCTAAAGCTTCTTTTCTTTGTTCTAAAGTATCCGACAAAATCATTTCTTGTACGATCGGGATACGGTCAGGCGCCATAAACATATGTTCTGTCCGGCACAAACCAATTCCTTCAGCGCCAAATTCCCGTGCTTTAGCTGCGTCAGCAGGATTATCAGCATTAGTCCGCACAGCTAAACGTTTTATTTCATTAGCCCAAATAAGCAGTTTTTGGAACTCATCACTTATGACCGGATCAATGAGTTTAACTTTTCCTACCATCACGTTTCCGGTACTACCATCGAGGGATATAATATCTCCTTCTTTAAGAACTACATCCTTAATTTGAATTGTTCCGGATTCGAAATTTATTTTCATACTTTCACAACCACAGACACAACATTTACCCATACCTCGAGCTACAACAGCGGCATGACTTGTCATTCCGCCTCTACTCGTAAGTATGCCTTGTGCTGCTACAATACCATGGATATCATCAGGAGTAGTCTCTGTACTTACTAAAATTATCTTATGACCTTCTTTCCCCATTTCTTCCGCTTTATCGGCATCTAGAACAATCATACCACAAGCTGCCCCCGGAGATGCCGGAAGTCCTTGAGCTACAACCTGTACCTCTGCATCAGGGTCAATCCTCTTATGCAATAATTGATTTAACGAAGCAGGGTCAACACGTAACAAAGCCTCTTCTTTAGTAATTAATCCTTCTTCGTGCATATCTACAGCAGCTTTAATGGCAGCAGAAGCTGTTCTTTTCCCGTTTCTCGTCTGCAGCATATATAGTTTGCCTCGTTCAATTGTAAATTCGATATCTTGCACATCGCGATAATGTTGTTCTAAAGTCTCACAATTTTTCACAAACTGAGCATATATCTCCGGAGATTCTTTCTGTAAGTCAGCAATGGGATGAGGTGTACGAATACCTGCTACAACGTCCTCACCTTGAGCATTCATGAGGTATTCACCATAAATTTTCTTTTCTCCCGTAGCCGGATTACGCGTAAAAGCAACACCTGTTCCTGAATCATCACCAATATTCCCAAAAACCATCGTCTGAACATTAACCGCTGTTCCCAAGTCATCCGGAATACGATTGATTTTTCGATACACCTCAGCACGAGGATTGTACCAAGAATCAAAAACAGCCTTTACCGCCATCACTAACTGTTCACGAGGGTCAGTAGGAAAGTCACGACCTGTTTTTTCCTTAACAATAGTCTTATATTTCTCAATTAGTTTTTCCAAATGTACAGGAGTCAGGTCCTTATCAACTTTTACACCTGCCTCTTCCTTAATTTTTTCTAAAGCAGATTCAAAATAGCTGTGTTCAACTTCCATTACCACATCCGCAAACATCTGTATAAAACGACGGTAACAGTCTAAAACAAAACGTGGATTATTCGTTGCCTTAATTAAACCTGCTATTGTTTCCTCATTAAGACCAAGATTTAAAATCGTATCCATCATCCCAGGCATAGAAATCGGGGCACCGGAACGCACAGATACCAGTAAAGGATTAGAAACATCACCAAGTTTTTTTCCTGTTTCTTTTTCTACTTCTGCTAGTTTTATCCACATTTCTTCTTCTAAACCTTCCGGAAACTTTTTTCCTTCTTTAAAATATTCCTTACAAGCTTCCGTAGTAATAGTTAAACCGGGAGGGACAGGCAAACCTATACTTTTCATCTCAGCTAAGTTAGCACCTTTACCACCTAGTAATGCCTTCATCTCTGCCCTTCCTTCTGTGAACAGGTAAACAAAATTAGCTTTCTTCATAGTATTCACCCCAATTATAAATTTAGACTACTTATTCCTTCTCCTGTTGTTCAAATTCATTTTGCCCAATATGAACAAAAGCTGAAGTAATCGTTGTCTTAGTAATTCTACCTATTACTTCCAACCCTTCCCGCCCATTATGAAAAATAGGTTTAACAACCGGGAGAGAATCAACTTCATGTTCTACCAGCTTTTTTGCTGCACTCCACAAAGATTCATCAAGATTAATCGTTACAATATTAGGCATACGGGTCATAATAATATTAATAGGTATTTTCTGGATATCGGCTTGCCCTAAGACAATTTTTAAAAGGTCTTTACGCGAAACAACTCCTTCTAAAATCCCCCCCTCACTAACAATGTAAAGAGTACCTACATCATTAAGAAATAAATTAACAATAGCATCATAAACTGTAGCTTCCTCACCAACTACTACAGGTACTGCTTTCCAATCTTTAACCTTAAGTTTCTTTACTTGTTCTATTACATGAGAATAAATCTTTTTTCCTGTAAAATAATACCCGACTCTAGGACGCGCCCCTAAAAAACCAGATTTAGTTAAAAAAGCGAAATCCGAGCGTAATGTGGACCTAACTACTCCCAGGATGTCGGCAATATCCTCACCAATAATCGGTCCCTGTTCCCGAACAATTTTTATAATCTGTTCTTGGCGCTCCGATAACTGGATAGTAATCACCTCCATGAATCAAACTCATTTATGCTATACTATTTAACAAGTTTCCCTTAATAAGGCTACACTATATCATATTTTAATACATCTACTTGCTTTTGGGAAGTAAAAATGCACCATTTATTAGAGAAATTATTTTTAATCATGTTGATTAACTATTTTACTTAAATCTCCCACATTTTGAGTCAAGGTAACAAATCTAGCCAATAAACCTAAGCGGTTTTTCTTAACTTTTTCCTCCTTAGCCATCACCATAACAGCCACAAAAAAATTATCAATATAGCTGGTTAATTTAGATAACTCAACAATAACTCCCTGGAAACCTCTTGTAGCAATTAAAGGTTTAATCTTGCCTGCAGCGGTTTTTAATGCTTCATACAATTCTTTTTCTGTAGGATCCTCAAAATAGCAAGGCTCAATTTCCCCACCCTGATTCTTTTTAGTTAAATTATAAGCGCGGGTAAAAGAAGTTAAAAGCGCTTTAAAATCTTCCTCATCTCTCATCTGACTTAAAGCTTCCGCTCTAAGCAATGTCGTCAAAAGGTCACCATATTCTACAGCTAGTACAGCTTCAATTACATCATATTTATACCCTTTTTCACCCAATATATTTTTTAACCGAAATTGAAAAAACTGTTTGATTTTCTCTACAGTTTGTTCTCCTAACTGTTCCTTAGAAAGAAGACCTTGATAATTATTTAGAGCTATCATAATTAACTCATCAAGACTCACTTCCAGCTGATGTGCTAAAAGAATCTGACAAACCCCCATAGCCTGACGCCTTAAAGCATAAGGATCCTGCGAACCTGTTGGTTCAATACCAATCGCAAAACAGCCCGCCAAAGTATCCATTTTATCTGCAATACTTACTAAAGCACCTTCCAAACTGGTAGGCAGAACATCTCCCGCAAAACGAGGGCGATAATGTTCTAAAATTGCTTGAGCTACCACTTCCTTTTCTCCGGAATGATGAGCATAATAATGACCCATAATCCCCTGAAGTTCCGGAAACTCACCCACCATATTTGTTACCAGATCCGCTTTAGCTAACCGGGCTGCACGACCAGCATTTTGGGTAACTGTATTTTTCAACTGTAACTTTTTCGCCAGTTGCTCCACAATTTTCTCTACTCGAGTTGCTTTTTGAGCTACCGTTCCTAAACTTTCCTGAAAAACGATTTTCTCTAAACGTGGTAAATAATCTTCTAACTTAACTTTTAAGTCCTCTGTCCAAAAGAAGCGAGCATCAGCTAATCTCGCCTTTAATACTTTTTCATTCCCCACTCGCACTAGGTCTAAATGTTCAGAGTCGCCATTACGTACAGTTATAAAACGATTAAGCAATTGACCCTCTTGGTCACGAACAGGAAAATAACGCTGATGCTCACGCATCGGAGTAATAACTACTTCCTCAGGTAATTTTAAATACTCTGCAGAAAAGCTACCTAATAAAGCAGTTGGCCATTCCAAAAGATAAGTAACTTCCTCCAACAATTTTTGATCCTGCTCTACCTTAGCCTTAATTTTTTTGGCTTCCGCGCTAATTTGTCGCCAACATTTTTCCTTCCGTGCTTCCTGATCTACCAAAACATAATTTTCGTACAACTGTTCTTGATAAGTTTGCGGATGCTTAATTACAATTCTATCTTGTCCTAAAAAACGATGTCCTCTTGAAATTCTACCTGCACATAAACCAGCAATCTTCAGGGGAATAATTTGCTCATCAAGCAGAGAAATCAACCACCGAATAGGTCGGGCAAAATATAGTTCTTGCTTACCCCAGCGCATTGGTTTAGGGAAATTAATCTCATTAATCAACTGAGGAGCTATTTCCGCAAGAACTTGTGCCGTCGGTCTGCCTTTTACCTCTTTCAACGCGAAGAGATAAGCACCATTCTCCGTTTCCTTCACCACTAAATTTTCCACAGCTACACCTTGAGAACGAGCAAACCCCAAAGCCGCCTTTGTAGGCTGTCCTGCAGAATCAAAAGCCACCTTCCGTGCCGGACCGCGCACTTCCTGTCTTAAATCCTCCTCCCGCTCAGCTAAACCCTCAACCAAAAGAGCCAAACGGCGTGGGGTTCCCATAGTACGTATAGTTTTATACTTAAGCCTTTGCTCTTGCAGTTTCTTAGCAGCTAAATCTTTTAAATGTGCTAACGCACTAGGCATAAATTTTGCCGGAATTTCTTCTGTCCCTATTTCTAATAAATAATCAGCCATCTATTTATACCCCCTTTTCTTAATTAACGGATACCCTAAAGATTCCCGCTGTTTTACATAAGCCTGCGCACAAAGCCGCGCCATATTTCTTACCCTGGCAATAAAACTTGTCCTTTCTGTAACACTAATCGCTCCCCGAGCATCAAGAAGGTTAAACGTATGGGAACATTTCAAAACATAGTCATAGGCAGGCTGTACTAATTTCTTTTCTATAACACGCAAAGCTTCCTGTTCATAGGCATCAAACAGCTTAAAAAGAAGTTCTGTATCAGCAACCTCAAAATTATAATGAGAATAATCAACTTCTGTCTGAAGATGAACATCACCATAAGTAATCCCTTTAACCCATTCCAGGTCATAAACACTCTCTTTTTCTTGAATAAACATCGCCAAACGTTCTAACCCATAAGTTATTTCTGCACAAACAGGATGACAATCAAGCCCCCCACATTGCTGAAAATAAGTAAATTGTGTTACTTCCATACCATCTAACCAAACTTCCCAACCAAGCCCCCAAGCACCTAAAGTCGGAGACTCCCAATTATCTTCTACAAAACGAAGATCATGTTCTCGTAGGTTTATGCCTAAAGCCTTTAGACTTTCTAAATATAGTTCCTGTACATCGTCTGGAGACGGTTTCAATATGACCTGATACTGATAATAATGTTGTAAACGATTAGGATTTTCGCCATAACGTCCATCTGTAGGACGGCGCGAGGGTTCCACATAGGCTACTTGCCATGGTTCAGGCCCTAATGCTCTTAAAAAAGTAGCCGGATTCATCGTTCCTGCACCTTTTTCTACATCATAAGGTTGCTGAATAATACAGCCTTGTTCCCCCCAAAATTTATTAAGAGTTAAAATAATTTCTTGGAAATTCATTAATTATCCCTCCCTGTTCATAAAAACCAAAACAATAACAAATAAAACAAACCTCTCGTCCTGCAGCCAAAGCTACAGGGACGAGAGGTTAATCCCGCGGTTCCACCCTGTTTGGTCTAAAATAAGACCCTCCTTATTTTTTCGGTTCAGGATGCCCTTCCCTGCTGTCTTGGGCTAAGCTCTCACCCCCCTTAGCTCGCTTCACTTTATCCAACAGGTACTTTTCCCCTCATCACCGTATTTATTTACTTAAAAAATTTCCTAAAAACTTTTATTTACAATTTTTAATTTATCAAAACAAAGACCCTTTGTCAATATTTTCAAAGCTTGAAATTCAGAAATATACTGTATTCTTAAACATGGTGAAAAACATTCTGACCGTAGCTACGGATACCCAAGGCAGTACCTCGGTTCAAACAGCTAAACATAACAGGGAACGAGAAACGGTACAGCATCTTTTCGTTAGGCATTATCTTTATACGGGTCTGTATGCACAAGCGAATTAACCTTTAATTGCTTATTTAAAACATCTTCCACAAAATCAGCAATATGATGTGACTCTCTCACATTTAATTCCGGTTCAACTTCAATATGAACATTAACATACTTTTTCTGCCCATATTGATGAACTTGAATATCGTGAATATTTTTTACACCGTTCACATTTAAGACAAGGTCTTTTACTTCCTCAACAAATTCCGCGGAGGGAGCCCTACCGATAATCTCACTACTGCATTCCTTAATTAATTCTATTCCGGTATACATAATTAAGAAAGAAACAATAATCCCCAATAGAGCATCTACTGTATGATAACCAAATTGAGTCATCAATAACGCTACACCAATCAGCAAAGAAGCAAAGGCATCACTACGATGATGCCAAGCATCAGCAATCAAAGCCTGAGATTTAATTCTTATTCCCAAAAAGCGAGCAAAATCAAACAACCATTCCTTGATTAATGCCGAAAAAAGCATTACCACAAAGACAATCGCTTTATAATCTACCGGTTCCGGATTTAATAACTTCTCAATAGACTGTTTTAAAAACTCTATACCGACAAGAATAAGTAATGTCGAAACAATAAATGAAGCAATATACTCAGCTCGACCATGACCAAAAGGATGTTCCGCATCTTGAGGTTTTCCCGAAATTTTAAAACCTAAAATAACAGCTATCGAAGTTAAAACATCTGAAAAAGTGTGAAAAGCATCAGCCAGCAAAGAAATACTATTAATCCATAAACCACAAATCGTTTTTAAAATAGCCAAAATAATATTAAGAAAAACACTGAGCCAGCCTTCTAAATAACCATACGCAATTCGTACCTGCTGCTCTCCCGTATTTTCCCAAGCAGGAATTGTTTTACTTAATATTAACTGATTAATTTTTTTAAACATTACATTTTCCCCCTAAAAACGCAGTAAGATTTTTAACATGCCCATGCCTGCTATTAAATATAAAAACTCCTGTGGAACCGAAGGAAGTCCCACAGGCTTTACCTGCTGCGTTTATAGCCCGACTTCATCACAAAAGCAAAATTTGTAATGGTCTGTTCTTCATGTTACTACCTAGTATATCGAGCGTGAAAAAAATGTCAATACCTCCACTAAAGGTATTTTATGTTTAATTTTCTTTTTCGTTACTATTTTCCTCCTCTAAAAACTTCAAGTCATGCTGTTCCACCTGACCATCAGGACGTACAACTTCTAAAGTATAATCTGTTACCACAGCCGCTACAGTTCCCACTACACCAATTGCAGTAAGAATTGGGCTAAGCAACATCCCACCTATACCGAGGGCCCCAACGGTAGCTGGTATTTCTAAAACAACTTTATCTTTCTTTTTTAATCTTACTTTGGTTACATTTCCCTTTTTAACAATCTCTTTAATATACTCTATTATTTCTTGACCCTTTTTTTCGAGTTTGTCATCCCATTTTTTACCAGATTCCTCCAGGTTAATTAATGCCTGTACTACATCTCCTTCCGCCTGAAGCAAAGCATTTTTAGCTTCCTTGTAAGTCACCCCTAACCTTTCTCGTAGTAAATCAATTTTTTCTAGTTCATCCACCTTTTTTACCTCCTTATCTTCTATAATTGTGAAACTACATTATACCTATTTTTAAATATTATTGCCCAAAAACAACATTTTGACTCTTTTCCACCTGCCACATTTCTTTTAAGATGTGCCGTGATTTAAGAGGATAATCTAATTGATAAATTAAAAACTTTTCCAAAACATTATCCAATATCTTTAATCCACCCGTACTTACCTTTAGTCTATTCAACTTACTTAACTTCATTCGTTTCAACTGTTGCCAAGCTTTCAAAGCTTCCCAAGTAAAAAACAAGGCATCTTCTTTTTTGCAAGTAGAACATAAAACGCCTCCTAATGCTACAGAAAAAAAGATCTCCTGTTCAACCTGTAAAGACCGTCCACAAGAAACACAATTATCTAAAAAAGGCATATAACCTAAAGAAGAAAGAAGTTTTATCTCTAAACCTCTCACCACTAACTCATTATCTTCTAAAGCCAAAAGATGAAACCCGGCCAAAGCAAGAGCAAATAACCCTCCATCTTTTTGCTCTAAGGGAAGAAAAGAATCCAGTAATTCACACCAATAACAAGCTGCAGCAAGTGCTTCCATGTTGTTCTGTAAAGTTGTAAACGCTTCCAAACATTGACTTTGGGTAACTACATCTAAATTTCGCCCTTGATACAAAAGCATCTCATTATGAGTAAATAACTGTACTCCACCCCGCAAGCGACTATTAGTTTTCCGTATACCTTTAGCGATTGCACTAACTTTTCCTCTCTTTTTTGTAAGCAAGGTCAGGAGACTATCTGCCTCTCTATATTTCCTGCTTCGTAAAACTAAAGCCTCTGTTTTATACAGCCTCATTATCCATCTACCTCATTCAAAAAATTACCATCCGAACGTATTTTCAATACCTCGATTTTTTTCTGTTGTATTTCACAAAAAATAAGATAAGCACCGATATTACCTGTTGCTACAAAATAATCCCAGAAAACTTTACCCTTTTGCATAAATATCAATATCCTTTCCTCCTGAGATTTTGTCCCGCAAACACTTTTCTTTTTTCCTAAAGTACTTTGTTTTTCCCTTGATATTGAACAACAATATTTTTGCCACTGCTAGTACCCAAACGACTTGCTCCAGCCCTTAAGAGTTTTTCTGCTTGTGCCCAAGTTCTAATTCCGCCAGCAGCTTTAACTTTAGCCTTTTCCCCCACTACCGAAGCCATTAACAAAACATCATCAACCATAGCCCCACCGCCATTAAAACCGGTAGACGTTTTTACAAAATCAGCCCCCGCCTCTACTGCTAATTGACAGGCTAATCTTTTTTCTTCTACTGTTAGCAAACCTGTTTCAATAATCACTTTAACAAGCTTATTCGTAAAAGTTTTCGCCACATCTACAACTTGCTGCATATCAAGAAAAACATCTTTAAGCTTTCCGTCTTTTAAAGCACCAATATTAATCACCATATCTACTTCTGTTGCGCCATCAGCAAAAGCCTTTTCTGCCTCAAAACTCTTAACCCCTTGCTGATTAGCTCCCAATGGAAATCCTACCACTGTAGCCACAACTACTGAAGAGTTTTTTAATTGTGCAACACAAAAAGGAACATAATAAGGTAAAACACAAACAGCTTTAAATCCTAACTCTTTTGCTTCCTGACATAACTGCCAATATTCTTTTTCAGTTGCATTTGGCTTTAAAAGAGTATGATCAATTTTTTGCACAACTTCCTCTAACCTAAACAAAGAAAAGCCTCCCTAATTCAAGTCATAATAGCCAAAGTCGCGTATACTTCTTTTACTCTTACGCCAATTTGTCTTTACTTTAACCCATAATTCCAAAAAAACTTGATTCCCCAAAATTGCTTCTAACTCGTTACGAGCCAAAGAACCGATTTCTTTCAACTTTTGACCACTTTTTCCAATAATAATTGCCTTCTGAGAATTACGTTCCACAAAAATAGTAGCACTAATATAAAGAAGATTCGTCGAACGTTTCTCCATTAAATCTACAACTACCGCAACTGAATGTGGTATTTCTTCACGAGTAACCCAAAGTATTTTTTCTCGGACTAACTCTCCCACTATAATTCTTTCCGGTTGGTCCGTAACCGCATCGGCAGGATAATATTGGGGACCTTCCGGTAAATACGCTACTGTAGAATCGAGAAGAGAACCTACATTTTCACCTGTGAGAGCCGAAACAGGAACTATTTCAGCCCACTTTCTTTTCTGCCGATAAAAATCAATCAAGGGCAAAAGGTCGGGTTTATTTAAGCAATCAATCTTATTTAAAAGCAAAAAAATAGGTGTATCCACTTTTTGTAATCTCTCTATCAGAAAAGACTCACCACTTCCGAAAGGAACGGAAGCATCAATTATATAATAAACAACATCAACTTCTCGTAAAGTATTCATCGCGGTACCCACCATAACTTTTCCCAATCTATCTAATGGTTTATGAATTCCGGGAGTATCTATGAAAACTGCTTGAAAATTAGGTTCAGTTAAAACACCTACAATTTTATTTCTTGTCGTCTGAGGCTTATTAGAAATAATCGCTATTTTTTGACCAATTATTTTATTTAAGAGAGTAGATTTACCTGCATTAGGTCTGCCAATTAAAGCTATAAACCCAGACTTAAAACCTTTCTTCATTAAACTTTTCCTCCTGCAAATTTTTTAAAACAAAGGAATCAGGCAAGAGCTTTGCAATAGAGGTCTGTACTATTTTCCCCTTTAAATTAACCATAAATACCGGCATTTCCAAAGAAAACTCTGCTAAAATTTGGCGACATGCTCCACAAGGCGAAATCGGTTCCTCTTGATCGGCAACAAGCACTAAAGTTTGAAAAGAAGTAATTCCTTCAGAAACCGCTTTGAACACAGCAACTCTCTCCGCACATATAGATAACCCATAAGAAACATTTTCCACATTACAACCTGTATAAATTTGCCCATCACTACCCAAAAGTGCTGCCCCCACCTGAAAACGTGAATAAGGAGCATAAGCATTTCCCCTAACTTGTTTAGCTGCTTCAATCAACTCATTTATAGATTCAAAATCTATGTTTTTATTTTTTACCATTTTTCATCACCTAATAATCAATCCGCATACCCCTAGGAACAACAGCAATCCAAGTAGGACCTTCCATGAGCGGAATTAATTTTCCTTTCTTATCAATAAATCTTGTAAATTCATCCGGTTTCTTCTGCCAACATGCTTCCAGAACTTTACCCTTACGAAAAATAAATGCTTCCCCCTCACCATGCATAATTAACTGCAAATGACCATCACCATCAGTATAACAATAGGGAACAACTTGGACAATCACATTCGCTACCTGTAACTGTTCTCCTAAATAGGTAAGATGTGGCTTATCATCCGCCGTAAACCGCTGATAAACTTGTTTTTCTTTATTATAGGAAAAATGAACCATACTACTTTTATGTGCATAAAAAATAGTAATATCTTCAGCTTTTCTCCCTGAAACTTCCGCTTCTAAAGAAAGTAAAGGTCTTTGGGGAGGTAAAAAAGAACGATCCATATTTAATTTTTTTACAGTCCGACGTAAAACATCAGAACTAGTAAAAAGATTATATGGTTTACTTCGGTCCGGAACACGCCAAAAAGCTGCAGCAATTTGCCCGCCATCATTGATTTCATCAAAATGATCAAGAGACTCCTTTTGTAATTTTTTTAAAGCTTCTTCCGAACCACCCGCATGAATTAAAATCCCCCTATATTCTTTAGCTAAATCGATTAAATAAGGTCTGGCACTGCGAATAGGGCCTAGCAAATCCATATCATCAATACAAATAATAGCTATAAAACGCGTCAAGCCACCTTCAACGGGTACTTCAACGATAACATCCGCTTTCTCTAACCCTGCCTGAGGTCTGCCTTTCTCTGTATTATCAATAACTACAGCAAAAGCCCTTTGCCGTGGCTTGTCTTGCCATCCTGCAAAAGGATAAACTTCTTCTCCTTCTCCTTCTCTATAATTAGCCTCTTTATCACTAGAAAGTGTTCTTTCTCCGGAAAAATAAGGCCGCACTAAATATAAGGTTACTACCCCTAGCAACATACTCAAAAAAAAGATAAAAAAGCTCCATAATATATATCTTTTTTTCATCCTCTTGCTCCTCTAAGCTAATATTGTTAATTCTCAGCCAAAGCTTATTCTACATTACCTTTTTCAGGCATAATTTTCCTATCCTTCTACCTGTAATTTTCTCAATTTTAATCTCTAAATCATCAATCTTTAATTTTTGTCCTTCAGCAGGTAAACTACCTAAATGATCAAAAACCAAACCACTAATTGTTTCAAACTCATCGTCAGGTAAAGCTAAATCCATTGCTTCATTAATTTCATAAATAGGAGTACGAGCATCCACAAGAAAAGAACCATCACTCAATTTCTCAATAGCCTTTTCTTCACGATCATATTCATCTTGAATATCACCAACAATCTCCTCAATAACATCTTCTATGGTTATCAGCCCGGCTGTACCCCCATATTCATCCAGCACAATAGCCATATGTACTTTTTCCTTACGCAATTCAGCAAACAAGTCCCGAACCTTTTTACTTTCCGGAACATAATACGCTGGTCGCATTATCTTTTTTAACCGTATTTTTTCTCTCATTGGTTCAAAAAAAATCTGTAACAAGTCTTTAGCATAAATCACTCCAATAATATTATCCACAGTCTGCTCATAAACGGGGATACGAGAACGTCCTGCCTTGAGCACTAATTTAATCGTATTTTCTAACGTCTCCTCAACATTTACGGCATCAATATCAATACGAGGAACCATTACTTCACGAACAAGAGTATCATCAAATTCAAAAATACTATCAATCATCTCTCGTTCATCTTCGTCAATAAACCCTTCTTCCTCCCCTACATTTACTAACATCCGTAATTCTTCTTCTGTAATAAAATGTTTTTCCTTATGTGAACCATCTAATAATTTTACCAAGATATTAGTAAACAAATTAAAAATATAAATAAGAGGCGATAAGATTTTACTTAAACCAAGAATATAACGACTTACCCGTAAAGAAAAATCTTCCGCCCGCCTTGATGCTAATGTTTTAGGAGTGATTTCTCCAAAAATAAGAATTAAAATAGACATCACCGCTGTAGCAATCCCTGCTCCAGAACTTCCAAAAAAGCTAATCGCTAATGCAGTAGCCAAGGCAGTAGCTCCAATGTTGACAACATTATTACCGATAAGAATAGTAGAAATTGATCTACCCGGCTGCTCCAATAAACGCCTGGTCAAAATTGCCTGGCGGTTTCCTTCTTCCACAAGGTGACGAATTTTTACCTTGTTTGCTGAAAAAATAGCCGTTTCTGAAGCAGAAAAAAAAGCAGAAAAAATTAGAAGTACAAACAAAATTATTAATTGAAAAACTTGTACTTGCGACAAAAAATTCCCTCCTAAAAAGACCTTGGATAATGTAAAGATTTAAGAATTTCTTCTTCCATTTTCCTCATTTCCTTAGTATCCTTTTCCTCTTGATGGTCATAACCCAAAAGATGAAGCAAACCATGCACAGTTAAAAAAGCTAATTCCCTAATAAAACTATGTTGATATTCTTCTGCCTGCCTCTTCACTCTTTCCAAGGAAAGAACAATCTCCCCTAAAAGATGAATTTCAGGTCCATTAAACAGAACAGGTTCTACCCCTTCCACCTCTTCATCAAAAGCAAAAGATAATACATCAGTAGGCCGATTTATACCTCGATAAGTTTTGTTTAAATCTTGCATCAACAAGTCATCAACAAAAGTTACGCTCACCTCAGTTTGCTCACTTAAATCAAACCTCCGTGCTACCTCTTGACCTATAAGCTCAATCACTTCTTTAAACTGAGGAGTGATTGTAATTATTTTCTGTTGATTGCCCATTACTATTCGCATCGGATAAAGAACCTCCCTTCATCGCTTCTAAAACATTTTCCGGATATTCTATTCGATTATGAAAGATGCCACTTAAAATTCGGGTAAAAGCATTGGCAATTAAATCAAGGTCCTTAAATGTAAGGGGCGATTCTTCCAACTGACCATCCTGCAAACGTTCTTTAATTAATTTACGCACTAAGCCTTCAATTTTTCCACTACTAGGCACCGGCATAGAACGAACAGCTGCTTCAACACTATCAGCTAACATAATAATCGCTGCTTCCTTCGTCTGGGGCTTAGAACCATTATAACGATATTCCTCTTCGTTTACATTATCAGAATTCCCTATTTCTAAAGCTTTATGATAAAAATAACTAACTAAACTCGTCCCATGATGCTGAGCAATTAAGTCAATAACAATAGGGGGCAAATTATGTTGATGAGCAATTTCCAGCCCATCCTTAGGGTGAGACGTAATAATCAAAGTACTCAAAGGAGGAGAAAGCTTCTCATGAGGATTATCTCCCCCCAATTGATTCTCAATGAAAAAATAAGGTCTTTTTAATTTACCAATATCATGATAATAAGCCCCTACCCGTACCAACAAAGAATCTGCACCCACAAGGTCAGCAGCAGCTTCCCCAAGATTTCCTACTAAAATACTATGGTGATAAGTTCCGGGAGCTTCAATTAAAAGCCTTTTTAACAGAGGCTGATTAGGATTAGAAAGTTCCAAAAGACGTGCACTTGTAGTTACCTCAAAACCGGACTCCAAAAAAGGAAGACTACCATAAGCAAAAATAGATGATAAAATCCCATTGATAATTCCAAAAGAACTACCAATTAAAAGGATCGACCAAGTATCATTATCCATTAAACCTAAGGAAAAAATACACACTACCTCGGCACAAGCAATAAACAAACCGGCCTTCACCCAATCAAACCTCTGATTGAATTTGCCGACACTATAAATACCCACAAGTCCGCCTACAAAAGCATTGATCGTATAAGAAAGCTGATTTCCAGTCAAAATACCAACAAAAAAGCTTAATAAAATTGTCACAAAAATAGCTAGCGTTGTATCAAGCAAAAGAGCAATTAACATAGACACCGTAGCCACTGGAATTAAATAACCGACCATTTTAGCTATTTCCAGATTAGCACTAATATTAATCGAAGAAATTACTTTGGCTAAAAGTAAAGTAATAAAAACAAGCAAACCAAGAAGTACTAAATTTATTTCTTTGTAGTACAATTCCTTTCGGTAATGCTTTAAATAAAATTTAGTTAAAACAAAAGTTAACAGCGTAAAAATTACTACACCTAACAAAGTAAGATAAGGAGCAACCGACTTTTTATAGCCAAGAGCCTGCAAAACCTCTAAATGTTCAGCCGTAACAACTTCGCCTTCTCCTACAATCTTTTGACCTTTACGAACTGTTACCATAACCACTCCTTCATTTTGCGAAGCCTCCTGCCTCGCTCTAAGGGTTGCCGCTTCGTCCTTAAGGTAATTAGCTTTAAACTCTATTTTATTAAATACTGCTTTCAAAAGATTTTTATAGGGAACAGTAATATTTAATAAATCAATTTGCGTATAAATTTTTGTCTTCTTTTCCTCAACTTCAAAATCTCTTACCCCTGTCTGCCAATAATTTTTTAGAAGACTTGCCGCTTCTAAATACAATGATTTAAGTGTATTACTATCTAAAGATACCAAGGCCCGTACGGTACCTTCCTGAAGATTATATTCTTCCTGAAGAGTCTGCATTTTTTCTATATTACTAAAGTCTTCTCTGCTTAAAAGAAAAATCAAATCAGCAAAATAGTCTTTCAGGTCTTGATCCATTTGAGTCAAGATACTTCTGTCCAAGACATAGACTTCCTCAATTCTTTCTTCAGCAATTTTTTTACGTTCCGCAGTTTTCTTAGTGTCTTCGAAAGTTATCGTTTGTGGAGCTTTAATCGTAGTAGGAGAAATTTGCCCTTCTTTTACCGGTAAATCGTTGGGGAGAAAATGAAGCGCAAAAATACAGAGGATTCCTAAAAAAAACACTGTAAACCAACCAATTTTTTTAATCCTACGATTTTTCCAAACAGTCCCCGTTCCCTTAAAAAAAGGAACCTTTGCTTTAGGAGTATTAATGATCATCTCCTCCTTTTTTAACTATTTATGTTTTTATGATTGATCTATTTTACGCTGGTACTCTTCATAAGCTAAAACAATTCTCTGTACCACAGGATGTCTAATCACATCAGCCTGACTAAGATATTGAAAACTTATGCCTTCTAAACCTTTTAAGATTTTCTGGACAACAATCAAACCAGAATTAGTCTCTTTAGGCAAATCCACCTGAGTTATATCTCCGGTCACCACAGCTTTTGAACCAAAACCAATCCGCGTTAAAAACATCTTAATTTGTTCCGGTGTCGTATTCTGACCTTCATCTAAAATAATAAAAGAATCATCCAAAGTTCTCCCCCGCATATATGCAAGAGGTGCCACTTCAATAATAGATTTTTCCATATACCGCCTAGCAGTTTCAATACCCAAAACATCATAAAGTCCATCATAAAGAGGTCGTAAATACGGATTTACCTTTTCCTGTAAGTCCCCTGGTAAAAAACCGAGTTTTTCTCCTGCTTCTACAGCCGGACGTGTCAAAATGATTCGATTAACCTCTTTATTTTTTAGTGCAGAAACAGCCATCACCACTGCTAAATAAGTTTTTCCCGTTCCGGCGGGGCCAATCCCAAAAGTAATATCGTTACTTTTAATAGCTTGTACATATTGATACTGACCAATCGTTTTCGGTTTAATCAACTTTCCTCTCGCCGTAACTTGAATCACCTGATTTAAAGCTTCAGTGAGATGACTACTTTTCCCTTCTGTAACTGCCTGTAAGCAATAATTTAAATCAGGAATAGAAATAGTATTCCCTGCCCTAATTAACTCAATCAGCTGATCTAATACCTCGCTAGCCAATTCAACTTCTTCTTTATTTCCCGTTACCTGTATTTTACCACCACGTGCTACTATTTTTGCTCCTAAATGAGTCTCTAAAAAATTTAGATTTTCATCCTGTAAACCATATAATGCCGCTGCTTCTTGATTACTAAGATTAAAACTTTTTTTCTTAATGGCAGGCAATCTCTCACCCTCCTCGTCTATTTACCTAATAATTATACCCTATCTAAGTCTAACAAGCCACTACCGCTTAAAAACGATCTTCTTTACTTTATTTTGGTACATCTTTTTGGTAAGTTCCTATCTCTTCAATTGTTTCTAAAACATACCTCACCTCTACGACACCTTTCTCCTGCCCTAAAAGTGGTTCAATTCTTTGAGAAATTACTTTATAATGGGCAGGTAATTCTGCCCACAACAAATCTTGTGCTCTCCGCGCCGCCTCCTGATAAGCACCTTCTATCCCCCATTCACGAATCTCACAAATTTGCTCTTTATAAACAACACTAATTAATTCGACAGGACCGAAAAGATTCCTGCCCTTAAAGACAAAAAGCGGTTTTACTTGTCGAACTAAGCGATATTTTTGAAAAGGATTTTCTTCAGTTCCCTTTAAATATATTTCTTTACCTTTAAATCTTAATAAAACTATCTTTTTCTCCTTCCCTGTATCCCAAACAATGTTTTCCCGGAAAGGACACTCTCCTACATAACTCCGAAAAACTCGAGCACGAACAAGACCCTTTGCTCTTACTATTTGCGGTTCTCCGGCAGGGCTAATTTCACCTGTTTCAGAAATATTTATTTCGGGATAAACTATTCCTAAAATCAGGACTTGCCCTTTTTTAACCCAGTCTCCTTCCTGTACCAACGGTATTCCCTTAAGAATTAATAATTCTTCAATTTCTCCCCCTACCCGAGCAAGCAGGTCAGCAGGTTTATTTTCCTCATCAGGGGGAAGTAATGTTTTTTCGGCAACCTCAATGATAATTTTTGTTCCGTGCTCATGAATACCTACCCAAGAAAGTTCCGTAATTTCCAAAAGTAACTTTTCCGCAAGCTTATTTTTCTGAAAACTTGCTTTCGGAACACCTTGTTTTAAACCATGCTCTTGTGCCTTCCCCATAATAACTTCCGTAGAAACTTGCTCATTTCCTATTACTTCTACAAACCATACAAAAGAGCTTAAAATATATAAAGCCAAACAAAAAAAGAAAGTACCAAAAACTAATACTTTTCTTCTTTTTGCACGCATCAAAAAAAAAGGCAAGCCTCTCTTTTTAATAATTTTAACCTTACAAGAAGAACGTCTTACTAAAAGACGAAAAGCTTTATAACCCCCTAAACTAACTTTTAACTGATAATGTCTATCTTCTTTCAGCCGAATATCCCAAATGGAAATTCCTCGGCTTAAAGCCATATTTAAAACACGCTCCGGATTTTTTCCCCATAAAGATATTTCCACATACCCCGACAAACCAGAAGTCCATTTCATAACAAACCTCCTAACGATGATACTTAAGTCCGGAAATATCTCCATCTAGGCATATTTCATCCCTAGTAATATTACAAATAACTAATTCCTTACCAACTACTTCGATTTCTCCTGTATTTACAGAAACTCTGACTTTTCCGGTACTATATTCAATAATACCTCGATGGTTTTCTATCAGCACCTGAAGATTACCAATAAGTGTTACTTTAGGTAAGTTATAAATAATTTCTTGAGGTAAATCTAAAAAATGAGTAATTTTTTCCACTACAATCCCCTCGCTTACCTAATAATTCTATGCTAAATTCTCCAAAACAGAACAAAAAAACAAGAGATGATTCTTTCATCTCTTGCCTTTTCCATACTACGAATTGGGCCCGGTTGGCATTACTGAACCAAGCTCTAGAACGTTCTGAGTATAGCTACGAATACTCGAGGCAGTACCTTGATTAAAACAACAAAACAAAGCACGGAACGGGAAACGTACCTCTTCCCTCCCTCAAAGAAAATATGCTATACCGTTTCTCCATTCCTTTCCTCTACCTAGCTATACTGTTTTAACCTAGGTACTGCCGGAAAGTGACTTAGCGGAGGTCAGTAAAACGTTCTTTAGCGAAGGTGAGGCTAGTAATGACGAGGTGACGACAAGGACGTCGGCACCAGGGCGAACTGAGCAAGGAAGCGAATTGAGCCCGGTTGGCATTACTCCGAACCAAGCTCTAGAACGTTCTGACCGAAGCTACGAATACTCGAGGCAGTACCTTGATTAAAACAACAAAACAAAGCACGGAACGGGAAACGTACCTCTTCCCTCCCTCAAAGAAAATATGCTATACCGTTTCTCCATTCCTTTCCTCTACCTAGCTATACTGTTTTAACCTAGGTACTGCCGGAAAGTGACTTAGCGGAGGTCAGTAAAACGTTCTTTAGCGAAGGTGAGGCTAGTAATGACGAGGTGACGACAAGGACGTCGGCACCAGGGCGAACTGAGCAAGGAAGCGAATTGAGCCCGGTTGGCATTACTCCGAACCAAGCTCTAGAACGTTCTGACCGAAGCTACGAATACTCGAGGCAGTACCTTGATTAAAACAACAAAACAAAGCACGGAACGGGAAACGGTATGGCATATTTTCCCATTATCTGCTGCGTAAAGCCTTAGGCTTTTGTAGAATTTCACTCCAAATTACAGCCTGCTTTAAATCAACCTCTGTAAATGACGAACCCCTAGGACAAACTACCTCCACTTCAGGTTTAGCTAAAGGTTCAACAGTAACTTCGGCAACTGATTCAGGTTCTTCATTTACTTTTACAGGCTCACTCAACGACTTAGAAAAACTCTGCTCTTGTTGAATTACCTCTACTTGTTCTTCTCCCCAACCTAAATCTTCCTCATCTTCTGTTATCCAACCTTCTATTTCTAATATTTTCCCGGCAACCTCTTCCATACTATCCAAGTCTACAACAGATTCTTGCTCTTCATTTAACAAAGGAGACTCATCCGTTCTTCTTCTATAAGATGAGGTCCTCTGCTTTCCTTTTTTTCTATCAGAAATAGACCGATACACAATAAATAGAAAAATTATAAACCCAATAATATCTTCCAAGGGGCTACCCCCTTTCTTTTCCTTTAAAAATAAAAGTAATCCTTACTTCTTTTCAGAGCCACCGTCATGCCCTGTTTGCTTAGCTATCGAATCTCTCATCGTCGTATCAGCCAAGATGTTTTGTAATTGATAATAATCCATTACACCTAATTTGCCCTCTCTAAGTGCCTGAGCCATTGCTTGAGGAACTTCGGCCTCCGCTTCCACAACTTTAGCCCGCATTTCCTGAACAGATGCCATCATTTCTTGTTCTCTGGCCACAGCAAGAGCGCGACGTTCTTCAGCTTTAGCTTGAGCAATACGTTTATCAGCTTCCGCTTGATCAGTCTGCAATTGTGCACCTATATTTCGCCCTACATCTACATCAGCAATATCTATCGAAAGTATTTCAAATGCGGTTCCCGCATCTAAACCTTTATTAAGCACAGTATGAGAAATTAAATCAGGATTTTCCAGAACGTCTTTATGTGATTCTGAACTACCTACTGTAGTAACAATACCTTCACCTACACGAGCAATAATTGTTTCCTCTCCTGCACCTCCCACCAAACGATCTATATTCGCCCTCACTGTAACTCTAGCTTTAGCCTTAACTTCAATTCCATTTTTAGCCATTGCTGAAATTTCAGGAGTTTCAATCACCTGAGGATTAACGCTCATTTGTACAGCTTCCAAAACATTACGTCCTGCTAAATCAATAGCTGCCGCACGTTCAAAAGGTAAAGGAATATTAGCTCTTTCAGCAGCAATTAAAGCATTAACTACCCGATCGACATTCCCACCCGCTAAATAATGAGCTTCTAGCTGATTTGTCGTTACATTTATTCCTGCCTTATCTGCTTTAATCAAGCTATTGACAATAAGTGAAGGTGGTACCCTTCTAAAACGCATCCCTACCAAAGTAAAAATACCAATCTTGACTCCAGCCGCTAATGCCGAAATCCATAACCCAATAGGAATAAAACTAAAAAATATTGAAAGAAAAATAATAATTAAGGCAACCATAATCACAAAAGTAAATGGACCCATAAAAATTTCCCCCTTTTTTACTATCTATCACAAGAAACATTCTTTATTCCTGCACAGAACGAACAATCAACCTGATTCCCTCGGCCTGAACAACCTCAATTCTTTCCCCTTTGGGAATAAACCCTCCATCTGTCACTACATCAAGTCTCGTACCATCATCAAGCATAACTGTACCGGAAGGTCGTAAAATAGTAAGTGCTTCTCCTTTTTTCCCAACGTAAACACTTAAATCTTTACTCTGTGGAATATATCCCTCCTCCTTTTTATATTTTGTTCCCAAAATTAAACGATCCCAAAATTTTCTTTTCGTTAAAAATTTAAAACTAAACAAAACTAAGATAATTGTACCAATAATTGCCAAAACTAAAGAGATTATTCCTGCTTCCCAACTGGGTGCAGAGAGAACAATACTAACCACAATACAAATTATTCCCCCAAGACCCGGCAAGCCGAATCCCGGTACAAAAATTTCTACGCTTAATAAAATTATACCCAAAAGAAAAAGCAAGATTGCTTCCCAACCGGTAAAACCCGCCAAAAGATGACCCCCAAAATAAAGAGCTAAAGAAGATAGCCCCACAAAACCCGCTACACCCCAGCCTATCGTAAAAATTTCAATAATTAGTCCCGCAATCCCTATCGTTAAAAAAAGAGGAGCAAAATAAGGATTGGTGACTATTCTCGTAATTTTTTCTGCTACCGATAATTTAGCTTCGATAATTTCAGCATTATTCAAGTTTAAGACTTGTAATAGGTCTGCGCGACCTTGCACAATGTAATCAGTATAACCATATTCTTTTGCTTGCTGATAAGTAAAAGTTAATAATTTCCCTTTTTCAACCAAACCGGGTATCTCCAAGTCTCTATCCGCCATAGCCATAGCTATAGTTCTGTCTCTACCGTTTTTTTCAGCCGTTGTTCCCATCTCTGCTGCCCAATAAGAAACAAGTTTTTCATCGGCCCTTTCATCGCCCAACCTAGGTTCAGCATCACCAATTGTGGAACCGGGAACCATCGCTATTTGTGGACAGGCTAAAGCAATATAAGCTCCTGCTGAAATCGCCCCACCCTTAACCAAAGCCGTCGTAGTAAGCGAACTACTGTTTATCGTCTTTTTAATCTTTTCAGCAGCATCTATTCTTCCCCCCGGAGTATCTATTTCCAAAAGAACCAAATTTACTCCTAACTTCTCCGCCTCTTGATAACTTCTAGCTATAAAACTAGCCAACCCTGGATCAATAGTTGCTTCCACAGGTATAACAAAAACTTTTGCTACAGGAACTGCAAACACACTTGAAGCAAACAAACTCAAGATAAAAATTAAACACAATGTACTTAAAACTATCTTTTTTTTCATTTACTTTCACCTTAATATCAATTTTTAACTGTAACCTTATCTTATCACACAATTTGTTTTTTCCATACTCTAATTTTTAACATAAAAAACAGCCCGTCTTATTAGGCTGTTTTTTATATCAATGAAGTTACTCTCGCCCTATCTATATTTTCTCTTTCTAGCCGCTTCCGACTTCTTTTTTCTTTTTACACTTGGTTTTTCATAGTGTTCCCTTTTTCTAGCCTCAGCAAGAACACCAGACTTCTGACAGGTACGCTTGAAACGACGGAGTGCACTATCGAGAGATTCATTTTTTCCTACTCTCACTTCGCTCATTTATTTTCCCTCCCCCCACTACGACCGTCCGCTAATCACTAAAACTGTATAGTTTGGAACTTATCTAACTGAAAACAAGCTAAACCACACATTAATAAATATTATACTAAAACAGTAAGAAAGGGTCAAGGAACTAACCTGCCGGCCAAGTCATCTTCCTTCCGCCTAACAAGTGAAAATGCAAGTGCTTTACTTCTTGTCCCCCATCTTGACCACAATTATTGACAACCCGATAACCATTCTCCAAACCTAAGTCTTTAGCTACCTTACGAATAACACCATGCAAATATCCGATCAATTCCAATTGTTCCTCTTTTACTTCAGCCAAACTTGCAATATGCTCTTTGGGAATAACTAATACATGTATAGGAGCAGTAGGATTTATATCATAAAACGCTAATACTCGCTCATCTTCGTAAGCTTTTTTACTAGGTATCTCACCTCGAATAATTTTACAAAAAAGACACTCTTTCATGACACACGCACCCCCTTTTACTTCAAGTATTACATTAAACAACTCCCTTATTATTGTATCGAGAAAACGTCTCCAGAACAATAGTTTTTCTCTACTCTTTTTAATTGAATCGGAATAACCTGCCCACGCGGTGCTGTGGGAAAATTAAATCGGACTTTAAGATAATTAGTACTACTCCCTTCCCAAAGGCAATCCGCGACTTTTTCTTCCACTAAAACATCTACTATTCGCCCTAAAAACTTCTCCGCATACTGTTTTTCTAGCTTCTCTCCTAAGCGAAGCATCTGTCTGCTGCGTGCTTCTTTTACCGAAAAAGGTACTTGAGCTTGAAATTTGGCCGCCGGAGTTCCTTTACGCGGTGAATACTTAAAAACATGCAATCTACTAAAAGCAATCTTCTCTACAAAGTTTAAGTATGTTTGAAAATACTCATCTGTTTCTCCCGGGAAACCCACCATTACATCTGTGGTTAAAGCAATTTCCGGTATTCTCTTTCTAATTTCTGTAACGATCTCTAGATATTGCTCTGTAGAATAAGGTCGTCGCATCGCTTTTAAAATTTGGTCATGACCACTTTGTAATGGTAAATGTAAATGAGGACAAAAGTTCTGATATTCCTGCATTAATTCCAATAATTCTCTATTAACTTCGACGGGCTCCAAAGAACCTAAACGCCACCGCACTTGGTCACTAAGAGGAAGCAGCTGTTTTAAAAGAAATACTAGGTTTTTTCCTGTTCCCTGTTCCCGACCATAAGCCCCTAAATGAATTCCTAGCAAAACTATTTCCTTAAACCCGGCCTCAATAAGCTTTTTTGCTTCAACTAAGGTATTTTCTAACGAACGGCTACGCACAGGCCCACGGGCATAAGGAATAATACAATAAGAACAAAACTGGTCACAACCTTCCTGTACCTTCAAATAAGCCCTGGCCCGTTCAATATTTTTTTCTACTTTAATCTCCTCAAATTCTTGCCCTCGTTGATACTTACGTACAAAAATTAAAGGGTCCTGTTTCTTCCTACCCAAATTTTCCTTTATTAATAGTTTTTCTACTAAATCCACTAAACGACTTTTCTCATTTGTCCCTACAATTAAATTTACCCCCGCAATTTTCCGTATAGTTTCTGAATTTGTCTGAGCATAACAACCTGTTACTACTACATATGCTTGAGGATTAAATTTAAGAGCACGTCTAATCATCTGTCGTGACTTGCGATCAGCCAAATGAGTAACAGTACAAGTATTAATCACATAAACATCGGCTTTTTCCTCAAAATTTACAATCTCATAACCTTTTTCTCGAAAAAGTGCAGAAAAAGCCTCAGTCTCATTTTGATTTACTTTACAACCTAGAGTATGAAAAGCAATTCGAAACTTTTTAGCCATTACCCCCAATCCCCCCAAGCATACATTAAAACTGCTAAAGCAGCGAGACTTGCTGTTTCCGTCCGTAAAATCCGTGGACCTAAAGAAATAGGTATCCCTCCATAACTTTGCACTTGTTCTACTTCCTCTTCTGCAAATCCGCCTTCAGGTCCAATCAAAAGATAAACAGGAACAGATCCTATTGTTTTCGATGCCTTCCCTTCTTCCAGTACACACCTAAAAGAACTGCCTCCTTTTTCCCAAGGAATAAAAAGGCGTCGTTTCACCGGCAATTCTTGCAAAAATTCTTCTAAACTGTGCACCGGTGAAACAGTAGGTATCAAAGTACGATGACATTGTTTAACAGCCTCTAAAGCAACCTTCTGCCATCGCTTACGACGTTCAACTTCTTTTTTCCCCTCTAGTTTTACCACACAACGTCGCGTTTTTAAAGGAATAATACCCCTTACCCCTAATTCTGTAGCCTTCTGAATAATCAAATCCATTTTTTCGCCTTTAGAAAGACCTTGTACCAACCAAACTTCTAAGGGACTTTCGCGCGGAAAAAGAGAAGGCTTCCCGAGATTAACTAAAGCCTCCCCTTTTTCTAAAGAAACAACTTTGCCCACATATTCCTTACCGGTACCATCAAAAACAGCAACCTCTTTTCCCGGCAAAATACGCAACACACGAGATAGATGCTCAAATTCCTGTCCTTTAATTACTACCCAACTATAATTATCTTGGTCCTGATGAAGGTCCTCCGGAGCTACATAAAATCTATGCATTTCCCTACATTCCTTTTAAACTATCCCAAATTTTTTCCCAAAGTCCTTTATCCTTACCTTTAGGTCGATAGTTATCTTTATTCGTACTTCCTGCGAAATCACGCAATAACTGTTTTTGTTCTTCATTAAGCTTCATCGGTGTAACCACAACTATTTTTACATATTGGTCACCCCGCCCACCGCCATGTAAATGTGTAATCCCTTGCCCTCTTAACCTCAAAACAGTATGAGTTTGAGTGCCTTCGGGTATTTTTAAAGTAGCTTTTCCCTGCAAAGTTGGTACTTGTACCTCATCTCCTAAAGCCGCCTGAACAAAAGTTACGGGAAACTCCATATAAATGTCGTCTCCCCGTCTTTCAAAAATTTTATGAGGTGTCACTTCGATATAGACATATAAATCTCCCGGTGAACCGCCTCGTGACCCTGCCTCTCCTTCTCCAGATAAACGAATGCGCGAACCCGTATCCACACCGGCAGGTATTTTAATCTTCAAATGCCGTTTTCTTTTTACCTTTCCTTGGCCATGACATTCCGCACAAGGAGTAGAAATAATTTTTCCTTCGCCTCCACATTGTGGACACGTTTTAATCGTTTGAAAATGCCCTAAAGCTGTTTTTTGCGTAAAACGTATTTCCCCTGTCCCCTGACATTTTGAACACGAGGTAGGGCTAGTTCCCGGTTTAGCTCCACTGCCATTACATGTAGCACAATTTTCCCAACGAGGTATCTCTAAATCTTTTTCTACACCAAAAGCTGCTTCTTTAAATGATAATCTTAAATCCAGTCGTAAATCAGCACCCTGTTGGGGACCTCGTTTACGGGCTGAAGCAGTACCCCCGCCGAAAAACATATCGAAAATATCACCAAAACCCGTAAAATCACCGGCAGTACCACCACCAAAACCGCCAAATCCCCCGAAACCGCCAAATCCATTAGGATCAGTGCCTGCATGGCCAAACTGGTCATATCTTTGTCTTTTTTCCGGTTCACTCAAAACTTCATACGCTTCATTAATTTCTTTGAATTTCTCCTCAGCCTCTTTATTATCAGGATTAACATCAGGATGATACTGACGTGCCAATTTCCGATAAGCTTTTTTTATTTCTGCCTCTGAAGCATTTTTCCCTACACCAAGAACTTCATAATAGTCTCTTTTGGCCATGATGTCACCTCTCTCCACACAACTCATACTCTAATTTCTATTTATCTTCCTCATCTTTTACTTCATAATCAGCATCAACAACATTTTCCTTTTCATCTTTAGTTGTATCTGCCGTATTATCAGGACCGGTCTCACCGGCAGCACCAGCCGTCTGTGTTTGTTGATACATCTTAGAGGTTAATTTATACAACTCATTAGTTAAAGCCTCTGTTTTATTTTTTATCTCCTCAAGATTACCACCTTCTACAGCTTTTTGCAAAGCTTCTTTAGCCTGATTAATATTGTCTTTATCTTCTTGTGTAGCTTTCTCCCCGGCATCTTTTAAAGCTTTTTCTGTCTGATAAATAAGATTATCGGCCTGATTTTTTATTTCTACTTCTTCTTTCCGTTTTTTATCTTCTGCCGCATGTTGTTCTGCTTCTTTAACCATTTGTTCAATTTCTTCTTCGGCTAAACCAGAAGAAGAGGTAATCGTAATCGCCTGTTCTTTTCCTGTTCCCAAATCCTTCGCCGAGACATTAACGATACCATTAGCATCTATATCAAATTTAACTTCAATCTGTGGTATACCACGTGGAGCCGGAGGAATACCAGTCAACTGAAAACGCCCTAAAGTTTTATTATAGGCAGCCATCTCCCTTTCACCCTGCAAGACATGAATCTCTACAGAGGTTTGGTTGTCAGCGGCAGTTGAGAAAATCTGACTTTTAGAAGTAGGAATCGTTGTATTTCTTTCGATTAGCTTTGTGAACACTCCACCTAAAGTTTCAATACCCAAAGAAAGTGGTGTCACGTCTAAAAGCAAGACATCTTTAACCTCACCAGCCAATACTCCGGCCTGAATTGCCGCCCCAATAGCCACACATTCATCAGGGTTAATACCTTTAAAAGGCTCTTTACCAATCACCTTGGCAATTGCTTCCTGCACAGCGGGAATTCGTGTTGAACCACCTACCAACAATACCTTATCAATATCCTTAACTTCAAGACCTGCATCTTTTAAAGCTTGACGAGTAGGACCCATCGTCGCTTCCACTAAATCAGCTGTTAATTCATTAAATTTAGCTCTCGTTAAATTCAGATCGAGATGTAAAGGTCCTTCCTCTGTAGCCGTAATAAACGGCAAATTAATCGTGGTCGTCATCAAAGAAGAAAGTTCATGTTTAGCTTTCTCCGCAGCTTCCCGCAAACGTTGCATAGCCATGCGATCTTTTTGTAAATCTACACCACTTTGTTTCTTAAATTCCTCGGCCATCCACTTAACAATACGTTCGTCGAAGTCGTCACCGCCCAAACGGTTATTTCCACTAGTTGCTTTAACTTCAAAAACACCTTCGCCAAGCTCTAAGATAGAAACATCAAAAGTTCCTCCCCCCAGGTCAAAAACTAAAATCGTCTGGTCTTGCTCTTTTTCAATTCCATAAGCTAAAGCAGCTGCCGTCGGTTCATTAATAATCCGTAATACTTCCAGACCTGCTATTGTTCCGGCATCTTTAGTTGCTTGACGTTGTGAGTCATTAAAATAAGCCGGAACAGTAATTACGGCCTGAGTTATTTTTGTACCTAAATAACTTTCGGCATCAGCTTTCATCTTTTGCAGAATCATCGCGGAAATTTGTTGAGGGGTATAATCTTTATCATCAATACGCACTTTATAATCTGAACCCATTTCCCTTTTCACAGACTGAATCGTGCGTTCAGAATTAGTAATCGCCTGCCTTTTCGCTACTTGCCCTACCAATCTTTCTCCTGTTTTCGAAAAAGCCACTACAGAAGGAGTTGTCCTACTACCTTCAGAACTCGGGATAACTACCGGTTCCCCTCCTTCCATACAAGCCACACAAGAATTAGTCGTTCCTAAATCAATACCTATTACTTTTCCCATAAGTACATTCCTCCTTATCTATCAAAACCATTAATAAATATTTAATCACACTTAGCTACCTTAACCATTGATACCCTAAGTACCTTATCCTTAAAACAATACCCTTTACGTACTTCTTCAACCACCTGATTATCTGCAACACCATCTTCAGTAGGAACTTGCATTACTGCTTCATGTAAATGAGGATCAAAATCTACTCCCACAGCTTCAATTGGTGTTAAACCTTCTTTTTGCAATATTTCTTTAAACTGTTTGACAATCATCTGTATGCCGGAAAAAACATTCTTAATCTCCTCATTTTGCTCATCAAGAGAAAGCATCGCCCGATCTAAATTATCTAAAACAGGCAAAAGTTTTTCCACTAATCCACAGCAAGCATACCGAAACCATTCTTGCTTTTCTTTATTATTTCTTTTACGATAATTATCAAAGTCAGCTTGAATTCTGAGCAATTTATTTTTAAGTTCGACTATTTCTTTCTCTTTTTGATCCAAAAGAGTGTCCTTTTCGGCTATCTTTTTTGTGAAATCATTTATCTCAACTTGATTATCCTCAGCCTCCTTCAAATTTTGCTTAAAATAACTTTTCTCGTTTTCTGATTCACAAAAAACTTGCTCACTACCTTCACTCTTTAAATCTTCAGCTTTATTGACTTCTTTTTCCCTCATCATTCTCACCACCTATATGCATTCTTCTTGTTCTAAAGAGTTGGGAGAACCTCTCTCCTTCTTCTTAATAATGGTATCAATACGTAAAATAGCTGTGGCTACTTCCACTGCAGTTTTTAAAGCATGTTTTTTAACTAAAACAGGGTCATAGATACCCAACTCCTGCATATCTATAATTTCTCCACTATCACAGTTTATTCCCAAAGAAATTTTATCTTGTTCGATTTGGGCAGAACTTACTTCTCCTAACTTTTCCAAGGGATTAAAACCGGCATTATAAACGATTTGAGCAAAAGGCTGCTTTAAAGCTTCACAAACACAATCAACACCATAAACTGCCATCCCCGCAGCTTCCTGACGTACATCTTGAAGTTCACGAGAAATCGCCAGTTCCACCGTACCACCCCCGGGCACGATCCCACCTTTGACGGCAGCTTGTACGGCAGAAGCAGCATCCTTAGCAATCCGTTCCCTTTCTCCCACCACTTCTTCGGTGGAAGCACTCACTAAAACAGTAGCTTGAGCCTCGCCTTTCCCACCTAAAAGACAAACATGTTTTAATTTTTCCTCCACATATACTTCTTCCGCCTCGCCTAAAGAATGCTTTAAATCTTTTTCCTCTTTTTTTAAACCCGTTCTTTTTAAAAGTTTTGCCCCTGTAAATTCAGCCGCCTGACGTAATTCTCGGTTAGAAACACGCTGCAAGACCATCACTCCGGCATCTGTAAAAATTTCCTCAGCCAGGTCATGTATCCCCCGATCCACAAGCACCAAACCTACACCTAACCGCACAACCTTCTCTATATTTTGCCTAAACTCTTCTTGTAACTTCAAATAACGTGTAAACCCTGCTTCTGTCCCTAATGCTTCATCTTCAATTTCTTCCGGCTCTAAAGCATCATCAACCACTAAAACTTTAACATCTTTTAATTTTTTAGGCATTTCTGTATTTACCGGTTCTTTATCAATAATTACTCCTGAAACAACTTGATTTTCAGCACCTTCTACTGCTCGTATAATCTCCGCTAATTTAAAAGAAGGCTCCAAAAGTTTTTTCTTGCCTAAAAGCAAAACAGCCTTAATTACTAAATCAGCAATATCCTCATTCCCCCTTGCTGCTACTCCCGCTGTTTTATTTAATAAGGAGTCCTTGCCTGAAGTAATAGAAATTGCTTTTTCAGTTAAAGCTTGGATCGCTTTTTTAACCCCTAAAGACATTCCTTCAATCACTTTAACTACAGGAACACCTTTTCTTACTTGATTTACCCCTTCATTTACTAAAGCTCCGGCCAAAATTGTCGCTGTCGTAGTTCCATCACCTATTTCCTCCTGTTGAGCTTTAGCCATATTAATTAACATTCTCGCCGCAGGATGATTTACATCCATCAATTCGAGAATTGTAACACCATCATTAGTAATAATCACATCACCAAGCTGATCGAGCAACATTGTATCCAAGCCTTTAGGACCCAAAGTCCCCTCTACTGCTTGGGCGATAACCATAATCGCCTTAGCATTAGTCAAAAGTGCTGACAAACATTCCTCATCTCCAGAACTTTGTCTGTTGTGCTGTTTTACGTTCATGCGGTACCTCCAAAACAAATATATTCTCTATCTCGTTACTAGCTTACAACTTACGCAATCCTTCTGTTAGTGTAGATGTCAAAAACTCTACAATACTAACAGCTTTTGCATATTCCATCCGCGTAGGACCAAGTACGCCTAAAGTCCCAATGACCTTACCATCCAATTCATAAGTAGCTGTAATCAAACTGCAATTCTTCATTTCCTCATATGGATTTTCCTTACCGATTTTTACTGATATACCCACTTCCTGTCCGGTATTCAGCACCTCTTGTAAAATTCTCTCCTCTTCTAAAAGCTCTAAAAGTTCCTTTACTTTTTCCACGTCTCGAAATTCCGGTTGTTCTAAAATGTTTAGTGCCCCACCCAAATATACTTTATTATTATATTCTAGAGACAAAACATTTTCGATTAACTCCATAACTTCATTTAAAAAACTTTCCTGTTGCATAAGTTCATAATGAACAGCACGTAAAACACCTGATTTCCATTGTTCTAAAGATAAATCTTGCAAATGTTTATTTAAAACATGGGAAACATACTGAAACTCCTCTTCTCGTAAAGAAAAAGGAAGGTCCAAGTTACGATGTTCTACATGTCCATTATCTAAAACAATAACCAATACAACCTTATTTCCGGTCAAAGGTAATAATTGAATGTATTTTAATTTGTTTTTCTCGAAAGTAGGAGCCATTACTAATGCTGTATAATTTGTTAATTGAGATAACAACTTACTAGTTATTTGAATTAAAGCCTCCGTTTCACTGATCTTATTCAATAAAACTTCTTGAATATATTTTTTTATAGAATCAGGTAAAGGCTTTTTTTCCATTAAGCAATCTACATAATAACGATATCCTAATTGAGAAGGAACCCTTCCCGCCGAAGTATAAGGCTGTTTTATTAAACCTAATTCTTCTAAGTCCGCCATCTCATTACGTATGGTAGCCGAGCTTACCCCTAGTTTATATTTTTTAGCAATAGTACGAGAACCCACCGGGTCACCGGTAGCAATATAATCCAGGATGAGTGCCTGTAAAATTCGCTGCTTCCGTTCATCCATTTTCATACCTTCTCGCCTCCTTGTTAGCACTCCCCTCCTGCGAGTGCTAAAGCTCTCCTTCTAAAATACCATTTTGTGTTTTTTTTGTCAATACATCTAGGTCTTTTCCTAGAGAAACTCTTGAAAAACTATATTTGCTATATATAACCCTTTCTTAGTAAGAGCAACATGAGTCAATGTTTCTTGAAGTAATCCCTGCCTTTTTAATTTTTCTAAAACTTCTCCATACCTATTTTCTATCGTTACACTATGTTTTTCTAAAAACTTAGCTTTATTTACACCTTCTAAAAATCGTAACCCTAAAAACATCGTCTCTGCCATCGCTAATTCTTTATTAATCGGTTCCTTTACCGCTATAGGTAGTTGCCCCTGCCTAAGCAAAACTTGATAAGTACCCAGGTCTGCCGTATTTATGTAACGAATACCTTGTAAATAACCTGCCGCTCCCGCTCCCAATCCTATATATTCTTCATTTAACCAATACAAAGAATTATGAACGGCTTCCTTACCGGGAAGGGCAAAATTACTAATTTCATAATGACGATAACCTTGAACTTGCAAAAAATCAATTGCCTCGTTATACATCAAAAAAGCTTCATCTTGAGAAAATTCCTCTAAAAGCCCTTTTTGTACTAAACTTGCAAAAGAAGTACCTTTTTCTATATTCAGCTGATACAAAGAGAGATGCTCAGGAACTAATTCTGCCATCTTTTTCAAATTCTCCCGCCATCCTTGCAAACTTTGTCCCGGTAAGCCATACATTAAATCTAAACTAATATTTTCGAAACCAGCCTGCTGTGCTAGTTTGTAAGTATTATATACATCCCGAGGTGAGTATATACGACCTAAGACATGTAAGTCATGAGTAGAAAAGCTCTGTACACCTAAAGAAAGTCGATTGCAACCGGCTTCTCTTAACACGCGAAGCTTCTCTTGACTTAAAGTACCGGGATTCGCTTCTACTGTTATCTCTATACCTGAAGGTAGCTTAAAAAATTTATGCAGAATAGTAAAAAGTTGAAAAAGCTGTTTTTCTGTCAAACAAGTAGGAGTACCACCCCCTAAATACAAACTTTTTCCTGTAAGACCCACAAAAAGCTTCTGATAAATTTGAGCTTCCCGAGCTAAAGCTAAAAGATAAGTATCTTTTTCTTGTTCAGTTCTCTCCGCAAAAGAAACAAAATCACAATAATAACATTTCTTCTGACAAAAAGGAACATGTACATAAATACCTACTGTTTTCATTATGACATCCCTTACTATTCTTCTTCTAAACTTAGAACAGCCATAAACGCCTCTTGCGGTATTTCCACATTTCCTACTTGCTTCATCCGTTTTTTACCTTCTTTTTGCCTTTCTAAAAGTTTACGTTTTCTTGTAATGTCTCCACCATAACATTTATCAATTACATTTTTACGTAAAGCTTTCACTGTTTCCCGGGCAATAATTTTATTTCCTATGGCCGCCTGTATAGGTACTTCAAACATTTGTCTAGGAATAAGACGCCGCAATTTTTCCACTAGAGCCCTTCCCCTAATATACGCCCGCTCGCGATGCACAATAAAAGATAAAGCATCGACAACTTCGTTATTAATCAGAATATCTAATTTAACTAATTGAGAAACACGATAATCAGCAAATTCATAATCTAAGGAGGCATAACCTTTCGTACGAGATTTTAATTGGTCAAAAAAGTCATAAATAATCTCGCTTAAAGGTAAGTCATATTTTATCATGACCCGCTTCATAGAAAGATAGTCCATATTGATGAATGTTCCCCTTTTTCCCTGAGCCAATTCCATCACCGGACCTACAAAATCAGCTGGAACCATAACCGTGGCCCGAACATAAGGCTCCGCAATCTCTTCAATTTCTTGCACGGGAGGAAGTGCAAGTGGATTATCTACCAAGATAGTTTCTCCATCAGCTTTTAATACTTTATAAACCACACTAGGAGCTGTAATTAAAAGCTCTAAATCATATTCTCTTTCCAATCGTTCCCGAATGATTTCCATATGCAATAAACCTAAAAAACCACAACGAAAACCAAAACCTAAGGCCACAGAAGTTTCGGGCACATATTCTAAAGAAGCATCATTAAGTTTTAATTTTTCTAAAGCCTCACGCAAATTATCGTAATCACCGGTATCCAGAGGATATAATCCACAATAAACCATTGGAGTAGCCTTGCGATAACCCGGTAAAGGACTATCTGTTGGCTTATCTGCGAAAGTTATGGTATCACCTACTTGAGTATCCTTAACATTCTTGATCGTAGCCGCTAAAAAGCCAACTGTTCCCACCGGAAGAACCTCTACATTTTTCATTGACGGTGTAAAAACACCTACCTCTGTTACCTCAAAAGTTTTTCCTGTAGACATCAAGGAAATATTCATTCCCTTTTTTAAGGAACCATCAAAAACGCGCAGATAAGGAATCGCTCCCTTATAGGAATCAAAATGTGAATCAAAAATCAAAGCCTTTAAAGGAGCCGCAGGATTTCCTTGCGGTGCGGGGATTTTTTTCACCACAGCTTCTAAAATTTCTTTGATTCCTTTACCCTCTTTCGCCGAAGCTAAAATAGCATCTTTACCATCTAAACCGATAATTTCCTCAATTTCTTGTCTAACTCTTTCCGGTTCAGCACCGGGTAAATCAATTTTATTAATTACCGGAATAATTTCTAAATCATGTTCTACAGCTAAATAAACATTAGCTAAAGTCTGTGCCTCAATACCTTGAGCTGCATCTACAACCAGGATCGCTCCTTCGCAAGCAGCTAAACTTCGTGAAACTTCATAAGTAAAATCAACATGACCGGGTGTATCAATTAAATTAAACAAATATTCATGTCCATCTGCAGCCAGATAATTCATTTGCACAGCCTTCAACTTAATCGTGATCCCACGTTCCTTTTCCAAGTCCATCTTATCTAGCACCTGTTCAGTCATCTCACGCTCAGTAAGAGCCCCTGTATATTCTAAGAGACGATCGGCTAAAGTTGACTTTCCATGGTCAATATGAGCAATAATACAAAAATTACGGATATATTTCTGGTTCATGTTTCTCCCCTCAATCTTAATTCATCATTCTTTAGTATAACAGAAAACAGAATTCAACAACAAAACTTTACCGTTTTCTTCTAAAACGACGTAAAAGAATCTTTTGTGCCATTTTTACTTCTTCCATCTTCAATAAAAAAGCAAGAAAACCAAATACTAAAACACCAACCGCAATGCTAACCCCTACTTGTAAAAGTTGACCTATTTTTGTCCCTATATCTGTAATTATAGCCATCCATTGAGCTGTTTGATAAACAGCTAAACCCATCACTAAAGATATCCCTAAAGTGAGAACAAAAGAATGCAAAATCCTTCGGCCGTCAAGGGAACCTGCCTTTTTCCTAAAAATATAAAAAAGAGCTAACATATTAATAATTCCCGCCAGGGAATAAGCCAAAGCTAAACCGCCATGCCCCATTGGTTTTACTAAAACAAAATTCAACACAATATTTAAAATAATAGTAAATATACCTACGGTTACTGGTGTGAGCGTATCCTGCCACGCATAAAAAACTCGGTTTAACAATTGTAAAGCTGAATAAGCAAAAAGCCCTAAACAATAAAAAAGTAAAGCATAGGCAGTAGCACTTGTATCCGCAGGAGTAAAACGCCCCTGTTCAAAAAGAAGTCTTACAATCGGTGCCCGCAAAGCAATCAACCCAATGGCCGCAGGAATAGTGATAAAGAAAATGGTCCGCACTCCTAAAGACATCGTCTTTTTAAATTGTTCTTTTTCTTCACGTGCTGCCTGCCCGGTTAAAGTAGGAAAAACTGCTACAGCAATAGCCACGGCAAAAACTCCAATCGGCAATTGCATAATCCGTTGTGCTACCCGCAAAGCGGAAATCATCCCACTAGGCAAATTAGAACCTAAATTTTGATTAACAAAAAGATTAAAATGAGTCACAGACAAACCAATTAAAACAGGTAAAATCAAAGCACCGATTTTTCTCACACCGGGATGACGCAAATCAAGCACAAATTGATAACGTAAACCAATTTTTAGCAAGGCCGGAAGCTGTACAGCAAAATTTAAAACAGCTCCTGCCACTACCCCAATCGCAAAACCAATAATACCTAAGTTTAAATAATGCGAGAAAAAAAGCCCTACAACAATAATTCCTATATTATAAACCACTGACCCTATGGCCGGAGCCAAAAAATGCTGATAAGAATTAAGTATACCCATAGAAATACCATTCAAAGCCATAAAAAAGGTCTGTAAAAACATAATCCTCGTCATTTTTACCGTTAACGCAATATTTTCCGGACTAAAACCCGGTACAAGTAAATGAATCAAAGCAGGAGCAAAAATAATGCCGAGCGTAATTCCTACTAACATCAAAATAATGACCAGATTAAAAATCGTGCTGGCCACCCGCCAACCTTCTTCTTCTTTATTTGTAGCAATGTAACTGGCGAAAACAGGAATAAAGGCAGAGCTTAAGGCTCCACCAACTAATAAATAATATAAAAAATCAGGGATAGAAAAAGCAGCATTATAAGCATCAGTCAAATTATTCTGACCAAAGTAAGCATAGATGACCATATCCCGTACATAACCGAGTAAACGAGAAACAACCATAGCTATCATTAAAATGCCTGCCGCTTTAGCCACCTTCGTACCAGTGGACGACATTACTTGACACCTTCTTCTCTTTTCCTTACGTTACACTATTTTATAGGATATCCGCCTCCTTGTCTATTCTTTCCCTGCAACAACTGTTCCTGTAAATAAACTCTAGCTTTTTCTATAGAAGCTCTGCCCCTAGACGCATATTGTGCTAATTGCGAACCTACACTCCGTAATTGATCCCTGACTGCTTCTTTGTTTACCTCTAAAGAAGTACCTAGAAAACGAACCTCCCACCGTCCTTCCTCCTTCATCGCAAAAAACAGAAAATCCCGCCCCTCCCGTAAAGTAATCCTTTCCATATTTATTGAAACTATTACTAAACCTAAAAAAATAAAAAAAAGCAGAAAAATACTTACCCAAAACATTTGTTTTCGATAAAAAAACATCTACGACCTCACCTTCTAGCTGTGAACTACTTCTGCCTCTTCTTAAACTTCCCGCTAATACTTCTTTCTAAACAAAAAAACAGTCGTGTTTTATAAACTACGACTGTTCCTTTTGCACTATATTTCTAATTCAATAACCTTTCTTTGTTTCTTAACTTCAACTTGCTTGGGATTAAAACTTCCCCAATTCCGCTCTTCTCTGACAGATTCCTCATAATTGCTTAAAGAACTTTCCGCAATAATTCTATCTTCAAAGTCTTTGTCCCGACTACGAGGTGTTTTAACATATGGTCTCCATAAAGGATTAATTTCAATTTCATTTTTATGGGGATCTACACCTAATTGCTCGTTTACGCTATCTCTAGATCTAGTAGAAGAGCTAATAACCCCTTCCCAAGTAAGGTCGCCATATGATAAACCTTTCTTAATTTGTCTTTGCCGTACCTGCTCTAAAGTTAAATTAGGCTCCGCTTGTTCCAATTGTAAAGCTAATTCACGATCTGCCATTAGTTCTTTTGTTGTAGTTCTAATCCAGTCCCTTATTTGATACGCTTGCATAGCTTGTTCTTCCGAAGTGACTGTTTTATCTATTGCTTCATCTATTTTAGCCATATAAAAAAGATACCATTTCCTAGCTTGAACATTATCTAAACTCCCTGCCTTAGGCATTCGTTTTATTTTCAATACCTCTTGAAAAAATTTATCATCTAAAACAAGCTGTTCAGAACTTTTCTTTATTCCGAATAATTCATGATAATCATTATCATCATGCTTAAGCCACTCGGATTCTTCTTTTATTCCTAAAATTTGTTTTAATTTTTCCCTAAACCAAAACCTTTTTCGCTTCTCTTTAAACACCTGTTTCCCCCCTGTCCTATATTGTTACCTTACAACCTCCTTTTTAATTCGATATATATCGAAATAATACATAATAACAATAGCATAATTAACGTAAAGAAATTCTTTTTAATAATTCTCTTTCCTAAGCTTTCCCTTTGTTCAAAAGCATTAGGGTTATCCCCTTCAACATACTCTAATATTTTTTGTGTAACTCTTTTTTTCTCATCTTCTTTACCTTCTTCAACATCTTTTTCTGTCTCCTCTTTTTGAACTACGGGCTCTTCTGTCCCTTTTGCTAAGCTTGTATTTGCTTTTTCATTCTTTAAAGGTTTAATTTTTACTTCAAAATGATTAGTCCTATTTCTTACTACAACTAAAGTCGCGAGGTGCTTTGCGCTAAAACCTTGCTTTATACAATGAGGGCAAAACTCATTTTCATCTGACACTATTTGTATATCAACAAAATATGAACCGGACTCTACTTCCTGCGTCACCTTATACTCATCTTCCGCCCCTACCTTAACAGTATATTCTGCACCCTTCTCATGTTTTAAATCAATCAAAACAGAATAAGTGAAATTAGACGGAACATCAACTTGAAATTCTACAAGACCTGTTGCTCCAGCTTTTGTTTCATTAGTAGCATAAGTAAATGTTGTCAAACTAAAGAGCATCATCAGTATGAATCCTAAACTAAATAAACTTTTGCATCTCTTCATAAAAACTTCCTCCTTTTATCAAGGCTAACCAAATTATAGTCCTCCTCGCAAGTTCTACTTGAAAATAGCGTCACTATCTACTGTATCGGTATCGTTTGTTGTTCCGGGGGACATTCCTGCAAATATTCAAACTTAAATATAAAAGGTAAATTATCCGGCCAATTCCTTGGTTTCCAGTCTAGCGGAGGCGGATACTTAGATGGATAACCCCAATCATCAGGCCAACATTCCGGAAGCCCTGCCGGTGGGGAATATTTATATTGGCAGCGATATTGATCTACATCCATACCACGGAATTGTTCATTTAAATCATAATCTTCCCGCATTAAATTTTCCCACCATTGCCTTTCTGCATCGCCCAGACCATTTTCTTTAAGTATTTCCTCAAGCATTGTTGTCGTTTCTCCACCGATTTGTATTTCTTCATCTAATTCATAGATATAGACATGGATATTGAGTCTCCGATGCCCAGGACAACAGGCCTCCGCATAACATCCCCACTCAGAAGTGCAGTATGGACTACAGCAAGGACTAAGATTAGGTATAACCCATCTTTCAATATATTCCTTTTCTGCTTCTTTGGCTGCTTTTTCTTCCTCAGGCAAATTAGGGTCTACTTCAGGTGCCTCATAATCATGAGAATAACAGGGACCTGTAAAATAATGACCATCATAATCGAGAGAAGACCGATAACAAGGACAAGGCAGTGTTTCCATATCGTATTCGACACGATTTAATTTTCCATGTATTTGTCTAAGAAGCTCTTGTTCTTTTTGGGAAAACTCGAAGTTTTGTTGATTAAGTACCGCAGCTAAAGCAATAACTCCTTGCCAATCAGTACAGATATGACCATCAACAGGTACAATATTCTCATATATTACATGAATCCCTTCATTATACTTGGAATGCTTTCTCCTTTCGATAACACCATAATCATCCTTTAGATCCCTGGAAGGGCAAGCATATATATATTCTTGTTCAGCATTTTTCCTAATTTCTGCAATATATTCCGAAACCTCTCCATCATATATTCCCACTTGTTCGATATAATTAACAAGAACTTCTTGATCAACCAATATAAAATTAGTTGGCATTATTAATGTGATTATACTATTAATCACTATCACTAGTCCTAATACAATTCCTAAAATTAGAGCTATTTTTAAGATGATCGGAGCAAACGCAGCTAGCGCGCCCGCTATCTTTGCCATAACAATTCTCGCTATATGCCTCATTGCCCCTAAGGCCATTCGCATATATCTCATAGTAAATTGTTTGGTAATATTTATTGAAGGAGCGGCCATACGATAAGCACGCAATGCCCCCGCTCTACCTACATTATATGAAAATTTTACTCCTTTTTTAGCAATTTCTCCCGGAGCATTTATTACGTTTTGCGCTAACCGCAAACCTTGTGAACTAAAACGATAAGTTCGCGTTCCTTTTACTCTTAAAAGCATATTTCCGGTGGCATCTTTTAAAGGATTATATACAAACTCACCAAGTACCTTCGGAGTACGATAAGCATATTTTGCTCCTGCTTCTGTTATACGATAAGCCCCTTGAATCCCTTCCCTAATTTTACCGTAAAAACCGGATTTTTTAAGCAAAATTTGATCAGCTTTTATGGTTTGACGATATAAAAAATCCGCGCCGGCCTGGGCTATACGATAAGTGCCTTTAGCCCCGACTTTAATTGTTACTTGGGGACCTTTACGTAATACACCAAAAGTACTCCGACCTAACTTATAACCTTTGGAAACTATCCGATAAGCACGAGTCCTTCTCAGCCGTAAAGCCATTTTTGTTGCAGCTTCTTTAATTGGAGCATATACAAACTCTCCAATTACCTTCGGAGTACGATAAGCATATTTTGCTCCTGCTTTTGCTATATGATATGCTCCTTGGGCACCTTCTCTAACTTTGCCATAAAAACCGGATTTTTTAAGTAAAAATTGATCCGCTTTTAAAACTTGACGATATGAATATCTTGCACCGGCCCAACTAATACGATAAGTAGCTTTTGCCCCGGCCTTAATTGTTGCTTGGGGACCTTTACGTAATACACCAAAAGTACTCCGACCTAGCTTATAACCTTTCGAAGCTATCCTATAAGCACGGGTCCCTCTCAGCCGTAAAGCCACTTTTGTTGCAACTTCTTTTATTGGAGCATATACAAACTCTCCAATTACCTTCGGAGTACGATAAGCATATTTTGCTCCCGCTTTTGCTATACGATATGCTCCCTTTGTCCTTGGTCCTGCTTTATTTAGAATAAATTTATCAGCCCTCAAAACTTGACGGTAAGAATATCTCGCTCCGGTCTGACCCATATGATAACCGGCCCGCACTCCAGTCTTAACTCCTTGCACTCCAAGCTTACCTGCTTTTATTCCTGCTTTACCTGTTTTTATTCCCAGTCTAGCTATTTCTATGGGATCTCCAGTTAATACGCCGAAAGTACGCCAACCCACATTCAAGCTTTTCGCAGATAAACGAACAATACGATTCTTTTTTACTTTAGATAATGCAAGACGTGCCCGACCCCTTACTCCTACTCTTTGCGCTAGAGCACCTCCACCTAAGTCTTTTATCTTAGCACGGGCAGTAGCAATTATTTCTCTCTGAGCCAGAATTGCTTCTTCTGCTCCCTTTCCTCCAACTATTTGCAAAGCTTTTATTTCAGCACGAGCAGCTCTTATTATTCGTCCCTGTTTACGAACAGCTCTCACATTACGATAAGTACTAATGGTCGTTTTTGTTTTTCTCACATTGCGAGAAACTATTCCTGTTTTCCCTGTAGCACGTAAAACTTTTATTTCATCATATGCAGCTCTTATTGCTCTTTTCTGAGCACTAATAGCTCCTTTTGAGCCCCATCCCCCAGCTGCTTGCAAAGCTTTTATTTCAGCACGAGCAGCTTTTATTGCTTTTTTCTGAGCACCAATAGCTCTCATAGTACGAGGGGAACTAACGGCTCTTCCTACTCCACCTATACGAGAAGCAGCAATAGAATTCGGTTTACGTAAAATAGGTTTATTTAAAATATTAGCAAGCCTAGTTCTTCTACCTGCTCTGCCGACTCTGCTAGCCCTACCTATAGCTCTTCTTTCTGTACGAAGAGCTCCTCTCGCTCCAACACCACCTACACGAGCACCTCGTCTACCTCCTGCACGAAGGGCTTCACTGGCTCGTCTACCAGGTCTAAATTTTGCAGCACTCTGGAATTTCCTGGCTCTTCTTTCTGCACCAATAGCCGCTTTGGCTCTTCTTTCTGTACGAAGAGTTCCTTTTGCTCCAACACCACCTACACGAGCACCTCGTCTACCTCCTGCACGAAGGGCTTCACTGGCTCGTCTACCAGGTCTAAATTTTGCAGCACTCTGGAATTTCCTAGCTCCTCTTTCTGCACCAATAGCCGCTTTGGCTCTTCTTTCTGTACGAAGAGCTCCTCTCGCTCCAACACCACCTACACGAGCACCTCGTCTACCTCCTGCACGAAGGGCTTCACTGGCTCGTCTACCAGGTCTAAATTTTGCAGCACTCTGGAATTTCCTGGCTCTTCTTTCTGCACCAATAGCCGCTTTGGCTCTTCTTTCTGTACGAAGAGTTCCTTTTGCTCCAACACCACCTACACGAGCACCTCGTCTACCTCCTGCACGAAGGGCTTCACTGGCTCGTCTACCAGGTCTAAATTTTGCAGCACTCTGGAATTTCCTAGCTCCTCTTTCTGCACCAATAGCCGCTTTGGCTCTTCTTTCTGTACGAAGAGCTCCTCTCGCTCCAACACCACCTACACGAGCACCTCGTCTACCTCCTGCACGAAGGGCTTCACTGGCTCGTCTACCAGGTCTAAATTTTGCAGCACTCTGGAATTTCCTGGCTCTTCTTTCTGCACCAATAGCCGCTTTGGCTCTTCTTTCTGTACGAAGAGTTCCTTTTGCTCCAACACCACCTACACGAGCACCTCGTCTACCTCCTGCACGAAGGGCTTCACTGGCTCGTCTACCAGGTCTAAATTTTGCAGCACTCTGGAATTTTCCAGCTCTTCTTTCTGTACGTAATAATCTTTTTGTTCCACGAGAAATTGCTCTTGTTTTTGAAGTTGTTTTTGTTACTGCTCTTTTCCCTTTTGGAATTGTTCTAGTTGTGGGCCTTGACCTTCTCGCTATATGTGATAGTTTTTTCGTTCCTTGGGGTCTACGAGAAATTGCTCTTGTTTTTGAAGTTGTTTTTGTTACTGCTCTTTTCCCTTTTGGAATTGTTCTAGTTGTGGGCCTTGACCTTCTCGCTATATGTGATAGTTTTTTCGTTCCTTGGGGTCTACGAGAAATTGCTCTTGTTTTTGGAGTTGTTTTTGTTACTGCTCTTTTCCCTTTTGGAATTGCTCTAGTTGTGGGCCTTGACCTTCTCACTATATGTGATAATTTTTTCGTTCCTTGGGGTCTACGAGAAATTGCTCTTGTTTTTGAAGTTGTTTTTGTTACTGCTCTTTTCCCTTTTGGAATTGTTCTAGTTGTGGGCCTTGACCTTCTCGCTATATGTGATAGTTTTTTCGTTCCTTGGGGTCTACGAGAAATTGCTCTTGTTTTTGAAGTTGTTTTTGTTACTGCTCTTTTCCCTTTTGGAATTGTTCTAGTTGTGGGCCTTGACCTTCTCGCTATATGTGATAGTTTTTTCGTTCCTTGGGGTCTACGAGAAATTGCTCTTGTTTTTGGAGTTGTTTTTGTTACTGCTCTTTTCCCTTTTGGAATTGCTCTAGTTGTAGGTCTTGACCTTCTCGCTATATGTGATAATTTTTTAGTTCCTTGGGGTCTACGAGAAATTGCTCTTGTTTTTGGAGTTATTTTTGTTACTGCTCTTTTCCCTTTTGGAATTGCTCTAGTTGTGGGTCTTGACCTTCTCGCTATATGTGATAATTTTTTCGTTCCTTGGGGTCTACGAGAAATTGCTCTTGTTTTTGAAGTTGTTTTTGTTACTGCTCTTTTCCCTTTTGGAATTGTTCTAGTTGTAGGTCTTGACCTTCTCGCTATATGTGATAATTTTTTAGTTCCTTGGGGTCTACGAGAAATTGCTCTTGTTTTTGAAGTTGTTTTTGTTACTGCTCTTTTCCCTTTTGGAATTGCTCTAGTTGTGGGTCTTGACCTTCTCGCTATATGTGATAGTTTTTTCGTTCCTTGGGGTCTACGAGAAATTGCTCTTGTTTTTGAAGTTGTTTTTGTTACTGCTCTTTTCCCTTTTGGAATTGCTCTAGTTGTAGGTCTTGACCTTCTCGCTATATGTGATAATTTTTTCGTTCCTTGGGGTCTACGAGAAATTGCTCTTGTTTTTGAAGTTGTTTTTGTTACTGCTCTTTTCCCTTTTGGAATTGTTCTAGTTGTGGGCCTTGACCTTCTCACTATATGTGATAATTTTTTCGTTCCTTGGGGTCTACGAGAAATTGCTCTTGTTTTTGAAGTTGTTTTTGTTACTGCTCTTTTCCCTTTTGGAATTGTTCTAGTTGTGGGCCTTGACCTTCTCACTATATGTGATAATTTTTTCGTTCCTTGGGGTCTACGAGAAATTGCTCTTGTTTTTGGAGTTGTTTTTGTTACTGCTCTTTTCCCTTTTGGAATTGTTCTAGTTGTGGGTCTTGACCTTCTCGCTGTACGTGATAATCTTTTCGTTCCTTCTTGAGCTGCACGACGAGACTTTCTTCTTGCTGCTTCTTGAGCCGCACGACGAGACCTTCTCCTTATTCCTTCCTGAGTAGTATGGGCTTTTCTTCTAGTTTCTGCCTCAACACGGCGAGCATTTCTACCTGCACTTGCTCGAGAAACACGTGTTACTCTACGTTTTGCTCCTTTGGGGGCATAACGTTTCTTTGTACTTTTATTAGTGACACGAATAGCTCTTCTTTTTGGTGCTTTTTTAGTTTTACTACCTATAAATTCACGTTTAAGCTTTTTCTTTTCTTTCTCAATCTCTTCTTGAGCATCCTCAAACTCTTTTTGAACTTCCTCAACCTCTTCTTTAGCACGTTCAAATTCTTCGTCAATTTCTTCTTCATGCTCTTCCTCTAACTCTAATTCTTCTTCAAGTTCTTTTTCTAAATCAAATTCATCCCAGTCGTCGCTGTCATCCTTTACCGCATCAAGAGTTGTGACATCTGTTTCTCTCACCGGCTCCGTAGCTTTCCTGCCTGACCCTCCGCCAAGTATAGCATCTTCAGAAAAATGTTTACTTATAAAACGATCGTATGCTTCGTCGGCTTTCTTGGCCGCATCAACAACTTTCGTTTTTGCGTCTCTCGCTGTATCAACAGTTTTCCTGCCTGTCCCCCTCGCTGCTTCGGCAAGCTTCGTACCCGCTTCTTTAGCCTTAAGAACACCGTACTTACCTGTTCCTCTTACTAAACGAACAGCCTTTGCACCTTTTTCTTTAGCTGCATCAGTAACCTGCTTCCCTACTTCTTTAGCCTTACGAGCAGTTCCTGCACCTGGCTTTCCTTCTTTACCTTTGCCACCAATTATTTCACGTTCAAGCTTTTTCTTTTCTTTCTCAATCTCTTCTTGGGCATCCTCAAACTCTTTCTGAACTTCCTCAACTTCTTCTTTAGCACGTTCAAATTCTTCATCAATTTCTGCATATTCTTCATCATATTCTTTAGGTTTTCCTTCGTATTCTTCTAAATTAAATTCTTCCCAGTATGCTTGATCTTCTTTACCTTCAAGTTTCCTCTTTACCCTTTTTAAAAACTCCCTTAGATTGTAAGTATTATAATAAAATCCTGATAAACTCCTCTTGGCTTGTAATAATAAACTTATAGCTCCAGCCCCGGTATCAGTAACGCCATCACTTTCAAAACGATCATATACGTGCTCTTTAGCACTACCAACCGTTGCCTTAGTATATTGTAAAAGAGAAAATTTAACTTTCCCATCTTTGGTTACTTTAAAACTTCGTTTGGCATTATTATATAAATATTCTTTTAAGGTTTTATAGTTATCTCTAAATGTAGCAATAGAACCAAGCCCTGTATCAGTAAGACCATCTCTTTGTGCACGGCTATATATTTCATCAGTAAAACTACCAATATAAAATGCCTGTAATTTTCCTTCGTCTGTGGAGGTGCGGACACTTGCAGGTCGTCCTTTTGCCTTCTGCCCTTCATTTTGGTCAATCTCTTCCTTAATCTCTTTTTCAATTTCATTCCCAATGCGAATTTCATTTTCTAATTTCTCTATCTCTCTTACATATAGATGAGTTCTATCTGCTTCTTTTACATTTTTTCCAAGATTATCGATAAAATTACTTCTTCTATATAATTCTTGTTCGTCATATCTCTTAATGGCGTGTTCTATTTCTGCTTCTATTTCTTTATCTCTTTGCTCGTTTCCGGTTCTCCTCAAATCTTCCAAGTATTTAGGTGAATAACCATGATTAGCTTGAATCTCGGCAAGATATTCGTTACGCGTATATTGCGGTACATAGCTTTCTCTACTGGCTGTAACATTTTCCAGTGCCGTCACATAAGCAGATAACTTTTGTCGCTCTGTTTCGTAATTATTACGCGCAGCACGTTCTTTCTCCAAAAGACTATTTAAGACGATCGCTTTACGTGGGTCTTTTTCCTTAATTTCCGCCAGGATTTCCTTCAGAACTTCGGTCTTTCTTGCTTGGTCATGCTCTTTTAATTTTTGTACTTCTTCGTTAATTGCCGCTTCTATTTCTTGATTCCTTTGTCCGGTAGTTTTCACATATTCTTCATATTTCGGTGAATAACCTTGATTAACACTTATTTCTTCTTGATATTCCTGCAGAGTATAACGCAGTACATGTTCATGTTCAGCTAACGTTTGTTCCTTAGACGGATCTTGCACATAAGCCTGCAGAGCATTTTGTACATAGGTTGCACTATGTTCTAGTTGTTGTTCATAAATATTACGTGAATGACACTCTGCCCCAATAATACTTTCCAGTTTTTCTGCTCTGATGAAGTCCTGTTCACTATATTTCTCTAAGGCAGCCGCACTTTGCTCTAAATATTCTTGCCTTCTTTTTAATTCTGTCAACTTAGCTCTTTTAATTTCATTTTCGATGGCTATCTCTACTTTTTCTATCTGCTGACCGGTCGCTTTGATATGTTCAACATATTTTTCCGAATAGCCTTGATTTGTTTTAACTTCACGAAGATATTCGCTTAAGGCATAGTTAGGAGGCGTAAGAACCTGTTCTTTACGCCGAAATCTTTTCCCTTCTCTCTTGCGATTAAGTTCTATTTTCGGCAACACATATGTTTGATGATAGGCTAAAGCTTCTTCTACATATGCTTTACCGGTTTCTCGTCTTTCTTCATACACACTACGGTTAAGATGTTCCTCAGCTACTATTCTTTCTAGCTTATCTCCTTTAACTTGCTCTTCCTCAACAAGTTGTTCCAAAGCGATTCTAATGTTTTCTTGTTTTCTGACTGCTTCCTGAGCTTCAAATCTTGTTTCAGCTAATAAACGGGCTTCTTCTACTTCACTAATTAGTTGTCCCGTCTTTTGCACATATTCTTCATATTTCGGAGAATAGCCTTGATTCTCTTCTATTTCTGTTAAGTATTCCTCTAAACTATATTGAGGTGCACGATTAGCACCAAAAATAAAGTTAGTGACCTTCATGCCTAAACCTTGGTTCCGTTCAAGATAATCTCGGTGAGCTTTATCTGTATAACTGCTTACTCTTGCTGCTTTGGCATCATACTCACTACGCAAGGGATGTTCTGTGGCTATTATTTCTTCTATTTTAATGGCATAAGCATTAAGTTTTTCTACCTCAGTTTCAAAATTATCGATAAAATTACTTCTTCTATATAATTCTTGTTCGTCATATCTCTTCATGGCGTGTTCTATTTCTGCTTCTATTTCTTTATCTCTTTGCTCGTTTCCGGTTCTCCTCAAATCTTCCAAGTATTTAGGTGAATAACCATGATTAGCTTGAATCTCGGCAAGATATTCGTTACGCGTATATTGCGGTACATAGCTTTCTCTACTGGCTGTAACATTTTCCAGTGCCGTCACATAAGCAGATAACTTTTGTCGCTCTGTTTCGTAATTATTACGCGCAGCACGTTCTTTCTCCAAAAGACTATTTAAGACGATCGCTTTACGTGGGTCTTTTTCCTTAATTTCCGCCAGGATTTCCTTCAGAACTTCGGTCTTTCTTGCTTGGTCATGCTCTTTTAATTTTTGTACTTCTTCGTTAATTGCCGCTTCTATTTCTTGATTCCTTTGTCCGGTAGTTTTCACATATTCTTCATATTTCGGTGAATAACCTTGATTAGCACCTATTTCTTCTTGATATTCCTGCAGAGTATAACGCAGTACATGTTCATGTTCAGCTAACGTTTGTTCCTTAGACGGATCTTGCACATAAGCCTGCAGAGCATTTTGTACATAGGTTGCACTATGTTCTAGTTGTTGTTCATAAATATTACGTGAATGACACTCTGCCCCAATAATACTTTCCAGTTTTTCTGCTCTGATGAAGTCCTGTTCACTATATTTCTCTAAGGCAGCCGCACTTTGCTCTAAATATTCTTGCCTTCTTTTTAATTCTGTCAACTTAGCTCTTTTAATTTCATTTTCGATGGCTATCTCTACTTTTTCTATCTGCTGACCGGTCGCTTTGATATGTTCAACATATTTTTCCGAATAGCCTTGATTTGTTTTAACTTCACGAAGATATTCGCTTAAGGCATAGTTAGGAGGCGTAAGAACCTGTTCTTTACGCCGAAATCTTTTCCCTTCTCTCTTGCGATTAAGTTCTATTTTCGGCAACACATATGTTTGATGATAGGCTAAAGCTTCTTCTACATATGCTTTACCGGTTTCTCGTCTTTCTTCATACACACTACGGTTAAGATGTTCCTCAGCTACTATTCTTTCTAGCTTATCTCCTTTAACTTGCTCTTCCTCAACAAGTTGTTCCAAAGCGATTCTAATGTTTTCTTGTTTTCTGACTGCTTCCTGAGCTTCAAATCTTGTTTCAGCTAATAAACGGGCTTCTTCTACTTCACTAATTAGTTGTCCCGTCTTTTGCACATATTCTTCATATTTCGGAGAATAGCCTTGATTCTCTTCTATTTCTGTTAAGTATTCCTCTAAACTATATTGAGGTGCACGATTAGCACCAAAAATAAAGTTAGTGGCCTTCATGCCTAAACCTTGGTTCCGTTCAAGATAATCTCGGTGAGCTTTATCTGTATAACTGCTTACTCTTGCTGCTTTGGCATCATACTCACTACGCAAGGGATGTTCTGTGGCTATTATTTCTTCTATTTTAATGGCATAAGCATTAAGTTTTTCTACCTCAGTTTCAAAATTATCGATAAAATTACTTCTTCTATATAATTCTTGTTCGTCATATCTCTTAATGGCGTGTTCTATTTCTGCTTCTATTTCTTTATCTCTTTGCTCGTTTCCGGTTCTCCTCAAATCTTCCAAGTATTTAGGTGAATAACCATGATTAGCTTGAATCTCGGCAAGATATTCGTTACGCGTATATTGCGGTACATAGCTTTCTCTACTGGCTGTAACATTTTCCAGTGCCGTCACATAAGCAGATAACTTTTGTCGCTCTGTTTCGTAATTATTACGCGCAGCACGTTCTTTCTCCAAAAGACTATTTAAGACGATCGCTTTACGTGGGTCTTTTTCCTTAATTTCCGCCAAGATTTCCTTCAGAACTTCGGTCTTTCTTGCTTGGTCATGCTCTTTTAATTTTTGTACTTCTTCGTTAATCGCTGCTTCTATTTCTTGATTCCTTTGTCCGGTAGTTTTCACATATTCTTCATATTTCGGTGAATAACCTTGATTAGCACCTATTTCTTCTTGATATTCCTGCAGAGTATAACGCAGTACATGTTCATGTTCAGCTAACGTTTGTTCCTTAGACGGATCTTGCACATAAGCCTGCAGAGCATTTTGTACATAGGTTGCACTATGTTCTAGTTGTTGTTCATAAATATTACGTGAATGACACTCTGCCCCAATAATACTTTCCAGTTTTTCTGCTCTGATGAAGTCCTGTTCACTATATTTCTCTAAGGCAGCCGCACTTTGCTCTAAATATTCTTGCCTTCTTTTTAATTCTGTCAACTTAGCTCTTTTAATTTCATTTTCGATGGCTATCTCTACTTTTTCTATCTGCTGACCGGTCGCTTTGATATGTTCAACATATTTTTCCGAATAGCCTTGATTTGTTTTAACTTCACGAAGATATTCGCTTAAGGCATAGTTAGGAGGCGTAAGAACCTGTTCTTTACGCCGAAATCTTTTCCCTTCTCTCTTGCGATTAAGTTCTATTTTCGGCAACACATATGTTTGATGATAGGCTAAAGCTTCTTCTACATATGCTTTACCGGTTTCTCGTCTTTCTTCATACACACTACGGTTAAGATGTTCCTCAGCTACTATTCTTTCTAGCTTATCTCCTTTAACTTGCTCTTCCTCAACAAGTTGTTCCAAAGCGATTCTAATGTTTTCTTGTTTTCTGACTGCTTCCTGAGCTTCAAATCTTGTTTCAGCTAATAAACGGGCTTCTTCTACTTCACTAATTAGTTGTCCCGTCTTTTGCACATATTCTTCATATTTCGGAGAATAGCCTTGATTCTCTTCTATTTCTGTTAAGTATTCCTCTAAACTATATTGAGGTGCACGATTAGCACCAAAAATAAAGTTAGTGGCCTTCATGCCTAAACCTTGGTTCCGTTCAAGATAATCTCTGTGAGCTTTATCTGTATAACTGCTTACTCTTGCTGCTTTGGCATCATATTCACTACGCAAGGGATGTTCTGTGGCTATTATTTCTTCTATTTTAATGGCATAAGCATTAAGTTTTTCTACCTCAGTTTCAAAATTATCGATAAAATTACTTCTTCTATATAATTCTTGTTCGTCATATCTCTTCATGGCGTGTTCTATTTCTGCTTCTATTTCTTTATCTCTTTGCTCGTTTCCGGTTCTCCTCAAATCTTCCAAGTATTTAGGTGAATAACCATGATTAGCTTGAATCTCGGCAAGATATTCGTTACGCGTATATTGCGGTACATAGCTTTCTCTACTGGCTGTAACATTTTCCAGTGCCGTCACATAAGCAGATAACTTTTGTCGCTCTGTTTCGTAATTATTACGCGCAGCACGTTCTTTCTCCAAAAGACTATTTAAGACGATCGCTTTACGTGGGTCTTTTTCCTTAATTTCCGCCAGGATTTCCTTCAGAACTTCGGTCTTTCTTGCTTGGTCATGCTCTTTTAATTTTTGTACTTCTTCGTTAATTGCCGCTTCTATTTCTTGATTCCTTTGTCCGGTAGTTTTCACATATTCTTCATATTTCGGTGAATAACCTTGATTAACACTTATTTCTTCTTGATATTCCTGCAGAGTATAACGCAGTACATGTTCATGTTCAGCTAACGTTTGTTCCTTAGACGGATCTTGCACATAAGCCTGCAGAGCATTTTGTACATAGGTTGCACTATGTTCTAGTTGTTGTTCATAAATATTACGTGAATGACACTCTGCCCCAATAATACTTTCCAGTTTTTCTGCTCTGATGAAGTCCTGTTCACTATATTTCTCTAAGGCAGCCGCACTTTGCTCTAAATATTCTTGCCTTCTTTTTAATTCTGTCAACTTAGCTCTTTTAATTTCATTTTCGATGGCTATCTCTACTTTTTCTATCTGCTGACCGGTCGCTTTGATATGTTCAACATATTTTTCCGAATAGCCTTGATTTGTTTTAACTTCACGAAGATATTCGCTTAAGGCATAGTTAGGAGGCGTAAGAACCTGTTCTTTACGCCGAAATCTTTTCCCTTCTCTCTTGCGATTAAGTTCTATTTTCGGCAACACATATGTTTGATGATAGGCTAAAGCTTCTTCTACATATGCTTTACCGGTTTCTCGTCTTTCTTCATACACACTACGGTTAAGATGTTCCTCAGCTACTATTCTTTCTAGCTTATCTCCTTTAACTTGCTCTTCCTCAACAAGTTGTTCCAAAGCGATTCTAATGTTTTCTTGTTTTCTGACTGCTTCCTGAGCTTCAAATCTTGTTTCAGCTAATAAACGGGCTTCTTCTACTTCACTAATTAGTTGTCCCGTCTTTTGCACATATTCTTCATATTTCGGAGAATAGCCTTGATTCTCTTCTATTTCTGTTAAGTATTCCTCTAAACTATATTGAGGTGCACGATTAGCACCAAAAATAAAGTTAGTGGCCTTCATGCCTAAACCTTGGTTCCGTTCAAGATAATCTCTGTGAGCTTTATCTGTATAACTGCTTACTCTTGCTGCTTTGGCATCATATTCACTACGCAAGGGATGTTCTGTGGCTATTATTTCTTCTATTTTAATGGCATAAGCATTAAGTTTTACATCTACTTCAAATTCTTCTGTTTTTAATTCAGGTTCTTTTTTAACCTGATACGTCTTCCCCCCATTTTTAACCATCCCTATCCCCTCCCCTTTTATTCAAGGGTTTTTATGCACTCCTATTCCTTTTTATTACTATCTTCCCTTTTTTAGCTTTCTTTATCTCTGATACTTCCTCAACCTTTGTTGTCATTAGACGATATAGCATTGTATCCTGTGGAAATTTATCTATAAAAGGAATGATACTATTTCCGGAAAACAATAGTCCTTGCCCAGGGTCTGAATTCGTAACATATGATAATTGTGTCTCAGATATATTTAATAATGCCGCAAGTTCCACTCTATCTGTCGGGGCCTGATTAAGCATCATAATAAAATCACTATTTGCTAACATTCTTCTAGCTAACTCTGATTGTAATAAATCTTCTACGTTTTGTGTTATTCCTGTCGGAATAGCTCCCCATTTTCTTGCTCTCTTATAAAGTTCAAAAAGGAAATTGGCCGAATATTCATTAGCAAACAACAAATAAATTTCGTCCATATAGAGCCATGTTCTTTTCCCTTTATCCCTATTAGCAGTTACTCTATTCCAAATTGCGTCAAGTACAATTAACATCCCCATAGTCTTTAACTGCTTTCCTAAATCTTTAATATCAAAACAAACTAATCTATTATTAATGTTAATATTAGTTTTATTAGCAAAAACAGATAAATTACCCGTTATGTATAGTTCTAACGCTGTAGCTAAACTTACCGCTTCCGGTTCTTCTTGTCTAATCATAATCTCATAAAAATCTCTTAGTGTAGGTATCTTATTTTGATCAAAATCCTGCATATAGTCACCATAGGCCAGCCGTAAACAACGGTCAACAATCGATTTTTCTTTAGGGGTTAAACCTTCTCTTCCCCCTACAATTACTTCACACAGTGAAAGAACGAAATCTGATTTTAAAAGCAAAGGCTCATCATCATCAGAATAATCTATACTCATATCAAGTGGATTTATGTAATTCTTCGATCCCGCAGAAATATAGATTACTTCCCCACCAAAATTTTCTACCAATCTGGTATATTCTCTTTCCGGGTCAATAATAATTACATCATCATCAGTGTTTAAAAGGACATTAACCATTTCTCGTTTAGCACTAAAAGATTTACCACTACCCGGTGAACCTAAAATAAAACCATTCGCATTTTTTAAAGATTTTCGATTAAACATAATTAAATTTCTGGATACTGCGTTTAACCCATAATACATACCATCATTTTGTAATAATTCTTGCGAAGTAAAAGGTATAAATATAGCTGTACTTTCCGTGGTTAAACAACGGTCGGCCCTAATATCATTTATACCTAAAGGAAGTGTCGAATTTAACCCTTCTTCTTGCTGATAATTAAGAACCCCAATCTGACAAAGGAACTTTCTTCCCACCGACATAATTGCCTCTGTGCTTCTGTTTAATTCTTCCATACTACTTGCTAAATGTGTTATCACGACATTAGTTAAATATAGTTTTTGGTTTCTGTTCATAACCTGGTCAAGTAAAGCTTGTGCCTCTTCTAAACTGTAACGAAGTTCATACGGTATAAACGGCTCTAGATAACCACTACGCAAACTTCTCTTTTGATATTCAATTTTATTAGCTTCCATCCCGGTAATTTGACGATTAATCATTCTAAGAGCAATATGAGGTTCGATCAATTTAAGGTTAATGCTAAGCTGCATATTAACACTAAAATCTGTCAACTCACTTAAAAAAGTATCATTAATAAATGAAGGCAAGTCTTTAATAAATATTGACCGAGCATAATTATCGCCAATACGCATATAATCACGTTTAAACTCAAAACTATCAGGAGCAACAAGATCTTTCGTCATTAAACCTTTTCTTTTAGTCAGTTGTGGCTCATAAACAAACTCACCTTCACGTCCACGACGATAGATATCATGTAAAATCTCTAATCTTTGCTGTATAGTTAAAACCTCACCATGGCTACCTAATCTTCTAATCAGCCCTAATGTTTCATTTTCGAGTCTCGTAAAAATACTTCTGGCCTCATCTATACCCGTTGTCGTAATTGTTAATGTAATGTATTTTTCTTTTTGGATATCATTTCTACCAACACTAATTTGATGTTTAAGCATTTCATTATATTCTTGCCTATATACATCAAATTGGTCTCCTCTTTCTTTAATTAATATCTTATCTTCAAAAGCTTTTTTATTAACAGATTTATTAAGTATAGTAATTTGTACATCTATTGTAGAATTAAAAAAGTTCAAAAGGTCACAATACTTTACAAAAATATCTTCCTTATCATCATGTCTGGCAATTTGATAATTAATATCATGAAATTTAATTGTCTTCGAGTAGCAGCCCCTTCTTATTTCGATAATTCCATCATCATAAGCCCTTATATACGGCACTGTTTGTTGGGCTGTTTTGGGTATTACCCTTTTAACCTTTGCCTTCCCCGAATCTTCACTATTATTTTTCTTAAAAATTTTATCGAAAATTCCCAAACCGCTTCACCTCTATCCTCTAACTGATTTTTGTTCTAAATACTTTTTAAGCTTCTTCTTCTTGCTTAACTTTCTAAACACTTTATAAAAAACACGGGACCTTTTTTTTCTTTCCGATTCAACCTTTTTCTGATGCGCATCCATTAATATTGCAAATAAATTTTCTGTTTTATATTTTCTTTTTTGTGGGGTTAGCAACTGAAATCTTAATATACATAACGCAAATTTTTCAAAAGGCATCCCATTATACTGAAAAAATCCTATTAAAAAAAGGGGTACTGTTACAAAAATAATGAACCAACTAGCCAAATCATCACCTATAATTGGACGAACATAGATATATAAGGGAATATTAATCGCTATAGCTAAAGCTGCACATATCGTCTGACGTAAATTAAGACCAAAAAACAATTTCTCTTTATAGGCTCGAATTTCTCGCGGTATTTTTACCTCAATCATTTTTTATTCCCTCCCTTTCCCTACGCACTACATCCCCATAATCTGCTTAGCCCAACTTCCTGATTTTAGCATTGTGAATAATAATACAATAGAGCATATCAGATACTGAATAAGACCACCATCTAGCCCCTGAGGTGTATTACCAGTAAAAGTCGATACTAATCCTAAATATATGAAGCACATTACCACAATAATTAACCCTTGTAATAATACTGCTATATATCCTTGAAAGAATTTTTTCGCAATACTGGAGGTTTCCTCTCCAACCAAAGTAGATAATGGAATAGGAGCGATAGCAGTATAAATACATATTTCTACAAAACGTCCATAACCGATAAATAATATTGCTAATCTAATAACCATCATAATAATCCAAATAATTAAAAGCTTAACAAAGAAAAGGAGTTCTTCAATAAGACCGGGTAAAGCATCAAACTGTTGTTTTATATCCCCACTATCTAATAAAGCTTCGATACTCCCATCTTTGGCTACTGTTCCGACACCTTCGATTAACCCATTTACAACAATAGCAATACCTTCTAAAACCAAGTGAAATTCTGAAAGAATAAATTTTGCTACAAAAAATCTCAATAAAACCTTAACTATTGTTTCCCAATTAACAAATTCAAACATTATAGTCTTTTTAAAAAAATCAATGAAGAAGAAAAACACAAGAAGTGTATAACCTGTAGATAAAAGTATAGATGAAACATTGTCAATTATCAGGGCTAAATCTGCAGATTCAGCGGTAATATTAGCAAAAGGTACTTTTTTAATAAACTCAGCTATGGCGACGAGGTCATCTTCTAAACCTAACATTTGTTGAATCATATCTTCCAGCATTCCCCACATAAGCTCACCACCCTGTTTGTCTATATCGCTTCTAACTTAAATAACTACTTTTATATGCCAATATTTTCTACTTTCTTATTTATATTATACTAGAAAACTATTTAAAAATATAGTCTTTATTAGAATTTACTTATAATTTTAAAGATAATGCGTTATTTTGTAGAAAAAAGGGAGAGTGTTTATCTACACAAACCCCTCCCCTGATACATACAACTCATTCTATCTTATTGTTTCTAAATCTATGCATCTTTAAAAATATGTATTTATTTCTTAATTTTTGACGATAGTATAACGCCCTTCATCCCCTTGATTTTTAATTATGACTTTCGGTTAAGGGTTCTGGGTTCTGAATAATAAATCTACACTCTCGGAGATACCCCAAACCATGAAACCTGCGGCCAACGTTTTCAAACCTCTAACTTTAGAATCGGCATCGTCATTCATAAAGCCCAGTACTGTTTGTAAGGCACCAAAAAAAGCTACAACCAGACCGATCCTGCCTGCCCACTCAGCGAGCCAATCAACGACCGTATCAAGTTTATCTGTACCCGCAGGCGAATTCACTGCAAATGCCGGAGCCGACATCAGAATAACCATAAATAAGACCGCAAAAAACACCGACATTACTTTCTTTTGAAATTCTACACTAGCCACTCTTTTCTTTCCTTTAATCATCATTTTCTTCATTGTGACCCAACTCCTTTTAACTTTTTTTGGATAATCTAAATTTTATAGCTGGAATTTCTAAATTACGATCCCCACTAAAAGACCTTTCTTTAAACAAATCGTCTTCATGTTCATACCTTAAACCTTCTTGATAATTTTCCTTCCCATACCCCCTCACCCCCCTAATATTACGGTAGTCAAAGTAATAACGATCCGAACTATCATACAAATATTTGTAATTTTTATGACTTTCTAAATCGAATTTTTTAGAGTAAAAAGGATTCATACCTCTAATCTGCAAGATACAATCATCATCGGGTATTCTACCTAACTCATCGGGCTTCATCAATTCACGGGCTAATGTTTCAAAATTTTTCGATGTACTATGTTGCCAGCGAGGTTCTCTCGTAATATTAATTGAGTATGAATCAATAGTTTCTTCACCTAAAGCCTTACTGATATACTCAAGAGTAGTCATATCTTTACCGCCGAGAAATAATAAACTATCACAATTTCCAACAATCGTTTCCCAACTCTTTTCATATAATTTACTCAACTGAGTAATATTTTGAATAATAATACTAACACTTATCTCCCTACTACGCATTGTCCCAACTAATTTATCAAATTCAGGAATTTGCCCGATATTGGCAAATTCATCCAAAATAAAACGTACATGACACGGCAACCTACCCCTATATTTAAAATCAGCCACATGATATAAAGTATGAAACAGTTGTGTATACATCATCGCTACAAGAAAATTAAAGGTTGTGATACTATCCGACATAATTACAAAAACCGCTGTTTTTTCATCGCCAATTGTTTCTAATTCTACTGTATCTCGTGAAGTTAAATCAGCTAAAGCCTGAATATTAAATACCGATAACCTTACCCCCGCCGAAATTAAAATTGATTTTGCTGTTTTCCCGGCTGCTTGTTTAAAGATGGCATATTGCTTTAAGGCAATATGGTCCGGTTTCTCACGAGCTAATTGTTTAAAAATTAAATCTAAATCACTTTCATAATCTTCATAATCCTCTTTTATTTCCGCTTTTCTTAATAATTCCAACATTGTAGAAAAATTTTGTTCATGCTTCGGAAGTTCGTACCAAATAAAAAACATTAGGGCTTGCAGAAAAGCAATTTCGGCTTTTTCCCAAAAAGGGTCATAAGACTTAGATTCTGGCGGAGTAGTATTCTTAATCAGACAATCTATGGCCACTAAAACATCTCGCTCTTTTTTAATATATTCAAAAGGATTATATCCATCACTATATTCCATTTCAATAAGGTTAAACACCTTCAGCCTATAGCCCTTTTCTTGTAAAAAACAACCCGTATCTCGCAAAATCTCTCCTTTAGGGTCTGTGATTACAAAAGAAGTATTTGCCTGTAAAATATTCGGCTTAGCAAAATATCTCGTTTTACCTGTACCGGGAGAACCGATAATTAACATATTGAGATTTTTACCTGTTTTACGAGTATCCAGACTCATACCTTCCGTTTGTGTAAAAATAATATTTTTATTTCTATTTCTATCCAATATTTTTTTAATTTCATTTCTTCCGGCCCATTGTGCTGTACCATGTTCTTTTCCTAACATAAGTTTTTTTCGCGAAGTCAAATAATATGCTACCATTGTAAAATAAAACATTGAGAAAAATAACAACTGTCTCCATGTTTGTGTTGAAGGAATGAAAAAAGGTGTGGTTTCCATATGCAACGTTATTTCTTCGACTAGTTGATTTATTTGTTCTATTTCTGTTATTACCAAGTCTTCATAAGAATTATATATTACACAACTATGTAAAACCACAAAGGCAAAAATGATATATCCAATGAAAAATATAATTAAATTAGTTTTTAATTTATTTTCTCTTTTTTGTTGTTCAGTTAATGCCACTTTATTTCACCCCCTAATAAACAAAGTCTAAATTTAATAATAAATGGAAAAAATTCATTTAGTAATTTTATTATAACAGTTATCTGCTTTAATAACAATATCATCCATTGATAATTCATAGAAAATTTTATTATTTTTCGGTAATTAATGTTTTTTTGTCGTTAAAGAAGATACATAGTCGAAATTTATTCATCCTTCTTTTTTTTATTTTTAAACTTATTAATAAGCTCAGGAGCTAATTCCAACACTTTTTCTAATGAATCACGTTCTTTTAAAGGAATTAAAGAAACGTCTTCTCCTTTTACTACCATAATCGCCGTAGGGATTATTTTAGCACCGGCACCTGCTCCACCGGCACCATCAACTCCCTTATCTTTACCCTTTCCCACTCCCGAACCTAAACCAAAACTGATTTCAATTAGTGGAATTAAAGTAACCTCACCCACCATTATTGGTTCCCCTACTACTGTTTCTGTACGAAAAAAACTTTTTAATTTATCAAACATCGTCTGTAAATGTTCATTATAATCCATTTTTCTGCTCCTCCTTTTCCTTTAAAAATTAATTCAATCGCACTCCAAAATGTTTTTTGCTTAACACTTTTTTAATCTGCCCCACACTATAGAACGCAAAGGATAGGTTAAAAGGGAACGTAAAAAATAATAAATAAGTACGATTAAATAAATTCGTCCTTCAATCTGTAAAGCAAATTCACAAATGGCTTGAGAAAAATCTAACTCAAGGGCAATATTTTCTCGCGTAAAGGCGAAAAGGACTGCCGCCAATAAACCTGTGTAATAGGGGTCCGCGAAACCTATTCTCCCTTTAAGTGACAAATCTTTCGGGCGCATTTCTGACCACGCCTTTTTACATAATTCCATTAATAAACTAAACGTTTCTCGTTCTAAAAATTCTTTCCATACAAACAATTCGCTACTGCTTAAAAATTTTCTTCTTCTTTTTTCTACTTTTTCCTTCTTTTTTTGAAAAATTTTCGCTTTACTAAGTTTTTCCTTAGTATCTCTTCCCCCATCCCGTCTCTGAACATCTATTAATTTCTGATCTAACAAATAAACCTCTAACCAAGGGCTCCCTTTTTTTTCTTTACATAGACGTAATTTTAGAAAACTAACATGAATAGCCAAAACTCCCCATAGCTTTTCCTGCTTATTCACTTTAATAAAATAATGACACGGACATACTAAAACAAATAACACTATAGAAAAAAACAAACAAAATAAGAAAGCTAATATTCCTAATAAAACTTGCACCTGAGCCTCACTTCCTTTACTTTACGACTCATCTCTTAAAAATATTAAATTTTACCACCAAGAATATAATATCAGGAAAACTTAAAAAATAGTAATAAAAATAACTGAAGTGGAGGTTTTAACTTGATTGTTTTCTTTCGCACCCTTATTTTATATTCTCTTGTTGTTTTAGTCATGCGCTTAATGGGCAAACGACAAATCGGAGAATTGCAACCTTTTGAACTAGTAATAGCCATTATGATTTCTGAACTCGCAGCTGTACCTATGGCCGACACAGAAATACCACTTCTCGATGGTATTATTCCAATTCTTACCCTTCTTTTAGCCCAAGTATTTTTAGCTTATCTCAGTTTAAAAAGCGAACGAGCCAGAGCAATTATTTGTGGACGCCCCAGTATTCTTATTGAAAAAGGTACAATCATCGAAAGTGAATTACGTCGCCTTCGCATTAATCTTAACGATTTACTAGAACAACTCCGCGTCAAAAACTTTACTAATATTGCTGATATTGATTATGCCATTTTAGAAACAAATGGGCAAATGAGTGTTATCCCTAAAGGCACTAGCCGCCCCATTATTACTAAAGATTTAGGCATAAATGCACCGGACCCGGGGCTTCCTCTTACCCTAGTTCTTGATGGTACTGTGATTACACATAATCTAAAGTTCTTTAACCTTACTGAAAAAGAATTACTGGACAAGCTACAAGAACAAGGAGTAACAAATTTACAAGAATTATTTTTTGCCAGTATCGATAATACAGGAAGTATTTCCTGGCAACGGAAAGAAGGTGTTTGCTGATGACTCTCCGAAAATTCTATGTTCCCATAGCTCTTTTAACTCTATTATTATTTCTACTTAGCCTGGGCTGGGGTATGATTAAAATCTTAGAAAAAAGCGCCGACACCCTTCTCCGGTCGACACAAAAAGTAGAGTCTTTCGTTAATAATCAAAGCTGGGAGGAAGCAAAAAAAGCTTTTCAACAAACGAAAAGAGAATGGGCTCAGATTCGTCAATACTGGCCTTTATTAATCCATCATCAAGAAATGGATCGTATTGAAGAATGTATCGCTAAAATAAAAAGCTATCTTCACCATGAAGATAGCAATAATGCCCTTGCCGAAATTTATGTCTTAATTAGCTATATTCAACACATCCCGGAAAACAAAACTCTCAACTTACAAAACATCTTCTAATTCCCACCTCTCACTTCTCACTTCGCATAATCAAGTCGCCCCGGACATAAAGATGAACTAAGAAAACATTTTAGCTTTCTTGTGAGGTGAATTAATGAATAAACAACAAAAGTTTTATACAGTACGCGGCTATGCCCTTTTAAAACAAGAAGATAATCTACTCACACCCAGTATGGAAGACTATCTAGAAATGTCTTATCGTCTTTCTGCGGATAAAGGATATGCAAGAATGGGCGACCTCGCCGAAGCTCTCCATGTCCAGCCTCCTTCAGCTAGTAAAATGGTGCAAAAACTTACCGAACTAGGCTATGTTCACTATGAAAAATACGGTCTCATCGAACTAACTAAAGAAGGACGTGATTTAGGAGAATATCTTCTGCAAAGGCATCAGGTCATTGAAAAATTATTAACCTTACTTGGAGTTACCACAAACGTCCTCGAACAAACAGAAAAAATCGAACATAATATCAGTGAAGAAACAACAGAAAAAATAGCTGCACTTGTAGAATTTATGGAAAATAATCAAGCCTGGTCTGACTTTAAGAAAACTAAAGTAAAATAACTTGTAGTTTCAATAAAGTCATTTTGCAAAATTTGACCCGAATTTGTATTTGCTAAAACTTGAAAATCACACAGCTCCTTGCTTTCTGCATAGCGAAAAACCATGGCTAAAGAAGCCGGAGAATCCAAATAATCATTATCTAAATGAAAAAGTGTCGGATAAGCAAAATTTTCCATCACCTTTAAAGTAAAGCGATCCTTTTCTTCAGCCTGTTTGCGCGTAAGATAATGAGAAAAATCAACAGAAGCTAATAAAACACATTTTTCTTCCTGCAACCAAGGTTCTAAAACAGTTAAGAGCTGATCTACCTCTTTTAAAGAAACATCATGATGTAAAACAAGGGGCACAATTTTAGTTTGAGGAAGATAATGTTTAATTAAAGGAACAAGACTCCCGATGGAATGTTCTCGACTCAAAACTTGTTCATCTTGTCCCACGAGGCTTTTCTCCAACAAGGTTTGCACTATTTTTTCCTCTATTTCTACTAATCCGTCCGGAGTTTGCCAAGCAGAAAAACCTGTAATAATTCTTCCTCCCAGATTATGATGATTAGGACCAACAAGGATAATCACTTTCGGTTTTTGGGGAACTAATGCCGACAAAAAATCAGCAATCAAACTTCCAGCGACAAGGTGATGGGGGACAACCCCTCCCAGAATTGTCCCCTCTAGATTAATTTGCTCTTTAGGTCCAGACAAAACCTCATATAACTCTTGCTTTGTTAAAAAACTAGGGTGAGGTGGGTATAACTTGCTTTGTTGGTCTTGCTTTTCAGCTTGTTTATCCTGTACTTGCTGCTCGTAAAGCTGATTCTTTTGCCTAAAACCCACCTCGTTTAAAGAACATCCCCACGAAAAGACGATTAGCAAAACTAAACATAGCCCCACCTGTATCATTTTATTTCTTATTTGACCCCGCCCTAATTCTTTACTTACCTTTGATCTCATTTAATCACAACTCGCTCTTCCTGACCGAGAATACAAATCTCTTTATTTTTAATATGATTTAATAATGTTCCTTGAGCAATAAATTCACCTGGCGAGACTACCCGTGCATAATAGACAATTTTCCCCGGTTCGTTTCCCTTCCTTACATTAAAAGTAATCTTTTGTCCTTTCACCTCAGAAGGATAACGCCAATAACGGGACAAATTCGACTTCCTCGTCTGAACACACTGCACATAACTTAAACCCGCCGGCAAGACATCTACCAGTTCATATCTGCCTCCCGGGGCTAAATCTTTGACCTCATAATCCAAGACAACCTCCACTAAATCGCCCCGATGGAAAGTGTTGGGTTGCTGTGTTGACACAACATAAGAGCGTTTTACCTGTAAGTCACGGCGGGAAGAAATTTCTTCTTTAACATAAGGCTGATTATAGACAGTCATGACCCCGACTTTCCCGCTGATCTTACTGAATTTAATCTTCGCTAAATCTTGTGGTAAAACATACATAGTAAAGGTTTCCCGCCCCTCTAAAGTCTTTTTCTCTTTTTTCCCGTTTAGTTCATAAGTGAAGCTAACCGGCTCACTTTCCATGTAGCGTAAATTATATTTAAGAATCTGCACCTGTTCCAGATTGTTCAAAATCTCTTTTCCCGGATTTTCCAAGATATATTGATACAAAAGATTTTTCTCCGGTGTCTCTAAGCGAGCTGCCAAAAGAGCCATTTGCGTAGTAGCCGTAATTATTTCATCTTGGTCGCGTCCCACCTTAATCCGCAAAGAATTACCCAGCTTTTCGCCATATTGCTCTAAAAGCTCCGTATAAACTTTTTGGGCATAAGCCCCATCCCCAATATCCAGTAAGGCTAAAGCTAAATGAATCTTTTGCGCCGGAGCTAAATCCTTTTGCGCAAGGTTATTGTTAATCTCCAAGAGTACCGGTTCGCCTAAAGCCCCTAAACCCCATAAGGCTAAAGTAACATCTTCGCCCTTTTCTTCTCCCCTCTCCAGTAAGTGATAGAAATATCCGGTCATGGCTCGATAATCAAAATCTTTGCTACCCACTGAAGCCACTAAAGTGGTGAGAGCCGGCTCGCTTTCAGCATAAGGAAGGATACTCACTCCGCCATTATATTGTTGATAGACGAGCAAACTTTCCTCCTCTGAATTCTCCGCTAAAGCTTTTTTATCCTGAAAATATTGAGCCAACAAACGACGGGCTTCTTGTGCCGCCAGTTTTTGTTCCAAACGGGTACCTTCCTGCCAAACTAAGTTGTATAAGCCACGCAAATATTGGCTCTTTTCATAATCACTGAAAACCACCATAGTAGGAGCAAGAGCACTCCCTAATAATTTTAAGTTTTCTTCTAAGAGTTGATGCGTCGATACTGTTCGCTCCAAAAAGGAATTGATAACCGTAAATTCTTTCTTCAGTTTATCCGTATACTCCCCGGCCTTTCCTGCCACCGTCAGCGTATATTTTCCCTCTTTTAAAGCAGGCAACTGCCAGTCCAAAGGCTCGGCTAGTGTGCCTTGCGCTTTTTGTACGACCTTTTCGCCGGTAGGAGTAGTTAAAACCAGTTCATAAGTAACAGATGTCTGTAAATTAACTTTTTCCCCATAAGAACGGACAATCACTACCGGAGCATCACCTGCCAAATAGATTTCCTTAAACACCGGCTCCACAAAAAAGGGTAAGCGGACAGGAATCTGATAAGTGCCACTGCCTGCCTGCAAATCCGAGGTGACCCCATGATAAGTCAAACGCCAACTCGTCAAATTATCGGGAAGCGTAAACTCGGTAGAGACCTGACCGCGACTATCTGTCTCTACTGTAGTAAACAGAACAGTGTCGGGGAAATCCTTACGTTCCGATTCCCCTTCCCCCCCACATTCAGCTCCACCATGATAATCCGGATGAACATGCGAAGCTCTCGTACGTACAGACAGAGAAAGATAATCTGTATATAAACTTGCCAGTAAATTAACCTGTTGGTTTCTCATGTGATACAGTGCTTCATCGACTAAATTAAGATTAACCTTCGCCCGTACCGGTTTGTCTTGGGTATCGGTTACCTGTACACTCAGCTTGACCTTGTCCTTCGGCCTGTATTCCCGCTGATCCGTTTTAATCGTCATCTTCAGCTCTTTTTGGACCGAGTCAAAGGGAACCACCAGAGGATAAGCCTCATGATAAGCAGTCCCATCAAAATAAACTGCCCCGACATTAGTATTAGGAATGTCCTCCTCTTTAAAGTTAAAACGATATTGGGCTTGATTAAGTACACAATAATTATCAATCACTTTTTGTCCCTGATAGAATAAGTAACCACTATTTCTCGCCGGTGAAACTTGCTCGTTTTCTTTAAACAACAAGGTAACCTGCTCTTCGGGTGTGAACGCTTGCCCCTCTTTCTCGGTCTGCAAATGATAATATTTATAATAATTATTACGTTCTTGACTGTTTTGCGTAATATAAATCCTTTTCTTAATCGGTCGGCCTTCCTGATCCTGAGCTGCTAATTCCAGATAATAAGAATTCTCGGGAGCAAAATTCCACGTTCCTCTGTAGCTCGCTTTACCCTGCGCATCGGTAACTGCCTCCAACTCGCCCACCTGCTTAACAGAATGACGATAATTATATCTTTTTTCTACTGTTTTGGTAATAAAATTATAGGTCTCCCAACCCTCGCCCTCTTTTTCCCAAACATCTTCATAAATTGTACCCTTCAACAGATACCCAGCGGCAGGACCGCTGACAAAATTATCACGATACGGAGATTCACCTAATTGATTAATCTTCGCTAAATCCACATGAGAAAGCTGAGCCGTCAAGACAAAGTCCCCACCCTCTTTTTTAACCTCACCTTCCAGATAGACCTTACTGGTAAAGACCCAAATATTACTGTAAGTGTAGATTTCGCCTACCTCGGGTAAAGAAGTATCCAGTCCTATATAAAAAGAATCATAAGGGCTGAAAAAATTATTTAAAGCACTACTATCTCTAGGGGCAAGGAAAGGAATAACAGCCAGCCCTTGGGAATCGGTTTCTACCGTCCCCTTTTGTCCCCGGATGTTATAACTCAAACTCACCTTGGGTACAGGTGTGCCCTCAAAAAAAGCTGCCTTAGCTTGAAAATTCACCTTTTCACCGGCAAAGATGGCCTTCTTCTCCGGTTCTACGGAAATTTTATAGACCGGTTTTTGATATGTTTCTATGGAAAAGCCTTTAGACAGTAGCGTCGTTTCCCCTGCCTTTACTGCTAAGTAATAATAGCCAGGGTTCAGCACGGGCAGTTTTAAATCGCCGGTAAAAATTTCTTGCTCTAAACGTATTTTTTGACTAAGAATAGGAGCATTTTCGCTTCGCTGATAATAACCTCTCTCGTTTCCTCTTAATTCCACTACTACCTCTTGAAGAGGCTTTTCACCTTTACGGGGAGCGACAACACCCCAGAAATTCACCGAATCACCGGGTTTAAACAGTTCCCTGTCTAAATAGAGATATTTCCAATAGTTACTGCTCTTAATCTGCTTTTGCCCTGTGTTTTGTCCCATGGATACCAGCGGAACCACGATCTGCTTTGATCCTTTTTGCACTAAAGCATACTCTGTTTCTGCGGAATTTTTTCTTTCCTCATCTCTTTTTGGCTCAACAACAATAACCCCTTCTTCATTTCCTTGCACCTTACACTTACCTTTGTCTAAAGACACAGTAGCTCCGGCCACCGGTTTTTTGGTTTTTAGGTCATTGACCCAAAACAAACTCTTTTCCGCATCTTGTACTACATATACAGCCAAATCCGTCACTTGGAACCAGACCTGCCGTACGGCTTCTCCAGCTTTGATTTCTGCTACATAATAGCCACCCGGCAGTTTTTCCGGGAAAATTAAGTAATGACTATAAGAATCGACACTACGAAATTCTGTCTGATATTCCCCGTATTTCGTCAGACGGCTCAAGTCCTCGCGATAATTCTTCCGTGTTAAATAAGACCAACTAGGAATTTTATCTCGTTTTTGCACGGCTTGACTAAAAGCCTGATTATCCGCATAACAATATAAAGCAATGTTTACAGAAGGAACCTGTGCTCGAGTAGGAAAATAAACGGAAAAGAACGGTTCCTCGAAAGTGGAAAACTCTACGAGCTGGTCATTCATCTCCCAACTAAATTTTTCTTCTTTCTCTGTTTTTGCTGTTTCAAAGCTAAAACAATAATCTGCAGAGAGGGTTTCGGCACTATCTAATAAAGGCACGCCCTTTTGCAAGGTAACCGTATATAAAGTCTCCGGTTTTAATTGTTTCGGTACAAAAACTAAGGTTTTTTTATGTTTCTCAAAACGTCCTTCTACTTGAGGAGTGACCTGAAAATAATCTTTAATTTTCTTTAGATCAAAATTTTCATGTGATAAAGTTATTTCAATGCCTGTATTCAAAGGAACATTTACCGTTTCCTTTCCCGGTAGAGTTCGCAAAACCCGGAAATCTCCTTGGGTCTGAAAAGCCCAACTGAAATTTTCCCGCTCTTTTCCCTCCGGATCAAAAGATAATTTATATACGGTATCAGGAGCCAAAGCCTTTTGCGGAACTATTTTATACTTTTTCCCTCCTGCACTTTTTTGCAATTTATACTCAAAAGCCGGTTCGATCCGCAAATTCTTTTTCACCGTTGTCTCATCAAGCGGATTCTGACTGGATAATAGAAAAACTGATTCGGCTTTCACGCCCAAAGCATCTTCTTCTAAAGCACTAATCACTATTTCGCCGGCTAATGCCGGTTTGACGACAGGACTTAATTCACCTAAACCCCAAAAAAGACCGCCAATTAAAAAAACAAGTACTAAACAACTAGCGACCAACTGCACTTTATGTTGCTTTAAATCGTGCAAGCGAGAAGCTATTTTTCCCCACCATGAAACAAGACAATTTTTTTGTTTTTCCTGCTGTCGCTTTTCTCTCTGTACTTCATTTATCTTATTTTGTAATGAATCACGTAAATTCTCCTGAAACTCCTGACGAAGGGGTGCCGGATCCAACCCGCTAAATTTCGTACTTATCTCTTTTTCTAGCTGGGTCAATTCACTTTCCCAATTAAATTCATCCTTATTCATGATCCACCATCCTTTCCCGCAAATTTTTTAACCCTCGATGTAAGAGCTGTTTAATCGCACCTTCCGTTTTCTCCATAATTTCGGAAATTTCTTTGTACGATAAGTCATGGCGATAACGTAAAATTAACGCCTCTTGCTGCCTTGGGGCTAAAGTCTGCAAATAAGAACTTAACTGCTCTTTTTCCGATTTATGTAAATACACAGTTTCCGGAGAAGACTCACTATCCCGCAAACTATCTGTCTCCTTCCATTCGCATTCCAGCGTCGCCCTTTTCCGGCGATAAAAATCTACCACTTCATTAGCAGCAATCTTATAAAGCCACACAAGAATAGGAATATTCCGGTATTCATAGCGGTCAATGTTTTCCAAAGCGGCAAGAAAAGTTTGAGAAGTAAGCTCTTCAGCATCCGCCTGATTAAAAGTACGATAAAAAATATAATTATAAATTTGTGAAAAATGCTGGTCATAAACTACCAAAAAGGCTTGCTTATCAACTTTTATCCTTTGGAGAAGTTTTTGCTCATCCACCGCTGCAGTCTGGTTGGATTTCATTTTTTTCCTCCTCTGTATACAGTTCATTTGTCTTAACGTCAAAAAAAGTAAAAAGTTACGCTAAAACAATATTCTTTTTTCTTTCTTTAATTCCTTTAAAAATAAAAAAGGATTGTAGTACTTAGCTTGACACTACAACCCTTTAAACTGGTATTATAAATTATTAGTTTTATAACCACCCTTTTTCCACTAACAATTCCGCAATCTGCACAGCATTCAAAGCTGCTCCTTTACGCAAATTATCCGCCACTACCCATAAATTAAGACCATTAGGAACCGTAAAATCTTTCCTAATTCTCCCTACAAAAACCTTGTCCGTACCCGAAGCTTTCACCGCCAATGGATAAACATTATTTTGTACATCATCGACCACCTCAATACCGGGGGCTTGTGCTAATATTTTCATAATTTCCGGAACGTCCGGCAAAGATTTTTCTGTTTCAATATTAATGGACTCTGAATGACAATTAAACACAGGAACCCTCGCCGTAGTTGGGGAAACTTGTATCTCCTCATCTCCCAAAATTTTACGTGTTTCATTAACCATCTTCATTTCTTCCTTCGTATAGCCATTTTCTAAAAATGAATCAATATGGGGAAGAATATTAAAAGCAATCTGATGTGGATAAACCTTCGCCTCTACCTCTTTCTCAGCAAGAAAAGACTCTGTCTGTTCTTTCAACTCCTCAATAGCCTTCCGCCCGGTACCGGAAACAGCTTGATAAGTAGAAACTACTATTCTTTTAATTTTAAATAAATCATGTAAAGGTTTCAAAGGTACGACCATCTGAGTAGTAGAACAATTCGGATTAGCAACTAAACCTTTGTGTTCCCGTGCCGCTTCAGGGTTAACCTCGGGGATAACTAACGGAACTTCCGGATCCATTCTATAAGCACTACTATTATCAATAACGACAGCGCCTTCTTTTCGAGCAAGTGGAGCCAAATTAAGAGCAGCATCTCCTCCCGCCGCCATTAACACAAGGTCAACACCTTGAAAAGCACCAGGAGCTACCCTCTTAATCACATGGTCTTTTCCCCGAAAATTAACGACATCTCCATCATTCCTTCTTACTAAAAGAGTTAATTCAGATACAGGCACAGAAGATTTCTCTAAAATCTTAACCATTTGTCTTCCTACTGCACCCATCCCCACAATCGCCACTTTATATTCTTTCATTACTTTCCACTCCTTCATAAAAAATATATAATTAACCTTGTAAACAAAAGATTAACCATTTAACTTATACTTAATTATATGCTATTATACCTCTTCAAACTAAATTCTTCAACGGGAAAACACAGCAGTGAAAACTGTGCTTATATTTTCAGGGTGTTTACCTAACAACAAATTTCTATTAAAATTAAAATAGTTTTTCTGTTTCACAATCTTTAATTCTTAAGGAGGCCTTTCAATGAAAAAAAATGCATTAAAAATAAACTTATTATTATTCTTATTTATATTTATCCTTTGTGGGATTTTCCCCCTCTCCACTAAAGCTGAAACATCAACATTATCTTCCACAGACATACCCCAAAACCTAGCTCAAGAAATCTTCCCCCTGCAAAAAACAAAAATAGAACTACACGACCAAAAAATAACTTTAGATTGGTCAGAAAAAGCAACTACAGTCAATGGAATATATCACTTAGTCAATCCGGAAGAAAAGAAAACAAAATTAAAAATAGGACTCTGTTTACCTTCTCCGGAAACAAACGAAATAAATTCTACGGAAACAAATTTAACCGAAATTAATTCCCCCTTAAAAGTTTTCTACCAAGAAGAAGAAATTAAAACCACCTATAATAAAAATATAAAAGCTTACGTTTGGGAAATAAAATTAGAACCTAAAGAAGAAATTACCCTAAAACTTCACTATACATTACAAAACGAAATAAATGAGCTAGGATTATGTGCAATTGGCTATCATTTTTCTCCCACAAATACAATCTTTCCGTTAGGTGAATCTCCTCAATTTTCTCTCGTCCTTAATTTTCTCGATACCCATCCCGGTCAGATTATCAACCTTAAACCTGACAATTATATATTTGTAGAAAACTCTCTTCTCTGGAAAGAAAATAATCAAGAACAAAATAAAAGAAAGGATATTATTATCACTACAAATATTTTAGAAGAAAGTAAAAGTTGGACTGTTCTTCTTTCCTCTGAGGATAGAAAACAACTTTTTACCTTAATCTCACAAGAACAATATCAAGAAGCCGCTTCTTTTTTAGAAAACAAATACCATGACTTTACCAAGACTGAAGAAAAACAATTACTGCTGCTAGGACAAGCTTATTACTTAAAAAAAGCCGGAAATACAAAAAAAGCACTTAACCTTTTTTCTGACCTTGTTAACAATGATACCCCTTATCCTCGTGCTTATTGGGAACTGGGAAAGTCTTATGAACATCACACTGGTAAATTAACCGGCTTATTTAACCAAATTCAGGAACAACAAATTCATGCTTTGCTTCAACCTTGGCTAGTCGCTAAATTACCCCCTGAAAAAGTAAAATTATCATCTCCCGAAATAACCATAAAATATGCGGATACCAATGAAAGTCGTCAAGGCATTCTTATTAAAAGTCACCTTACAGACAAAGATGGTGATATCACTAAAATCATTCTTCGCTATCACTGGGAAGATGGACAAAAAGAAGAAATAAGTTTTCCTGTCCAACCCTTTCAATATGATTATGACCTGCTTTATTTTACCTTAGCACCCGATTCTTTTAAACGACTCTTTTACGAATTTATAGTTACTGATTCTGCCGGACATGAAGTTACTTCTGAAATAAAAGAAGCTTTTTATCTCAATGAAGAAATTCAAAGTAATACTTTTATTCTTGAAGGTGCCAACCTAATTCTGGGTGATTATACACCACAAGAACAAAACAAAGTTTACAAATGGTTTAAAAGCTATTTGAAGATGGCTAAAGAAGCCGGTTTCGTTCCCGTAGAAGCAAAAAGCCCTTTATTTATTTTTATGGGACAGGAACACGACTTTTTCAAAGACTATCAGGGTTCTCTCTTTGTTTACTATACCCCAGCCCCCTTCTCACCAGTTGAGACAAAAATTCCCGTTCACCGTTATTTTTTAAGCTATTGGTATGGACCCGGCTGGCATACCCTACCCTTAAATGAGTTAGCCCCTTTAGGAGATGCCTTATTATTTAACAAAGGTTGGCATGCCCAAATTTTTAAATACCTTCAAAATAAAGATCATCAACTTTTCGCCAAACTATTATGCGAAATCGGTGCTGGTAAAAACTGGGCTGAGGCTTTAAATGCTTCCTATCAACTAACCCCCTTTAAACTTAATTTTTTAACCATCTGGTATTTTATAGGGAACTATGTTCTCGCCATCATTCTGATTGTTTTATTTGCTTGGTTAAGTAAAAATGGTCATCTCACTAAACTAATCGAACACTTTAAAACAACAAAATAAGCAATAACTGTCCCTTAATATCAATTTTTTTCACCTAATAATCCTTTTTTCTCGAAAAAATGCAAAGTTCGGCAGGAATTCCTTCTCCTATGTCGAACCTTATATAATTGTCGGGAGGGATTTTAGTGAAAAAATTTAACAAACTATTGAAAAGTACTGCTCTAGCTACATGTATGCTCTTATCAACAAGTATTTTTGCTAGTGCAAATACCATAGATATAAATTTACAAGAACAACAGTCCTTACTTATGCAAAAAATTGAGCAAAGTCAAAATATCCTTAATCAGAAAAAACAAGAAGAAAGAAGTGCCCTTCTAGAGCTTAGGGCTCTTAATAATACGATCTCTAAAACTACAAATAACCTTAAGTCTACCGAAAATAAACTTTCGTCCCTGGAAAATGAATTACTCGAATTAGAAAAGGAACTAAAAGAGTGCAATAAACAAATAAACACTAATACCCAAGCCTTAGAAAAACATCTCAGAATAATTTATGAACAAGGTGATGTTCACTTTTTGGAAGTACTGCTAGACTCTACTAGCATTACCGATTTCTTAACACGTTGGGATTTATTAAGCAACTTGGCAGATAATAATAAAGAACTGATTAAAGCTAACGAAGAAAAAATACAACTTATGAAAATAAAACAACAACTAGCTCTGCAAAAACAACAATCTTTAGCTGAACTAAAAAATGACCAAAACCAAAAAAAGAAAGAACTCGCTGTCGCCAGTTCTCGTCAACAAACAGTGTATAATTCCTTAAAATCAGAAAGAGCGCAAGCCGAAGCCGCTTTAAATGAACTGGAAGCACAATCTCACCAAATTGCTGAAGAAATTAGAAGACAAACCGGCGGCGATAGTGGGGCATATTTGGGAAGTGGAAAACTCGCTTGGCCTACTCCCGGATATACTTTTATCACTTCAGAATACGGGATGCGCTTCCATCCTATTTTGAAAAGAAATAAACTACATACAGGCATGGATATTCGCGCCCCTAAGGGAACAACTATTGTTGCTGCAGAAAGCGGTACGGTCATGGAAGTAGGCAATCGCGGGGGTTATGGATTAATCGTCATGATTAACCATGGTGGCAACCTAGTAACCCTCTATGCACATGCTTCCAAAACTCTAGTCAAGGCAGGACAAAAAGTTAAAAAAGGACAGGCCATTGCGAAAGTAGGCAGTACCGGATGGAGTACCGGACCACATCTTCATTTTGAAGTAAGAAAAAACGGAAACCCCGTTAATCCTAAACCATATTTAAAATAATAATGCTCAAAAAAGCAAAAAAATTAAAAAGGCTGTTACACCGGAAACTGAACAGTTCATTGTGTAACAGCCTTTTTTTAATTTTTAATTATCTACCATCTTTCTCCGGAACCGAAGTCCTCCTCCTAACGCTTTCCACCCTCGTCACTTGTCCAAGCTGCTGCTTCCGACACCAATCATCTAGAATACGTTCGTTATGTTCCTTATGCTTAACATTTTTCAATTGCTTCTCCACTTCAGCCCAACTTCTTTCAAGTTCTTTATCTTGTCCATAATCTTCTATCGCGATACCTTTTTCTCTTAAATTATTCTCTATTGAATCCAACTTACTAATCCAATCTCGAGAAAACTTTTCTTCCCCCCCATAAGGTTTGATGTTGGACTTAATATTATTTACCATTTTGGTTAATATTCTTTTTCTAACAGTTTCATCGCCGAACCCCAATTTTTCTTTCTTTACTTGTACCTCCTGTACCCTATCTGTAAACTTAGCTACTGCCCCAGAATAATAATATTTTTGTATTAATTTTATTAATTCTCTTAATTGCTTACCTTCAAAAAAATTTCCATCCCTTAAAAAAACATGAGCCTCCGCCAACTTAATTTTTTTAGAAATTATCTTTTGAATTTTACTAAGTCCCCCATACCTTAGTTCTTGGTTTCTTTCTTCATAAAATCTATATAATTCTTCCTTGATAACCTTGTTTTTCTCACAAAAAACATCAATTTTTTCTTTATCTAAAAAATCATCAGAATCCAAGGCAACACCAAACTTCTCCTTACAAGCTGTCTCAAAACTATATTGTTCAAATTCAGCTTTTATTTCTCTCAGTTCCTCCTCAAATATAAGTAAATTTTCTCTCATATTTCTTGTTTCCTGACAACAGCTTGCCTGATATTCCTTTTTATTAATTTTCCTTCCTAACTTTTCTACAACTATATCCCAGCCCCTTTTAATTTTTTTGTTCCACCCGTATTCTTCTGTCTCTATTTCATTATCTATTCCTTTTTCCCTTAATTTTTCTTCTATTAAATCTAAATCCATTTCTTCCAACAAATTTTCTTGACGAATTGGTCTTTGGTCATAAGGACTAACATTATACTTAATCTTGCGCATAACCTCTATTAAAGTCTTCTGTCTAGCCCAGCCCCCACTTTTTGCTATTTCCTTTAGAGCATCAACCTCCGCTAACCTGATTTCTTTAGTAATTTCATCAAATATCTTGTCTCGCTTTACTTCTATCTCTTGCCTTAATCCATATAATTTTTCTCTAGAAACATTATTTCTTTTGCAATAATCAGCTATTATATAATAACTAGCATAAAAATCATCAAAACTTAATTCCTCTCCGAACTTTTCCTTGAAATTATATTCATAACTATATGGCTCATATTTAGCTTTTATTTTTTCTAAAACCTCCTGATACCTCATCAAAATTTTTCTAAGATCACTTGCACCTTCACAACACTCTGAAATATGTTTAATTGTATCACTTTCACCTTTATGTCCTCTTTCAATAAGCTCTTTAATAAAATTTTTCATTTTATTACTTCACCCTTTCATTGAAAACTACCATATCTAAGACTATTACTTATATTATAGCTATTTTACTAATAATTCGCCAATTTTAATTATATTAAAAAAACACGTTATATCTTGGGACTTGCTTAAAAAATCAAATAAGGGGTATAATAAATGCAAATGACTTGCATTTAGGGGGGGGGTTTTATGCCTAAAAAAATTTCGAAAATAAACCAATTATTATTTATCACTATCCTGGTTGTCACTTTCACAATAACCAGTTCCGGCTGTACCTTAAAAGAACTCTTCTTCCAACGTACCAACGTTTCCAATTCTTCTTTACCTGTGGTTTACACCAGTATTTATCCGCTTTATGACTTTACAAAAAAAATTGGCGGAGAAAAAATTACCGTAATCAATCTTACCCCCTTCGGAGCTGAACCTCATTCTTTTGAACCCTCCCCAAAATTGCTCGCCAAACTAAGTAAAGCCTCTCTCTTCCTTTATAATGGTGCCGGAATGGAACCATATCTGGAAAAACTTCTCGATACCTTGCAGGAGGAGCCTCTCCTGATGGTCGAAGCAAGTCAAGGTATTAAGTTAATCAAAGAAGATGAAGTAATAGACCCACATTTTTGGCTGAGCCCCTCTTGTGCTTTAATCATGGGTCAAAACATTTTACAAGCTTTAATACAAATTGACCCAGACAATAAAACTTATTATGAAAAAAACTTCCGTACTTTTGCAGAAAAATTAACGGAACTAGATGAAGACTACAAAAAAACTCTAGCAAAATATTCAGGGGCGAAAATTGTCGTTACCCATCAAGCCTTCAATTATCTCTGCCAAGAATACGGGCTTGAACAAATACCGATTATGGGACTCCATGCTGATGCCGAGCCAACACCGGGTAAATTAAAAGAAATTAGCAAACTAATAAAAAAAGAAAAAATCAAATACCTTTTTTCCGAAGTTCTCTTCAGTCCTAAAGTAGCCACAACCATTGCTCAAGAAACAGGAGCAAGTATTCTTCAACTTCATCCGCTAGGAAGTCTTAGCCAAAAAGAACTTGAAGCAGGGAAAGACTATTTTCGGGTCATGAAAGATAACCTCAAAAATCTGCAAACAGCTTTGGAGATGGAACCATGAAAGATAACATTATTCAACTTGAAAAAATTACTTTTGCCTATCCTGGAAATTCACCTATTTTAGAAGAAATAAACCTCGAAATTAAAGCAGGCGAATTTGTAATCATTTTTGGTCCCAACGGTTCGGCCAAAACTACCCTGCTTAAAATAATGCTGGGTCTATTAAAACCTCAAAAAGGAACTGTAAATATGGGTACCTCCTCAACTTTACCTCCAACCATCAGTTACCTCCCCCAAAAAACTTCTTTTAACCAAGGTTTTCCGGCTACTGTACGGGAGGTTTTAGAACTTTCCGGTCAAAAAAACAAATTCGATAAAAATTATTCCCGTAAACATCTTCAACAACAAATAAGGAACGTTTTAAAAAAAGTAAAACTTCAAGAAAAAAGTAATTCCTTACTGGGAACCCTATCAGGAGGACAGCTACAACGAGTTTTTCTGGCACGCGCTCTTCTGAATAATCCGCAAATTGTTTTTTTAGATGAACCGGCTAATAATCTGGATGCCCAAGCCCAAAAAGAACTGTACAAACTTCTCTATGAGCTAAATCAAGTAGACCTAACTATCCTAACTGTAACTCATGATCTCCAACCCGTCCTTAACTATGCGACCCGCTTTCTTTTGGTTAACCAAAAAAAGATTACGGAAATACCTAAAGAAAATCTAAGAGTGGTGTAAATAATGCCCGAAATATTACAATATACTTTTATGCAAAAAGCATTAATAGTAGGTTTACTGGTAGGTATCTTATGTCCAACAATTGGCACATTTCTAGTCTTACGTCGTTTTTCGATGGTAGGCGATACCCTCGCTCATATTTCCTTAGCAGGCGTGTTATTAGGGATACTCTGGAGGATTAGCCCCCTTCCTTTAGCCCTTTTTCTTTCCCTCCTAATCTCCTTTTTTCTAGAAAAATTAAGAAACGTCTTTCAAAATTATGCCGAACTCTCTCTAGCTATTATCATGTCTGCAGGTTTAGGACTCTCCGTTGTTTTAATGGGTTTTACAAAAACTTCCGATACAAGCATTTCCAGTCTCCTATTCGGCAGTATCATTACTTTAACTAATCAAGATATTTTGCTAATCACCTTTTTATCCTTGCTTTCCCTTTGCCTCTTGTTTTCTTTTTACCGTGAATTTTTCTTCCTAACCTTTGATGAAGAAGGTGCTCGCTTAGCAGGAGTACAAATAAAACACTACAATTACCTCTTACTTTTCCTCACCGCAATGGTAATTACCATTGGACTTAGAATTGTTGGTGCATTACTAGTATCTTCACTTATGGTCGTCCCCGTTGCCACCAGTCTTCTTCTTTCCCGTGGATTTAAAAAGACCTTGCTCTGGGCAGTTTTTTTTGGTATTCTTTCCGTATTAATAGGTCTTACCACTTCTTTTTACCTAGACCTCGCACCAGGGGGAACAATCGTCCTCTCTTCAGTAATCATTCTTTTATTTCTCCTCTTACTAGGCAAGAGAAAACAACAAGGTTGATTGAAGAAAATATTTCCCGCGTCCTCAAAGATTGGAGCGAAATATCCATGAAAGAACAACTTCAACAAATATATAAAAAAATTAAAGAAAAAGGATTCAAACTCACTCCCGCCCGTAAAATCATGCTGGAAATTTTTGTTGACTCTGACTATAAACTTCTTAATGCCTCCCAAGTATATAACCTGATTAAAAATAAAAATAAAAAAACGAATTTTTCTACTGTTTATAGAAACCTAGAAATTTTTACAAAAAACGAAGTCATCGAAAAAGTAATATATAATGAGGAAACTAAATATAAGCTTCGTGAACAAGGTCCTCATTATCATCTAATGATTTGTACTTTATGCCATAAAACTAAGCCTTTACCCTTTTGCCCTTTCGGTGAACTGGAAGCATATATTAAAAATGATACCGATTTTTTGCCTATCAAACATCATGTCGAAATCTATGGATACTGTAATAACTGCCGCGAGAAACTGAAGGATTTACTATAGTTCACTTAAAAAAGCCTGTTCTATAACTAATTTAGTTATAGAACAGGCTTTTTAATTTAAAACTCACTTTATTACCTACCACCAATTTCGGGAGAAGTAACAGCTTTCTCTGTTCTCGGTGTCGGATTTTTACCTTGCCGAGCAATTTCTGTTTTTTCCTCTAACCCGGGTCTATCATCTTTTGCTGACATATAAAAATCTTTCAGTTCTTTATCAGACCAAGTTCTTCCTGATTTTCCCCATAATTTTTTAGCCACAACTAAACACCTCCTCTTTTTCTATTTTTTAATAACTACATATTATAAAACAAAACTAATGTATGTTTACTATTGAATAATATTGTAGCAAATACTATAATAATTTGTCAATTCTAATATTTTGGTGACCCCACTTTTCAGTGCAATCTTCACCTCGCCCCCATATCCTTAGACCTTTTCTCTACCAGCCTGCTTTCTTCTGTTTTATTGGCAAGTTTCCGGGGCTCTTTAGAATATTCCTTTAAACCGCCGGTTTTCTTCATATTCCGATGTTCCTCTAACACTGCACAATAATATTCCAAACCAATTTGAGGATGCTTACGAAACACTTCATCTAAAATCTTTTCAAAACTCCTCTTCGCGGCATTCTCTTCTTTGACCTGCTCATTTATCTCCGCCCAAGTTTGCTTTATTTCATCCTTATAAGTCTGATGCCCCTCATACCTTTCATCTAAATATATTCCCTTTTCCCCTAAGTTCTCTTTTAATAAATTCAGCTTTTTCTTCCAATTACTCGCATATTCAGTTCCTTCTCTTCTTTCTCCGGAAGGATTAACATCAGAGGCAATATCATTTAAGATAACATGTGTCATCATCAACTTTGCGCCATCTCTAATGCGATTTCCTTCCCCTTTAACCTTATTTTCTTCCAACATTTTTTCTAACGCATCAACCTCTTTTGGACTTCGATGTGCTTTAGCTAAAGCCACGCCTTCATTAAACCGCTCCTCAAAACAATTATCATCTCTACCTAGGAATTTAATTTTCTCTAACTTAATTTCTGCAGCAATTGTCTGCTCAAGTTCCTTTTTTATTTCGGGGTCTACATCTTCCTTAAGTATATATAACAACTTTTTATCTGAAATCTTGTTTTTTGCACAAAAATTATTTATTTTCCGTTCTAACCCTTCAGGTGAAATATTACTTCTTCTACAAAAGTTTTCTCTACGTATTAATTCCTCACTATTCATATAATACGTTTCCAAAATATGTAGCCTGTATTTATACCTTATCTTTTCTAACGCTTCTTTGTACAAACGGATATTTTCTAAAAAATCACGTGTCTTTTCACAATCCCGGGGAGAAAATTCAATTTTCTCAAGTTCGGCAAGAGGTTTAAATTCAAATTCAGGTTCAGGTTCAACTTCAAGTTTATCTTCCGATTCACGCTTGTTTTCACCTTTTAATTTCTCGGCAATTTTTGTTAAGAATCTTTTCATATTACCATCCCCCCTTTCGTTTTAAAATATAATTACACGTTCACCTAGCACCGAAGTCAGACCTCTCCGACGTTCTTCTTTCTACTGTTCTATTTGCCAATTTCTGCGAATCTCTAGCATATTCCTCTAAACCGCGAGGATTATTCGTTTCATATTCCTCAACTTGTCGTTGATAAAAATCCCTTCTAATTTTGTTAAATTTCTCTGTACTAAAATTCATTCTTCTTGGATCGGGATACCTTCTCAAAAGCTCTGCATTAAACTTATCATGGTCAAAAGGAGGAAGATCACATTCTTTAATACCGAGCTTCTTATCCTGCTCTTTTCTTATCTCCTCATTTACCTCTTCCCAGGTTTGCTTAATTACAGCTTCATGTTTCTGGTCAGCCTCATACTTCTCGTTTAAATAGATACCTTTCTCTTTTAGTCTCTTCTTTAATAAATCTAACTTTTTTTTCCAGTTAATCTGATACTTAGGTCTTGTTTCTTCTCCCCCACGAGGATTAACATTATACTTAAGATCAGACATTACACCAAGTGTAATACTCCATTTGGCATTATTTCTATGACTAATTTTTATTATTCTGTCACGGTTAATTTTTTCCCACTTAGCTCTTGCCTTTTCCAACATTTTCCCTAGCTCAGCTACCCGCTCTTTACTTCCATATTTTTTTTCTAATTCTAATGCTTCTTCAAGCTCATACACAGCACAATTATCATCTCTAATCCTAAAATTAATTTCCGCTAGTCTAGCCTCATCATTAATTCTTTGCTTAACTTCCTTGATTACATATTCTAAATCCTCGGGTGTAAGATTGAATCTTCTACAGTAACTCTCCCGCTTAATTTCCATATGGATTAATTCATCACCATATAAATAACGCGTATCTAAAAGATGTGGTCTATATTTTTGTCTTATCTTTTCTAAAGCCTCTTTATACAAACGTGCATTTTCCAGTAGGTCATCTGTTTTTTGATAATGACTAGGAGGATATTCTATTTTATCAAGCTCTAATTCCTTATCAAGCAGAAGTTTAATCTTAAGCTCACGTTCATATTCAGAGGTGTATTTACCTTCAAATTTCTTAACAATCTTATCTAAATAATTTTCTAATTTTTCTTGCATACCCACAATACTCCACCTTCCTTTCTTTTTTAAATATAATCAAAAGTACCACCCTATTATCTATCTGATCTCCGCACCTCTTGCTCCTGTGGTACCTTTTCCGTTATTTCTTGCCGGGACGCCTGAACGGATAAAGCAGACTTTTGAGCACGATTACAAAATTGTTCCAATGTGACTCTCTCATTTCTTTCCTGCTTCATTTGATTATTTACTTCAGTCCAAATTTCCCTAATTTCCTGATTATGCCCAAACTCCTCTATGGTAATCCCCTTTGCCTGTAATTTTTTCTCTACCAAATCTATTCCCTTAGTCCAATTCTCTTGGAACTCCGGTTCTTTCCCATTATAAGGATCAGTATTTACGATAATCATATCACTAGTATAATTTAAAATATCCCAACGTACCCCTTCTTTAATCTTTGTTTTGTCCCTTCTAACTTTATCTAACATTTCTTGATACTCCGCCGCTTTATCGGGACTACCATATATCTTTTCTAATCTTGCCGCCTTGCTAAGCATATAATCAGGACAATTGCCATCTCTAATTAAAAGAATACTCTTAGCCAATGTAACCCTATGAAAAATTTCATTGTTAACTTTTTCTCTTAATTTTAGCCTTTCTCTCTTTAATTCATGCAATCTTTCCGGAGAAACCTTATTCCTTTCACAATAAGCGTCAATTCTCTCTTGATACTGAAAATCCTCAGGACTTAATTCCTCCCCAAACTCTTCCTGAAAAGCATACTCAAAACTATATTTTTTATATTGCTCCTTGAGCGCTTTTATTTCCTCTTCAAACTTATGTAAATTTTCTTTAAGGTTTCGTGTCATTTCATAATAATCGGGAGAATGTTCTATCTCTTCAATATCTATTTTCTTATAGCCTTTGATATCATATCCATCCCTTTTTAGCGTTCTTATCACTTGTTTTAAAATATTTCGCATTTTATTGTACCTTCACATTCCACTAAAATATATTATTTAACTATATTATTGCATATTTTCTGATAAAATACAAGAAAAAAATAAAACATGAGAGGTGACAAAGATACATCACCTTTGTCACCTTCCCCTTATCAGTTCAATAATACTCTATCCTCAGTCAAAGCCGTTCCACTCGCATCTGTAAATTTCTCAATCAAGTGGGGAACTGTTAACTTGCTTTTTTCTTCCTGATTAATGTCCAACACAATTTTCCCGCAGTGCATCATGATTAACCTATTGCCATACTTAAGTGCTTGCTCCATATTATGCGTAATCATCAATGTTGTTAAATGCTTAGCCTGTACCAAATGAGCAGTTATCTCCATAATCAGTTGTGCCGCCTTCGGGTCTAATGCTGCGGTATGCTCATCTAGTAAGAGCAATTTGGGTAACGTCAGTGTTGCCATTACCAAAGCCAAAGCTTGCCGCTGACCTCCCGAAAGTGTACCTACCGGTGTTGACAAACGGTCCTCTAGCCCCAGCCCTGTTTCGGCGAGAACCTCCCGAAATATATCCCTTCGTTTTCCGGTTACCGCCCTATTTAAACCTCTTTTTTGTCCTCGTAAATAAGCCATCGCCAGATTTTCCTCAATCGTCATTTCCGCAGCAGTACCGGCTAAAGGATTTTGGTCAATCCTCCCAATATCTGCAGCTCTTTTATATTCGGGACGTGCCGTAACATCCTGACCCGCCAATTCAAGCGTTCCTGCATCAACCATCTCTACCCCGCTCACCACATTGAGCAATGTTGATTTACCGGCACCATTACTCCCAATAACTGTAACAAAATCACCAGCTTTGATCTGCAAATTAATCTTATTTAAAGCTACTATTTCATTAACAGTTCCCGGGAAAAAAACTTTATACACATTAGTTAGTTTAATCATGATTTCTCTACTCCTACAGGTTGAGTTTCTTCATAAAGTGGTGCCGAAAAAACAGACCCGGTATTTTTCCGCCCTTTTAAACTCGGCAAAGTTAAAGCTAACAGTACAAGTACTGCGGTGACCAATTTAAAATCTTCCGCCGGTAGATTCAAGCGCAAACCTAGCGCTAATAAAGCACGATAAAGGACTGAGCCTAAAACGACACCGGTTAAAAGCATACTTAAATTTTTACGTCCGAACAGCATTTCTCCCAGGATTACCGAAGCAATCGCCGCCACTAACACCCCAATGCCCATTCCGACATCGGCAAAACCTTGCATTTGACAAGCTAAAGCACCGGAAAGACCCACTAAGAAATTAGAAATAATTAAGGTTAAAAGCTTTGTCTGCTTAACATCAACTCCTAAAGCACCGAGCATTTTTTCATTACTTCCTGTAGCCCGAATAGTTAGCCCTAAATCAGTACGCAAAAACCAACCCATTAAGAACCTAGCTCCTGCTACTAATACTAAAAGAATTGTAATTATCGCTATTTGCATCTCGAACAGAGATAACGTACTTTGCGATAACCCTAATAAAGCTAAACAGCGCTCAAAAAAAGTATCATACCCTAATAAAGAAGTGTTGGGACGCCCCATGGAACGCAACATCACTGTATAAATGGCACTGGTAGTCAAAATACCAGCCAAAATATTATTTACTTTTAACCTTGTATGCATTAAGCCGGTAGCCGCTCCGGCCAACCCACCGGCAGCGGCTCCCAAGACTACAGCAAACAAAGGGTCAATTCCCTCCACAACAGCTCGCGCCGTAATTGCGGCTCCCAAAGGGAACGTCCCTTCTACCGTGAGGTCCGGAAAATCTAAAAGATAAAAAGTCAAAAGAACACCTATTGCCATAAACCCATAGATTAAACCTTGTTGTAAACCACTGATAACTACATTGCTCATGTTGCCTCACTTCTTCCTCTGCTCTTCTTTAATACTCTCGTTAACTATCTAATAATAACCTAACTATTCAATAACCTCATCCGCTCTTTCCAATACCGCTTGAGGTATAGATACGCCATATTTATCCGCTACACTATTGTTGATTAATAAAGTCCGCTTACGGATCTCTTCCGGCACTATCTCGCCCACCTTTTCCCCTTGAAGGATTCTCGCCACCAATATCGCCCCCTGCCGACCACAGTCATATTCATCATTACCTAAAGTAGCTAAGGCACCCTTTCTTACCGATTCCGTATCACCGGTATATAATGGCACATCATAATCTTGACAAACTTTAATCAAAGCTTCTACCGAGGTCATCACAGTATTATCTTGCGGCATAAAAACAGCGTCGACCCTGCCGGCTAAAGATTGAGCAGCCATCTGTACCTCATTGCTACTGGCAACACTAGCTTCGACCACTTCGATTTTCCCTTTTAAATACTCTTTAATTCTTTGCACATTACTTACCGAATTAGCTTCCCCGGCATTATAGATTACCCCGATCCTTTGCGCCGTAGGCTGAATCTCTCGTATCAAATCCATTTGCTGTTCCACCGGATCCGCACTATAAACACCGGTAATATTCGTCCCTGTGGATCGATCAATTTCCGTAATCAACCCACTTCCTACCGCATCAGAAACAGCAATAAAAACTACCGGGATGTCGCTTCCTTTCGTCGCCTGTGCCGCCGCTTGTGAACTAGAGGTAGTAATTGCTAAAATCGCGTCCACTTTATCCGCTACAAATTTATCGGCAATCGTTTTCGCCAAGTTAGGGTCACCCTGAGAATTTTTAATATCAAAGGTTATATTTTGTCCTTCCAAAAAACCTTCTTCTTTCATCTGGTCCAAAAATCCCTGCCGATCCAAGTCTAAAGCCGGATGAGCTACATATTGTGTCACCCCTACTTTAAGCATTTTTTCCCTGACGTATTCACGGTATCCTGATCAACCTTGTTCCCACACCCGGTCAAAGGTAACAGTAAAAATAATAAAATTAAACCTAATCCTATTGTTTTACGCATTATTTTTTCCTCCTCATTTTACATAAAATTTGGTTCCGGTTGTTCCGCTTATGCCGGTTTTTTAAGTTAAACACATTCACTTTAAGCATAAAACCTCCTTCCCTTGCTTGAGGAGAAAAATAAAAAACCGGCACTCAAATGAGTACCGGTAATTAAGTCCAAACCTTTCCGACTCATCTCAGCTCAACTCTCCTCAATCTAATCTCATCTCAACTCAGCTCAAAACTATGATGTTCTACCTAATATAATATTCCCTCAGCTCCTCTATTGTCAAGCGCAAACTACCAATGTTTTTCTTCCTGGAAACCTTTAACTTTCTTTAAGCATATCTTTTAACTGCATCAAAAGCTGAGGAACTTCCCTTTTTGCTAAATTCCAAACAAGCTCCATTTTTAATTCACCGTATCCGTGAGCAACAATATTTCTAAGGTCAACTATTTTCCTCCATGGAATATCCTGATATTCCATCCACAACTCCCTTGTCAACACATTCCCATGTTCACCGATATTCAGAAGCGACATAGCCGTTGCTTTCTGATATATATCATTCTCTAAAAATGCTTCCTTACCTATCTCATTTGTATATCTAATAATGTCTTTACATTCAGATATAATTTTCTTTATTAATTGGACATCTCTATGTTTCATAAAGCCTAACCTTCTTTTTCATATTTAAATAACTTCCTTCTTTTAAGGGACCGGCAACTACATCGACTTTTTTATTCAACTTTTCCTGAATATCTAATTTAAGCCCTGACAAATCAAATAAACTTGCCTTTTTCTCATTAAAACACACAAATAAATCCACATCGGAATCCTCTGTAGCTTCATCATTAGCATAGGAACCAAACAAATCAATACTTATAACCGGATATGCAGGTGCAACCTGACCAATAACATCCCTAATCTTTGTAATTGTTGTCATGTTTTTCACCCCTAAATCATCTTGTTTTAATTATATTTTAACACGTTGAATCAAAAACCGCCAGTTTCATACTCTGATAAATATTTTCTTTTTAATAGAACAAAATTAGTATACAATAAAAACAAATGACCTTTTTTATAAAAGCAGGTGTTCTCATGGAACCTATAATTACCGCCAAAAATCTCTGCAAATTCTACCAAATGGGTGAAGTAACGGTGAAGGCTCTGCAAGGAGTTGATTTCACTATTTGCCCCGGTGAATTCATTGTCATTTTAGGCCCTAGCGGTTCGGGAAAAAGCACCTTACTTAATCTGATTGGAGGCATGGATCAAGCCAGTAAAGGAGAGCTTTATTACAAAGACTTACCCCTGCATATTGCCACTCCCCAAAAGCTAACCCTTTTCCGTCGCCATACGGTCGGTTTCGTCTTTCAATTTTATAACCTTATTCCTAATTTAACTGCTTATGAAAATGTTTACTTAGCAGCGGAAATAGCCCATCAGCCACTTTCCACGCAAGAAATGCTGGAAAAAGTAGGGCTTGGCGATAGAGCAACCCATTTTCCGGCTCAACTTTCAGGTGGTGAACAGCAAAGGGTAGCTCTGGCTAGAGCTATCGTCAAAAATCCGGAAATTCTGCTCTGTGATGAACCCACAGGAGCTTTAGATTATCAAACCAGTATCCACGTACTACAACTGTTGCAGCACTATTGCCAAAACTATCGTAAAACAGTAATTTTAATTACGCATAATAACGCTATTGCTAAAATAGCTAACCGTATCTTTTATCTCAAAGATGGTCGACTTAACCGCATTGAAACAAACGAACAACCCCTCCCCCCAGAGAAGGTGACGTGGTAATGTTATGGCGTAAAATGTGGCGTGAATTAAAAGAAAATAAAGGAACCTATTTTGCCTGTGTAGTGATTATCACCATGGGCTTAATGGTTTTTACTTCTTTCTCTATTGTTGTCGATAATCTCTATTCAGCACAAAAAAACTTTTATCTTCAGCAAAATTTTGCTGACGGCTTTGCCGAAGTAGAAGCTATGCCTTTATCAGAAGTAAAGAAACTGAAAGCAATAGAAGGAATAAAAGAAATTGAAGGCAGATTAAGTAAAGAGGTTCGAGTTTTAACTTCAGACAGTAAAGAAAATGTTTATTTGCGTCTCTTTTCCTTAGACCCTGAACAAACCAACCCAATCAATGGTGTCTTACTGGAAAAAGGAACCCCTTTAGCTAAAGACACTTTAAATATTTGGCTAGATAGCAAGTTTTTTGCCGCCAACAACCTCGCCTTAAATGATTCCTTGGAGATTATTGCCCAGGGTAAAAAAAGAAATCTGCGTATTGTCGGCACAGGCAGCAGCCCCGAATTTATTTATGCTCTACGCAATACCAGTGACCTTTTCCCCAGTCCGGAAACTTTTGGGATTGCTTATCTGCCTAATGAAATCATGAAAACACTTTTTGCAGAACATTCTGCCGTGAACAATCTTGTTTTCACTCTACAACCGGGAGCAGATTATCAAGATGTAGAAGCACGTCTTCAAACAGAACTAAAACTATACGGGCTAAAAAGCATTTATCCCCGTAAAGACCAAGTCAGCCACCTTCTCCTCACCCAAGAATTAACTCAGTTAGAAGGTATGTCCAAAACTTTACCTCTAATTTTTTTAGCTGTAGCCTGTATGATTCTTTACATCATGCTCAAACGAATGATTGAAAAACAACGAGGGCAAATCGGCATTCTTAAGGCTTTCGGCTATACGCAAGGTGAAATTCTCTGGCACTATCTCTCTTTTGCCCTGGTCATAGGTTTTTGTGGCGGAGCCCTCGGGGGAATCTCCGGAATTTTACTTTCCACACCCTTGACAGCATTATACGAAATGTTTTTTAATATACCGGGCTTAAGAAGCGGTTTTTCGCTCTCTTATCTTTTGAGCAGTATTCTGCTCACTCTTATCTTTACTCTGTTTGCCGGATATCAAGGCTGTAAAGGAGTTCTTTCACTAGAACCTGCCGAAGCGATGCGCCCTCCTGCCCCACCTACAGGGAAAACTATTTTCCTCGAGAAGTTTTCTCTCTTTTGGCAAGCTCTCACTGTGCAAGGAAAAATGTCCCTCCGGAATATGATTCGTCATCCGGGGCGCACTATTTTCCTGTTCTTAGGCATCATGTTTACCTTTTCTCTGGTCGGATCACCTTGGTCAATGTGGGACTTAAGTGAAAAAATGCTCTTTGACCAATATGAGAAAATAGAAACTTATGATGTGAAAATAAACTTGACTCAACCTCTTCCTCAACAACAAGTAGAACGAGAACTAAGCCGCTTCCCCGGTGTGAAAACCGTGGAAAGTCGTGCCGAGATTCCTGTAACCTTAAAAAACAACTGGCACAAAAAAGAAGTAGTTCTTCTAGGATTACCCGCCAATAGTGCCTTATACAAGATTCGAGACAAAAAAGGGCAGCAAATAGAACCACCCCGCAAAGGGATTCTGCTTTCGGAAAGACTAGCTCAACTTTTGGGCGCTAAAGTGGGAACTCACCTTAGTTTGGAAAGCCTGATGGCGAAAAACCCCGATCAAGAAAAAACCGTAGAAGTAACAGGAATTATCCCGCAGTATATCGGACTGAATGCTTATATGGAATTATCGTCTCTGCAAAAGCTCCTCGCACAAGGAAAGATAACCACCTCCCTGATGCTGTGTCTCGACGAACAAAGTCTCTCCCTGCTCCAAAGGGAATACAGCAACTCTACGGTAATTGCGGGGATTGAAGATAAAAAGAAACTTTTGCAACAATCGAAAGAATTAATGGCTTCTTTCTCCGGTACTATTTACATTTTTTTGCTGATTGGGTTAATTATCGGTTTTGCCATTATTTATAATATTTCTCTCACTACTGTTTCCGAACGCAATCGGGAACTGGCTTCCATGATGGTACTGGGGATGACTCCTCAGGAAGTTCTTGCTGTAATTACTTTTGAACAATGGTTTATCAGTATCTTTGCCATGCTCGCCGGCATACCCTTAAGCAAACTATTTCTAATCAGCATGAATCAATCTATTAATAATGATCTTTTTACTATGCCTACTAATCTTAATAGTACCGCGATTCTGGCCGGTTTTCTGGTGACTATAGCCTGTATTCGCATCGCCCAATGGACCGCAGCTCGTAAAATCAAACAAATTTCACTGGCAACTGCTTTAAAAGCAAGTGAATAAAAGAAAGAAGGGATTAAACATGAAAAAGAAAGCGAAAATTATTTTAGGCTAGTCTTTGCCTTGTTGCTCTTGTTCTTTTTTTAGTATTCAATAAAAGCAATGACCTGGATGCCAAACTCTTAAAGGTTCAACCGCGTACTATCGCCAAAACCTTTACGGAAGAAGGCTTGGTTAAAGCGGCTAAGGAAGATCCTCTTTATACAACCTCCGGAGGAAAAATTACCGACCTCCATATACAAGAAGGACAACAAGTACAAAAAGGCCAACTTCTCCTCACTTTTGATCCCACCGAACTTCATTTTGAGCTGCAACAACTGCAAGGTCAACTTAAAAGCCTGCAGGCACAACAAGAACTGGAACTCTCAAAATTGGGGCTGGATAAACTAAAAGAACTTTATGCAATTGGGGCTATTAGCCAAAAGGAATATGAAGATGCCCTGCATACTGCTAATTCTGACTATTATCCCGGCCAAATAGAAACACTCCGGGCTCAAATAGAATCTCTCCGGTATAAATTAACACAAAGCTCAGTTTATGCACCGGCCAGTGGCATTATCTCTCAACTGGATTTAAGAGAAGGAATGGTACTTGCTCCGGGTACACCCCTATGTACTATCTACCAAGAGGGTACCTATCTTGTGGAAGGATATGTGCTCACAGAAGATGCCGCCCATATACACCCCGACATGGAGGTTAAACTAATTCAAGATAACAAAGAGCAGGAAATTGGCTTTAAAGGTTGGGTACAAAAAATAGCCCCTGCGGCAGAAGAAAAGATGTCTGCCTTAGGGCTATTAGAACAGCGCCTTAAAGTAACGATCGAACCGGAACTGCCGGAAAACCTGATTCTCAAGCCGGGCTACGCCTTGGATATAGAATTCACCATCAACAAACAAGAAGACAAATTAGTTGTCCCCAAAACAGTACTCTTCCCCTATCAAGACGGAGAAGCTCTGTGGGTCGTGCGCCAAAACACCGCCCAAATTCAACCCGTAGAAACAGGCTTTGAAAATGAACGGGATATCGTCATTGAAAAAGGCTTAAAAGCAGGAGACCTTGTTCTGCTAGACCCACAACTAGAGGGGCTAAAGGAAGGAATCCGCATTAAGCCAATATTTTAGTTGATTATAATTGCGCTTTGTTGGTATACTAATTAATAGACAAATTAATCTACAGAGGTGATTGTTATGAATAAAACAACTACAATCAGAGTTAATCGGGATATATATAACTCAATTAAACTTCTAGCTCAAAAACAAAACGAAAACATGCAAGATATTATTGAAAAAGCAATCAATGATTATAAAAAGAAAAAATTTTTCGATGAACTAAATACTGCTTATGCCAAATTAATGGATGATCCTAAAGCATGGGAAGAAGAAGTGAAAGAAAGAGAAGAATGGGACTCCATTTTAGCTGATTAGAACGATTAAAATTATTATTAGGTTTTATGTGAAAAAGACAAGGAAGCCATCCCTTGTCTTTTTTAATTCACATCAATCTCCATAATGAGTCCTACACTGCAAGATAAAAATTTGATTATCTTCGATAAAATACACAAGCCGATTTGTTTCGTCAATGCGTCTACTCCAACATCCCTGTTCATCATATTTTAATGGCTCCGGTTTTCCAATGCCTTCATTCCCGTTTCGGTCAATATCTTTAAGTAGCCGGTTAATACGTTTTAAAGTCTTTTTATCTTGTGTTTGCCAATACAAATAATCTTCCCACGCTTCATCAGACCAAATTTTATTCATCATCTACCTCTATCAAATCATGAGCAACCCCTTTACCTGCCTTAATACTCTCAATTGATTTTTTAATTCGCTTTTGATTGTATTCATTAAAAAAATCATCAGAATCAGCATAAATCTCAAAAGGGATCTTTCTTTCCCTCACAACAGCTTTCGCAAAAATTGTAAATGCCGTTGTCATATTCATTCCAAATTCAGAGAATAAGCATTCTGCCTGTTTTTTTAAATCTTCGTCTATACGAATATTAATAGTTGTTTGCGCCATTAGAAACACTCCTTTCATTACGATAGTATATACTATCGTACCATAAATTATACTACATGTAAATACATTGTACATACAATAGTGAAATCGGAGTGGTTTTATGAATTTGCCTTTACTACCGCACCGGTACTGGCCGAAGTAACCAAAGAGGCATAACGTGCCAAATAAGACTTGCCGGTAACTTTGGACTCTGGTTTCCGCCATTTTTGCAAACGCTGCGCTATTTCCGCCTCACTCAATTTTACATTCAGCTGCCGCTTCGGCATATTAATCTGGATCAAATCCCCTTCCTGCACAATCGCAATGGGCCCTTTTTCCGCCGCTTCCGGGGAAACATGCCCAATCGCCGCTCCTCTCGTCCCGCCGGAAAACCGCCCATCGGTAATTAACGCGACCTCTTTATCCAAGCCCATGCCACCTAAAGCCGCCGTAGGACTAAGCATCTCCCTCATCCCGGGTCCTCCTTTGGGCCCTTCATAACGAATCACAATCACGTCACCTTTATTAATCTTGCCTCCCATAATTGCCGCAAAAGCCTCTTCCTCCGATTCAAAAACCCGAGCCGGCCCTTCATGTACCAACATTTCCGGTACTACCGCCGACTGTTTCACTACCGCCCCATCGGGAGCAAGGTTGCCCCGCAAAATAGCAATACCTCCTTCTTGCAGATACGGCTTTGCTAAAGGACGAATCACCCGGTTATTAAGCACTTCCGCTCCGGCAATGTTTTCTTCCAAAGTCTTTCCGGTAACAGTAAGCTGATCGCTCGCCAAGAGACCGGCCTCTGCCAATTGTTTTAAAACTGCCGAAATACCTCCGGCTTCATGCAGAGTAATCAAATAATCCTTGCCTGCAGGACTCAGCTTCGTAATATTAGGAACCTTACTACTAATTTCATCAAACATTTCCAAAGGCAATTCCACATCCGCCTCATAAGCTATGGCCAACAAATGTAAAACGGTATTTGTCGAACCGCCGATCGCCATATCCAGCGTGATGGCATTCCGGAAAGCCTGTAAAGTCAAAATGTCCCGTGGTCGCAGATTCTTTTTCACCAAATCCATAACCTGCTGTCCCGCTTTTTTCGCCAAAGCCAGTCGCTGACCGTAAGGCGCGGGAATCGTGCCATTTCCGGGCAACCCCAGACCTAACGCTTCCACCAAACAGTTCATTGTATTAGCCGTAAAAAGACCGGCACAACTGCCACAAGTAGGACACGCTTTTTGCTCCATTTCCTGCAAAACATCTTCCCCGATTTTTCCTTGCGCACAAGCCCCCACCGCTTCAAAAGCACCACTAATCAGGTCAATATTTTCGCCGCGATAACTTCCCGGCAGCATCGGTCCCCCACCTACATAAATAGCCGGTACATTAAGGCGCACCGCCGCCATCAGCATCCCGGGCACAATCTTATCACAGTTACCGATTAAAACCATGGCATCAAATTTATGTCCTATCATCATGGCCTCAATAGAGTCGGCAATCAATTCCCTACTGGCCAAAGAATATTTCATGCCACTATGATTCATAGCGATCCCGTCACAAATCCCAATTACGGGGAACTCCACAGGAGTACCACCCCCGGCAGCAATCCCTAATTTTACCGCCTGAGCCACTTTATCCAAATGAAAATGACCGGGAATAATCTCATTATGGGCACTGACTACCGCGACCAGAGGGCTTTTGTAAATCTTCCTCCGTATAACCCATCGCGTAAAAAAGGGAACGATGGGGAGCACGCGCCACACCTTTTGTCACCTGATGACTATTCATGATTATCCTTACCCCCTATTTTAAATCGACTTCGATTTTTCTATAATTTTTCTTTCAATTAGCATATCATAATCTTATAATATAACAATAGCTTTTTATCAGTTTTGTTATATAAAAAACTTTACTATCTTTACCGAACACGACTTAAAAAAGACTGTGTACGCTCCTTTTGTGGTAAATCAAAAACCTGCTTAGGAGTTCCCTGCTCCACAATTACGCCCTCATCCATATAAACAACTCTATCGGCCACTTCCCGCGCAAAACCCATTTCATGAGTAACAATGACCATCGTCATCCCATCTTTAGCTAAATTCTTCATCACCAAAAGTACCTCCCCCACTAATTCCGGATCCAAAGCTGATGTCGGCTCATCAAATAAAATTGCCGAAGGCTCCATAGCTAAAGCTCTGGCAATAGCTACTCTTTGTTTTTGCCCGCCGGAAAGCATACTCGGATAAGCGTTTTCTTTGTCTATAAGACCTACCTTATCTAAATAATACCTGCCAATTTCTATAGCTTCCTCTTTGCCCATTCCTTTAACTTGTGTCGGTCCTTCAATCACGTTGTGTAATACCGACATATGAGGAAAAAGATTGAAATGCTGAAAAACCATCCCCACGTGACTACGCATTTCATTAATCATCTTTTCATCTTGCTGATTTACGGCCTTACCCTCAATAAACACTTCTCCTTTTTGAAATTTCTCTAAAAAATTAATGCATCTCAGGAGAGTGCTTTTCCCTGAACCACTAGCTCCGATTATTACCACAACTTCCGAAGGATTAACAATTAAATCTATCCCTTTCAACACATGTAATTGTTCAAACCATTTTTCTAACCCCTTGATCGTAATCATTTATCTCCCTCCTTAAGCGCTTCCACTGACAGATAATTTTGTTTCAATTTTATGAAACAGCCATGTGAAAATACTGGTATAAAATAAATAGAAAAAAGCGGCAATAGTCAACATTTCCATCATCTTAAAATTAGAGGCTCCTAATTGCTGAGCTTTCAAAAGTAATTCCTTAATAGTAATGGCACTGGCTAAAGAAGAATCCTTTAAAGCGATAATAAATTGATTTCCCAAAGAAGGAATTGCTCTTTTAAAAGCTTGGGGAAGAACTATTCTCACCATTGCCTTACGATAAGTCATCCCTAAAGAACGGGCCGCCTCCATCTGTCCTACAGCTATAGATTGAATTGCCCCCCGAAATATTTCAGCGATATAAGCACCATTATGAACTCCTAGGGCTACTATAGCGGAAGTCATCGCCTCAAAATTAAAAATACTACGCAAACTATAATATAAAAAAAGAATCTGCAATAATAGAGGAGTACCCCTAATCACAAAAATATAAAAACGAGACGGTAAATTAAAAACAGGCTTAGAAGAAATACGAGCAAAAGCTGTTAATAGCCCTAACACCGCACCCAAGGCTATACCAAAAAAAGAAACGACTATCGTTAACCACGCTGCCGGTAAAAAATAAGGAAAAAAATCTATTAGTGCTCTAAAATCATACGTCATTTACCTCACTCCTCATTATGTGGAAAATCATGCACAGCAGTATTATTAACACCATGCATGATTTTTGTCTTACCTCTACACAAAAACTCCCAAATTTAAAAAACTTATTTTTGCGTAATATCAACTTGTAGCCATTTTTCACTTAAACCGGATAAAGTTCCATCCTCATGCATCTCCTGTATAATTTCATTGACTGCTTCCTTTAATGTTTTATCTTCTTTACGAAAAGCGACAGCAATATCTTCACTTCTAAGTGGGGCGCCAAGCAATTCCACCTCAAATTTTCCTGTATTGATAGCATTAACACCGACAACCCGATCCGTAATCACACCATCTATTACTCCATTACCTAATTCCATAAGAGTCTGATTATCATCCTTATATAGTCTTACATCAGCGACATCAAGCCCCTCAGCATCTTTTTCAAAAGTTGTCCCAGTAGCTACCCCTACAACTTTTCCTTTTAAATCCTGCGGTTGAGTAAACTCACTCCCTTTTTTTACAAGAAGTTGCGCTCCCGAATAATAATAAGGAATCGTAAAATCAACCACTTTTAACCTTTCTTCTGTAATTGCCATACTACCTAAAATACCATCATAAACACCGGCTCTTAAACCCTCCGTTAAACCACTAAAATCTGTTGTTACAGGCACAAATTCAACCCCTAATCTCGTAGCTACTTCTTTACAAACATCCACATCAAAACCTACCAACTGATTTGTTTCATCATAATAATTGAAGGGTGGATAACCACCACTCATGGCAAAACTAATCTCCCCGACTTCCTTCACCCTATCCAAAGATATATCTTCTTTAGCTCCACATCCGGCTAACATAAACACCCCCATAAGTAAAACAATTACCAACCGGCAAAGGTCTTGCTTGTTTTTAACCAATTTACTCTCCTCCTTTTTTAAATTACTTTACAATAAATTTTTATAGTTTTTAGTTTAACATTCTATACCATTCTTTGTCAACAACCTGTTTTTATTTATAAGTTGCAAGTTGCAACTTTAAATATTAAAAAACCCTCCATTATGAAGGGTTTTTAATGTTTGAAATTATTTTAGTTCATAAGACCAGCCTAATTTATCTTCCGCCCTGCCATATTGAATGTCAATCAAATGCTCATAAAATGTTTTAGTAACTTTACCCACTTGATTCTCGTTAATATAATAATTTGTATCTTGATAATGGAGAAGTCCTACCGGTGAAATTACTGCTGCTGTACCTGAGCCAAACATTTCCGTCAATTTCTTGGTTTTAATCCCGTCAAGAACCTCCTCAACCGAAATGCGTCTTTCTTCAACCTCATAATCCATTTCCCGAGCCAACCGAAGCACAGAATCTCTCGTAATACCGGGGAGAATAGAACCGGTAAGCATGGGAGTTACCAGTTTATCCCCAAACACAAAAAAGACATTCATCGCTCCAACTTCTTCGATATATTTATGCTCCTTAGCATCAAGCCATAAGACCTGTGAAAAACCTTTTTGTGCCGCTTTTACAGCACCTAATAAACTAGCCGCATAATTCCCCCCTGTTTTGATATCACCGACACCACCAACAGCCGCACGTACCAACCGGTCTTCCACATAAATACTCACCGGATTAAAACCGGCTTTAAAATATGCCCCTACCGGAGAAAGAATAATATAAAACAAATATTCCTGGGCCGGATTGACGCCCAAAAAAGCTTCTGTAGCAATCATAGTGGGACGAATATATAACGAAGTACCCGGAGAGTCAGGTATCCAATCTTTTTCCAATAAAATTAATTCCTGTAAAGCCTTAAGAAAAATCTCTTCCGGAAGCTCAGGCATACATAATTTCCGCGCCGAACGATTCATCCGTCTGGCATTCTGTTCCGGTCTAAACAAAAGAATGCGACCATCTGCCGCCTTATAAGCCTTCAAGCCTTCAAAGATTTCTTGTGAATAGTGAAGAACACAAGCTGCCGGATCCAACATAAAAGAATTGTATTTTTCAATCTTGCCGTCATACCAACCTTTACCCTCACGATACTTAATCGTAAACATGTGCTCCGTAAACATTCTACCAAAGTCCAGCTTCTCTGCATCTCCATAGGGTGGTTTCATCTGTTTTTCCTCCAATTCTAACTTTTTTCAGCAGATAAAAGATTAACTCTCCTCTGTATTATAATACTTTAACATATTATGCTGTGTATTCCAATAGATATTCGACAGAAAAAACAGATTTCCTGCTAAAAAATATTAATTTTTCACACCAAACCTAAAAAACGTATAGTTTGAGCCACCACAAAACAAAGCACTATCCCCATCATCGTGGGTACAAGAAAAGAAACAGCGGTCCACTTCAGACTTTGTGTTTCCTTGCGAATAGTCAATAGAGTCGTACCACAAGGGAAATGATTCAAAACAAAAAGCATCATACACACAGCTGTTAACCAAGTCCAACCATTTTGCACAAATAACTCCCGTAAGGCCTCTAGACTATCCAATTCCAACATCGAACCTGTAGCCAGATAGCTCATAATCAAGATCGGGATCACAATTTCATTAGCCGGCAAACCGAGGATAAATGCAGTCAGAATAAAACCATCTAACCCAAGCAAGCGACCGAACGGATCTAAAAAACCGGCACAATGATTTAAAATACTGACTTCATTTATAGTAAAATTAGCAAAAAACCAAATTAAAACACCGGCGGGAGCAGCAACCATAACTGCCCGTGCTAAAACAAATAGAGTACGGTCAAAAATCGAACGAACAATCACCCTCCCTATCTGTGGTTTTCGATAAGGTGGCAATTCTAAGGTAAAAGAAGAAGGTAAGCCTCGAAGAATTGTTTGCGATAAAAATCTGGAAACAACTAAAGTAATAAATACGCTCAGTACAATTACCGCCAAAATAACTAAAGCCGCACCGAGTGATTGCCAGGGCACACCCCAATTTCCGACCAGAAAAATCGCTGCTAAAGCAATTAACGTAGGAAAACGTCCATTACAAGGAACAAAATTATTCGTAATAATCGCAATCAAACGTTCCCGTGGTGAATCAATAATCCTACAAGCAATCACCCCTGCCGCATTACAACCAAAACCCATACACATAGTTAAGGCTTGTTTCCCGTGGGCACAAGCTTTTTTAAAAAAATTATCCAGATTAAAAGCAACACGAGGTAAATATCCTAAATCCTCCAACAAAGTAAACAGTGGAAAAAAAATAGCCATGGGAGGAAGCATGACCGAAATTACCCAAGCTAAAGTACGATACACTCCCAAAACAATGATCCCATACAACCAATCAGGTAATCCCGCAACCGAAAAAAGAACGGTTAAACGTCCTTCCAACCAAAAAAATCCGCTTGCCAAAAGTTGTGAAGGATAATTAGCCCCTTGAATCGTTATCCAAAAAATTACTCCTAATAAAGCTAACATTATAGGAATACCAAATCTTTTGGAGATTAAAATATTGTCCATTTTGCGATCAAATTGATTATAATTTTCCTTTTCAAAGACAAGAACTTCTTGCCCAATTTTCTCAGCTGTCTTAACTAGGCTTGCGACAATACTATCTTTAACCTCTTCAATCGTAATCTTCCGCTCCTGAAAAAATCGCTCCACCCCGGAAAGACAATTTCTCAGTTCAGAACACTCCGCTAAACTTATTCCTAAAAAGGAGTCGAGAGATGCCTTGATTTTTTCATTGTTTTCCAATAAACGTAAAGACAGCCAACGCGAATTAATCCGCCCGGTGCTAATTTTCTCCACTATTGATTGTAAAAGCGCTATGCCCTTCTCTACGGGTTCAACATAATGAACGAAAACAGAATCACCGGAATCACAACTTAATTCCTGCTCCACAACTTTGCTGATCACAGTTTTTAGTTCGGCTAACCCTTCGCCATCCCGTGCATTTGTTCCTACTACAGGCACACCTAACAAAGATGAGAGTTTAAGTAAATCCACCTTTATTCCTTTTCTTTTCGCTTCATCCATTAAATTAACACAAACAACTACCTTAAACGTAATCTCCAGAATCTGTAGAACAAGGTTCAAATTTCTTTCTAAACACGTAGCATCAACAACAACTACTGTCACCAAAGGTTCGCCAAAACAAAGAAAATCCCTAGCTACTTCTTCTTCCGCCGAATTAGCCAGAAGTGAATAGGTGCCGGGTAAATCAACTAGGATAAACCTCCGCCCGTTCTCTTCATAATAACCCCTAGCATTCATTACTGTTTTCCCGGGCCAATTCCCCGTATGCTGTTTCAGACCGGTAAGACTATTAAAAACAGTACTTTTACCCGTGTTCGGATTCCCGGCTAAAGCAATCACATAATCATTCACGTTTTTAGCCGGACTATTCTCTGTTTCTTTCTCTTTTAAAGCAGCTAAACCTGTAGATTGATATGTTAACCCCATGAAAAAACCCCCTTCTTCCCCTGCTTAGACCAATTCTACTAATATATTTGACGCTTCCTCTGAACGGAGGGCTATCACTGCTCCTCGAATTTGATAAGCAATCGGATCCCCGGAAGGACTTTGACAAAGAGCTTCCACAACAGTATCGCGGATTAAACCTAAATCAAGCATCCTTCTCCGTGCATTATCCTTAGCTCTTAACTCTCTAACTAGCCCCATAGAACCTATTGGTAGCCTATGTAAAGGAACACATCTTTTAGTCATTTTTACCATCCTTCCTCCCTTAGCAGAATGAAACTTTCTTTCCCTAGCCTAATATATGAACAAAGGGCAAACTGTGTGCTTCATTTATTTAATTTTTAATTGTCAGGTTGTCTCTTCCACGCATATAATACAACAATAAAAAAAAGGAGAGATAAACAATGATTAATAATGACTCCTGCCATATACACTCATTTAATGTACCGACAACAATCAATAATCAACATAAACACCAAGTTAGGGGTAGGACAGCTCCCGCCACAGGCGGATTAGACTGCCACATTCATTACTATGAAGGTAAAACCACTTGTGATGATGCTCATATCCATTATTTTAAAGCTTCTACAGGTCCGGCCGTTTGTCTCCCAGGAGGCAGCCACGGTCATAAAATTGAAAGCCAAACTTCTTTTAATAAGGAGCATCTCCATTATTATTCAGGCTATACAGGAGAAGCCATGCAACAATGTCGTGATCAATAATTACTTAAATCGTATTCAAAAAAGCACAAATTATAATCATGTTTCATACAATACATCAAAGAGTGTCTCACACTCAAATCAAGAAAATAAAGGAGGATTTATTATGGCAGAAATTGCAAAGCCCGGTGGGGGTTATGGTTTTGGACCTGGTTGTGGTCCAGGTTTTGGTTTCGGTGGATTTCCAATCTTGTTTCTAGTTATTTTGCTCCTTTTACTGTTCCCGGGATTTTTTGGTAGATGCTATTAAACTATCTCTTTGCCAAAGGACCTCTTTAGAGGTCCTTTAAATTATCTTCAGCAATATTGTCACCCCTAAGGGACATCATTCATAAAATACAGCAAGTACGATAATCCTTATTTTTAATCAAGGAGGAACAATAATATGTTTGATTATTCTAAACCTAGTGAAAGTTACAATCCCAATTGTGACCCCGTATGCCCGGGTCCCGGTTTTGGATACGGACCCGGTTATGACCCCGTCTGTCCCGGACCCGGTTATGGACCCGGTTACGGACCTGTATGCCCTAGTCCTGGCTATGGTCCCGTATGCCCCAGTCCCGGCTATGGCCCCGGTTACGGACCTGTATGCCCCAGTCCCGGCTATGGATACAAAAAAGGAAAAGCCGGTGAAACTGCGCAATACGGTTATGGTTTTGGTTTTGGAGGTCGTAGAAGCTTTGCCACTCTGTTTCTAATTATTCTCATCCTTTTACTGTTCCCAGGCTTCTTCGGTTGTTGTTTTTAAACACACTAAATTAAAAAGGAAGACAAGGGAATCATTTGTTCAGTCCCTTGTCTTCCTTTTAATTAGTACTATCTTTCATTTAAAGACATCTTACTAAAATATTCATAACATCCTTTTTCTCAACCTTACGTGGATTATTTTTAATAGAACGAGAATCAAAGCTAGCTGTAACAATCTTTTTTTCTCGACCTTCCCGATACCCAGCTTCAGTTAACGTTTGCGGTAAAGGTAATTGTTTTACTATTTTATGCAAATAAGCCGAAAAATCCTCTTTAAGCCCCAACATAACGGTAATTTCCTCATATTTATCCCTACACACTACACTATTAAACGCAACTACCTCCGGCAGCAAAAGGGCACAAGCCACACCGTGAGGAATATGAAAAAGTGCGCCTAAAGGATGTGAAAGGGAATGAGCTGCACCTACTCCCGTTTGCGCAAAGGCCATTCCCGCCATCATACTACCCAGAGCCATCTTGCTTCTACCTTCACAATATAGATTATTTTCTACTGTTGCTCTTAAATTTTCACAAATAATCTTAATAGCCCTTGCGGCTAACGCTTTCGTTACCTCATTAGCCTTTAGGGACGTATAAGACTCCACTGCATGAGTCAAGGCATCCATCCCTGTAATAGCCGTAAGCCGAGGCAACATACTGTATGTCAAGGTAGGATCGACAATACTCAAACGAGCCTGAAAACAAGGATGGGCTAAACTTTTCTTGTTTTCGGTTACAGGATTATATAAAACCGAATTTAGGGTAATCTCACTACCCGTACCTGCAGTTGTTGGTACAGCCACAAAAGGAATCCCTTTATACTCAAAAGGAGCTTTATTAAGATATTCAACAGTTGGCAAATCCTGCCCCATCAATCCGGCTGCTGCCTTCGCTGTATCTAGAGAACTACCCCCACCCAAAGCCACAAGAAAATCCACCTTTTCCTTTTCGGCTAAAGTTCTTACCCTATCAACAATCTCACAATCAGGTTCACCGCTCACTTCAGAAAAACAAAGACATTTAATATCATTCTTGGTTAAGCTCTCCATGGTCTTCTGTAAAGTACCTGATTCTCGTGTTGATTTTTTCCCTGTAACCAGCAAACACTTTTTCCCAAATTCTATTGCATTCTCACCTAGTTTATCAAGAGTATTATCCCCAAAAATAAGCTTACTAGGAAAATGTAAAGTAAATTGCATCCTACAACCTCTCGCTTTCTCTTGACCCTAACATTAACATGATGCTAACAAAAAATGACTATCTCCATTACAATATTTTTCTCGCAACTTAGGCTTTTCAATTTTGCCGGTAGGATTACGAGGGACCTGATCCAAGAAAACCATCCGCGGTCTTTTATACCTGGGTAAAGCCTGACAAAACTCCAAAATGGATTCTTCTGTTAAAGTACTACTAGGTTTGAGCTCTACAATCGCTACAGGAATTTCTCCTAACCTTTGATCAGGCATCCCGATAATCGCCGCATCCCTGATATCCTCATGGGAACGGAGAAAATCTTCAATTTCTACGGGAAAAATATTTTCCCCACCCATAATCACCACATCTTTTTTTCGATCAACAAGATAAATAAAACCATCTCGATCCTTCCTGGCCATATCTCCAGTATAGAGCCAGCCATCTTTCAAAACTTTACTGGTGGCTTCCGGATTTTTGTAATAACCTTTCATTACTCCCGGTCCTCTAACTACCAATTCCCCTACCTTACCTGCAGAAACAGGATTGCCGGCTTCATCGACAATCTTAATTTCCCAATTAAAACCGGGTACACCTATCGCACCCACTTTATGAATATTTTCCAACCCCAGATGCACACAACCAGGTCCTGTCGATTCACTTAAGCCATAATTTGTATCATACTTCTGCTTAGGAAAATATTTCTTCCATCTAATAATCAAACTGGGAGGTACAGGTTGTGCCCCAATGTGCATCAATCGCCACTGCTCTAGCTGATAATCTTTTAAATTAACTTCTTTGCTGTCAATCGCATCAAGAATATCTTGTGCCCATGGTACAAGTAACCAAACAATACTTACCCCTTCTTCCGAGACAGTCTCTAAAATCCACTGCGGCTTTACTCCTTTAAGTAAAACAGCTTTACCACCTACAATCAAACTACCCAACCAGTGCATTTTTGCACCCGTATGATATAAAGGAGGAATACAGAGAAAATTATCCTCATGCTTCTGCCGATGATGATTATTTTCAGTAATACAAGCCGAAACTAAATTCGCGTGTGTCAAAACAATCGGTTTCGGAGTACCGGTAGTTCCTGAAGTAAAATAAAGTGCCGCCTCATCATTATCTGTAAGCGCTATTTTAGGGTCAGCTGTTGAAGCTTCAGTAATTATCTTTGTATAACTTTCCGCCTCATTCGGGCAATTATCGCCCACGAAAATAAACATTTCCACAAAATCTAATTCATCTTTAATTTGCTTAATTCTTTCCACAAACTCTGGTCCATAAATAAGAACCTTTACTTCCGCAGTTTCTAAGCATTTTTTTATTTCTTGAGCTGTGAAACGAAAATTTAAAGGAGCTACCAAAGCCCCTGTTTTCAAGACACCAAAATAAACAGGCAGCCATTCTAAACAATTGGTCATTAATAAAGCGACCTTGTCACCTTTTTTAATGCCCTGCTCCAACAAAGTATTAGCCAAGCTATTCGCTTGCTGTTCAAATTCCAACCAAGTTATTTCTCTCCGCCTACTTAGAGCAGGCTCCCGTTCAATCAAACTTACCTCGTGCGGATATACCCGCGCATTACGAGACAACATTTCTGTTATTGGCATAATTTAAACCCTTCCTTCCTACTGTACTACTTGTTTTCTTACTTAAATCAGCTATAAATAAAATAAAGAACTACCATTCTACCATCCTACAAGCCTCCTCCGCAATAATTTTTAGTAGCTACAAATTATTTATTATTCTATCATACTTACAAAAAGGTGTAAATGAAAACAACTTCTGTTTTTTAATTTGACTTATAAGACCAACGCTTTAAACGCAGAGAATTAAGAACAACAGAAATAGAACTAAAAGCCATAGCTCCACCCGCAAAAACCGGATTTAACAAACCGGCTGCCGCAATAGGAATCCCTAAAGAATTATAAATTAACGCCCAAAAAAGATTTTGTTTAATATTCTTCATTGTTGCCTTACTCAATTTTATACTAGCAGGAACACCTCGCAAGTCATCACTTAATAGCGTGATATCAGCAGCTTCTATAGCAATATCCGTCCCCGACCCAATCGCCAACCCTACATCAGCAGTAACTAAAGCCGGAGCATCATTAATGCCATCACCAACCATTCCCACAATTTTTCCTTTAGCTTTTAGTTTTTCTATTTCTTTAGCCTTATCTTCAGGCAAAATCTCAGCAAAAACACGTTTAATCCCAACTTGCTCGGCAATAGTTTGTGCTGTCCGCCAATTATCACCGGTAATCATAATTACTTCAATACCCATCTTCCGTAAATCAGTAATAGCGACCATAGCATGTTCCTTCACCGTATCAGCGACCGCAATAATTCCCGCTATTTTTTGCTCAATAGCCACAAGCAACACCGTTTTACCCTGACCCTCCAATTCACGTAGTTTGTTTTCAGTAGTATCTTCTAGGGGGACTTTTTTTCTTCGTAACAATTTTCTTGTCCCCACAAACACCTTTTTCCCTTCTACCTCTGCCTCCACACCCCATCCCGGTAAAGCAATAAACTGTGTAGCATCCGGCAATTCCCACCAAGTTTTTTTACTTCGGGCAACCACAGCCTTCCCTAACGGATGTTCAGAAGCTTTCTCCGCAATAGCCGCCATCCGCAAAATTTCTTCAGTAGAAAGCGAGGAAAGAGTAACTATATCTGTAACTTCAGGCTCACCTTTTGTAATCGTTCCCGTTTTATCTAAAACAACAGTATCCACCTTCTGAGCATTCTCTAAAGGTTCGCCCCCTTTAATCAAAATTCCACACTCAGCCCCCTTGCCGGTACCTACTACAATCGACGTAGGTGTAGCTAATCCCAAAGCACAAGGACAAGCAATCACCAAAACTGCAATAAAATTAATTAAAGCACGACTAAAATTCCCAACATCTAATAAAGCAAACCACGCTACAAAAACAACTACTGCTGCAACCAGCACTACGGGAACAAAATAAGCAGAAATAATATCTACTGTCCGCTGAATAGGAGCTTTAGAACTCAAGGCTTCTTCTACAGAACGAACAACTTGAGCTAATACTGTTTCCGCCCCTACATTAACCGCCTCAAACTTAAAAGTTCCATGTTTATTTATTGTCGCGCCAATAACCTTATCTCCTTCTTTTTTATCTACAGGAATACTTTCGCCGGTAAACATAGACTCATCAACAGAAGAATATCCCTCTTTAATCACTCCATCTACCGGAATTTTTTCACCGGGACGAACAATAATTAAATCACCTACTTCTACTTCTTCAAAAAGCACCTCTTTTTCTTCCCCATTACGAATTACTCGTGCTTTTCTGGCTCTTAGATCCATTAGTTTTCTAATAGATTCCGAAGTTTTTCCCTTAGCCCTAGACTCCAAAAGTTTTCCTAGCAGAATAATGGTAATAATTAGAGCCGAAGTTTCAAAATAAACATATTGATATCCTATTTGGCTTCCCCAAAAAACAACCATTAGGCTGAAAAAATATGCAGCCGAAGTTCCTAATACAACAAGAACTGACATATTTACACTTTTATTTTTTAACGCATAATATGCGTCCCGATAAAACTGAGCACCAGCTATAAATTGAACTAATGTCGCCAAAATTAACTGAAAATAATTATTAAATAATATTAAAGGGACCCACGACCATAAAAATATTTCCGCCAACATCACTAAAAATAAAGGTAATGAAAGCAGCGCAGAAAAAAAGAAAAGCTTTTTCTGTTCCGTATAATTCCATTCTTTAACACCTTTTTCTTTATGTAAACTAGCTATATTATCAGTCACCACTACCTCATAACCTAATTTTTTAATCACATCCACAAAGTCTTTAACTGTAATTTGCGGGGAAAAATAAAGAATATTTGCTTTTTCGGTAAGCAGATTTACCGCAACTTTACTTACACCAGACAGTTCTTTTAATTCTTTTTCAATTTTAGAAGCACAAGCAGCACATTTCATTCCTCGAATTTCTAAATTAACTCTATTAGCTGCCGAATTAATCTTTTCCACAGCAATCACATCCTCTTCTTCAACCATCATCTATTTATTATAATTCCATAATGCCCGCAACTTTCCTTTATATTCTAATGTTATTCTATACTATTTTTACTTCAATAATTCCATGAAAAAAGGCTCTCTATAAAAAGGAAACCTTTTTATAGAGAGCCTTTTAAAATATTTCCCTTATTTTATTTTAAATCTGTTTTCAACATCCTAATCAAGGTAACAGCTGCTTGGGCACGAGAAGCAATCTGTTCCGGTTGAAAAGAGCCTTGTTCACCCTTTAATATCCCTAATCCCCAACTAAGAGCTACATAACCTTGGTCAGAAGAAGATATATTTTGCAGGTCCTGGTAAGGTACTGTATAAATTCCTTCAATTTTTGCTACTTGTTCAAGCCCTAAAAAACGAATCCCTAAACGAGCTAACTGTAAACGGTCAATCGTCGCAGTTGGTTGTAGTTCTTCTTTTAACCAACCCTTTTGTTGAGCCTGTTCCATCACTTCTTCATCACTTAAAGTATGAACCCCCATAGCACCTCTTTCCATCATCAAAAGTGCTCGTAAATATTGAACAACAGTAATCGGCTTCTCGGGACAAAAAGTAGCACCATATTCACCCAAAATCCCCGCTTGACCAAGTAAAGCAATCTCCTTTTCCGCCCAATGTCCGGTAATATCCGTAAATGTATAAGGACGCGGTTGTTCAGTTAACGGTTTGCCCTGCCAATCTAAAGCTACACCCGTCTTGGCATCACTCATCGCTTCTCCCTGCTGACCGGGTTTAGGCACCGGACAATATACTAACCTAATTTCCTTTTTAGCTCCGGACTGAATAGGTGCTACATCTTGCTTATATTGCAAAGTAAGAGGTTGGCGTTTTAAAAACTGAGCATTTATCTGAGCTGAATTAAGAACCCCTGCTGCAGATGGGAATTGTAATTCCTGCCAGTTTAAAGAATAAGATTCGATTGCCCCGGTAGTCGTATCCACAGATACCGTCAGCCCATTAGCCGGGAAGACGATATCATTGACAAGCCTCTGATATTCGAAATGTTGACTAAGAGGCAGTTCTTCTTTAGTTAATGGACGCGGCGGTTCAGAGGTTTGTAAGTCATTAAGTTTCACATGTTTAAAAAGTTCCGGTTGAATTTTTTGTAAAAAAGCTTCCGCTTTCTTTTGCGCTTCCTCTCGATTAAGTCGCTCTGTTTGTTGAACGTTTTCTCTTAAATAAGGTTTATACCAATTAAAACCAAGCAACTCTCCACTAAGGGCATCTACGCGAGCATCTAGCCAACGCCCTTCACCTTTATCTTCAACATCCCCTGCATAGCGCCAATTGAAAAACCAGGTACGTGCCCCTACTGCTCGCTGTTCATCCTGATTTAAATGAACACCTTGTAAAGCAAACCCCTCAGGAAGAGAAACCCACTTCCGAACTACTGCTTCGGCTTTTGCTTGGTTAATAACTTTACCAGCTGCTTCAATTTCTTTAATTTCTTCCGGAGTTAAAGTGCCCCCATCCATAGCCATCTCCTTCATCATATTCATTATTCCCCGGTCTAACTCCAGAGGTTTTCCGGTAAGAGCATCTAAAACACCCCGCGAAGGATGAGTTAAACGATAAACAAGTTTTACCTCTCTCTCCTCATCTGCTTTAGTCAAAGAAGGACGAAAATATTGTAATTGGGACATCTCGGCTTTTTCCCAAGCCTGACGAGCCTTTTCTAAAGAAATTGCTTTACTCGCATCAGGAAAATCACCTTCGGTCCAATTAAAATTATAACCGGTAATTCGTCCTGTTTGATTATCGACATTAACAGTCACCCCATCCTGTAAAAACGGCACTCCCTGTACCTGACGTACCCATTTAATTCTATATGTACCGGGGGACCAAGACGTTAGTTGCAGTAATTCATCATTATTCTCTTCCAGTTTTAATTTGGCAATTCGTTTAGGCTGGAGAGACTGCACTAATTCAGTAGCAATCCTTACAGCTTCATCCCGGGAAATAGCCGGAAGTTTACTTCGCGAACCGGATTCTTGACTTGACTGCCAAAAACTCATGTTTAAAATATCCCCGGTTCGACTATCTACCTGTACATATAAATGTCCGCTCGGTTCTTTTTCCGTATTCCAACGTAATTCCCAAGCCTGACGTTCTTCATACTGATTATACCCGGAAGAAAATTTAGTAAATTCTTTAGGTATGTCAAAAGCCGCCTTCGCTGTCTGTACAGCTTCTTCCAAAGAAACCGCTTGTTCTTGAGCCGCTAACACATAGCCCGGGAAAAAAGATACTACTAAAGCTAGCGCCGTACACCAAGCAATTATTTGCTTAAAAACTAATTTACCCTTAACTTTCATTGTTTTAAAAACCTCCCTTAATTAAATATATTATTTCCTTACTTCTAACTTTACTGACGCCGGAAGAAGAAAAAAGTTCCCCCAAACAAGGGAACTTAGTTCAATTTTACATATACTAATTTCTTGCTTAAAATGTGTTTTTTAATAGATTCCGCTTAAAAAACTTCGTAATTTCAGCAATAACTAATGGAGATAAGCTTAAGGCCAACACAATTAACCAATCTTGTGGCTGTAACCAAGCTGTCTTAAAGACCTTCCGTAAGAAAGGAACGAAAATCACGACTAATTGTAGAAACGCACAAGAGAAAAAGGCCAAAATCAGCTTACCATTTGGGTTTTTCCTCATCGTAAAAACTGATTCTTCTCTACTGCGCATATTAAAAGAATGAACAAGCTGAGCAAAAGCCATAGTTAAAAATGCCATGGTATGTGCTTCTACTAAAGGTCTACCCTCTTGCAGAGCCATCCAGTAAGCAGCAAAGGAAATCAACCCAATAACTAAACCCTGCAGGAGAATCTCTTTACCTACACCATCGGCAAAAATTCCGGCACGGGAATTACGCGGTGGTCTCTTCATAATCCCTTTTTCCGAAGGCTCTACACCTAAAGCTAAAGCCGGAGCCCCATCTGTAACTAAGTTTAGCCATAAAATTTGTACAGGAAGCAAGGGACTACCCATGCCCAAAAGAATCGCCGTAAAGATAGCGACAATTTCGCCTAAATTACAAGAAAGTAAATATTGCACGGCTTTACGAATATTATCGTAAATCGTTCTACCTTCCTTCACCGCATTAACAATGGTCGCAAAATTATCATCAAGCAAAACCATATCTGCGGCTTCTTTAGCCACTTCTGTCCCTGTTATACCCATTGCCGCTCCGATATCTGCCCTTTTTAAAGCCGGAGCATCATTAACCCCGTCACCAGTCATCGCCACAACCTGATGATTAGCCTTTAGGGCATCGACTATCCGTAATTTATGCTCTGGGGAAACACGTGCATAAACCGTAGTATTCTTAACTTGTTCTTCTAATTCGCGCTGAGACATTTTTTCTAACTGCATACCCGTAAGAATACCGTCACCCTGTCGCCAAATATCCAGCTTTTGGGCAATCGCTACCGCTGTATCCTGATGGTCACCGGTAATCATTACTGTCCTGATTCCGGCCTGACGACTAACGGCAACTGCTTCTTTAGCTTCCTCACGCGGCGGGTCTTGTAAAGCAAAAAAACCGACAAAGGTCAATTCTGTTTCCACCTGTTCCGGCTTTAATTCACCCGCCGGCACCTCAGCCCACTTACGTACAGCTAAAGCTAAGACTCGCTGACCTTTCAAGGCTAATTTTTTATTAACCTCTAAAAGCCTCGCCCGTACCTCCTGATCTAACTTTTCCACTCCACCATGAGTCAACAAATCCTTACAACGAGCGAGCAAAAGGTCAGGTGCACCTTTCGTTAAAGCATAAAGCTCTCCCTCAATTTGCTGGAAAGTAGTCATCATCTTGCGACCGGAATCAAAGGGAATTTCCTGCAAACGAGGATATCTTCTTTCTAACTCCTCTTTCTCCAATCCGACCTTGCCTGCCGCTACAACTAGAGCCCCTTCTGTAGGGTCACCAATAATCCGATAACCGACACCATTTTGTTCCAAACGAGCATCACAATTTAACGCTCCACCCAAAAGCAGAAGCCGTAAATTTTCTTCATCTAAAGGAGTTATTTTACTTCCTTCTTGTGTATAAAACTCACCTTTAGGCTGATACCCACTCCCGGTAACTTTAAACAAACAATCATAAATATAAAGACCAGTTACAGTCATTTCATTTTTAGTGAGAGTACCTGTTTTATCAGAACAAATATAAGTAGCTACACCTAGAGTTTCTACTGCCGGAAGTTTTCTGATTACCGCTTGTCGACAACTCATTCTAGTAACACCAAGAGCCAAAACAATCGTTACTACTGCAGGTAACCCTTCCGGAATTGCTGCTACCGCTAAAGCAATAGCTGTCATAAACATCGTAAAAAGTTCTTCTCCGCGCCACAGACCTGTTAAGAAAACTACAATAACAATGGCCAAAGCCGCCAGACCTAAGGTTTTACCTAATTTAGCCAGCTGACGCTGTAAGGGTGTCTGCTCTTGTGGTGCTTCCTGCAACATTTGAGCAATTTTTCCTAACTCTGTCTTCATCCCTGTTGCCGTAATCACAGCTTTAGCTCGACCACCCGTTACTGCTGTTCCCATAAAGACCATATTTTTACGATCCCCAACCGGAACATCTTCTGCCGTGATTACTTCAAGATTCTTTTCTACAGGTACTGATTCACCGGTCATCGCTGCTTCATTTACCCTCAAAGAAGCAACCTCTAACAATCGAGCATCAGCTGGTACTGAATCTCCAGCTTCCAAGAAAACTACATCACCAGGAACTAAATTTTCTGCGGCAACTTGAGTTACTATCCCTTCCCGAATTACTTTAACATAAACCTTCGTCATTGCTTTTAAAGCTTTAAGAGCCTGTTCAGCCTTATGTTCTTGAAAGACGCCCAAAACAGCATTCAAAATAACAATAATCAAGATGAGAATTGTATCGCCTATTTCCCCTAATGCACCCGAAATAATCGCCGCTACAATAAGAATTAAAACCAAAGGCTCCATTATTTGATCCATAAATAGCGCGAACAAACTCCGCGGCGGGGCTTCACGCAACGCATTAGACCCATAAGTTTGCAGACGGTTATTCACTTCCCGGGCGGTCAAACCCTCTGTCAAACTAATATTTAGTTCCTGCACAACTTGATTTACCTCTAAAGAAAACCATTTTTTTTGCTGCATCTTTGTTTAAAGCCTCCTTAAACTCTACTATGCATCTCACCTAACAAAACACCTATCTTCTTGTATTCCTTTAAACAATTAAATTCAATAATATACCTATTTTCTCAATAAATCTAGTAAAAATTTTAACACTAATTAATTAAACTTTTCTCAAATTTTTTCCTGCTTGTCACTTTCAGAGTAACCGTACATATAATACAAATAACAGATTACCTAAATTATTCAACCGAAAGTGAGGTTACATTCATGTCAAAGTCTTGTTTAACTACACCTTATCCCGGTTACCCTTTTACTACTTATAAATATTATCCCACATATTCATATGTCCCTTTTTATGCCTATCCGGAAGCATTAAAAATAATCGCTGCAGCCGTACGTTCCGAAAGAGAAGATGAATTGTTTTATGACTATATACTTAGTGTAGCCCCTCCCGCCCAACGGGAAATCATCACTTCCATCCGCAATGATGAAAGAAAACACGCTAAATTATTCCGCCAGCTTTATTGGGAATTAACAGGACAGGACTTACCACCCGCACAGGAAGTTCCCTTTGAACAGCCCCAAAACTATTGTGCAGGTATTACCAAAGCACTTTTTGGCGAACTTGGTGCCGTAGAAAAATACCGCAAAGTTTTATTTGGTCTAGAATTTTTACCCTACCGCAATATAATTACAGAAATATATACCGATGAATTAAAGCACGCTACTAAATGGAGCTATCTCTTTACCCTAAATTGCCGCTAGACTATCACAAGGACGGCTCTTCTAATATTTTTTAAAAGATATTAGAAAAGCCGTCCTTGTGACATACGTACCCTACGTCACCTTTACTCTCACCTAAGATTTTTGGCTTCTTTTATTAAATCAATATCTAAAGTAGCATACTTACCCATTGTCCATAACTCAACTGCAAATCCGCCCACAATAACCGGTCTAATCGCATATTTTTTTAAAGCTTCCGTTAATATTGCTACTACACCGAGACGGCGTTTAACACTGTCTTGCTTAGTCACAATTTCTGCAAGCTTTCTTTTTAATTCTTCCACTTTTTTATTGTCAACCCTTTCTCTGGGTCATATTGGGAACGTCCCTCCGCTACCCCTAAAGAGCTAAGTAAAACAAGAATCCCAAATAATGAGCCACACTTCCCCCTAACACAAAAAGATGCCAGATACCGTGATTAAACGGTATTTTCCTGCAAATATAAAAAATTACCCCCAAAGTATAAATTAAGCCCCCGATTAATAACCAGACAAAAAGCCCATGCGGAACCATCTGCAACATTGGCTTGATGGCAACAATAATCAACCAACCCATCAAAACATATAACACCGTAGAAATTTTTTTAGTTTTCTCGATACTAATGATATTGAGGACAATCCCTACCAAAGCCAAAGACCAAATGATCGCAAAAATGCTCCAACCCCAAGTGCCCCTCATCGCCACTAAAGCAATGGGCGTATAACTTCCGGCAATCAATAAATAAATAGAAACATGGTCAAAAACTCGCAGCACTCTTTTCGCTTTTTCTACACAAACACTATGATAAAGCGTAGAAAAGAGATATAAAAAAAACAAAGTAGCGCCATAGATACTAAAACTAACTATTTGCCAAACATCACCTTTGATACTGGCAAAAGCAACAAGCACCACTAAAGCCGCAATGCTCAGTAATGCCCCAATCCCATGACTAATGCTGTTAAAAAGCTCTTCTTTAAAAGAATACCTATTAACTAAGCAATTACTTTGAACATCAGCCTCAACTAATAAATCGTCATTCATTAAATCACCTCATGTAAAAAATACCATAACTATATTATACGCTATCTTCTGTTTTTTTACACCCTCATCACCCGCGTAGCATTAAAAATAGCCAGCAAAGCAACACCGACATCGGCAAAAACCGCCTCCCACATCGTAGCAATACCACCTGCACCAAGAATGAGCACAATTGCTTTCACTATTAAGGGTTAATTTGTCTATTAATTAGTATACAGCAAAATACGTTAACTCCTTAAGATCCTTTCAACAATTACAAATAATAACATAATGCTTTTTTGTAATTCATCCACGGCAATCATATGCTCACTATTAAAAACATAGATTTCCTGCATTCGTGCAAATTCTTTAATTAGTTCTTCATTGTTTATTCCCGTTCGCAAATAGCTAAATTGATGAATAGGCTTATCGGCAAGTTCACTACCAATTCGCAGTTGTTCCTCCTTGCGTTTGAAATTAACCATTTTATTCAGAAGAGCCTTATCTGAAAGCATAACTTTAATTTTCTCATTTTGCAGTAGCACCACCAAGTCATAGAGATGTTTTGCTACATCAAAATAATTTTCACGTAAATAATAAAATTCTGCGGCAAACATCTTGTCAACAAAAATTCGCTCCAATTTAATGGTTGCTATAGAAAATGCTCCTACTTCATAAATATCCGTTAAGGTCTTCTTTTGCTCTATTGTTGCCATATCAAACAAGATAGGCGCTATTAACATCGGCTCGAAGGGTTCACTGACTGTAAATGAAGTAGCTTCTACTTTTACTCGACCAAATCTTTGCAAGGCATCCTTATTATCTATATCGACTACGGAATTGTAATTATAGACACTGGTAATACTACCTTTACGGTTATCATTGTCTTGATCTTCTTTATTTCTGCTCAAACAAGAATATTCTTTACTCACACGTTCTAATCTTCTTTTAGCCTGACTATTGGAGCAGCCCTCTACAGATACAGTTAAATCAATATCTTCAGAAAACCTTCTTATGCTACTAAGAGCTTTATATAAAGCGGTACCACCTTTAAAATATGCAGGAACTTCCTTTTGTTTATTCGCAAATTCCTTTAACAATAAGGTGACATAATAGTCTTTCTCAATAATATCTGCTCTAATGCCAGTTCTTTCAGAAATATCCAGCAATAAGGATTCAAAAGCCACTGGAGCAAAATGTAATTTCATGACAACTCACTTGCTGCAATCTTACCAATGCACAGCAGTATCTCCTTCCTATAAAATTTACCAGCATAAGCTACTAGCTTTATAAAATCCAATTGGTTTTTTCTTATATAATTAAGAATAATTTTTTCCGGATGATGAACATCAATAGGTATCTTATCCTTATTTTCAATAGCGTCTAAAAGCTGTAGATATTGATAGTTTTGTTCGGTAACTTTTACTGGCGGTTTCCGAATTACCACTTTTAATTTCTCATCAATTCTACTACCGTTTTGCTTGAAAGCATTAGTTGCACAATATTTATATTTGGCAATTTGTGTGGTAAGTCCAATTTGATTCAGAAAGGTGGCTCCGGTTTCATAGCCAATAACCACACCATTTTTATTGAGATAGATATCACGGATGACATATGCAGGATTCAACTTAGCTTTACCAAAGGGTGTTATTTTTGCCTTGTAATAGATGCCCTTTTGATATCTTTTCAAATCATTATTATCTGCAAGCCGTTTGAGATTAACATTGACAAGACCCTTTGCCTTTTTCATATCAATATCAAATTGCTTAGCAAGACCCCTGGCCATATCTTCCGTATAAATGGGCACACCAAAAGGCAAATGAAGAATATTTTCCGCAATATATTGTCCATAACCTATCTGTTCCATCATGTATCACCATCTTTGTTATTATAATGTTAGAAAATTAGTTTTTCTATACATTTATAATAACAAATTTTCAGCATGATAGCAAGATAGCATATTTGGTAATAAAATCAAACTAGGAAAAATTAGTAAGGGATAAAGAAATATTATATCGAGTAGGTAAAAATCGGGGTGTTTTTTTCCTCTCCCAGAACTGTACGTACGGACCACGTATACGGCTTCTAGTGAACCTCGGTTACTTTCTAAAGCAATGCAAAATTCCGACTTAGTGCCTTATGTAGTTGCTTCCAGCTTTTCCATTCTTTTAATAACGAATGAAGACAAGATTAACTTGTGCTTTTCAGCAATAACTTTCATCAATTCATTTATTGAGCTATGGGGAAACAGGATAGCAGAAATGAGTATATTGGTATCAATCATGATCCACATAACGTTTTTCCCACATTTCTTTTCTAACTTCCTTGACCAAATTTACTACATCCTGCTCATTCTTTAATCCTAGCCTTTCAGCTTCACCTTTGAAAGCATCCTGTATCTCCCGCAGGGCAAGCATTGCCGAATTTGCCATAATGACCTTTCCGTTTTCCTCCAGAAAAACCATCTTGTCACCATCTTTAATATTCAGTTTTTTTCGGATTGCTATTGGTATTGTAATTTGCCCTCGAACAGTCACCTTAGCTAATTCCATATTATCAGCTCCTTGTTTGCATTGAAAACAATGTTTTCATGTCTTTGTTATATGTCGACCCCGAGAAAATATCAACTCATCACCCGCGTAGCATTAAAAATAGCCAGCAAAGCAACACCGACATCGGCAAAAACCGCCTCCCACATCGTAGCAATACCGCCTGCACCAAGAATGAGCACAATTGCTTTCACCATTAAAGCTAAGAAAATATTCTGCCAGACAATCTTTTTCGTCCTCCGGGCTATTTGCATCGCCGTAACAAGTTTCGAAGGCTGGTCATTCATAATCACCACATCAGCAGCCTCAATCGCTGCATCAGATCCTAAAGCACCCATAGCCACCCCTACATCAGCTCTCGCCAAAACAGGAGCATCATTAATCCCGTCACCCACAAAAACTAAGTTCCCTTTGCCTTTGTTTTCATAAATCTTTTCTATTTGCTCCACCTTTTCCTGAGGTAAAAGTTCGGCATAAAACTCCTCAATTCCTAATTCCCGTGCCACTTGAGTAGCCACTGCTTTACTGTCCCCGGTCAGCATGACTAATTTCTGTACCCCTAGATTTTTCAATCCTTCCAAGGTCTGCCTACTATCTTCCTTAATTTTATCGGAAATCACTACTGCTCCAACATATTGCCCATCTACAGCCACATGTATTACTGTGCCTGCTCTTTCTTGCTCGTCTACACTAACCCCCTCTTCTACCATTAGCGTTCTATTTCCGGCTAAAATTGTCTTTCCGGCTACACTTACCTTCATTCCCCGACCGGCTATTTCCTCATAAGACACAATCTTATCCCATAATACATCTCCACCATAAAACTCTAAAATTGATTTAGCAATCGGATGAGTGGAAAAGGCTTCTGCCCAAACCGCATATTGTAATAGCTCTTCCTCCTTAAAGCCGTCCACCGGATAAAGCGCAGTAACCTTAAAAACACCTTGGGTCATCGTTCCCGTTTTATCAAAAACAACTGCTTCCACATAATTTAAAGCCTCTAGATTATTACCACCTTTAACTAAAATGCCGTTCCTCGAGGCTCCCCCAATTCCGCCAAAAAAACCTAAGGGAATAGAAATAACTAATGCACAAGGACAAGAAATAACTAAGAAAACTAAAGCGCGATACAACCAATCAGCAAAAACAGCTCCGGGAATAATTAAAGGGGGTACTAAAGCTAAGAGGGCCGCAATAGCAACTACTGCCGGCGTATAATAACGGGCAAACTTAGTAATAAAATTCTCGGTAGGTGCTTTTTTGCTACTGGCATTCTGCACCAAATCCAATATTTTAGCTACAGTCGATTGACTATATTCTTTCGTTACTTCCACAAGTAAAAGCCCGGAAGTATTAATAAAACCGCTTAATATTTCTTCACCCTCCTGTAGTCTGCGAGGAACCGTTTCGCCTGTCAAAGCAGAAGTATCAACAAGAGAATTGCCTTCCACAATTTTACCATCTAAAGGCACCCTTTCTCCCGGCTTAACTACAATTAAATCACCCACAGCAACTTCTGTGGGACTTACCCGCACTATTTCATTCTCCTTCTGCAAATTAGCATAATCAGGTCTAATCTCCAAAAGAGCCTGGATAGAACGGCGCGACCTATTTACAGCAAGGTCTTGCACGGCCTCTCCTACTCGATAAAAAAGCATTACCGCTACAGCTTCCGGGTAAACCTTGATCGCAAAAGCCCCGAGTGTAGCAATCGTCATCAGAAAATTTTCATCAAATATTTGCCCACGACAAATATTCCGCAAGGCATAATAAACAATTTCCCCACCAATCAACACATAACTTACTAAAAATAAAGCTAACTCCAACTGAGGTGAAAAAGAAAATAATATAGCTATAAAATAAATAATGATACCTATCCCTAAAAACCATAACTTCTGCCTCTTTTTCTCCGTCATTAATTTTCTCCCTTCTACATCTATTGCTCTAAAAATCCACTTCTCTTAATGCCTAATATGAGCTAATCCCTGTGTAAATAAATTAATAATATGGTCATCATCTAGAGAATAATAAACCATTTTTCCTGCTTTACGATATTTAACCAATTTCAGATTACGCAAAACCCGCAATTGATGGGAAACAAGAGACTGGGACATCTCCACTACTTTGGATAAATCACAAACACATAACTCCTCCTGCGATAAGGCGTGTAACAACTTAATCCTCGTTTCATCACCTAAAGCCTTAAAAATCTCGGATAATTTTTTAACCTCTTCCTCACTAAGACTATTCTTTTTTACTCTGCTTACTGTTTCCGGATGAAAACACTCCACCGCACAACGATCCAGAAACTCCTCCATGTTGCCTCCACCTCATTTCTATATATGAATACATGTTCATATGTTTATTTAATTTTACACCATTTTTGAATCGTTGTAAATAGTACAAAGGGCTACTGCACAATAAACTAATCGCTCATTGTTCAGTAGCCCCTTGTTTTGAAATATTCGTCAACGCTCCAACGAATTTTTCTTCTGTGAAGGTTCTTTCGTTTTATTTACCTTTAAATTATTCTCTACGTTTGTCGCTTCTTCAGCTTCTTTTATAAACTTTCTCCTTAGAAATTCTTCAAGCCGCACTTTTTCAACATAATCTTTTAGTGGTAACTTATAATCCGGTTTTTTCAATTGATTTCGGCCTCCTTACTAAACTAAAAGGCAATCCTTGATAATAACATAGTTTTAAATCGTGATGCGATTTCATTCCTTTGGGGACTATTTATAGATGTATACAAAAATTCATATTATTGAGGAATTGCTTAGGAATCCTTTTTTCTTAAATTGTTTTATTAAAAGCATCTTTTGACTTTCTTCGAGATTCTTTAATATATGCTTCTGGTTGCTTCTTTAAAGCTTCATTAATATACTCCGCTTCTTGCCTCTTTAGAGAAACATACACATCTACTTGCCTCTCTTGAGATTCTTTAATATACGCATTTTTAAGACGTTGATTAAGCGACAACCTTTCAGCCAATTTTGTCATTTGCTTCAGCCTCCTTTCTTAATAATTTTAAATGTTGTCACTAATACAAAGACTGCCCTTAATCCTCTAGCGGTAGTATACCTTTTTTAAGTTGTCGACTTTTGGCTAAGTATAACTAAATACTTTATTATATTAATTATAACATATCTTCAGATAATTCTCCATAATTTATTTTTTACCTTATAAATAAAAACAACCAAGATTAACATAACCTCAGTTGTTTTAAAAATAACTTTAATCTTATGATTTAACGACTTAGATATTCTGTTTTAATGCATTTATTTTCATTATTTAATCGAGACGCTTCATCGCGCGCTCTTTGTTCTTTAGCTAAAGATTTATTAGGGTCTACATACTGGTATATGTCTTTTTTGGCCATCTCAATTTTTTTATTATATCCTGCCTGTCTTATTGCATAATTTTCAATAAAATCATTTTGTTCATTTTTTATAAATATATTTGCCGCTCTTTCCACTTCTTTCTGCCTCTTTTGTAATTTTTTAATTTCCTCTTGTTTTTTCCTTCTTAATTCTGTTTCCAAATGTGCTTTTCGAACATGTTCTGCAAGTGTCAACGCCCTATTCGGATTATCCAATTTACTTCAGCCTCCTTTTTATGTAATTGTAAATAGTTATTATGTTTTTTATTATAGCATATCTTCAGAAAATTTTCTACACAAATTTTAAAAAAGCTAGGACCTAATATCCTAGCCGATTTTTCTTGGTGGAGCTTAGGGGATTCGAACCCCTGACCTTCTGACTGCCAGTCAGACATTCTCCCACTGAACTAAAGCCCCATACTTCATTATTTACCTATTACATTTATACATTATATTGTCTCCAAACCTTTTTGTCAATAAAGCCTGACCCATAAAAACAAACCCAAGAATCACTCACTATCATCATAACGGGTAATTGAAGCATCTCCCCATAATCTTTCCAGATTATAAAATTGCCGTTCTTCCTCTTGGAAAATATGCACAATTACTACCCCATAGTCCTGTAAAATCCATCTGCCTTCAGCATATCCTTCCCGCCGGTTGAGAAATACTTCCTCCTTACCCATTTCTTTTTCTACATGGTCAGCTATCGCCTGAGTTTGAACCCGAGAATTTCCACTACAAATCACAAAATAATCTGTAAGCAAAGAAATTCCCTCTAAGCCAAGCATCAATATGTTTTTTCCTTTTTTATCATCAATCGCTTTACATATCTCACGAGCTATTTCCTTACTATCCATCTTCGTCTTTCATACCCTCCCATTCAAATTCCTACTCCTCCATCACTAAAAGATGCTGATTCCTCGCCTGCACAGTCAAAGGATGAATTAATAATTTTTGTCTAATAATATACTGTAAAGTACGATCAAATGCAAATAATAAACCCTTGTCCAAATCATCTTCGCATATCTTACGCAGTTCGTCAACACCTGCATAATTTCGGCTAGGCTCTATTAAATCCGCTAAAAAAACTACCTTATCCAGTAAAGACATCTTTTCATGACCAGTCGTATGATAATATATCGCCTGCAAAACTTCTTGGTCCTCTAGCCGTAAATCTTGCTGACATAATAAAGCTCCCACCGGACCATGCAAAAGGTCAGGTTGCAACTCCTCTACCTTACAGGTAATCAACTTATTTTCCCTCGCTAAAGCTAGAAGTTCTGGACGAGATAAATCTTTAGCATAATCATGTAATAAAGAAGCTAACCATAATTTATCTTTATTTAAAACTAATCTCTCCCCCATTTTCATAGCCGTTTCTACCACAAATAAGGAATGAGAGAATCTCTCTGAACTTAATCTAGATTTAAGAATATTAACATAATAATTCTTATTCATCACTTTTCCTCTTTTTGAAAAAAATTAAATAAAAACCCCCTGCAACACATAGGGGGCAAAGCAATACTTCTCCTTATTCTCGAGATTTAGCTTCATTGACCGTAAGCGGTCGACCGTTAAACTCTTTACCGTCTAATTCTGAAATCATCTTTTCTGCATCTTCATCAGAAACTTCTACAAAACCAAACCCTCTAGAGCGGTTAGTTTCCCTTTCTTTAATAATGCGACTACTAACAACCTCGCCATATTCACTAAAATATGCAGTTAATTCTTCAGAAGTAGTAGTCCAAGGAAGATTACCAACATACAAAGTTTTGACCAATTCCTATCACCTCGCTCACCTTCAAAATACCAACCTGTTTGTATTATGTGTTAAACCTAGCGTATTATACCTTAACCATAAATTCAAGTTTAGCACAATTTAAGCTTTATACAGGTCGTTCTTATAAATAAAATTCTCCACTTCTGCAGGGAGAAGATATTTAACCGTACGATTGTTTCTAACTCTTTCACGAATATCGGTAGATGAAATGGCCATCGCTGGTACTTCTAAAGGAATTATTTTTTGCAAATAACGGGGTGACAGTTTTTTTAACAATTTTTCCCTTAATGCCCCTAAGTCATATCCCGGTCGAGTTGCCGCAATAAAAGTACACCAATCAAAAAGCCCCTCTACATTTTTCCAAGTAACTATTTCTAAAATAGCATCGGCACCAGTAATAAAAAACAATTCACTGCCTTCCATCATTTGACTACGAAAATATCTTACCGTATCAATAGCATAAGATTCACCGGGACGATCTAATTCTAGTCGAGACACCTCAAAATAAGGATTACCCGAAGTTGCCAATACGGTCATTAAATACCGCGCTTCTTTACCGCTAATCGCTAACCCTTTTTTATGGGGGGGTTGCCCCGACGGTACAAAAATTACTTTTTCCAAAGAAAATTCTGACCTAGCTGCCTCAGCTGTCACTAAATGACCCTGATGAATAGGGTCAAAAGTACCACCCATTAAACCAATCCGTTTTTTTCTTTGTAAATTCACAACATCATCGTGTAACATAATTTCTCCATAAAACAAGCTTTCTTTTAGTATAACATTTACCGCTATTTATGAACAGGTAGAAAATTTTTTACATAGCATATAACAAAAAGGTGACGCCCATGAAACATTTATTTAAAAGAGTTTTTTGGTTCCTAAAATCCAGGCTTTTTTGGTTAGGCCCCCATAAACTACTCTACTATAAATTACGCAATCTTTTCCGTTAATGTGCCTTTTTCTCTACAATTATTTTCTTATCTGTCCCTCACCAAAGATAATGTGTTTAATGGTGGTAAGTTCCTTTAAGCCCATCGGACCACGAGCATGAAGTTTTTGTGTGCTGATCCCAATTTCCGCCCCATAGCCAAACTGAAAACCATCTGTGAAACGAGTAGAAGCATTTACATATACCGCAGCTGCATCAACACTTTGCAAGAATATCCTCGCCTTACGATAACTTTCCGTAACAATAGCTTCAGAATGCTTGTGTCCCATAGCGACGGATGTGTTCTATCGCTTCTTCTAAATTATTTACCACCTTAACCGCTAAAATAAGGTCGAGAAATTCCACTTGATAATCTTCTTCACTAGCTGCCTTTGCCTGAGGAACAAGGGTCTGCGTTAAAGAATCGCCTCTTAATTCCACACCTAATTCCAACAATTTTGCAGCAACTTGTGGTAAAAATTCCCGCGCAATTTTTTCATGGACAAGTAAGGTTTCCAAAGCATTACAAACACCTGGACGTTGAGTTTTAGCATTAAGTACAATTTTCCCTGCCATCTCTAAATCTGCTTCCTCATCAACATAAATATGACAATTACCTGTCCCTGTTTGAATTACGGGTACTGTCGCATTTTCAACCACAGAACGAATTAATCCCGCTCCACCTCTAGGAATTAAAACATCAAGGTATTGATTCATTCTCATTAATTGAGTGGTTACTTCCCTACTCGTATTTTCGATTAATTGAATACTTCCCTCAGGTAAACCAACAGCTTCAGCTGCCCGAGCAATAACTTTCGTAATCGCTTTATTAGAATGCAAAGCATCAGAACCACCTTTTAAAATCACCGCATTACCCGCTTTAAGACAAAGTCCGGCAGCATCAGCCGTAACATTAGGCCTCGCCTCATAAATAATCCCAATTACCCCAAGCGGGACACGCATCCTGCCAATTTCAATATCTTGGGCACCTTTCCACATCCCCTCCACTTTTCCCACAGGATCTTCTAAAGCAACAATAGCCCGCAAACCCTCAGCCATCTCTTTAATCCGCCCGGAAGTTAAAGTTAAACGATCTAAAAGTGCCGGGCTCATCCCTTGTTTTTTAGCCATAGATAGGTCTTGTTCATTAGCCTTTAAAATTAATTCTTCTTGGTCTTCTAAAGCTATAGCCATCGCTAAAAGAGCTTGATTTTTCTCTGCTGTAGAAAGTGTCCCCAAACAAGCCGCCGCTTCTTTAGCCAACTTACCCTTCAATAATAATTCTTCATTAAACAAAACGAAAAACCTCCTCTTCTTATACCTTCAAAGTCAAATTATCGCGATGAATCACTTCATCATAATCTTTATGTCCCAAAATTTTTTCTATATCTTTGCTTTGGCATCCCTTAATTTGCTCAATTTCAGAAGCCTCATAATTGACAATACCTCGTGCAATTTCATGTTCATGAGACTTTCCCATAATCTTAACTACACAACCTCGATTAAAATTACCTTCCACCTTAGTAATACCACTAGGTAATAAACTTTTTCCTTTTTCGATCAGAGCTTTCTCCGCTCCCCTATCTACATATAACCGCCCATTAGTCTTAGAAGCAAAGGCAATCCACGTTTTCCGTGTGTTAATACGATGGTCACGAGGTATAAAAAGCGTACCTGGATTTGCCCCTTGAATAATTTCTCTTATTACTCCCTCTCGCGACCCATTAGTCACCATCATCGGTATTCCGGAATTACTGACAATCTTTGCCGCCTGAAGTTTAGTCACCATCCCTCCACTTCCCAATTTCGTCCCGGAACCCCCGGCTAATTCAATAATTTCTACAGTCAATTCCTCCACAACTTTAATTAATTGCGCTGTTGAATCTTGGCGAGGATCTGCCGTATATAAACCATCAATATCCGAAAGAAGAACTAATAGGTCAGCATCAACTAACCCTGCGACAAGAGCCGCCAAAGTATCATTATCACCAAATTTAATTTCTTCAAAGGCAACTGTATCATTTTCATTAATAATCGGTATAACACCTAATCTTAATAGTGTTAATAAGGTGTTGCGAGCATTTAAATAACGACCTCTGTTCGTTAAGTCTTCTCGCGTAAGCAAAATTTGGGCTACAGTTTTGTCATATTCACTAAAAAGCTTTTCATACATATGCATCAAAATGCCCTGCCCGATCGCTGCCAAAGCTTGTTTCTCCGGTATATTCTTGGGTCTTTCTTCAAGTCCTAACTTACCCATACCTGCCCCTACAGCCCCGGAAGTAACCAGAATAATCTCTAACCCTTGATGCTTTAAATCTGCTACCTCCCTTACTAATCGTTCCAACTGATATAAATTAAGTTTACCTGTAGGATATGTTAAAGTACTACTACCCATCTTCACTACTAAACGTTTCGTCTTTTTTAAAAAATCCAAGTCTCTTTCTACCATGAACCTATCACCTTTTTCTCTTTTCTTGCTCATTTGCCTTTTCTTGTTTGATTACCATTTGCTTTAACTTTTATATTATCACGTAATTCCTCTAAAGGACTGACAATTACTATTTCACCTTCTCGTAGACCTGCCGTTATTTCTTGATATATTTCCGTAGATAACCCTTTTTGCACTTCCCGTTTTTTCGCTAAGCCATCCTCATAAATAAAAACAATGCTTTTTCCCTCTTCTTCTAATACTGCATTACTAGGTATTAATAACGCTTGTGACTTTTTATCCAAAGGAATTTTTATATTTACCGTAAAACCGGGCTTGAATTCTTCCGTCCTTTCTTCCAAAGCTATTTTTAATTTTACTTTGCTTTCCGGACCAATAGAAGTCTCTTGAACTTCCGCCAAAGGAGCTATTTGAGCGACATCGCCTTGATAAACTTTTCCTTCTAAAGCTTCACTATAAATTTCTACAGGGTCACCTTTCTCTATTTTAATAACATCATATTCGTTAACAAAGGCTACTACCTCTAAAAAATCAGTTTTTCCCACACTAAAAAGAAACTTTTCCTTACTTACCGGTTCACCACGATTAACCGCCATCTTTAAAATAGTACCTTCGAAAGGACTGGTAACTACTGTTTCGGCTAATTCCTCCCTCGCTGCCTGAACAGCCAAACGACCTTCATTGACTTGACTTTCTAAGGTATTCAAATTTATGGCCTTAATTTGATTTTCTAAATCAGCCACTTCCGTTTTAGCTTCTTCTACTTCTTTAAACGAAACTTCCTCTAATTTATAAAGTTCTTCTAACCATTCTTGTTTTTTTCGTGCCTCATCTCTTTTATTCATCAGATAAACTTTATTACTAACTGCCTGCAAATAATCATTTTGTAAAATAGCTAAAGCATTCTCCGCTAGGCCAAGTTCCCGTAAAGCATTACTGTTATCCAATAGCAAAATAACTTCTCCTAGCGTAACCTTAGAACCTTCATTTTTTCTTATTTCCTTTACTGTAGAAATTGTCCGCGCATAAAAATCTTGTTGTTTAGTACACTGTAAGATACCACTTGTTTTAATCTCAGTTACCAGTTCCTGCTTTTTCGCTTTAGCCACTTGTACTACAGGCAAGTTTTTATTTATTAAGTATAACCAAAGAAAATACGAAAAAATCAGAATACAGATAATAATAAGCATTCCTATAATTACCACTTTTTTATTTGGTTTTTTAATTTGTAAATTCAACAAACTCCCCTCACTTTATACCTGCTTATTTAAAAAGTTAGATATGTCCCTTTCTTATCATTATACCGTCACACCCACAAAAAAGAAATACAAATTCACGGAACAAATTTCTTCTTGGCAACGTCTCTATACAATTAAAGAAGAAAACTATCTTAATATATGCTTTGTCCATTATCAACTTATGCTATAATCAATGGAGGTGAATATTTGCATCTAAAAAAGACTAGACAAGGAGTAAATTTCAATGATTACAGTAACTCTACCTGAATTAATTAAAGACCTCAATTTAGAAGTAGTCTATCAGGGTGAACAGGATAAAATATTCATTAATACTAGTGATATTAACAGACCGGGCTTACAACTTGCTAATTATTTTACTTTTTTTGCCGAAGGAACTGCAGCTCGTCTGCAAGTCATAGGGTTAATCGAAGTCGCTTTTCTTAACGACCTAGATGCAAAAACACGTAAAGAAAGATTAGATAAATATTTTAGTTACGAATTACCCTGTGTTATTCTCTGCCGTGCTATGGAGCCTATCCCCGAAATCAAAGCTGCCGCTCTTAAACATAAACGGTCTCTCCTCAAAACAGATTTAGTAACTACAGAATTTATCAATATTGCCTCTAACTATCTAAACAGTAAATTGGCCCCGAGGCTAACTCAACACGGCGTTCTGGTAGATGTTTATGGTTTAGGAGTACTCTTACTAGGTGAATCAGGTATCGGGAAAAGTGAAACAGCTTTAGAATTAGTCAAAAGAGGACACCGTTTAGTTAGTGATGACGTTGTCAATATTAAAAAGGTAGCTAGAAACAGGCTGATTGGAGAAGCTCCCGAAGCGATTCGTCATTTTATGGAAATACGTGGTGTAGGAATTATTGATGTCCAAGCAATGTACGGAGTAGGAGCAACAATCAATGCTAAAGGAATTGACCTTGTGGTCGAACTTGAACCTTGGGAAAAAGGAAGTCATTGCGAAAGATTAGGGCTAGACGAAACTTTTCTTAACCTGCTTGGTGTAGATATTCATAAAATTACTATTCCTGTAAAACCCGGACGTAATCTAGCTATCATTATTGAAGCTGCTGCCAGAGACTATCGATTAAAAAAATTAGGCTATAATGCTGCCCAACATTTAAACGATAGAATTATTGCTTTAAATAAGAAAAAAAATTAATTATTTGCTCTAGGTAATAATTATTATAATTTTGTGTTATAATAAAATAGTGTGTTCAAAGATAAAAAATAATTACAAAGATAATAAACGGAGGAAAATAGCCGTGCATATACAAGATTTGTCTTATTTACCATTAGATTTATTTATGATTCCTGCCCAAATAATTCTGGCTTTTGTTGCTGTTTATTTTTTTATTTTAGGTATGTCAGGATTAGTTCAATTTCGTATCCCTAAAGTTTATAATCCCCAAAAAAAATTTGCTGTGGTTATTCCGGCACATAATGAGGAATTAGTTGTTAGCCCTCTTATCGATAATTTATTGAATTTAGATTATCCTAAAGAACTATATGATGTCTTCGTTATTGCCGATAATTGTAATGATAGCACTGCAGATATTGCTAGAAGTCATGGTGCTTTAGTTTATGAAAGAACTAATTTAGAACAAAGAGGTAAAGGATACGCTTTGGAATGGTTTTTTGCCAAACTTTATAATATGCCTAAAAAATATGATGCTGTAGTAATTTTTGATGCCGATAATTTAGTCGATCCTCAATTCTTAAAACATATGAATAATCGGCTTTGTGATGGTGCGAAAATTGTACAAGGCTATATAGATGCCAAAAACCCACAAGATACTTGGGTAACAGCATCATTCGCCATGGCCTTTTGGGTAGCAAATAGGATGCTGCAATTAGCCAGATATAATTTAGGACTTTCCAACTATTTGGGAGGCACAGGAATGGCCATCTCTTTAGATGTCTTACGAGAAATTGGCTGGGGGGCTACCTCTCTAACCGAAGACTTAGAATTTAGCCTAAAGGCTCTTCTCCATGGTTATAAAACTACCTGGGCTCATGAAGCTATTGTTTATGATGAAAAACCACTCACTTTCAAACAAGCTTGGAATCAAAGAAAGCGTTGGGCTCTTGGTCATGTAGAACTTTTTCGAACATACAGTTTCCACTTTATTAAAGAAGCTTTTCGCAAGAAAAATATTGTCTTATTTGATGCTTCTATCTTAACCCTTCAGCCTTTACTTGTAATTTTTATGGGGCTTTTTACGCTAGTAGGTTTTGTTGATCTTTTTATTATTGACCTTTATACTACTATTTTCACATTTATTTGGCCTCCTTTAATTTGGGAACTGGTCAGTACACTGCAAATAATTTATCCCTTTTTAGTAATCTGGATGGATCGCTTACCTCGTAATGTCATCAAATGGATTATCTTTCATTATCCTATCTTTGTTTATAGTTGGGTACCCATTATCTTCCTTAGTTTCTTTGGAAATACACATGTTTCTTGGTCTCATACTTTGCATACCAGAAGTATCAGTTATGCCGATATTACTCGACAACGTTAAACTTTTAAAAAAGGCTTGGGGAAAATCCTCCAAGCCTTTTTTAAAACCATTTTCGTTTTTGTGTTTGATAAAGAAAAGCTGCCGGCAAAACTGTTCCTAAAACAAAGACAAGAGTAAGAAGAAAATTAAGCGTCGTCGAAGGAACTAATGGATAAGTAATAACTTTTTGAGCAACCATTAACATTAAAGGATGTCCTAAATAGATATAATAGGAACTATCACTAACTTTAAGTAAAAAGCTTTTAGATTTACCCAAATTACTCCTCGCTAGAACAAGTGCTAAACTAAAATAAAAAAGAATTGCTACTAAAGAAAACAAAAGCCATAACAAGTTCGCCCTAAAAGGATTACCTGCTTTTTGCAAAATAACATTAGCATAAAATTGTTGTGCAAGAAGGATACTCAGCACAAGATAAGCAACCAATGATATATACCTATAACTATACATGTGCTTTTTAAGCTGTTGATAATTAGTGGCAAAAAAACAACCTAACGCAAAAAAACATAAATATTGCATAAAAAATCTATCTACATAAGGAAAATAAATATATTTCATAAATAAAACATTTAAAACAAACATCGTTACTAATAATAAAAAAGAATTATATTTTTGAAATAGCCATTTAAAAATCCCAAATAATAAATAAAACTGAATAATCAGTACAATGAAATATAAATGATAAACTAAGTCCCCTAGAAAAAATTTCTCCAAAAAAAATGCTAGGGAAAATTCATATACCCTTTGCTGAACAAAGATTACATAAAATATTACTGTCCAAAAAAAATAAGGCATAATAATATTTTTAGTTCTTTTAGTTATAAACTGAAAATAATTAAATGTTTTATGTTGATAATTATAAGTTAACACTAAACCACTGATAAAAAGAAAAGCGGGAACAACATAAACTAAAGCCCTATTCAAAAACAAAAAAACCAACCTAGTTAATTCACCGGTAGTATCTAAAAAAAGATACCCCGCCGTTATATGCACAATAATCACGGAAATACAGGCAATTGCCCTTAAATAATCTATTTCTACTAATCTTTCTCCCATTATCTCACCCATCCCTATCATATCATCTTTATTTATTCAAATATATTTAAAAGATTAGTATTGCGACCACTCATATTTTTTCAATAAATACAAAAGAGGTAATCCTAAAAAATAACAAGCTAAAAACTCTCCTAATCCCACATAAAGTATACTAGCCACAAAAGGATAGCCCAAGACGTATTTTAAAATAGAAGCAACAACAACAGCATTAACCAATACGGGAGGTAATGGTGCTAAAAAAGGATGAGGCATCTTCTTAGTTAAAAAAGCAGCAAGAAGAGTAGCCAAACTACCAAAAACTATATCAATGAATCCTAATCCTCCATAGATATTGGCAATAAGGCACCCTAAAAAAAGTCCCAAAACACTTTCCGGGAAAATAAAAGGAAGAATTGTTAGTGCCTCCGAAATTCGAACTTGAACCATATCATAACTAAGAGGAGCAAAAGCAATAGTTAGCGTTGCATATATAGCCGCAATAACACTAACACGTCCAATTGTTTTTGTTTTCATAATTAATATCACCTAAAAAGTTATGATATAATATTTTCCCCATTTAGACAAATTTATCTAGAAAAAAAAAGGGAAAAGATGGGGCTAACGAAGAATATAAGTAAAAAGGTTTGAAAATATTTTTTCTATAAAGAGGCGAGAATTATGGCTACCACAAAACCAAAAATGGATATCAACCAAAATACTCCCTTTTTGCGTCTTATGACCTATATTCTCTTTTTACCCTGTTTCTTTTTATTGGACACTAGTATATCTCCAATACTTTACTTTGTTGCTGTAATTGGTTTTTTATATGCCCTCCTTCTTCTTCTTTTTCCTCAAATTAATGACATCCTCCATGACCCTTATCCTTTTACTGTTCTCTTTGACGTAGCTTTTATTAGTCTTTTTATTTATTTTGAAAAAAAATACGCTTTAACCTTTTCTGTTTTCTATACTTTTCCTATTGTCACACTTGCTTTTCATAATAAGACTTTTTGGACATATCTGACAACCACTCTCTCCGGAGCTATCTTCATCTTTATTAGTATCCGCCAAAACTTATATTTACCTCCGGTAATAGTTCAAGTTATTATCTTCTTTATCCTTTCCTTTTTTACTTTAACTCTATCTCGAGGTTTTCATAAGTCTTGTTTTCTTATGGCTAACCTGGACACACTTACCAAAATACACAATCGGCGTTTCTTTAATCAAAGCTTAAATTCACTTGTTAGAAAAAGCATCCCTTTTTCCTTAATTTTACTCGACCTAGACAACTTTAAACAACTAAATGATACGGAAGGGCACCATCATGGTGACTTCGTATTAAAAATAATTGCTGACATAATGAAACAATATACCCGAACTACGGATGTTATTGCGCGCTTTGGCGGAGATGAATTTGCCATTATTCTTCCTCAAACTAGTAAAGAAAAAAGTAAAACTATTGCCGAAAGAATTCGCAATAGTGTGCTAGTTAATCCTAAATTTATTCCTTATTCACAAGTGAGTCTTTCCATGGGCATTGCTACCTATCCTTATGATGGTAAAAACATGGATGAAATTATCCAAAAAGCTGATGAAGCTTTATATATAGCTAAAGCTAGAGGAAAAAACTACATCCACCTTTATTAAGAAAAATAAGAAAATATGCTGTACCGTTTCTCCGTTCCTTTCCCTTACTTATACTGTTTTAGACTAGGTACTGCCGGAGAGTGACTTAGCGCAGGTCAGTTTAACGTCCTTAGCGAAAGTGAGGTTAGTAATAATAACGAGGTGACGACAAGGATGTCGGCACCAGGGCGAATTAAGCAAGGATGCAAATTGAGCTCGGTCGGTATTACTCCGAACCGAGCTCTAGGACGTTCTGACCGTAGCTACGAAAACCCGAGGCAGTACCTAATTAAAACAACTAAACGAAGCACGGAATGGGAAACGGTACAGCATATTTATTATCTGATTTGTACCTGCACAGATAAACTAACATTAGTTGCTAAATTTGTTTCCGTAATCGTATAAGTTCCGGAAGGCACTTGTCTGCCCCTATTGTCCACTTGATTCCAAGTCCTTTCAATAACTTGAGTTCCTCCGGGGAAAATTGTAATCAAGCGTGTAAACTGAGCAAAAGTACGCCCTGTAGAATAACGCCAAACTACAGCACCTGCCGCATTAGTAGCTGTTATTTCTACAATCTGACTTGTTCGATAACGAAGCGTTATTTCCTCATCGGTAACATTAGTCTTTACTAGGGTAATCTTAATATTTTCGCCCCGATTATAAACACGTTTGTCAGTAAAAAGAATATGTCTAATCCCTCTCCCTACTCTTGTGGCAATGGGAGTCCCCGCAGGAGGCGTAGGAGGCACCTGCACACAAGTTACACCTAAAGCCCGCCAAGTAAGAATTCTTACCACACCCGTTACAGCAAGACCCTGTTGACGCTGAAACCGTCTTACCGCTCTCTGTGTTCTAACATCAAAAATTCCATCAATAGGAGCGGTATAAAAGCCTTTATCCCTAAGCAATCTTTGTAAAAATCTTACCGCCGGTCCCCGATCGCCGAGCCGCAACACAGGACAAAAATATTCCTGAGGAGGTACCGGTGTCACAGGCGGCACAGGAGTAGGTGTCACAACACAACTCACACCTAAAGCTTCCCATGTTTGTACATCAACGATACCGGTTACGGGAAGCCCTCTCCGCGTTTGAATTAACCTTACCGCCGCTTCCGTCCTGGCCCCAAAGACACCATCAACAACACCCGGGTTTGCACCCGCATTTCTCAAAAGCGTCTGCAAGGTTCTTACTGACGGACCTCTTGAACCGCGTTGTAAGCGGGGGCAAAGCCCGGAAACAGGCGGAGTTGGAGGAGGAGTTACTGGTGGAGTAGGAGGTACGGCTGCCCCCGGGATCGTTAAAACTTGCCCCACAAAAATTAAATTTGGATTAGTAATATTATTAGCACGGGCAATTGCCTCTACTGTCGTTCCGAACTTTTGCGCAATTGAAGATAAGGTATCACCTGCCTGAACCACATATTGCATAAGGCTCATCTCCTTTATAGATATTCTCTGCCTTATATCATATGTGTTAGCACCTCAATTGGTTATAAATAGCTTTTAGTTCTGCCGAAAAAACAAAACAAAAACAGAATAAAACAAAGAAGCTAATGCTAAAAAAAGTACACCTAAAGCACCTCTTCTCTTTTTTTGACGCCAGAGCCAGACCATGTAAGTTAAGGTATAAAAACTAATCGTCATGGCTACCAACAAAAAAAATAACTTATAAATCAAAAAACTTCCTCCTTAAAAATGAGTAGGTGCCGTCTTTAACATCATCCCCGTACGACGTATACTAAAAAAAGTTTGTACGTTTACTTCACAAAAAGGATATTTATCTAACCAAGCATAATCAACCCAATCTTGCCAAGTCCAAAAAAAAGTACGCGTATATTCACCAAAACCAAAGATATCACTAGCATATTCTTCCTGAGTTTTTTTAATTAACTGAGTAACTTCCTGTGAAATTAAATTACTAATATACTTTTCCAAGTCCTTTTCTAAAGTCCCCTTTTCATAATTTTTACCACTTTGAATGGACATAATTTCGCCATCTAAAAAAAGATTAACTTCAATCACAGTCTTAAGGTCATCAGCTCTAATCCTAATCACAGGAGAAGAGGCTTTTTTTATCTCCATAACAATGAGGTCATTATCTACTTCCTTCGGTTCCGGAAAACTAAAAATACTTTTTTTAAACTCACCAGTAAGCATTTGATAATAACGAGTTTCTTTCCCATTAAGGAAACCAACTAATTTATCTTCTTTAAAAACTGCCTGTCCGATTAAATCAATTTTATTTCCACCTTTACGAGGAATTTCCCCCGGTAAATATGCTGTTTCTTCTTTAATCTTTTCTTCCGTACTTCTGCTACTTGCTTCTTTATCTTGTTTCTCTTTACTCCTTTGTACACCTACTAAAGCCAGGGTAGGTTGTTGCCCCGGAGACTTTAACCCCTGATAAAACATATGAATATCTGATTTTAGAATAATACCGGTCAAATCAGCCGATGCCATCAAAATATCTAACTGCCGAGAAGGATACTTTTCAAAAACAAGCCCCTTGTTTTGCTCAATAAACTCGCCAGCTTTTCCTTTTACGACCAACAAAAAATTAGTTCTGCGTAATTTCCTACTTCTCACCAAAGGATTAATATATTTACTCAGTCCTTCCCGAGCAATCTCTTCAGAAACAATTACCGCCGTATTATGAATTAGAGTTAAATGTTTACTTACAAAAGTATTGAGCAACTGCTGTGCTCCAAAAAGAGAAGCTGCTTCTACTTCGATAATTTCTGTAGCTACCTTTTTTTCTCCACCACCTTCTATAGGCTGAGGCACAGCAAGTTGAAAAGTAACTTTAACAATATCCTCCTCCCCCTTATCAATACCCATCACCAAAATATATCCCATTTCATCAGTTTCCTGCATTCCCCAACACCCTTGAACAAAAAAGAGCAAAAACATACTAAGTAACAATACTTTAACTTTGGGAGTCATTTGTCTTCTTTTCCCCCTTTCGCCAAAGCAAAGCTACCACCCAAATTAAAAGGGGGATAACAAAAATTAGCAGCCAACCATAAATCATCCTTATTTCTCCTTCCAGCTTCACCGCTTCCATTAAATTATGGGGAGTAAAAGCTAAACTAAAGGTTAAAAGACAAAGCGCCGGAAGAAGCGGACGATAATAAGGCAATTTGAACGTATCCTGCAAAATGATTGCTCCTACTAATATTCCGGCCGCAATACTTAAAAAGGCTGTAAAGGTCCAAAAAATAACAAAAAATGCTTCTACTCGCTGAAAATAATGTCCTAAAAAAATACTCCTACTTAATTGATAAAAGGGAACTAATGTCTCGGAACTGGTAGGAACAGGCAATACCATTAAATAAACTCCAATAATCGCTATGAAAAAGGTCATTACAAAACTAATACTAAAAACTCCGGCCTTTTTTAATTTTTGCGTTTTAAAAGAAAAATACGGAACTAAATAAGCAAGAATCATTACCTCCCCAAAAGCTGATGTACCCCAAAAACTACTTTTAATTACCGGCCAAACGCCCGGTCCCGCTAAAGGAAGTAACATTTTAAAATTATAATAAGGATAAAGTACCAGCAAAACTATCACTACCCCTATCGCCAAAAAAGGAAAAGAGAAATAGGCACTGCGAAAGATGGCCTCAATTCCATAATAAACAGCTATCCAGGCCGCAAGAATAAATAACAAAGCCAAAATACTCACGGGTGTTTCAGTTAATACAGTAAGAATCGCAGCTTCACTGAAAAGACGTAAAATATTACTTGTACCAAAAATACTATAGAAAAAAATAAACAAATTGATACCTAAACCTAAAACAGGACCAAAAGTAATTTCCGTAATTTCCGTTAAAGGTTTCCCGGGGAAGCGCTCTAAAACACCGACGATCATTAACCAAAAAAGAATACTCAATAAACCACTAAGTAAAACTACTAACCAACCGGCTGTTAAACCCCAATCTGTCACTATCCGCGGATAACCTAAAAAAGCTTTCGTCCCAATGGCAATAATGATAAAAGCAGTAGCTTCGGAATATCCCACTAATTCCTTATTCACTTTCTTTTTCCTCCTCGGGGTTTTTTAATCCAGCCACGACTAATGTTCGGTTGCCGACGTCTATCCAGGGGAGCAAGATAATCAACCCGTTCTTCCATTGACCAAACCGGACCCCGCAAAACCACATCGGGTCCCGTTTTAGTTTTAGGACTGACCGGAGCTAGAAAAGGAACCCCAAAAGACTTCATATTCACCAATGAAAGAAGAAACAAAAACAAGCCTCCGGCAATACCGAAAAAACCAAAGAAAGCTGCTAAAATAGTAAAAATAAAACGTCTTCCCCGGAACGAAAAGGAAATGGAATAATTGGGGATAGCAAAAGAAGCCAATCCGGTAATGGCAATAATAATAATTAAGATAGGGCTCACGATACCTGCCTGCACAGCTGCCTGACCTAAAATGAGAGCACCCACAATCCCAATCGTATTACCAATAACACCCGGTACCCGCACCCCGGCCTCACGAATAAGCTCAAAAGCAAACTCCATCGCAAAAACTTCAAAAATTGTAGGGAAAGGTACTGTAGCCCGCGAAGCCGCAATAGCTAAAAGAAGCTCTGTGGGAATCATTTCCTGATGAAAGGTGACAATAGAAACATAAATACTGGGAGTCAAAATCGCAATAAATAAAGCAAACACCCTTAATATCCGTAAAAAATTACCATAAGGCATTCGTAAATAATAATCTTCGGAGCTATGTAATAAAGAAAAAATTGTAGCCGGAACAATCAAAGCCTGGGGACCTCCATCAACAATCACCGTAATATGTCCTTCTACTAGAAAAGATACCACTCGATCCGGTCTTTCTGTCGTCAAAATCTGTGGGCTAAGCCGAAAAGGTTCATCTTCAATAAACTGTTCCAAAACACCGGAAACACCTACATAATCAGTATCAATAGAAGCAATACGCCTTTTTACTTCGGCAACTAATTGAGGATTAGTTAAATCCTCTAAATACATAATTGCTACATCAATCTTGTTTCGCGACCCAACCTTAACCATTTCCGTAATTAAATTCTCATTACGTAAAGCTTTTCTAATTAAAGCCGTATTACTACGCAAAGTTTCATTAAAAGCCTCATGAGGTCCCATGATCACCTGTTCCACTTCCGGCTTACCGACAGAACGTCTATCCCATCCCTTTGTTTCTATGACTAAACATTGAGCACACCCTTCGATAAAGATAGCCGTGTTTCCATAATTAACAAAATCTAAAATCTGCCGATATTTTTCTAAAGCTAGGACATCATGACCGGGCAATAAATGTTCCTTAATATAAGTAGCAGCTTCATTTCCCTCAATCTCTGTCTCTTCATCTAAAAGTACCATCAAAGGCTTCAGTATAGAATTATTGATGATTTCTTTATCAGCAAGACCATCAATAAAAAGCACAAAAGCTTTAAGGGGAGTTTCTAAAGCAATATAAAATTCACGTAAAATAATATCCTTATTTTTAGGTAAGGAATAAATTTTTTCCAGATAACGCTTATTATCCTCTAAACTAGAACTAACGACAAGTTTTTCCGGTCTAATAGGTTCCTCGGTCATGTTTTTTTCTTTATTCTTTTCTTTTTGCTCGGCAAGACTCAAGGGGGTTTTTTTAACTCGAGACGGTTTTTTTAAACTACTTCTCTTTTTTTTGTTTTCTTTTTTCTGACCTTCCTTCTCTATTCCTTTCTTTATCAGAAACTGCTTTTTTCTTTTCCCCCTATCTTGTTGCTTGCTTTTCTCCTCCTTCTGCCCCTCCTGTTGCCTTTTCTGTTTTTCTGAAATAAGTAAAAAACCTTCCTGTTCCTTACTTTCATTAAAAACTATTAAACTAAATGCTTTTTTCCATAATTTTTGCCAAGAATTCAATTAAACCCATCCTCTCCCTTTCTTTCTCTAGTTTTTGAAAATCCTACTAAAATTATGCCTGTCACCCTTTCGCCATATTTGCATAAAGTATTATAGTAAAGTACATCCAAACTATGTCATCTATCCTAAGTATTTCCGGATACAAATCAGAAAGGAGGAACAAGCAAATGATGGCTATGTATCAGGCCTTGAGAAATTTAATGATGGAGCTTAATGAATTACTGATTGTTTATGGTTACATGATCCAAAATGCCCCTACAGAAGAAGCCCGAAGATTGATAGAATTAAACAGAAGAACAGTGATGAATACGAAAGCCGCTTTAGAAAAAATGCATAAGGATATGTTTGGTAAAGATTTCACCGATTTAGGCGAAGCGGTAGAAGAGGTTCCCGTATTTGCTGATTTTAGAACTGCCGCTCGTTATGCCGTAATCGAAGAAACTCAAATTATCCATTTACTTAAAAACTTATATCTAAGAACAGACTCTTGTAACCATAATGACCACTTTAACTCTTTGATTGAGCATCAAATAAATGCGATGAGGCTTTTATATCTCTTAACTTAAAACAAATTAAAATAATTTTTTCTATTTTTAAATTAGAGGCTGAACGTAAAAAACACCTTTTTACGTTCAGCCTCTAACTTTATAAAAAATTTAAGTTTGACCAATTTTTAAAGGCAGACACTTCCCTTTTTTGTCCTCGCATATCATAAAAGAGTGAGTCTTATTGAAAGATGAAAATAAAGGAGTGGGGCGTATTGTTGAACGATACTTGGGAACAACTTATTACTTACCCTCTAGGGAAAAGAACTGCTAAGCCTAGGGAAAAAGGCCTAACCATGGTTCTTGATAAAGGGCTGGGGCTTAGAGAATTAAGCGACCTTTTAGAAATAGCAGGAGAATACCTTGATTTTCTCAAACTAGGCTTCGGGACTTCCCTGCTTTATAAAAAAGAAATACTCCAAGCGAAAATCAAACTTTGCCAAGAATACCAAGTTGAGATTTACCCAGGAGGCACCTTAATGGAAATTGCTCTAAGGCAAGGCAAATATAAAACCTATCTGGAGCAAATCCAAAAATTAGGATTCAAAACTATCGAAATCTCCGATGGTACGATCACCGTAAATACTCAAAAGCGTGAAGATTGTATTAAACAAGCTGTCAATGCAGGTTTTAGAGTGCTTTCGGAATTAGGCAAAAAAAATCTTAAAAACATATTTTCCCCCCGGGAGCTTTGGAAACAAGGAGAAACAGACTTAAAAAACGGAGCCTGGAAAGTAATTATCGAAGCACGAGAAAGCGGGAAAGGAATCGGGATCTATAACCACAAGGGAGAAATAGAAGAAACAAAATTAAAGAACTTATTAAAAAATTGTCCTGACCACAGTAAAATCATCTGGGAAGCGCCTTTAAAAAATCAGCAAGTTGATTTAATCCATAGATTTGGTACTAAAGTCAATCTTGGAAATATCCTGCCTCAAGACTTACTCGCCTTAGAAGCTTTAAGAACTGGTCTTAGAGCTGACACCCTACCTCTAATCCCTGATTTTACTAATAAGATCCATTGCTTATAATTTGTTATGAGGAGGTTTAAAGATGAATATTGACCTCTGTTTTACTACTGAAAAACTTACATCCCCCTTGGTTTACGGTAAAACCGTGATCATCCTTGATATTTTCCGAACTTCTTCGACAATTATTACTGCTTTATTTCAGGGAGCCACTAAAATTCTTCCCACAAGCACTCCGCAAGATGCCTTACAGCTAAAAAAACAAAAACCAGGTTCACTGCTAGGTGGAGAAAGCAACTGCCTAAAAATAGATGGTTTTGACCTGGGCAATTCACCCCTGGAATACACTTCAGAAGTGGTTAAAAACAAAACAATTATTCTTTCCACTACTAATGGCATTCCTGCTATTCAACAAGCCAAAGATGCTGCCCAAATTTATATCGGTTCCTTCCTTAATGCTCTGTCTCTTGTTCAAAAATTGCAAGAACATAAAAATGACCTTCTCCTAGCCTGTGCGGGCACCCGAGGAGAATATTCCCTTGAAGATACTTGTTGTGCAGGCTATTTCCTCCACCTTTTGCAAAATACTGTTAAACCTTTTCTTAATGACAAAACTTTAAGTGCCCTTGCTTTATACCATAATTTTCAAAAGAACCTCCCCTATTATTTAAGCAGGTCCAAAAACGGGCGAACCTTATTAGCCAAAGGTTACTGGCGTGATATTGAATACTGTTGTTTACAAGACTTTTTACCCACCATTCCCTTTTATTGTGATTCAGCCATCAGCGATATAAGTACCTCCCAATAATAAAAAAGAAGTAAGTGAAAGGAGCGAGCCCATGATTAAAGAAATAACGATCTTACCGGGCCAAGATAAAAACGAAAATAAAGAAATATTTGACCAGATAACTTTGAAAGCCGGAGAAACCATCTCTATTGTCGGTCCTACAGGTAGTGGAAAAACAGCTTTTATTACCGATATTGAACTACTGGCTCAGGGAGATACTTCGACAGGACGCTACATCCTCATTAACGGAGAAGTCCCTCCGGATGAAATACGATATGACCCGGCTCAAAAACCGATTGCCATGATTACCCAAAACACCAAATGCTTTGCCGATTTAAGTGTGGAAGAATTCTTAAACATTCATGCCCGTGCTCGTAAAATAAATAACCAACAAATTGTAAGAGACACCTTGGAATTAGCTAACAAATTTACCGGAGAAAAAATTAAATTACAGAATAAAGTTACTGTACTTTCAGGAGGACAAACAAGGTCACTCTTAATTGCAGACGCCCTACTCATTGGAGCTGCTCCCATTATCCTCCTCGATGAAATAGAAAATGCCGGTATCTTTAAACAAGAAGTTCTGGAAATCATCAGAAGTACTTCTAAAATTATTATTTTTGTGACCCATGACCCCGTCATCGCTTTGTCTACTAAAAAACGCTTAATCATGGGTAATGGAGCTGTCAAAAAAATTGTTTTTCAAAACGAGTCAGAATCAGGTGCAGCACAAAACCTACTTGAATTTGATCAAAAAATGGGTGTCATTCGAGAAAACCTTAGAGCTGGTTATGAAATAACCCAAGAATTAGTTAGTGCCAACTTTGCTTAAAAAACTAAATAAGGTGGTGTTCATATTTGAAACTTTTAGTCATTGCCGGTCCGCCCTCTGTAGGTAAAACCTCTTTAACAAAACAAATTATTAAACGCTTTCAAAAAGAAATAAAAATTGCCTACTTAAAAATAGATGTCGTTAAAGCTTTTGAAGATATAGAGCTACGTAAAGAATTTAAAATTCTTACCAAGAAAGTATATTCAGGTGACCTCTGCCCCGACCATGCCGGAGTAATGATTATGGGTGATGCAATTGAATGGGCAGAAAGCAATCATACTGACCTCTTTATTATCGAAAGTGCCGGACTTTGTCTCCGCTGTTCCCCTTACCTTAACCAAGGTTTAGGCATCATTGTCTTAAGCTCTATCGCCGGCATTCATACCCCGGAAAAAATGGGAGCCATGGTTTCCTTAGCCGATATTGCCGTTGTTACTAAGATTGACCTAATTAGTCAAGCAGAACGAGAAGTATTAATCCAAAAAATAAAAGAAGTCCACCCTAAAATTATTCTTCTGGAAACAAATGCCCTGCAAGGCACGTCACTTCAACGTCTCTATGACTTGATTGAAAAATCCCCCCCTATAGACAAAGAAACACTCCTCCTTAAAGGTAATCCACCTCTAGGCACCTGTACAATTTGTGTCGGCAAAAAAGAAATTGGCTGGAAACATCATTTTGGGGTAGTCAAAAAATTAGATGGTCTTGCTGCCGATTACTTATATCGGGGGGAATAGATAATGCGTACAACAAAACATTGGCTACCCCCAGGTAAAAATTGTGGACAGTGTGGTGCCGAAAATTGTAAAAGCTTTCTACGTCTTCTGCACAATGGAGAAAAAACATATCAAGATTGTCCTTATTTTCGGGAAAGAACCAAAAATGCCCACCAAAAATGTCTTGAAAAACTGCAAGAAGCAGTTTATGCACCTCGTGACATTTTAGGTAACCCTTATGACTTTATCCTTAAACCTCTACCCGGAGAAATCTCGGCACGTAAAATTGTCCTCCCCTTCCGTAGTGACCTTGTCGAAAAAATGAAGATTAACAAAGGTGACTATGTCCTTGGTCGGCCCATGGGAGCGGGCTGTCCTATCCCTCATGTCCTTAAAGTAATTAGAGCTGAACCTATCACGGGACTTCTTTATACTTGGGTTGTGGGTCCCCAATATTCCCGTGAACAAAAGATTAAAGATGTTGTCGCTTATCACATGATTGGTTTTGAAGGTCTGGCCACCTCCATCCAAAAAGAACCTGCTTTCGGCTGTCGGATGACTTTCCTTCCCGGATTTTGTATGATGAACCTCAATCATACCGGACTTGTCAATCTAGTTTTAGAAAAAACCTGTGGTTTTCATGTCCGCCTTGAAGATATCCGTATTCTTGCCGGAAAAAACAAGCTACAATACTGAAATTTTTGTTCTCCTCTGTTTTATAGCTTGACGAACACCGGTTCGTTTGTATATACTAAAATACACAACTCTTAAGGAGCTATGTATTTTAAATGAAACGAACGATTCTTTTAGCTGATATGAATGCTTTTTATGCCAGTGTGACACAAGTTTTAGAGCCAGAACTCCTAGGCAAACCTTTACTTATTGCCGGTAACCCGGAAAAACGTCATGGCATTATCCTCGCGGCTAGTTATGAAGCTAAAAAAAGGGGAGTAAAAACAGGAATGGCCATTTGGGAAGCGCAAACATACTGCCCTCAAGCCATCTTACGTTCTCCCAATTATCCGGCTTTTCTGGATTTTTCTAACCATATTTTGCAGATACTACAAGACTTTAGCCCTTTAGTCGAACCTTTTAGTATTGACGAAGCCTTTGTAGACCTAACCGGTACAGAAAACCTGTGGGGACCTCCCCTTCAAGTAGGTCGTACCATCAAAAAACGAATCAAGGAAGAAGTCGGTATCCTTTGTTCTGTAGGTATTGGTCCTTCTAAAGTTGTGGCTAAAATGGCGGCCGACCTGCAAAAACCTGACGGTCTTGTCCTCCTTACCGAACAAGACCTCCCACAACACCTCTGGTCCCTACCTATAGGTAAACTTTTCGGTGTAGGTAAACAAAGGGAACAACACCTTTATAATATGGGCATCCGCACCATCGGAGATCTAGCCCAAACTCCGGTAGAACTTCTCAAACAACGTTTTGGTCGCGTCGGTACACGTCTCTATGAATTTGCCCGGGGCCAAGATTCCAGTCCTGTAGATCCTCATTCCCTAGACCAAGTTAAAAGTATCGGACACCAAATCACTTTACCTCGTGACTATACAAAAAAAGAAGAAATAAAAATTGTTCTTTTGGAATTAGCTGAAGCGGTCTGCCGTAGAGCCAGGTTGGGAAACTATCAAGGGAAAACGGTATCTCTTTATGTTCGAGGAAATGACTTTTCAGGATTAAACCGCTCCGGTTCGTTACCCGAACCTACCGCTTACCCTCCCACAGTCTATCATTTAGCCTTAAAACTTTTTCAGCAATATTGGCCCCAAAACAAACCGGTACGCCTCCTCGGTATTAGTTTAAGCAACCTTATTTGTTCTAAATATAAACAACTCTCTCTTTTTGCCCCGGAAGAAAAACTATATACAGCAATTGATAAAATTAAAAATAGGTTTGGCGAAAAAAGCCTTCTCCGTGGCAGTTTTCTTCTAGAAGAAGGAGTTTTCTATGATGATAAGAAAAAGTAAAATGTCTCACTTTATACCTTAATTTCATATGATAATAGGACAAAAGTTTTCTCATCATCACCGAGGAGGGATAAAAATATGAATAAATGGACCTGGATAGTTAAGCACTATTTTACCCCTAAAGCCCCAGTTGAAACACCTTTACAAGAACAATGGATCTTTTCTTACCGTAGTCAAAGAGATATAGATGAAAACGAAACATACAAGCAACAAGAAAAACTAAAAGAAAATGAAACAACTTTAGAACAATCATGATTAAAATAGGTAGTGTGAAAAAATATCACACTACCTATTTTAAAGCAATACTGATTATATTTTTCTTTCCTAAGTTATAATAAGGAAGAGGTGAGGTTATGATTCCTTTACGCGACAGTACTCGTTCACGAAATTTTCCGTTAGTAACGGTTATTTTAATTGCTCTTAATTTCTACATATATTTTCAACAAGCAACCAGCTCCCCCTGGCAAATGGAGCAACTAATTCTTACATATGGTTTTACCCCGACCTTACTTACTGAACGGGTACAAACCCTTTCTTTCTGGGGATTTTTCTATCCACCTCTCCTTACCGCTACTTTTTTACATGGTAGTTGGTTCCATGTGATCTCCAATATGCTTTATTTATGGATTTTCGGAGATAATATTGAGGATAGACTAGGGCATCTTCGTTTTCTCTTTTTTTACCTCTTTACAGGTATTGCCGCTAATTTAATTTATTATGTAACTGCAGTTAATTCCCCTATTCCTCTGGTCGGAGCAAGTGGAGCCATCGCCGGTATATTAGGAGCTTATTTCATCACCTTCCCTAAAGCCAGAATCACTACCCTTTTTTTTGTGTTTGTTTTTATTTTCTTGCGAGAAATTCCCGCTGTCTTCTTTCTTCTCCTCTGGTTCATTATCCAAATTTTCAATGGCGTATTTAATGCCGGCACAACAGGTAGTTCCGTAGCTTGGTGGGCACATATCGGTGGTTTTATTACCGGCTTTATTCTAATGCCTTTTCTGAAAAAGAAAAACAGGCAAAACCTGTTTTAATTATTTATGTATCCTATTACCTCACTCTGTCATCCGTTTCCGGAACTGTCCTTTCTTCCAATACTTCTCTTTCTTTAGATACTCTCCTTGCTTCCGCTTCCCTCATTTGCTCTTTTTCACGCTTTTCCTCTTCAATATTTACTAAAAATCTTTCAAGCAATGTTTTAGGCTCTTGCCCTTCTTTTATTTCCTCATATCTTTTCTTTGAAATTTCAAACGAAAACATTCCGGAAGGACTCGTAAAAGTTAAATACTCCTTTTCTTTACCTGAATCATCCTGCCGCTTTAATTCCATATCACTTCACCGCCTTTTTAAATCTTCCCACAATATCCAACTTTTTAACTATTATAACATAAATTAAAACAAATAGTCTGTAAATTTTAATTTTCAATGCCAATCCTTGCTTCCACACCCCGAGTATAATAATGTTTAATTTTTCGCATTTCCGTAACCAAGTCTGCTCTAGCAATTAATTCCGAAGGAGCACCCCTGCCGGTTAGCACTAGTTCAACACCTTCCCCTTTACTCTTAATTAAATCGTCTACCTCTTCCCAGCTTACTAAACCGAAATAAAGGGCCACATTAATTTCATCTAAAATGACTAAATCATATTCTCCCCCGGCGACGACGTCCTTCGCTCTAGCCATACCTTGAGCTACTGAATCTGAATATTCTTGCGGTGGTTTTCCGGGTGGAAAAACTACCGCTTTATCTTTCCATTTAGCTAATTCTTCTTCCGGCATACTACCTTCTTTAATCAAAAAAAAGGGTTTACTAATTGTCTCTATGGTTAAATTCTCCGAAATATCCGCCAGAATCTTATGTTCACTATAAACTTGCTCCTTCATAAATTGTAAAAGCATAACCTTCTTTCCTGCCCCAAGAGCGCGCAGAGCCAGACCCAGTGCTGCTGTTGTCTTTCCTTTGCCCGCTCCCGTATATACCTGCACATAGCCTCTAGCAGCCATTACTACAACCACCTTCTTTCTTTATTTAATTATTCGTCAGGACAATTACAACTCCTCTATTTAAACATAAGAAGAACTATCAACCAAACCTTAAAAATGTTTCCAAAATTTTTCCTTGCCTTGTTAATTTGTGTATAATATAATCAAGCTATATATTAATGCTTTAAAATAACCCATAAAAATACGTAAGGGGGAGATTCAATGAAAATAGCGCTTATTATCATCGGTATCATTTTGCTTTTGGTAATTATCATCTATAACCGACTGATTGCTTTAAGAAACTCGGTTAAAAACAACTGGGCACGGATTAATACCCAGTTACAACGTCGTTATGACCTGATTCCCAATTTGGTAGAAACAGTGAAAGGTTACATGGCACATGAAAAAGATGTTCTAGAATCAGTGACCCAAGCACGTACCGCTTTTCTCAATGCCCATACCGTCAAAGAAACAGCCGAAGCGGAAAATATGTTAACCGGAGCTTTAAAGTCACTCTTTGCCGTATCCGAAAACTATCCCGACCTTAAAGCTTCACAAAACTTTTTGATGCTCCAAGAAGAATTAGCCGGAACGGAAAATAAAATTAGTTATGCACGGCAAAGCTACAATAATGCCGTCATGGATTATAATGTAGGCATACAAAAATTTCCTAATAATATCATTGCCGGTCTTTTTAATTTCAAAGAACAAGAATTCTTTGAAGTAGAAGACGAAGAAGCCCGCAAAGCAGTTAAAGTAAGCTTTTAAAACCAGCACCTGTTAAAGGAGGCTGCTTGCAGATGCAAGATTATCAAATTGTAGGTAAAAATAAAAAGAAAACTTTGCTTTTTATCCTCTTTTTTTGTTTATTAATCTATGCCCTTGTTTTTGCCATCAGTTATCTTTTTTCACCGGAAGAAGCCTATTTCTTCGGTATTTTTGCCTTGATGCTAGCTTTTTTAGGTAGCTTTTTTTCTTATTACTACAGTGATAAAATTTTATTAAAAATGGCTAATGCTCATCCTGTAGTCAAAGAAGAAGAACCTTATTTATATCATACCATTGAAGGAGTAGCTATTGCCGCTGATATTCCCACACCTAAAGCTTATATTATTGAAACTGATGTTCCCAATGCCTTTGCTACGGGGAGAAACCCCGATCACTCGGCAGTCGCTGTTACCCGGGGACTTCTGGAACTGATGAATAGAGAAGAACTGGAAGGCGTTATCGCTCATGAAATGGCCCATATTAAAAATTATGACATTCTTTTTGCTAGTGTAGCTATTGTTCTAGCCGGTACCTTGGTCTATTTAGCAGACTTCGTCAGAAGGTCACTTTTTTATGGTGGTGGAAGACAGCGTAACAGAAATAATCAAAAAGGGAATGCTCTTCTCATGATTATCGGCTTAATCGCCATTATTTTTGCTCCCTTTTTGGCTAAACTTATTCAAATGGCGATGTCCCGCAGCAGAGAATATCTTGCTGATGCTACGGCGGCTCGCACTTTAGGGTATCCACTAGGGTTGGCTTCGGCCTTAGAAAAACTTTCGACAAATCAAAGTCCAAAAAAAGCCAGTCGCGAAGGCTTTGCCAATGACGCTACGGCAGGATTATTTATCGTAAACCCTCTGGCAAAAAACTTTAACGTTAATTCAGCTTTTAGTACCCATCCACCACTGGAGAAACGTATTGCTACACTGAAAAATATTTAAAGAAAAAAGCGGTTTGCAAACCGCTTTTTTTGTGACTATTTATCTGTCTCTCCCCGTCTCCGGTACTTTCCTTTCTTGTGAGGCATTTCCTCCTCTTGCTTGCCCTGTATTTGCTTTACTTTGCCATTCGTTTAACGATCTTCCCTGTATATTGTCGTTTTTATAAGTCCACTCTCGAGCATTAATTTCTACCGATTTTAGCTCATTTCTTATTTCATCAACTTCTTTCAGAGTACCCCGAATTGATCTTGGCGATCCTTCCTGCTCTGGAACTACCTTTTCATACTGTTTAGTTTGATAAAGCCTTTCTAAGGCTTCCACTTTTCTTAATCTTTTGGGATTACCAATAAACTCTTCAACCTTTCTTAAATCGTCTAAAAGCTCTGACCCTACTTCTAATTCTGAACGTCTGGGTTTTTTAAGTTCACTTACATCTAAAAGATGCCAATACTCGGTACTCACATAAAATGACCGTTCTAATTCTTTAGGTATACTACACAACCTATCTATTTCATTTCTAAAACGCCACTCAAAACACTCTTTTAACGCTACTTGTTCCCTGTAATAATTTGCTCTCTTTATAGAATCACTATTACCTGGAAGATAAAAGTCCTCCCCCCTGACAGATTCAAGATAATTATCTATATCCTTTACCAGTTGCTTAATCTCATATTGTCTTAATTCTCCTCTCTCTAATGGATCTAAACTAGTTTCTAGCGAACTTCCTCCCATCGCCCTTTCTTCTTTAACTTTTTTCAGTAACGCTTCGAGTTTTCTTTCTTGTTTTTCTTTTTGGTCACGCACATGAGCATATTCCGGAAAGACCTTGTCCGCATCTTCTCCTTTGATAATGCCCAAATCCTCATTAATCCGCCCTAACTCCACTATGCCAATCTGTTCTTTTCCATAGTCAAAAGGATTACGCTCAAGGTTAGCCCATTCTTTCATTTCTTCAGGGGAAAGATTGCCTGTCCTTCTGACTTTATCCATAAGTTCCAACCGCCTGGCAAATAAATCACTATATTTTCCACTTCCCTTTACAAAATGCATTTCTTTTTCATATAATCTTGTGTTTTCGGCATCACAATTATGCATATTAAAATAATTTTTTTCTTTTTGATTACTATATCCCATCCAACGTGACTGTCTTTTTAGCTGAAGGTCTGTAGCATACCTTTCAAAATCTCCACTTTGATAAAGAGCTTCAAAATCATCTAATTGTTTTAATCTCTTTTCATTCCCAATAAACTCTTCAACTTCTCTTAATGTTCTTAGATCTTCCTTCGTACTTTCCGAATAACTAATACTCGGGTGCATTATCAAATTATTCCAATACCTTGAACTAAAAGCAAGGGCAATTTCTATCCTTTGCGCTTCTTCCGGAAAACACAACCTATCTATTTCATCTTTAAAACGTGATTCAAAACACTCGGTTATCGCTTTTTGTTCCCTTTTCAAATTTTTTTCTCTTACCGAACCACTGTTATACAGAAGATAAAAATCTTCCCCCCTGACAGATTCAAGATAATTATCTATATCCTTTACCAGTTGCTTAATCTCACCTCGTCTTATATTACCACCTAATCTCACCATATCTCTTGTCACCATATCTCTTCACTCCTTCTTAAAATTTATCAACGCTACCCAACTTTGCAGTAATTATAACATGAATTTAAATAATTCACCATATTTCGCAAAAAGTTTAAAATTACGCTCAACTTATCCTTTTCTAAAGAGCTACACAAATAAATCGGAAGATAAATACCTTTCTCCGGTATCAGGCAATAACGTCACAATTAGCTTATCTTGATTTTCCGGTCTTGCGGCTATTTTTAAAGCACCGCTCACCGCTGCTCCCGAGGATACCCCTACCAAAAGCCCTTCCTCTCTGGCTAGACTGCGGCAAACCGCATACGCTTCTTCATCCTTCACTGTAACTACTTCATCAATTAGTTCTCGTTTTAAGATTTCCGGTATAAAGCCGGCTCCGATCCCTTGAATTTTATGAGAACCGGGTTTGCCCCCGGAAAGAACGGGAGAACCAAAAGGCTCCACGGCAATAATCTGCACCTGTGGATTTTTTGCTTTTAAAGCCTCTCCTACCCCCGTGAGAGTGCCACCTGTGCCCACACTGGCGACAAAAATATCTACCTGTCCTTCTGTATCCCGCCAGATTTCCATACCGGTGGTTTTTTTATGTATCTCCGGATTAGCCAGGTTTTTAAACTGTTGGGGAATAAAAGAACCCTTTATTTGCTGAGCTAATTCCTCTGCCTGACGAATTGCTCCCGCCATCCCTTCCCGTCCCGGAGTGAGCACTATTTCTGCCCCTAAAGCTGACAGCAACTTTCTTCTTTCCAAACTCATCGTCTCCGGCATAGTTAAAATAAGTCGATATCCCCTTACTGCCGCTACCATCGCCAAACCAACCCCCGTATTGCCACTAGTTGGTTCAATAATCACCGCACCAGGCTTAATTAACCCCCGCTCCTCGGCATCTTTAATCATGGCATAACCAACTCGATCCTTCGCACTTCCCGCAGGATTAAAATACTCTAATTTAGCCACAAGATCTCTCTTTAATTTATTTTTCCTACTAAAATTTTCTAATTCTAATAAAGGAGTATTCCCAATTAACTCTGTCAAACTTTGTGCAATTTTTTTCAAAAAGCTCTCTCCTTACCTGTACTATTTTTTAACCAAACTCCGAACTTTTCTTATTTTTGATAACTAATTACGTCTAATAAAGCATTTTCCGCACTTTCAATATGTTCCTTTGTCGCTCTACTTGCTTCCTCCACATCCCCAGCTGCAATAGCCTCCACGATTCTCCGATGCTCAGCCAAAGCAAACTTCATCCTCCCCGGAACAGCTAATGACGTTGTCCTAAACCGCTGAATTTGGTCACGTAGGTCTTTAATCATATTTTGCAATCGAGTATTCCGTGAGGCACTATAAATAAGTTCATGAAATTTGGCATCTACTTCAATCGTATTGATCACATCACTAGTTTCAAAAAGACTAGCTTCCATAACTAAATTTCTTTCCATTTCCTCAATTTCTTCCCGACTAGCTCTGGAAGCAGCAAGCCCTGCCGCCAACGTTTCTAAAGCACCCCTAATTTCAAAAAGATTATTGATATCCTTAATTGAAAGTCCTGCTACATAAGCACCTTTACGTGGGACCATCACTACATAACCTTCCAGCTCTAATTTACGCATCGCTTCACGCACCGGAGTACGACTTACTCCCATTTCTTCAGCCAATTCAGTTTCCATCAACCGTTCTCCAGGTTTCAAAACTTGATTGATAATTGCATCTCTAAGTGCTTCATAAACAATATCTCCCAAAGGTCTAATATTATCTATTTTTATTTTCAAAATTTCCCTTCCGACCATCTTTACCTCTCCTATCTTTTTTAAAAATTCTCTTAGATAAAGTATAGTATAATGAATAACAAAGTCAATTGATTACTCTTTGCTTTGACAAGACCAAAAATGTTAAACTATAAAAAACACAAAAACATTTACACTAACACTCGATCCCACAAAAAATTCAACTTAAGGAGTTCATTTAAAAATGCCAAATAAAAAAACAACAGACTTTACTACCGGAAGTATTCCTCGCCATTTAATCACCTTCGCTATTCCTATGTTCTTAGGCAATGTCTTACAAGCTCTTTATAATATTGTAGACAGCATCTGGGTCGGAAGATTTTTAGGGCATCAAGCTTTTGCCGCTATTTCCGTAAGTTTTCCTGTTATTTTCGTCTTAATTGCTCTTGTAATGGGAATTACAATGGGCACAACAACTCTCGTAGGGCAATATTACGGGGCCAAAAAAAATGACATGGTCAGCAAAACCATTAGTAATTCTATGTTTTTACTCATTATCTGTGGCGGACTGGTTTCTCTCTTAGGGATCTTTTTTAGTCGCCAAATCCTCCTCTTTATTAATGTACCTGCTGATATCCTCGAAATGGCTTCTTCTTACTTAAAAATATTCAGTAGTGGACTACTCGGAATGTTCCTCTATAATGGCACTAGTGCTATTTTAAGAGGTTTAGGTGATTCTCGAACACCGTTAAAATTCCTTTTTTATGCTACCTTTTTTAATCTCCTGCTAGACCCTTTTCTGATCTTTGGTCTAGGACCCTTCCCTAGATTAGAAACTAACGGTGCTGCTCTAGCTACAGTTATTGCTCAAGCTATTTCCGCTTTAATTTCCTTAAGATATCTCTTTTTTACTTCCCGACTCGTTGACTTCAAAAAGAATTTTTGGATCTGGGACTTATCAATTATCAAATTAATCTTTAAAATCGGTCTGCCTGCCGGACTCCAACACGTCTTTATCTCCCTAAGTTCTCTTGTTGTTAGTTCTTTAGTCAACCGTTTTGGCAGTACTATTGTTGCCGGCTTTGGAGCCGGAGCCACTATTGACCAATTCGCTTTTATGCCGGCGATGAGTCTGGGTATGGCCGTTTCCTCTCTTGTCGCCCAAAATTTAGGAGCAGGTCAAAATGAACGAGTTCAAGAATCGGTTTACTGGAGCTCACTGCTCACCACAAGTATTACCCTTATCGCCTCCTTAGCCGCTATGTTTATTCCTCATCTGCTTCTCTTTCCTTTTACTACTGACCCCGATGTCATTGCCGCAGGTTCCCGCTACCTGTATTACTTAAGTTTTGCCTATATTCCTATGGCTCTAATGTTTACCCTCGGAGGAGTATTACGTGGAGCTGGTGATACTTTCGTTGCCATGCTCTTTACCCTTATTTCTCTATGGTTAATCAGAGTTCCCTTAGCTTCCTATCTCTCCAGTCTGCCTGCTTTAGGTATCGAAGGAGTTTGGATGGGCATAGCTGCCAGCCCTTTAATCGGACTTCTCCTTAATTATCTTTATTACCGCTCCGGCAGATGGAAAAAATCCTTAATCAAAGAAACTAATTAAAAAGATATTCTATAAGATTAATTTAAATAATCCTTTGCTTATTTTTAGATAAAAAAAGGACTGTCTCATAATCACTCTAATTATGAAACAGTCCTTTCTGCTTAGAAATCATTATTCTTTTCTCTTGGCAGCTTTCTGTTCTTGCAGCATTGTTTTAATTTCCGCTAATTCATCTTCAATATCTGCTTTCAAATCCTCTAAGTAGAGCACGTTTTCCTCCAAGTATTGCCTTTCCGCAATTACATCTCTTTGAGGAACACCGTAACCATAGCCAAAACCTCTTCTATAGCCACGTCCTCTTCCTAAACCACGACCAAAACCGCGTCCATAACCACGACGAAAACCCAACCCCGGAGTACAATACCCTAAACCTCTCCCTGTTCTCGGACCTTGACCTAATGGACCGGTACCATCAAAACCTGGCATTGACAACAACCCCTTTCCTAAATTTTTTTATTCCTTATGGACATATGCCCATTATTATGATATATTATTTCTGAACATATGTCAATAACATTTTTGGTCATATGCTCACTATATTTATAATTTAATTGTTCTAGAAAGGAGGAATTTTAAAATGAAAATTGCCGTCAGTACTACCGGTGAAAGTTTAGATAGCCTGATTGATGAACGTTTCGGTCGCACTAGCCAATTTCTTCTTTATGACCTTGAAAAAAACACCTATAGTTTATTTGACAACAAACAAAATCGTACTGCTCCACAAGGAGCCGGTATCCAAACTGCCCAAAACATCATTAATGCCAAAGCAGATGTAGTCATCACAGGAAATGTTGGTCCAAAAGCTTTTCGTACACTAAATGCCGGTAAGATAAAAGTTTATCTAGCGACAGGCATTACTGTACGCGAAGCCCTGGAACAATATAAAAAGGGATTATTACCAGAAGCTCAGGATAGCAATGTCGAAGGTCATTGGCTCTAAGCAGCAAAAAACGGACTAGCCTATTACTAAACATTGTGGAGGTGTTATTTTAATGCAAATAGCTATTGCCAGCGGAAAAGGCGGTACGGGTAAAACAACTATTGCTACTAATCTTGCTTATTTTTGGCAAAAACAAATGAAAAAGAAAATAGTTTTACTTGACTGTGATGTAGAAGAACCTAATTGTCATTTGTTTCTTAAGCCTACTTGGCATTCATCCCAAAAAGCAACTGCCAAAATTCCCTCAATTAACTTAGAGCAATGTACCTATTGTGGCAAGTGTAGCGACCTCTGTCAATTCGGGGCGATTTCTTGCCTTAAAGATAACGTCCTGGTTTTTCCTGAACTCTGCCACAGTTGTGGCGGTTGTACTCTTGTTTGCCCTACTAAAGCCATTATAGAGGTCGAAAAAGAACTGGGTGAAATTAAAATTGGGGCACAAGACAATTTACAAATTATCCACGGATATTTAAAAATTGGAGAACCCATGTCCCCACCCTTAATTAGAAAAGTAAAAGAACAAGCCACACAAGAAGATTTAATTATTGTCGATTGCCCTCCCGGTACTTCCTGCCCGGTAATTGAAGCTCTAAAAGGAAGTGACTTCGTTCTTTTAATTACAGAACCTACCCCCTTTGGTCTCCATGATTTAAAATTAGCTGTCGAAGTAGTAAGGGACTTAAAAATTCCTTTTGCTGTAGGCATCAATCGTTCTACACTTGGCAACTCCGCTTTAAAAGATTACTGTGCCCGAGAAAATATTCCGATCATCTTGGAAATCCCTCATGAACGAAATATTGCCATCGCCTATTCTGAAGGGGAATTACTTCTAAAAAAATTCCCGCAATATGAAAAAAACTTTGCTCCACTTTGGTCCTACATTCAGGAGGTGATTTCCTCATGCAAGAACTAATTGTCCTCAGTGGTAAAGGAGGTACTGGTAAAACAAGTATTGTCGCCTCGCTGGCGCAAATATTTCAAGATAAAGTTTTAGCTGATTGTGATGTCGATGCAGCTGACCTGCACTTACTTTTACACCCTACTATCTTAGAAAAAAAAGAGTTTTGGAGTGGCAAAACTGCTTTTTTACATCCGGAAAAATGTATAGAATGTGGACAATGTCTTGACTTATGCCGCTTTAAAGCTATACAAGAAAACTTTATTATCGATAAAATTTCCTGTGAAGGTTGTGGTGTCTGCGCTTATTTCTGTCCTCAAAAGGCCATCGAAATGCAGGAAAATATGGCCGGTTATCTCTTTGTCTCTACCACCTCATGTGGACCGATGATTCATGCCCGTTTAGGTACAGGTGAAGAAAACTCAGGGAAATTAGTGGCTGAAGTAAGAAATAGAGCGCGACAAAAAGCACAAAAAGAAAATTTACCTCTCATTCTCATCGATGGTCCACCCGGGATTGGCTGTCCGGTTATCGCTTCTCTTGCCGGAGCAAAGTCTGTCTTAATTATCACCGAACCTACTCTTTCCGGACTTCATGACTTAGAAAGAGTTATCCAACTAGCGCAACATTTTCAAGTTCAAACTTTTGTCTGTATCAATAAGGCAGATTTAAACCCACGTCAAGTTAAAGAAACAATTGACCACTGTACTGAATTAGGCATAAAAATCATTGGGCAAATCCCCTATGATGAAGAAATTACTAAAGCCCAAATTGCTGGGCAAAATATTATTGAGTTTAATCCTCAAAGTCTAGTCGCTCAAGAAATTAAAATGATGGCACAAAAACTAAAAGAATACCTTAAAATATGAACTCATTAAAATTTAAACACAAGGAGGAAGGAAAAAATGAAAATTGCTTTACCACTTGCCGAGAATCAATTAAGTATGCATTTCGGTCACTGTGAAACTTTCGCTTTCCTTGAAGTTGATGAGGTGGAAAAAAAAATAATAAAGAAAGAGCTGCTTACCCCACCTCCTCATGAACCAGGAATTTTACCCACCTGGATTAAAAAGCAAGATGTCGACCTCGTTATTGCCGGAGGTATGGGCGGACGGGCACAAAACCTTTTCCAAGAACAAGGAATCAAAGTAATTACAGGTGCTCCCATTGATAGTCCGGAAAATATTGTCCACCGCTACCTTCAGGGCACTTTACAAACAGGCGATAATGTCTGTGACCATTAATTAAAACAAAGACAATAAAAGCTGTCAGCTCGTGATGAGTTGACAGCTTTTGTTATCCTTTTAAATTTCTTAATTAAATTCTACGAACCGAACCTCCACAATGTGGGCAAGACAATTCCCAACCTCGCCCTTGACCATGGGGCACATCTAATTCTTTTTGGCAAGTAACACAACGAAAATGACGCTTGGCTAAACGATAATTTCCCCCTTCAACCCGTAAGGCTTTTCCTTCAATAAGTGCTTCTGCAATTTTCTTACGCGCACTAACCAATAATCTTTGAAAAGTTGGTCGCGATATATGCATTCTTTCAGCACATGCCTCTTGCTCTAAATCTTCCAAATCTTTAAGCCGTATCGCTTCTACTTCTTCAACATGTAAGACAACTTCTTCCAGCTCACGTTTAGGGATCCCCGCAGGCTTAAAATAAGTAAACTCAGGCTTAAATTCTACTCTGCGCAGTTTAGGTGGTCTGGCCATACCTCTCAACTCCCTCCACCTTTATATTTCTCCTCTACACTAGTAAATCTATCTTCAGTAATTCATAACTGGTCGCTTCCTCAATTTTTCCCTGATCCCCCAAACTACTCGTTGAAGGTTCTAAAGGAAGTACTCCCATAAAGGGAAGAGCAAACTCCTGTGCCATTAACTTTGTTTTTCCTTCCCCAAAAGGATAAAGTTTTTTCCCACAATCCGGACATACTAAATAACTCATATTTTCTACAATCCCTAACAAAGGGACCTCCATCTTTTGTGCCATTTTAATAGCTTTTTTCACCACCATACCAGCTAAGTCTTGTGGTGAAGTGACAACAACCGCACCCTCAAGTGGTAAAGACTGCATTACCGTAAGAGGAGCATCCCCTGTTCCAGGAGGTAAATCTACAATCAAGTAATCTAAGTTCCCCCAAATAACTTCTTCCCAGAATTGCTTAATTACCCCCGCAATTACCGGTCCACGCCAAATTACCGGGTCATCTTCATGTTCTAATAATAAATTAATAGACATAATGGCAATCCCTGTTTTGCTTTTCACCGGAAAGATACCTAATTCCGTAACATCAGGTGCTTTTTTTAAACCAAAAAGCTTAGGAATACTAGGTCCTGTAATATCAGCATCTAAAATTCCTACCTGATAGCCTTTTTTTTGCAAAGCTACCGCTAATAGAGCTGCTACCGTTGATTTACCGACCCCACCTTTCCCACTCATTACTGCCAAAACATGTTTAACCTCATTAAGCTGATGACCATTTTTCCCTTCACTACACGAAGAACAACTTTCACTACCTTTACTACTACAATTACTGCAAGCACTATTTTGTTCAGTCATTTTATGCCTCCTCAAATAATTAGACGAATTAATTTATCCATTGCTTCATTTAGCATACCTCTATAATGGTCATATGTCAACAACTGCTAAACCGTTGAAAATCCGCTCCATTCCTGGAAAAGATACAAAAATCTTTTAGCAAAAGACTGATCCCGATATTCTTCTAAATCCACAGTATAAAGCCCTCTTGTATTATTCCAAATCCGCTGAAAATAATTTTCCAGGTCTTTCACAATCATACTTTCATTATCAGCGACAATCTTTAAATTAGACTCCAAATTATAATTATCAATATTTCTTTTCGTTAAATTAGCTGAGCCACCAATAATGACACTTTTTCCCCTTCCTTTAATAAAAACAAGCTTCGTATGATATTGCTCTCCACGTGTCTTATACCACCTAATCTTTATTTTCTCTTCAGACTCTTTAACCAGCTCATCAGCTACCGGTCTATTCGGAATTCCAATTTTTTCAAAACCAAAAGCATCTTTATTGGGGTCTAAAACTAAACGAACCTCTACTCCTCGCCAAGATGCTTTTAACAATTCCTTAACTACCTTACGATCAGAAAGATAAAACATCCCTGCCCAAATAGAATCTCCTTGTTCCGTCTTTTTTATTGCCTCTAACAAATGTTTTTTAATCTTACCTTCAGTTAATAAACAAACTTCCACTTGGGGTGAACTATCTCGCAAAGCCGGACTGATAAGCTTTTTCATCTTTTCATCATTTTTAGCTTGTTCGTCTGTATAAACCAGGGGAAGTTCGACACCACTAAAAGCTGCCACTGCTTTTTCCGAAGCTAGAATATCCCCAATAATTTCCCCCTCTACTACAAAAGCAATATTAGAATGGAAAGCACTAGCATCATGAAAATTAGCCGATGTCAATAAAGCCTTCTTTTCGGTAACTAATACTTTTCTGTGATTTGCTTTGAAATTAAACATTTTTAGATAAGCCCGGGCAGTTACTTTAGGTGCCTGTGGGCTAAAAGCATTAGGAAGCCAACCTTTTCCCTTAGTCCCGGACCAACGAATAAATGTATTCCACAAACCGGAATAAAAAGGATTTGAATCTCGCAAAGCATTTAAATCAGTAATAATTACTTCAATCCCCTTTTCTTTCAATTCTTCAAGATGTTGAGGAAAATAACAACCGTAAAAAGTATTAATCTCATCAGTAAGCAAAGCAATTTGCACATCCGGGTTCTCTCTTTTTTTCTGCACAAGTGTGTTGGTCAAAGTAGACGTTAACTGTGGAAATTCATATTTTCGGTCATAAGTATCATTAAATAAAAACATATCCAGAACAATAAAATCTTCCGCTTCATCAATTATCTGTAAAGCCTTTCGAAAAATATTCTGTTGATGAACAATCTGTCCCTCTTGTTCATAAGTAAGGTCATAAATAAACTTCACATTAGCCTCATCAAAAAGCTCTCCTTCCCAAGAAAGTCCCTGTGGAAGTGGTTTGAAAACACCATATAAAGAGACTAAAAGTATAATAATTAAAATTATGTAGACAGTTTTTTTAACCCATACCATATTGGATGTGCCCTCCAAATTGTAGTTTGTTTTCTTTTAATTATATCACTTATATTGTTTTCAGAAAACAACCTCAGCTATCTACAATTTAAAATGCGGATACTTTAAAGAAAAAAACCTTAAGATTAATAAATTAAACACAACAATCAGCAAAGCAAGACCACCATAAATAGTTAGTGTATTCCCAAAAGAATTAAGCCAAGGAGAAAGCAACATAAGAACAATAATGATTATAAGTTGAAATAAACCAAAGACAGTAATAAATTTCTTTTTTAGAGTAAAGTCTTTTAATAAAGAGTTTTTTTCTCCTTCCTCATGTTGTAACTCTCTGGATAAAAAAACTTCCGACTCTAAGTGAAACGGTTTCACCCTTTCTTTTATTTCTTCACCCTTTTTTAGCTCAGAAAATTTTATCTTCTTTACTTGCTCCCGAAAACCTTGTAAATTAAAAAACTGTTCTTCATTATAGGCAACTAGATTTTGTGGAAAATCAGCGCAAACGGAAACCACTTTTTTTAGTAATTCTCTAAAATTTGCATTAACATTTCCCGGCAATTTAACCGGAAGATACAGAAGGAAAATTTCTTGCCTCCCGGCACTTAGATAAATGTAATCAGGATGAAGAAGAAAACTAGCCGCATACAAAAGATAATTTTTACTTTGCAAAAGTATATTCACAATCTCATCTAAAATTTTAATTAACTCTCCACTAGTTATTTCTTCCTTTTCTAAATAGTAACTAAGGGGTACATACGAATTCAAGCAATAATAAAGCGCAGTTTGATTATTAATTTCCCTTTTTTCCATCGGAATAATCCCTAAAGGTAAATTACGGTTAATTATTTCTAATTGGTGAAGAACTATTTTTTGTTGTTGGGGTAATTTTACTACTAAATAATTCCCCCCCATATCCTTGATAAAACTAACTTTAAAATCTATAAGTAATTTATTTTTTCTCGGAGACATATCAACTTCCTCCTTATCCGACAACCCTTCCATGAACTACTTCTAATTTTCTACTAGTCCGGCAAGTTTTGCCCGAAAGTCACTCAAGTTTACCTTGTGACCTGCTCTTTCTGCACATTCTACCAACAAATCTGCATTTCTAATAAACTCTGCCGGTTCCGTAATTATTACTTTTTCTTCCGCCATAAGTATTACAGTATCCTTCCCGGAAAAAAACTTTTTCAACTGACCAAAAGGTACTGCTACCTCCTGTATAATCACTACTTTTACCTCCGGAGCAATTAGTCCACTATTATACTGTACCTCGACTGTTGTCCGCTTCGGTTTTTTTATTGTTTTATACAGTTGTACCAAAACTTCTTTTTGAATTGCTTGACACTTTCCCGCAACCCCTTGTCCTGAAACCATCCCGGTTTCCCTCTTCCCTACACTTACCGTCAAATCCCCTTCTACCGTTTGGACAAAAGTCTTTGAGCCTTGAGCTAATTCCATAACACGATGATATAAACCTTGCTCCCGATGCCATTCCTTCGCTGCTTGCTGAGCAACAAAAGAAGCTGTTTTCGTTAAAAGCACCCGATGATACATCATCATAAAAGAAAAACACAGCAAAAAAAGAATAATAAGCAAGGTGGACAAAATCAGAATAGCCTCTATAGTATAACTTCCTTTATTTAAATAACTCCGGACACCCAGCATGGGCACGCAAACCCCTTTCTTTTGCTTCCTCCAAACTTATTTTTCTCACACCTATTTTATCGTAAATATATTTGCAATTTCGAAAACAATGATACACTTCGGTAGGAGAACGACAAATATAAACATATTCTACCTCTTTCTCTTCATTCTCCTTCCCTTCCCCTTTTGACCCTGCTTGCTCTTTCTTACTATACTTAGTAAAATTTATCCCTTCTTCTTCACGATTAGCTGCATAAAGACCATTGCCTCCATATAACCAAGCCCTCTCCACAGCAACATGGCAAAGTTGAATCTCCTGTAATGCTAAAAAAGGGACAGGCAAAACAACCCTATATTCTAACTGAAGTACCACATCATCTTTACTAAAATCCACATCCGGCTCTAATTGGGAATTGCAATACCACGATATATCTTTTTTATACTGATATTCAGCATTACCTTGAGGTAATTCCACTAAAGTAAAACTAAGTTTTTCGAGGTCAAGATAACTATTCTGAAGCTGATTATGTAAAATTTCCTTCGCCAAATAATACTGACCTGCTCCTTTTAAATCAAAATAAGGTTCTAGCAAAGCTTTCATAATCGCGCCTTCTACCAAATTATAAGCATCATCTTTTACTTGATTTATTATCTTCTTCCACATTTTTTCTAAATCAACTTCTTGTAGTTTGCCAGTTAAAATACTCTCAAAAAGTGTTTTTTCAAGCGTACTTTTTCCTATTGCTTTAATTTTTGCTAACTCATTTTCTAAAAAATTAGGTAATTGTTCTCCCTCGGCGATTTTTAGGTCGATATGTTCATTGAAAAATCTAAGCGGATACGATACTGTTGCTAACTGCCGAGCAGTATCTTTGACTGCATGATCCAAAACAATATTGATACAAGCTACTTTCGTAAAAAAAAGCAGTAAATAAAAAAACGCCAAAAATACAGGAAAGGCAAGACAAGCCTCCACAGTAAGAGAACCCTTATTCCTTTTTCCCCACCCCCTCACCATCATAGAGCCCCCTTTTATACCTTTTAATAACCCTGTATAGACGTTTTTATCAGGTGATACTTATTACCCTGAATCTGTTTAAAACCGAATTTGTCTAACTGTAAAAGGGGAGCGAACCATAAATTCACTGTTACCTCTGCTTTTCCCGTAAGTATAGTGACATAATTTCTCAATTCAAAATCAGGCTGAACCTGCCTTATATTTATTTGCATCAATTGCCTCATCCTCTCTAACTGCGTACTTTCATTTTGCATCAACAATAATATTCTTAAATGGTCGGAATAAGACAAACAGACTGGTAATTTCCCTAAACTTGCACAAACAGGAATGTCCTTTCCACCATACATATCAAGCATATCTTTGGTGGCACAAATAAATCCTCCTACTAAAGCTTTCCCTAATCTAACTGTGAAAGAAGGCACAGGATTAAGGGCAAAATGATCTATAGCATTTATCGCCCAACGCATACTCCAAATCTGCAAAAAAACTTGTGTAATATTAAAAGATTCCTGTTTATTTCCACAAAGTATGTATTCTACTTCACCATGCTCAAAATAATGACCTCGACTCACCGGAGAAGTAATAAAAGTATACTTGTCCATGATATACTCCGTAAGATAAGTTTTATCTCTACCACTTTGACCAGCTTCCTGAATTCGTTGGTTTAGTTCACAAAGATAGCTAAAAATGTTTGCACCTACATTTTCCGCAAAGTCATTCTGCTTAGATATTTTTTTCAGGTCATGACCAAGTTCTAACGTCATTAAAGTATTAGCTTTTTCTTGAAGTCTTTTTTGATTAGCTTTACGAAAATACTCCGGCTTGATTAATAAAGTAACAGGATTATCTTCAGCAATTTTCCGTCCCGTAAGTTCTTCTAATGTTTGGACCAGATTATTTTTAGTCTTTATCTCTTTAGGGTTAAGAGGAACCTGTGCTACAGAATCAGACAAGAGTTCTAATGAATCTAAAGAACGTAATTGGTTATAAAGGTACCTTCTTTGCTGATCTAAAGTTGCTTTGCCAGCGATATCGTTTCCATCTAAATTAGCCATTTCTTTTTCCAGAGAAGCGATTTGCTCCCAAAGCCTTTGATTAAAATTTAGGTCACCTTGCAAATGGCTTAATTTTTCTTTTAATTTTTCTAAGTCTTCCTCATTTTCAAATCCCTGCACATTTTCTAAACCCTGCTCTTTTTCAGCTAACAAAAGTTGATTAACTTCTTCCTTTATCTCCACAAATTTAGTATTGGCAGACCCTGTTTTTTCTTGCAATCTTTGTGCTATTTTGTTTAATTCATCTACACCACTTTTAATATTGTCTATCGTTACTATTTTTTCAATGGCTCTACCTTTTGCCCAAGCTGTTACTTTCTTCATTTCCTCATTTAATATTTTTTTACTCTGCTCAATTCTTTTAAAATCATATGAAGCCTCTTGACCTAAATTTAATAAATCAGCTTTTTTAGCTAGAGAACCTTTTGAAAAAATATCAACAACATCTTTTGAAATTAAAAGAGGACCTTTATATTTCATATATTGACATATTTGCTCCTTAAAAAGAGCATCATTTAACATGCTTTTTTGAACAGAACTACTTATTTCTACTTTGTTTATTTTGTAATTAATGAAATTAAACCTTTGATGTCGCTCCAGTAAATTAACGCGAAAATACCTTTGTAACTTCTCTTCTTTAACTTCAGAAGCTACACCATATAAACCGAATTGCCCCACTAATTCCTCATCATATTCTGCCAAAACAGACCGCACTGCAGTATCTAGGGCATTTTGTACTTTTCTTTCTGCAACCATTATTCGACAAATATCAACAATTAACCCCGCTAACATCAACAACGCAAGAAAAATTATAATTAAAAAAACAGAAATGGCACCTCGGTTATTGTGTAAAATCTTCATTCCTCCATCTTCTCTTTCTCATTTTTAAAAAGTGAACCTCACATGACTAAAGTCACGTGCTGCTAATCTCACGATTAGATTTTCCTGCTTAATCGTCCTCGTAACCTACTAACTCTCGGCATTACTCCGAACCGGGCTTTAGGACGTTCTGATTGTAGCTACGGATACCCTCCTGCAGTACCTTGGTTAAAACTTTTCTAAGGTGTATTAGATGTAGTAGGTTCACCTACATTTATTGATTCATCAATTATGTCCGTATCAAAAACCTTATCTGTAGCTGCCCGAACAAAATTAGTGATTTGACTTCTAAACAAAAGAGCTACACCCACTAATATGGCAACAATAATCACTATTTCCACAGTTCCCATTCCACTTTCCTCAACCCATAATCTCTTTAATAATTTACGCATCTCTACACCTCCTCCCACTTAATCTCAAAATATTTATTTTATTTACAAGCCCTTTAAAGCTAATATCGCCGGAGCAGCAGCAATTAAAAGTATAGCTATAAACATTAACATCATCGGTAACAACAACTTAGTGGAAGCTTCTTCACCTAATCGCTTCGCCGCATTTTTCCTCATTTCCCAACATTCATTTGCCTGTAACCTTAATACAGGGACTAATTCTGCGCTACCTTTTTTCATATTCTGTAGTACCACCGCTATAAACCTCGTTATTTCCGGGACTCGGCACCTTCTAGCAAAGTCCTCCAAGGCTTGAGTTTCAGATTTACCTCGCTGTATATCCTGTATAACAGTTTCTACCTCTTCATAAAAAGGTGTCCTTTTCTGATTATTAAGTACGATCCTTTCCCAAGCTTTAATGAACGTCATTCCAGCATTAAGCAGTAACGTAAGTTTATTTAAAAAATCAGGAAAATCTAAGCGCATTAATAAATTTCTCTTTGCTATTTTCTTTTTTATTTCATAGTCAGGAGCAAAAAAAACAGCAAAAAGTACTACTAGACAAAAGACACCCATAATTAAATCTAGCTCTCCCATTACTGCCAGGAAAAAAGATAAAATCAGTAAACCTAAAAGAAGATAACCTAATTTATTTGCCCAATAAACTTGAAGATAATACCGAGCCTGCTTATAACCATATAGAACAGCTAATTTGTTATATAATTTCCAATCATACGGCGTTTTGTAGGCATAATTTATAGTTTGCAAAAGAAAATGCCCCATAGGTAAAAAGCTTTTCCGTAAAGGATATTCCTCGTGTTGAAGTGGTAACAAAAAATCCTGATATTTGCTTTTAGACTGAAAATATAAAAAACTAAGCAAAAACACTACTAACAAAAAAAGAATACTAAGCATTTCTACACCTCGATAGACATAATCTTCTTCGAGAGATAATAAGCCAAACCTAACAATAAGACGGAGACCGTCATAATTAAACGCCCTTCTAATGTTGTAAACACCGGTTCCATATAATCACCCGTCGTCCAAGTAAGAAGTAAAATCATTCCCAGCGGCATCATATTCAATATTTTTTGCTCAAATTTTCTTTGTGCTAAAAGTGTATCAATCTCTTGTTTAATTTGCAGTTTATCCCCAATAATTGTAGAGGTATTTCTGATAACCTCTACAATGTTGCCACCTGTTCTTTTACTAATTACAAAAACATCGACAAAACTATCCAAGTCTTCTAAATGTGCTCGCTGAGCAAAATCAGCCAAAGCTTCCTCTATTGTTTCATTCATAGTCAAACGCCGTGTAATATAAGTAAATTCTTGCATAATATACATTTGTGGGTCAGGATAAAGTAAAGAAAGGTCTTTTAAAGATTCCTTGAAAGCCGACTCCACTGATCGCCCCACCATTAAAGAAGACGAAAGAGCATATAAAGCTTCTTTAAATTGTAAACTTAATTCCTTTTTTCTTTTGGCAATAATCTCTTTAGCCTTCAGACGAGGATAAAAAAACGCTAAGGGAATGACTAGAACTGCAAGTAAAATACTTCTATAAAAAATATAAGCAACAAATAATAAAAAACTTGCGGCTAAACAAAAATTAAAAAGCCATTCTCTTTTACTCATTGTATAAACGTCATAATCAATTAAGTTTTTACTACTACTTTGTAGTGCTAAAACACTGTCATTCGGAACAGTAAACTTGCTCACTTCTGCTCCCTCTTTTTCCTCTTTTCTTCCTTTCTCTATAAGCAAATATAAACCTAGTGAAAAAGAACTCGCCACTACAACCAATAAAACAAAAGTCATCCTTTGCCACCTCATCCTTCCACCGCAATACCGGACATTTTAAACTTCAGCGTATGAATTAAAGGATTTTTTGTTCTTTTTAAAACTCCCTCAACTTTTTCTCCAAACATTTCCCCCTCTTCCTGAAAAACAAATAAAGGATTTAACTTTATTTCACCAGCTTCATATCCTTTCACTTCGCTTATTTCCAAAACTCTTCGCGACTTATCCCTTAATCTACCTAAATGAATAATCACATCAAGTGCAGAAGCAATCTGCTGTCTAATCGCCTCCAAAGGAAAAGAAGATGCCGTTAAAACCATCGTTTCTAATCTACTTAACATATCTTTAGACGAATTAGCATGTCCTGTAGACAAAGAACCGTCATGACCGGTATTCATTGCCTGTAACATATCTAAAGCTTCTCCCCCCCTAACCTCGCCCACAATAATCCGATCAGGGCGCATCCGCAAAGAAGTCCTTATCAAATCACGAATCGTTATTTCACCCTTCCCCTCAGTATTAGCATTCCTGGTTTCCATCTTTACAATGTTTTTTACACTAACTATCTGTAATTCCGCCGAATCCTCAATTGTTACAATCCTTTCATCTTCAGGAATAAAATTGGAAAGCGCGTTCAAAAAAGTAGTTTTACCGGAACCGGTACCTCCACAAATAAAAAGATTATATTTAGCTTTAACCATCTGTGCTAAAACTTTTGCCGCTTCCTCCGTAAGTGTGCCATAAGCAACAAGTTGTTCCATCGTCAGCGGCTTTTCCGGAAATTTTCTAATCGTTAAAATTGGTCCATTTAAAGCAATCGGTGGTAACACTACACTAACCCTTGAACCATCTTCAAGGCGAGCATCAACAATCGGTGAAGCTTCATTTACCGTTCGGTTAACTTTGGAAACAATTGATTGAATTACATCTTCCAATTTCTCTCTACTCGTAAAAGCTAATTCCAACTTACTAATCCTCCCCTGACGTTCAATAAAAATATCGTCAGGACCATTAACCATAATCTCTGTGACCATAGGGTCATCAAGCAGAGGCTGAATTATATCTAGCCTCCGCATTGCATTAAAAATATACTTAATCAAAAATTGCTTCTCGGAAATGCTAAGATATGTTTCCTGCGCCTTGGCAAAAACAGCTTGCGTGATAACCTCCTCTATTTCCTCATCCGAAAAGTCTTTTCTTAAATCAATATTTTTATTAATAATCGCTTTTATCTCTTGTAATAAATTAGCATCCACTTTAAATCCCACCTAGCTTCTCCCCTATAATTTTCTTTAAAAACTCAACAATAATTGATAAATTGCCTGGCCAAAACTTGAATTAAAATCCAATCTATAAACACTACCCTGCAAAGAAGTTAAATTCTCCACCCAAGGAATTCGAGCAACAACTCCTTTTTGATTAATACTTATTTCCTCTACCTCTCTTACCGCACCCGGCACATCTTTATTTAGTACTAAATTGAATCTCTCAACAATGTCTTCTTCCTCTGAAAGTAAACGCAATTCTTTACACAAACATTTTATTTTTACTAAAGAAGTCATGTTTGCTTGAGCTACCAATATAAGGTCATCACAAGCCCGTAAAACAGCTAAATTATTTTTGTTTATTTCTGAAGAAAGGTCAACAAAAATTCGCTCATATTGTTTAGTAAACTTTAATTCTCTTAATAAAAGAGATAATTCCTCACTAAGGTCTTCATTAAAGTCAAAAATGCTATCTGGAGACTGAAAATAATGAATTTTATAGGTAGGGTCTACACATTTAGCACTCTCTATTTGCCAAGCCAAATTTTCCCTTTTTTCCTTTAAAAAATATAGAACATGGGCAAAGTTTTTTCCCTGCTGACCTGTAAAATAAAGAGGTATAGAAGAAGTGTTCTCTAAATTTAAATAAAAAACGTTCTTTCCCTCCCAAGCCGATTGAATACTAGCCCCTACAGCTACTGTCGTCGTACCTACACCACCTATCGGAGAATAAATGCCAATTATTTTTGTTTTTTGTCCAATACGGTTACGCGAACAACTTATAGAAACCTCGGAGACTTCTTCTGCATATATTTTTATAATTTCTGTTGTCAACCGGTCACCATATTGATACTTTTCGACCATTCTACATTTGTTTCCCTTAAAAGTTTCTTTATCCTCATCTAAAAGAATAATTAGCCCCTGAACTTTAGAAATTAGCATTTCATAAAATTCACTACTCGTTAGAACAAGGTCAACTGTTTTTTCTTCCGCCAAGAATTTATCTAAGGCAGACTCTTCTGTAAAAGAGTTAACCCAAAACTTCTCTGCCTGCTCAGACATTAAATAATTAAGCAAACAGTTGACATATTCAATATCTCTATCCACAAGCATAAGCTTAAGCCTACTCATAAATCGCTCCTATAAACTGGTCTCTTGTTTATTTTCCATCTTTGCCTTTAAATGTTATTATACCACATTATTCTACTTTTTTCCTTCTTTAACATTGTTTGTTATGTTTTTATTATTTTTTACGCAAAAAGGAAGGGATTGTTTCATCAATAATCTCATGATGAAACAGTCCCTTCCTTTTTATAAAAATCTGCATCAATTTTTTTTACTCGGAAAAATTATTTTTAATTAAGGAGAGTAAAAGCTCATCGGCTAATTCCTCATCCTCACCTTCAATAATTAAATTTACTTTATCTCCCTTGCCAATCCCCGCAGAAAGAATAGAAACAATACTTTTCCCGTTATAACTATGTTCTCCCTTTTCCACAAAAATAGATGCTTTAAATCTACTTGCTAGGTCAACGAAAACCGCTGCAGGACGAGCATGAAGACCTGATTCGTTCATAAATTTAACCTGTCTAATAATCATTTTAACCTCCCTAGCAAGCCACTATCTTCTTTCCTTATTTTCTATCAAAATAAATACTTTTACCCTGGGCAGAAACTGGAATTCCTACCACAATCGGTCCTTGCATCATTCCTATTTTCCGTGCTACAGCACCAACACGATACATAATCCGATTATCTAAATTCAAAATACTAGCTGTTTTTACAGCAGAACCTAAGGCCACCCCTAAATCTAAAAGTCGCCAAGCACAAAGAGGACCCGCAAACTCTTCACCTTCCACAGTTTTTAAATCTGCACAACGATTAACACCACAAGCACCACAATTTAACCCTGTCACTTTAGGGTCCTCTAAAGAAAGTAATAATACTGCACTGGAATTTCTTACATTTTCCCCATCACGATCATAATTTCTTTTCTGATTATCCTCACCATACTTGACCATAGCATCGGCTAATACTGTTATTTCATCGCCGGTAATAATTTTTATACCGACAAAGTCATCACCTTTAGACTTCGGAGCAGTCTTGGCCGCAATAGCCATCATCTCTACACCCCTAATTACACTTTCTTCCATCCATTTTTTCATAACCATAATCCTCCTTAAAAATTTTGTTGGCAAATTTATTTCTAAATACTTTCTAAAATAGCTAACACTTCTTCAGCATCTTGAGCTTTCTTTAATTCTTCGGCAATATATTGGTTCCTAATAATCTTATACACACGCTTGAACTCATCTTTTGAACTTTCATTAAGAGCTAAAAGAAAAACTAAAGAAACTTTAATCCCTTCATACCACTCCACCGGTTTTTTTAAAGTCATTATTGCTACTGCTGGGAAAATAATATCCTCACCATAACCATGAGGTATCGCTATAGAAGTTCCAAGCGCCGTTGAACCCATCTCTTCCCTTTCTAAAACACCGGTAATGAAGCTAGGAGAAACACAACCCTTATTTACTAAAATGTCTGTAAGTATTTTAATCGCTTCAAATTTATTGCGTACCTCCTGCCCTACCAAAATAAAATCTTTACTAAAAACAGCGTTCAAGGCTTCTTTAAAGGTCAAGGGATTACTTTCATCACATTTTATTCTCACAATTTTCAAAAGTTTCTTTAACCCTACTCCTTTAATCACATCGGCAGAAGAAATAAAGGGTATTTCGGGATGTTCCGGATTAACGGTACCAACTATCGCTAAAACGTTCATATTGTGACGTATTCTATCTATTTGTTCTAGTACGTCACGATCATCCAAGACCCCCAGTGTAACTATTTTTATTTTCTCATTTATTTTATGAACCTCATTTTTAATCAACTTATCGATATGTCTAGCAGTACCTTCACCCGTCAAACATAAACTAATAATTGCCATGTTGTCAGTAGTTAAAGGAGCTACATCCTCATAAGGATAAGTTTTAACTGTTTTTCCTCTAATTAAAGATGTAGCCACTTCATCAATATCGGCCTCAGGTAAAAGTACTTTACGCACAGCGTCAATAACCATCAAGGTATCAACTCTTGTCACAGTTCTAGTCATAATCCCTGTCTTTTGTGTTATAAAATTACCAAAACTCGATAAAGAACCCATATCTACTAAAATGAGAACCCCTTTACCTCGGTTCGCTTTAATCACTGTATCTAAGGTTTTTTGATATGCAGATTCAGGTTTTTCATCAAGAGACATTTCTACTGCTTGGACATGATTCACTCCTAAAAGACGATTAGCCACATTGGCCATTCCTTCTGCTACATGACCATGAGTTACCACAACGATACCAATCGTATTTTGAGGGTCAACATTTTTATTAGCCAAAGTTCTCAAATACATCGCAATAAAGCCAATTTCTTCTTCCGGCAAATCTATTCCCAAATAAAAACTAGTCAAAGAAGCCATTTCTGTGGCAATTTTAAACTCTTTGTTATAATTTTTTTTAACACTGTCTAACTGCGGATTAGTAATACTTTTTCCACTCTTTATTCTTTCTACAGTAGCATTAAGATGTGTTGCCAAACAGTAAAAAAGTGTATCATCAATCTCTCCTAGGAGAGATTTAGCTTTTTTGACCATTTCCTGAACTAATTCCACGACTTCAGGTCGAACTATCGTTTTTAAATCTTCGCGTACAAATTTATGTTTATTCTTTTCCACTTGTTTAATAATCTTTTTTACGCGCGCTTCAAGTTCATCGCCAATAATCCGATTAATTACTTCATCGGACAAACCATGTTTTTGTAATTCCTGATACTGTTCTTCAATGTTTTTATAAATATCATTCGGAAAAATATATAAACTTTCTTCTAATTCCGACTCCGGTTCAGCTAAACCCGGAATAAAAATCAATTCCTCTGAGATTATTTTTTCCACTTCTGCCCTGTCCCACCGGGTATTCAGTAAATCCTTAGTAGCATGAACGGGTAATTCCTCAAAATCAACAGAGATAACCTCCTGTTGACTTCCTTTAGCCACATAAGCCAAAAAACCGCGCGCACAAGCTACCTGAATATCAGAACGAAGCTGTCCAATATTTCCCACACAATTATAAATCAGCAAAGTCCGCAAAGCATTATAACCAACAATTATTTGTTTATTAATTCTTGCCGCTTCTTGCTGAAAAAACATTTTAATAATACCCAATCTCTCTTCTACCGGTCGCTTATTTAAAGGAGGGAGTTCTATAATCATCGGAATTCTCCGCCTGAAAGTAGCTAATAAGCTTTTTTCAATATCCTCAGTAGTTGCCGCAATAATCATTACTTGAGCATCATGAACAATATCGGTTTCTCCTAAGCGCCTATACTTACCTTTATCAATAAGTTGAAACAGAATTTCCTGCCCATCAGGAGGTAAGCGATGCACCTCATCCAAAAAGAGAATTCCTCCATCAGCTTTAGCTACTAAACCGTCTCGATCTTTTTCAGCGCCGGTAAATGCTCCTTTTTTATAACCAAAAAGCTGTGCTAAAAGAAGCTGAGGGTTTTCCGCATAGTCTGCACAATTAAAGATAATAAAAGGGAACTGACTTGCCTCGAGCTTTTTCGTCTTCAAAGCAAATTTATACATACATTCGGCCATGACACTTTTACCTACACCTGTAGCTCCCACAATCAAAGTATGCAAACCATACGGTGGATATAGCACCGCTGCTTTAGCTTGTTCCACCTTAACACGCAAACTCATATTCCAACCAATCATAATAGCAAAAGGGTCAGGACGATCATTTATTTTATTTTTTTGCTGTTCCGCTTGGTCTTCCTGTTCTTCCTGCTGTTCTTGTGCTTCACGTTTTTCCTGTGTTTCTTTTGGCTGTTCTTCTACCCGGATCTCCTTATTCTGCTTTCCGGTCTCAAGTTTTAACTCTTTTAAAATCTTCGCCACAGTATAACGGGAAAGAATAAATCCTCTTTTTTTAATTTCCGCTGTTAAATTTCGTTCAGAAATAGTAGCATCTTTCTTCATAATTTCTTTTATTTCCTCTTCTAATAACGGTTTTCTTCTTTCTCGAGAATCAGGAATACCTAAAGCTTGTCTCAGTTGTGTTACTTCACTTCTGTTTAAAAACAACCTTTTAGCACACTGTTCATCTGTAAGGGGATTCTTTTTATCTTCCTGCTCAATAATTTTTAACAATTTTTCTTGCACCTTTTATCACCTCCTAACCACGCTTTCCTTTTCTTAATTAACTATTTCTTACTCTTGCTGCCCATATTTTTCTATAACCCATTGACGTAAACCTCGGCAATCTTCTTCCGGCATCGCCCGGAGTTTTCCTATACTTTGAGCATAACAAGCCACTTTAGCCCCTTCTTCGACGATCACCGCATTCGCAAAAGCGGTCTCCAGGTCAGGTCCAACTGCCAAAAGACCATGATTAGCCATGAGCACTGCATCTTTATCTTTTAAAGTTTCTGTAACAACTTTAGCCAATTCAACTGAACCCATCTGTTCATATGGGGCCGTCTCAATATTCCCCCCCACAAGTGCAGCTAATTCCGCTACAACTACCGGCAATTGTAAATCTGTTGCAGCCCAAGCGGTAGCAAAAGCTAGAATGAGTATGACAAACACCAAAAACATCAGCACGTTTTCTGTAAATAAGACAATGCATCGGAGTTTCAATAGAATATTTCCTTTTTCCCTCGATAACTTTCCCATTCACATCTACAACCACAATATCCTCAGGTTTTAAAGCTTGATATTCCATACCACTAGGTGTAATACATACATAGCCGGTATCTTTGTCCCGTAAACTAAAGTTCCCAAAAGTTAAAGGAACTAAACCCATTTCTTGGGCCTTCAACATAAAACTAATTAACTTGCTTCTTTGTTTTTCCAATAACACTTTACCGCCCCTTTGTCTAAATATTGTTTATACTTTTGTTAAATTATTATAATCGTATTATAATATAAAATCCAGCCAAAATCCAATGCCCTTTCTTTCACTTTTCTTCCGTTTTTATCATATTTTTTAAGGAAAGCGAAGAGCTGAGTTTTTTATAAGCTCAGCTCTTCGTTCAAATACCTATCTACAATTACTGCTACAAATTATACTTTATTTATTGCTATGAATTGTACTACATATAGATTAAATTAACTTAGCTTTTTAGGTCAAAGATGGTCTTTTCACCATAAACGCCCCAAGCATCAATAGCTGCTTTTAATTCTTTGTTTGCAGGGTCTTCGCAAGCTTCTCTTAAAGTAGCACCCTTCATGACAGCATCGATACCTTGTCTAAAGGCTTTACCACCGGCAATTGTTCCCATGGGGTGACCAATTACAGCGCCACCGGCAGCAATGATAATATCTTTACCAAAATTGCCTATTAATTCTTCAATATGACCTTGTGTAGTTCCGCCACCAGGCATAGGCATCATAGGTTTAATGTTTTTCCAAGGAGTGAGCATAGCAAACATATTGCTAATAAACGCATCCATGGTGAAGGGGAACTTGCCGTATGGGCTTAAGATGATAGCCATGTCCATACCGGCTAAACGCGGGAACTTAGCATTCGCAAGATTAACGGACATTCCTGAATAATGGGAAACAGCCATCGCACCCTGTAAATCCGGATGTGAAAGAATCGGAACATTGATATCAGGATCATCAGCCAGCATTTTAACAGCATCAAGACCCATTGTCCACGTATTAACCATTAAAGCATTAGCACCTGCTTCAACGGCACGAAGTGCTCTATCTCTCAAGGTAGCAACCGGTCCAGTAACATTAAAAGTATAAAGTGTCGTTTCGCCTTTTTCCGCATCGGCAGCTTTCAGAGCTTTCATTACTTCTTTAACCCTGTCAATCAAGGGACAATAAGGCTGATCAGCAGTCAATTCGTCATCTTTAATGATATCAACGCCGCCCAGAGCTACATCATAAGCAAGTTCCGCTGTCTGTTTTGGAGTTAATCCTGTACAAGGTTTAATCATGTTATTGACAAGAGGTCTGTCCTGAACGCCCAAAAGGTCTCTGATTCCCTGAATACCAAATTTAGGACCCTTAAATTGTTTCAAATAACTTTCCGGTAATTCAATATCCATTAATTTTAAATGACCCATATAAGAAACGTTCCCTAAAATGGTCGTCAACATCGTAGCAAAGTGTGGTCCCATATTCAAAACGGGGAAGGCAATCCTGATAAGATACTGTCTTTCTTTTACAGTTTCCGGCATTTCGCTAATATAAGCGGGGATTTCATAAAGCCCTACTACCCGACCCAGATGTTTTTCTCTAACTTCCGCAGTCTCACCGGGAACTGCAATCCACGTACCTGTAGTTTGCTCAACAGCAAGTGCACAGGCATATTTTACTGCTTCAGCATTACGATGGGTTTGTACATAATAGGTAGCAATCATAAACTTTTCTTTGTCAATACCATCAGCAAACTGCATAAAAATAGGATCAACGTACATTTTTACAACCTCCTTGTTTTTTTAAATGCCTAAATGTAAGTGGATACATATCTAGATTTTTGGCTGGGCCCTTAGCCAAAAACTTAGCAACAAAGATTATTTACTTGCATTAAGCTTTAAAATAGACTTGACTAAGTTATAATCAGTGATTAAAACATCTACAAAACCGCCTTTTAAAGCAGCAAGCACTGTATGTGTCTTTACTTCACCTGAAACAACAGAAATCTTAGTCTTAATCTGTTTAAACTGCTCCAGCTCAATACCTATCGTTCTATCTCGGAAATTAGTAGCACATTCTTGACCATTTTTATCAAAAAACCGCAACACAATATCACCGACAACATTATTCTTCTGTAAAGTGTTAATTTCTTCTGCGGTTAAATAATCGGATTTGCATAATAAAGAATCAAGTTGAGGGAAAAAGGAACCCATACCACTAATCGAAATTGTTATTTTATCAAACATTTCATATACCTTTTTTACATGTTTTTCCTTCTTTATTGATGCGGCTGTTTCTGCATTACTTAATAAAGCCTCTGCCATCAGAGAATAGTTTTTGCCACCAAAAACCATACTTGTCCTAGACACTAATGTTCTTACATCAAGGTCAGGCTTAAGGCTAGAAATACTGCCATGCATAGTTACAAACTTCCCATTCACTTTCTGGCATGGATTAAGATAGTGAATCAAATGATACATTGTTTGTCCCCAACTAATACCTAAAACATCTTCTTCCGTAATGATACGTTGTAAATAACGTGCTCCTTCTAAAGCAACCAACTTTTTCAGGTTCTCTTCCATATCATTTTGAGAAGACTCTTGTACAGCAAGGGGAGCAATTACGACATCTTTTAGTTTAAATTCTTTTTTTAAATTTTCTTCAAGATCTATACATTCTAAGTATGGATCCCTAATCACAAACTCTACTATTTTTTCTTCTTTTGCTTTTTTAATTAAGCGGGAAACAGTGGGGACAGAGATATTTAAAATATCTGCTATTTCATTTTGTGCCTTATCCTTAAGATAATATAGATATGCTGCTTTTAGTATGATAAAAGTAGATTGATTATATACTTCTGCATCCATTATTCTCACATCCCCATTTTGTTTCCCTAAGAATTTACACCTTCTATATTTGTGTAATTTTTATTTATTTCTTGTTCTATATATATCATAAACCAAAAAAAATTCTTATCAATATTGAAAATAATTTCATTCAACTATGAAATTATTTTCAGTTTTAGCCCCTTTTAGGAATTTTTTTCACTCACTTGATTGGCTCATCTTATAAGTTAAATAACCCCCGCTTAGACTCTTGACCTGATAACCATATGGTTTAAGAAGACGATACCCCAGATAACTCCTCAGACCTGCTTTACAATAAAGTACAAGCGTCTTATCTTTAGGTAATTCCTTTCTTCGGCTTCTAAGGTCATTTAAAGGAATCTTGATCGACCCGGGTATAGACCCTTTTTCTACCTCCCGTGGCTCCCTTATGTCTACAATTAGAACTCCCTCTCCCTTTAATTCCTCCAATTCATGCCAATGCACTATTTCCACATCACCTTGTAAAATGTTACAAGCCACATATCCGGCCATAACAACCGGATCTTTAGCCGAAGAAAAAGGAGGTGCATAAGATAATTCTAAATCTGCTAAATCATATACTGTAAGGTCACCACATATACACGTCGCTAGTACATCAATGCGTTTATCTACACCCTTTGCCCCCACAATCTGTGCTCCCAATATTTTGCCATCCTTAGGTGCAAAAAGTAGTTTAATACACATCTTGCCGGCATTGGGATAATATCCTGCATGAGATTCCGGATGAGTATAAGAAGAAAAATAAGGTATTCCTAGTTCCTTTAAAGTTTTTTCATTTAAACCGGTAGTCGCTGCAACCAAATCAAAAACCTTCACAATAGCCGTACCCAATGTTCCTCGGTAACTCTTTACCTTTCTTCCCATAATCTTATCCGCGGCTATTCTAGCTTGCTTTTGAGCAGGACCCGCCAAAGGAATCCGAACATTTCGTCCACTGACATAATTCACAACTTCAATAGCATCCCCAATAGCATAAATACCGGAAACAGATGTCCGGAAACATTCATCAACTAGTATTCCTCCTGTTGGTCCTATCCCCAAACCGGCTTCAACAGCTAATTTAGTCTCGGGCTTAACCCCTATCGCTAACACAACTATATCTGTCTCTATCTTTTTACCGCTTTTCAGCACAACCGCTTCTAGCTTCTCTGCTCCCTCAAAAGCAACCACAGGTTCATTTAAAAACAAAGTAACCCCTTTATCCCGTAATTGTTTGTGTAAAAAAGAAGCCATCTCCTTGTCTAAAGGTGCTAAAACCTGATCAGCAGCCTCAAGAAGAGCAACCTTTAATCCCAATTGTTTAAAATTTTCTGCTACTTCAAGCCCGACAAAACCGCCGCCAACTACTACTGCCCTTTCTGCTTTGTTTACTTTCAGCCAAGCTTTAATTTCTTCGCTGTCCTGAATAGAACGAAGTGTAAAGACTCCACCTAATTCTACTCCGGGTAGAGGGGGAACAAGGGGAGATGCTCCCGGAGAAAGAAGCAAATAATCATAACTTTCTCTGTAAATCTTCCCTGTTGACAATTCCTTAATCTCAATTTCTTTTTGATGTGGGATTACTTTTTGTACTTCCTGCAAAGTACGCAGATCTAGCTTGAAGCGTTTACTGATAGCTGCCGGTGTTTGCACCAACAAACTATCACGCTTCTCAATAACACCACCAATATAATAAGGGAGACCACAGGTTGCATAGGAGATATTTTCCCCCCGTTCCACCAAGATTATTTCTGCAGATTCATCTAAGCGACGTAAACGTGTAGCAACACTGGCACCTCCTGCCACTCCGCCAACAATAATAATTTTCATAGCTTGTACTCCCCTTAAAAACTAATTTAAGTCTTTTCTTACTCTTTAGTTTCCTGTAAAAGTTTAATCAGTTCTTGTAACGCTTCTTTTTCATCTTCACCATCGGTGGTGATAGTAATCGTAGAACCTTGTCCTGCACCAAGTGTGAGGACAGACAACATACTTTTAGCATCTACTTCCGTATCATCTTTTTTAATCTTAATTTTACACTTAAAGCTACTGGCTTTTTTTACGAATAAGGATGCGGGTCGAGCATGCAATCCGGTTTTGTTTTGAATAACAAAATCTTCAACTAACATTTTTCTTTCTCCTCCTTAAAATTCTCTTTTCAACATGGTGCCAATTTTATTACGTTCATTATACTAAATTATATTTCCAATTCTTCTGCTAACCAGCCGGCTACATTTCTCACTAAATCATTGCACACATTTTCATGATAGCAGTCTTTAATCCGTTTTAATTTGACAGGATCACTTTGGAGCAGAGGCGGTATCATTCTGATACCGCCACAATCCAAGGTACCATAGTAATCCTTAAACTTTCGTAAAAGATTATTTACCTTTTGATAAAGAACTTTACGGTCAGTTTTACTATCAGTACGACCATATTTTAACCCCAAGCACATAATCGCTCCCTGCAAAGCACCACAGGTAAGACCGTTGCCGGCTATACCACCACCAAAAGGAGTAGCTATTTTGGGAATTATCTCATCCTTTATTCCAAAATAATCCTTATAGCCCAAGACAACAGATTCGATACAAGCAAACCCATAACCATCATCAAAATATTGAACACACTTCTCGATAATTTCAGCTCTCTGTTCAGAATTATTTTCCAATATCTTCACACGCCTTCCAAAACCCTATTTCATGGTTTTTAAGATTTCTTGGAAATCAGGTAACACCTGAGGATTAACAATAAATTGAGGGTTTTCACCATTTAATAGCTTTTTCAGGTCATTAACTACCATGGCGGAATGATTGCTAATAACTTCATCTGCAGTACCACCGAGATGAGGTGTACCAAAGAAGTTATCTAAAAGCAGCATGGGTTCAATTTCCGGATTACAAGGTTCTTGATGATATACGTCAGTTGCATATCCGGCAATCTTTTTGTCCTTCAAAGCCGCATAAAGAGCATCCCGTTCAACTAAAGCAGCACGAGCAGAGTTAATTAGAAATGCAGTAGGCTTCATTAAACCGATTAATTTTTCGTTGATAAATCCTTTCGTATCTTCATTAACATTCATATGCAAGGAAACAATATCTGCCGTCTTAAAAAGAGTTTCCGCATCAACTTTTTCCGCATTAAACTTCTTATAAACTTCTAGGTCATTAATAAAAGGGTCATAAGCAATTACTTTCGCTCCAAAAGCATTAAATAATGCCGCAACTCTTTTCCCGATATTACCAAAACCCATCAAGCCTACAGTCCTACCTCTAACTTCGCCGGTTCTAAAGGTTGTATAAAAATCAAGCCACTTCTTGCCAATTGTCTATCATAAAACCAATTGATCGCGGGGCGTACTTTTCTCATAATCGCTAACGTTAACAGTATGGTAAACTCAGCTACGGAATTCAAGTTTCTGCCGGGAGCTAATAAAACAGGAATTTTACGTTCATTACAGGTAGGAATATCTATCGTCGGATCATCGCCCCTTAAACCACGACAGCAAGCAATTACTTTAAGTTGAGGATTGGCTTCAATTACTTCCTTATGCACTTCGGTCATTTCTACAATCAAAATTTCTTTACCTTGCAACATCTTATTTAACTCTTCCTGCGTATAAGGACGTTTCTGTTTAAACCAATTGTGATACTCCACATTTAAAAATTCTTTTAAATCATTAATTCCTTTTTCACTGAAAGCTGCTGTAACTAAAGTGTTCGTCTTTTTCATGATTTTCTACTCCTTTTTTAATGTTTTTTAATAAACTTTTTATCTTAATTATTTCCTTAAGGGAAAGGGAACCGGGATTGCCAGTCAATTTACTAAAGAAGGTAACCCCGGTCATCCCTGTTTTAATAAGCAATCCTCACTCTCTTACGCATTCTTACCATCTTGTAATCTTAATTATAATTAAGCCTTTCTAGCTGCTCGCTTTTCCTGCCATCTCTTTCCAAAGAGCTTCTTTTTCTTCAAAATATTCTTCCGTTGCTCCCGCAGCTAACTGCCAAGCTTGCGGTATTTTTGGAAGAAGAACATACACAACGAGATAACAAGCAAAAGCAAGACCAATTGTAAAGACTCTTATCCCTTCAGAAGCAGCAAAGGCTTTGTAAACCAACCAACCCAAAGATATTATTACCGACAAGAAAACAAGTAACTAAAGCTTGACCAGCAGATTCAGGAATAGCGTTAACGTTCTTCGCCGCTTCGGTAAAAACAACCGCAATATCAGAGTTAGCCATAAAACCTAAACCTATCCATAAAGCTCCTGTAATCAACGAACCAAAAACATTACCCTGCATAACTGTAACTATACCGATCACAGCAGAAAGGTATCGCCGGCAAGTCTGCCAGTGGTAAAACAATATTACTGGGCAAAAGAATCGCAAAAGCCAACATAATCGGAATTAAAACCAGACCTGTAGCAATTGTCGCTTCTTCACCAAAGAAAACAGCAGGGTCAATAGCTATATACATATTCTTTCTGGTCATTTCCCCGCTTCTCATTCGTGCATTTAAAGTCTGTGTAATCGGAATAAGTCCTTTCACAAAAAGACCGGAAACAGAAGGATAAATAGCCATAACCGCACCTGTAACAATTGCGGTCTTTAAGACGGTTGCCCAGCTTTCCAGTTCACCGAGGAACTGCCATTTAGCAATCAGCGATACGGCTAAACCGATTAAAAGACCTATCGTGACAGGTTCACCCCAGAAACCAAATTTTTCTCTCAATTGTTCGGGATTCAACGTAATCCGATCTAATTTCAACTTTTTCAAAATCCATTTGATTAAAATAGTAAAAGGTACACTGTTAATAGAGCAGTAACAAGTAGAAACTACACCCTGATAACCGTAATAAGATTCCATCGCCGGAGCAATCCAGTCAGCCAACAGTAACAGAATAAGATTCAATAACATCCCACAAAGTACGCCCATCCAGAAACTGCCTGTCACCAACTGAACAATAGCTGCCCAAAAAACGAAGTGATAGTAATTCCAAATATCTGTAGGATGGAAGGTATCCGTCCATTTCGTAGCAAAAAGCACCAAGTCAAAAACAAGACCGAAAGGAATAAAGAACAAACCGATCTGGTTAGCATAACAAATAATTGATGCTGCCGGCCAACCTACGTCAATACAAGGCAGATTAACCCCGGTATTCTGAACCATCTCGGTGACGATAGGACCTAAGGATCCCATTAAACCACCAAGAATAATATTAAAAGCCGTCAAACCAATACCCATATATAAAGCGCCACGGAAAGCTTTATTCGGTTCAACTCTCATACATAAACTTAAAATAAAAACAACTACCGGTACAAAGATTGTCGGACCAAAAAGGTCAATGACCATTTTTAATGTTGCCATTATTTTTTAGCCTCCTCAATTTCTTTTGCCTTTTGTACAAGTTCTTCCGCAAACTTTTCTTTACCAACACCTGTGAGCAAAGACATACCAACAATAATCGGAATATTAGCCACGTTTTTAGTTTTCGTTCCAAACTTACCTGTAACAACGATTAAATCAGCATCAGATATACCAGCTATTTCTGTTAACTTTGCCGGAGTTACTGTATGTTGAATCCCTGCTTTTCTTAATATTTCTTTAACCTGATCTGAAACAATTGTTGTTGTAAAAATACCACCACCACAAGCAACTACTATTCTAACCATTTTAACATTTCCTCCTTTGAATTATAAAAATATATCTGTGCCTCTAACCACCTCCAACACCTTTTTCTAAACAGCCGCCTCCTTTTCTACATTGTTGACTACTAAGCCATCACCAAGTAATGACTTGAGAAATTTTAATGCTTCCTTTTTATCTGTCATTTCTTGGATTTTCTTAAGATTTTCTTCTTCTCTAAAGGCGAAAATAAACTTTTTCAGAACTTCTACCTGATGTTGAGGGTCAGTAATCCCAAACATAAACACACAACGTACATCTAATTCTTTTCCTGAACCATCCATAGCCATAAAAGTTACCGGTTCTTTTAAAATAGCTACCGACAAAAAAGACTGATGACAATGCCCACCTACATGAGGTATCGCAATAGGATAAACAGTTTCCAATCCTGTAGGAAATTCTTTTTCTCTTGCTAAAAGATTTTCAATAAACTCTTTGTCAATATAGCCCTTTGCCAATACTCTTTTTCCTAACTCTCTAATTACTTGTTCACTATTTTCTGCTTCATAAGGTAATGCCACTAAATCTACATCTGTGTGCAACTGTACTCCAGCCATCATTTCTCCCCCCTTTCTAAAACGTTTGCCATAACAACTTCATTACTAACCCTGTGTCCTCACTTCCTTTCATTAATATGAGTACAAATTTATAAATTAACTATTAACCTTAGAGATAAAAGCATTAACAAACTCTCTAATTTCTTTAGGTCTTTCCATGTCAAGAGCTTTTTCAGCCACACTTTGTGCTTCGGCAAAAGTTAAAGAACGAAGAACTTTCTTAACTCTGGGTATAGAAACCGCACTCATCGAAAACTCATCCAAGCCAAGCCCTAATAAAATCGGGGCTGTCACTATATCTCCGGCCATTTCTCCACACATACCCGTCCATTTCCCGGCACGATGTGAAGCATCAATAACATTTTTTATTAACCTTAATACTGCCGGATGAAGTGGTTCATATAAATGAGAGATATGTTCATTCATGCGGTCAACAGCAATCGTATATTGAATCAAATCATTTGTACCGATACTGAAAAAATCTACTTCCTTGGCTAAAATATCAGCAATTACAGCCGCAGAAGGAATTTCAACCATAATCCCTACCTCTAGTTTTTGGTCATATGGTACACCCTCTTTGTCCAATTCTTCCCTAGCTTCCTGCAACACTGCATTAGCCTTTCGTACTTCTTCCACATTAGAAATCATCGGATACATAATCCGTAATTTTCCATAATGACTAGCCCTTAGGATAGCCTTTAACTGTGTCTTTAAAATGTCTTGACGATCTAAGCATAATCTAATCGCTCTCCACCCTAAGAAAGGATTTAACTCTTGTGGCATCTCTAAATAAGGAAGTTTTTTATCGCCACCGATATCCAATGTCCGAATGATTACAGGACGCGGAGCCATTGCTTCAGCCACTTCTTTATAAGCTTCAAACTGCTCGTCCTCCGTAGGAAGTTCAGAACGGTCCATATATAAGAACTCTGTCCGATAAAGACCAATTCCTTCCGCTCCGTTATTCAAAGCTCCCGCACAATCTTTAGGGGTACCAATATTGGCCGCAAGTTCCACACGACGCTGACCATCTTTTGTTACACAAGGCTTGTCTTTTAATTCCTTAAGTTCATTAACAAATTGTCTATATTCTTCCTGTAACTGTTTATATTCATTAAGGGTCACTTCATCAGGATTAAATAAAACAACCCCCTTATTGCCATCAATAATGACCAAGTCCCCATCTTTAACCTTTTCTGTTACATCTACAAGTCCAACTACAGCCGGAATTTCTAAAGACCTTGCCATAATTGCCGTATGAGAAGTCCGCCCGCCCATGTTCGTAGCAAAGGCTTTTACCATCTGTTTGTTCATCTGTGCAGTATCAGAAGGGGTAAGGTCTTTAGCCAAAATTATCACTTCTTCATCTATGTCTGCCAAAGACCGCATTTCTATACCGAGAATGTTTTTCACCAAACGTTCAGTAATATCTTTAATATCAGCCGCTCTTTCTCTTAAATATTCGTCCTCCATTTCGCCAAACATAGCTATATATTTTTGAGCCACTTGAGTAAGAGCATTTTCTGCCGTTAAACATTCCTTTTTGATTTTTTCCCTAACCTCATCAAGAAAAACCTCATCTTCTAAAACCATTAAATGAGCAGCAAAAATCTCTGCCTTTTCTGCCCCTAACTCTTTCTCTGCTTTCTCTTTGATTCTTTGCAGTTGGGCACGAGATGTTTCTACCGCTTCATTGAACCGTTTGATCTCCCCTACTACATTTTCCGTCGCTATTACATTCGTATTAATAGTGACTTCCTGTTCTTTTACTACATACGCTTTCCCGAACTCAATCCCGGGAGATGCCGCAATTCCTTTTAACATAATCTTTCCTCCCTGTTTCAACTGCTCTACATGTTTTAAATATAAATTAGTACTTGTTTCTGCATTTCATGTTTCCGTTATATATTACATGCAAGAACAATGCCTATCTATGGTTAAAACCGATGTTTTTAATTTTTCCACAAGGTTATAGGTATTATTTTTTATTTCGCCCAGTTTAGCATATGGCTTCAAACTACCGTGAAAATCACTACCGGCAGTAAGCATAAGTTCCCGTTTGCTTAAATACTGTTCATAATGTTTCTCGTTCTCTTCATTATGCCAACTCGTATAAACCTCTAAACCTGCTAAACCACAATTTATTAAGTTATCAATAACATAGTCATCCTCTTCACTTAATGTTGCTGCCGGATGTGCTAAAACCGGGATACCCCCTATCCTTTTTATTAATTGAAAAATATCCTTAGCTTGTGGGGTATATTGTGGGGCATTTAAAGGTTTCCCAGGTATCATCCAATCCATACAGAACCTGACCACAGCTTTATCAACTCGGTGATATTTCTTAAGAAGGGGATTTTGCTTATTCCTTGGATCAGCAAAAATAACATTAACAAAAGTATGAAACATGGGCATAGGATTTTCTGCATAAACTTTTTCTTCCTCTATAAAGAAACCGGCTTGTCTTAATATCTCAATTTGTTTTTTTGTAGTCCTTTTTCTTTCTTCCGCTATCTTTCTACTGAATTTTTTTATTTCTAAACTATTATAATCTATAAAATATCCTAAGACATGAAGCCATTTTCCCTGATGTTGTGCATAAAATTCACATCCGGGAATTACTTCCAACCCAAGCTTATTCCCCCAGTAAAGACCTTCCTCTAGTCCAGCTACAGAGTCATGGTCTGTAATTGCCACCGCCCGCAGCTTTTTCTTAATAGCCATTTCTACTATCTCGCGAGGAGTATAATCACCGTCACTGCTCGCTGTAGTATGCACATGTAAATCAACCGCCATGTTTTATCTTACCTCCATTAATCTGCTTCCATTTTCTTATCCCTTTCCGCCAAAAGTATAGTTGCAATTTATATGCCAACTTTAATTAATATTGACAGGTTTATGTTGAAATCCTTTTTCTACTTATAAAAACCTTACTAAAACTTTTTCCCTTTGTAGATCACACAAACAATATCTGCCACCCGCTTTCGCTTTTTCAGCCAAGCTCCTTCTGTTTACCCGGACATCCAACACTCGGTAGAAAATGATTTTTCCACATGATTTCCCTTGTTAAGGGCTTCTTTTGACCTATATAATAAATTCATAAAATCAAATATATTACACAAGGGGGCAGGGTAATGATTAGAAGAAACGAAGATATGATTAAAGAAATTAGGGAACAAATGCGAGACGGAAAAGGATGTGTTAAAGTAACCCATCTTTTTAAAAAAGATGAACTGCACGGAAAAGCGGCCAGGCTAATCGCCAAACTAACTTTAAATCCCGGATGCTCCATAGGACTCCATCCCCACGAAAATGATGAAGAAATATTCTATGTGATTAAAGGTAAAGGTCGTGTAGATGACAATGGTAAAACTTATGATGTTTCTGCTGGTGACGCTACCTTAACCGGTGGAGGGGAAACTCATTCCATCGAAAATATTGGAACCGAACCTCTGGAAGTAATGGCTGTTATCCTCTATTGCTAAACACCTCCGGATTTATAAAGAAAATAAAGAGACGAGACCGTTGTTACCCAACGGTCTCGTTTTTACTTTTCCTCTACTGGATATCGCAAAATATAATTTTCTTGATCAACTTGATAAATCTTATTTACATCCTCATTAATCAACATCTTTAAATCACCCGGATAACGGAAGCTAGCCGCAATACCACAACTTGAACTTAATTTTCTAGGTATCGGCTGTAATTTACAATGAATGCGCTGTGCAGAGAGAAAACGTTGATACTTAATCGCTCCGGATTGAGTAAAAAAAAGTACCAGATACTCCATAATTTATCGCCTCACCTTAAATAGTCAAATTTGCTTTCTTTCCCCTTTCTTTTTAACTTTAAATCCTCTGTATTAGAATATGCAATAAAAAAGAGAATGACTAAACTAATTGTTACCGCGATTTTGCCACTAAAAGTAGGACCTATCACACTAGAAGCAACCTTAAAATAATGAGCAAAAACTGCACCCGCTAACATCCCCAAAAAAGTAACTAAAGCATCAATCTTCCCTTCACCCAAAAGAACCAATTGCCTTAAAGGACATCCTCCTAAAAAAAGCGAACTCCACCCTATTAAGACCATCGCTAAAAAGTTCCATAAACTAGCTGTATGAGCTAACGGCTGACCCCTAAAACCTAATTTATATGTACCGGCATTAATATTAGCAAATGTAGTGAACACAAGAATAGAAAGAAAACCTAAAAAAAGATATGTATCCTTACACAGAAACAAATTACGAAACCCACCAACTAGGCAAAGTCTAGTCCTTTGAGCAAGAATCCCAATCACTATTCCTACCAGAAAAGAAAACCAAATTACAGGTTGAATAAAATCAAACCCAAGCTTACTAAAATAAAAAATCAACGGACGGAGCAAAAATAAAATTAATAAACTAATCATTACTAAAAAATATAACGGCCCTTTGAACTTTGGCAAACAATAATTTCTCTTTAAGCCAAAACCTCTCTTTAAAAAGAAAATCCCTATAACAATTCCTGTAACCAAACCTGCCAGTCCCCAAAGAGCATTAAGGTCGCCCTCGCCTAATCTTAAAGTCATTCGTAAAGGGCACCCCAAAAACATAAGGATACCAACCATCACCAAAAAACCCAGTACAAAACGAATCAAAGGCGATGAACCTTCCCGAGTACTAAATTCGCGACGATAAAAAGCCATTAAAAATGCACCCAAAACTACCCCGATTATTTCCAATTGGAAATATTGAGCAGCAGTAACTTTATATAAACCTAAAACTCCAGCCAGGTCATCCATAAAACAAGCAATACAAAATTCAGTTTGCAAGAGGTCTTCAAGTTGCATTAATATAACTGCTAAAATTCCTATCACAGCTCCGGTAAAGACAATCCCTCTTTTACTATCAAAAAATCTCTCCTTCACCTTATCCTCTCCTCTCTTTCACCTTTTCCATACACATCCTCAAAACTCCATCATGCTTTTAACATGTCAACTTACGGAAAAAAGCATATAATAGTAATAACAATGTAAAGGACGTGATCATTAAATGAATAGTATCTATTTTGATAATGCAGCTACTTCTTTTCCTAAACCTCCGGAAGTATCCGAACAAATACATCATTTTCTTGTGAATATTGGTACAAATATTAACAGAGGATTATATGATAGTTCTTTTTCTGCCGCTAATACTGTAATGGAAACAAGAGAACTTCTGGGCACCCTTTTTCATTATCCTTATCCTAACAATATTGTTTTTACAAAAAATATTACGGAAAGTTTAAATATTATTATTAAAGGACTTCTCCAGCCGGGGGACCATGTCCTTGTTTCTGCCCTCGAACATAATGCCGTAATGAGACCTCTTAATTCTTTACGAAAAAAAGGTATTCTTATTGAGCAAATTCCTTGCTCTAAAAAAGGTTCTATAGATATAAATACTGTTGAAAAACGACTCCAAACTAAGACTAAAGCCATCATTATAACTCATGCTTCTAATGTCTGTGGAACAATCCTTCCTCTCCAAGAAATTGGTCGCCTTTGTCAAGAAAAAAATATTTTTTTGATTATAGACAGTGCTCAAACAGCGGGTTTTCTAGATTTAAATTTTACTGAGTTAGGAGCTTCTGCCCTTGCTTTCACCGGTCATAAAGGACTCTTAGGGCCTATGGGCATAGGAGGTTTTATCATCAATGACCAACTTGCCCAAACTCTTCCCCCTCTAATTGAAGGAGGTACAGGCAGTTTTTCTGAACAAGAAATTCAACCTGAATATCTCCCTGATAAATTTGAAGCCGGAACTTTAAACATTCCTGGCATCTATGGTTTAAATGCAGCTTTAAAATACATCCTGAAAAAAAGTCTTAAAACTATTCGCAAAACAGAGCTTGCTTTAACTGATTTCTTTCTCCAAAATGTTAAAAACATTCCCGATATTAAAATTATCGGTTCAGAAGATACAAAAAACAGAGTCCCCATTGTCTCTTTAAATTTCCCATATAGAGACAATGCTAAAATAGCCTCTCTCCTTGCAGAAGATTTCCAAATTATGACCCGCTGTGGTCTCCATTGTGCACCTTCTGCTCACAAAGCTTTAGGCACCTATCCTCAAGGTACAGTTCGCTTCAGCTTCAGTCACTTTAATTCGAAAGAAGAAATAAATTATGCCCTCTTTGCCTTACAAAAAATCTGTAAAAACTAAGTGAACCAAAACTGTTGACTCTTTTTCCTAATTTCCTCTTTAGTCAATTCCCTGGGCCATCTTTGCCCCCGCCGCCCCTCTCGCATCGCCGCAGCTAAATGAGCAAAAACATCTTTATTCACTTTTTGAAGTTCTTTAATTAATTTCTTTATTTCTGCCCTTTTCGTATAACCATCAAGTGCACAAGGACTGGGAAGAGGTTCTATTCCCAGTTTTTTTATAAACGCTTTAATCTCTTTTTCACGAATATAAACCAAAGGTCTAATTACCGTAACTCCTGTTCTCTCTAAAAAAGTTTTAGGTAAAAAGGTCGATACTTGTCCCGAATATAAAATACTCATTAAAAAGGTTTCCACTGCATCATCATAATGATGAGCGAAAGCAACTTTATTAAACCCATGTTCCTGCGCATAATTATGAATAATTGCTCGCCGAAAATAAGCACACTGAGCACAAGGATTTTGAGTAGGATGATGCAATATCAGCTCGGCAAGTTCCGCCCTTTGTACCTGATAAGAAACATTTAAAATATCACATATCTTTACTAAAGAATCCCACTCCATTTGCTCTTTATTTTTAAAACCCAAATCTACTGTTAAAGCTGCTATCTCTACAGAAAAAGGTAAATGCTTAATAAATACGGTTAAAGCATACAAAAGAAAAGTGCTATCTTTTCCCCCCGAAAGCCCAACTAACACTCGATCTCCTTGTTCTAATAAATCGAATTCGATTACAGCTCTTTGTAAAGTTCTTATTAAACTCCTCGGTAACGCTAAACGCATAAAACCCTCTCCCGCTCTATTTTAAACGGATTTAATACTTAATTGCTTCACAACGACAAATAGGATAACCTTTTTTCATAAATTTAGCCTCATATTCTGTCAATACATTTTCCGCAAAACCGGAATGATGTAAGTCATAAGATATTTTCTGCAACGAAAAATTTTCCGCCACAAACTGTTCTAAGGAATACTCAAAAAAATCAATGTTGTCTGTCTTAAAATGAATAGAACCCCCATTTTTCAAAAGTGTTTTATATATCTTCAGAAAAAAGGGATTAGTTAAACGCCGTTTCTCATGCCGTTTTTTCGGCCACGGGTCACTAAAATTCAAATAAATTCTTTCAATTTCTCTCGGAGCAAAATATTCGGCAAGCTGAGCTACATCTAATTGCAGAAAATACAAATTAGATAGTCCCGTTATTTCCTTTTTTCCCGCTTTATGAATAATTTCCGGGACTCGCTCTACACCAATAAAATTAATATCCTGCCGTTGACGAGCCATTGTCGTAATAAAATTACCTTTTCCCATTCCCAGCTCTACATATAAAGGTTTATTATTCCCGAAATATTTCTGCCATTTACCTCGCAAAAATTCAGCATCCTCTAAAACAAGCCCCGGCATTTTCCGAAGCTTTTTCTCAATACCAGGCTGACGACGTACCCGCATGGAAAATACCTCCTTTGTCTTTACTCTCACTAAAATAATAAAGGTTTTTTCTCCTCCGGGCAAGGTCTAAAGTATTAATTTATCTAAAGTGCGATGAATTTTTTCAAAAACAAGACCTGCCAAAAACCAAGCCGGAATATAATCTAAACGAATCAAACCCTGAATATGATAAGGAGTAACATCACTATAATCCCAGGGACAACGACCTAAAAAACTCATAAGTAACCACCCGGTAAGATATTCTAAAGACAAAATAATAACTACCCAAATCCCGCCTCGCACATACCAAGGTAAATTATCTATATAATCATGAACAGGTTCTAAAAAAACAGCTAAACCATAAATAGGAAACATCCATAAATAAGTGAAACTAGACAACATTAAGTTTCCCTTAAGTAAGGACCCTAAACCTGTCCATAATATTTCCATAGTCCAACCTAAAAGTCCATAAATCACAAATCTTTTCACCATGCCTTTATTTTAAGTAAAAAACAATAAAATCATACCATCATACCATTTTTTATTAGCTAATTCCAAAAAAACACCCTACCAATGTAGGGTGTTTTTATTTTTCCTCACTATTTATCCAACGTGTTAACAATTGCCGAGCAAGCTTCTGAAAAGTAGGTGTCTTTAGCATTTCTAATAAATTATCTATTTGCTCTTCATTTAATTGCTGAAGAACGGCCTGTTCTCCCCCCGCAGTCATTATTTCCTCTTCTTTTGTTTTTACACCTTTAACAATATTTAATACAGAATCTAATTTAGATGTTCCCTCATCCAATAATATACGTAAGCGGGCACACATACTATGAACATTATTAATTTCCTGAGATATTAGCTCTAAATTTTCTAAAATAAACGTTCCTTGCTTTACCATAAAATCTTGTTGCCCCTCTCTCATCCCTTCCCCTCCCCACTTTTTTATCAAATAAAAAGAAGAGATATCTTTATGTAGTTTAAGAGGCGCATTTTAGCTGCGCCCCTCTTTAACTTAATAGAAGCCACCAAAAAAACCAGGGAAAAGTAACAGAATTAAAATCACCAGAAAGAATATACCAAAACCACCACGTCCAGGATAACAAACCGGGATTATTAACTTCAGCCATTTTTAAATACCTCCTCAATAATATTTTCTCTTACTTGCTTTATCTTATGTTTTTTTAACCATCTTGGTAACCAAAATTTACTGGTTTTTTATTAATAACAAGGACCAAAAGGACGGAAAATAAAAGGGAAAATGCAAAAAATAAGTAAGATAATAAAGATTATCCAAATCCAGTTAAAACCTCCAAAGTACGAATCAACATTAGTCTGTTCTTCTAACATCATAACTACCTCCTTTCCTGTTAAAAAGTCTTAGTGTCCTCCTTAAGATTGCCCTTTTCACTACTTTCTGTTTTCATTTTGCTCTTCACTACTGAACTGGATACTCCTATTCCCGGAAAAAACAATAGTAAAAATATAATTAAAAAGGCAATCCCAAAAGCTTTTGCATAAGAAAGTTTTATCCCAAAAAAGGAGATCTCATCAGGTTGTCTTTCGGCTCGTTCTTTCCCATTTTCTAATTGGTCTCTTTCTTTATTATACTGTTTAGGTTGATACCTTCTTTCCTTTTCTTCGGAAAGTCCCTTATAAAAATAATATTTGCCGTAAGAATCCATCATCCAACCCTACCTCCCTCCACACCTCATCCTTAATTCTTCTTTATTCTATGTTCTATCCTGAAAATTAGTTACATTACCCTTCTTTACTAATACACTAATCAAGAACTGACGCAAAATATTTTGAAAAACAGGACCTTGTAAAAGCTCCAAAAATTCGTCAACAGAATCTTGAGAAGTTTTTAAAGAAGCTAACTGAGCTTGAGGTTCACTAAGTCTTCTTTTTTCATTTGCTTTAACTATATCTACTATTTGCAGAAAACTTTCCAACTTAAAAATAAGATCATCAAAAAACGTTTTAGCAAATTCCACTTGACTTTTAACCTCAGTAAGCTTTGCCTCCGTAGTTGTCAAATTCTTAATCAACATTTCACTAACCTGTGAAACATCGAAATTTTCCACTTCCTCCTTTTCTTTTTTTTCTTCCTTTTCTACTTCTACCTGCTCCTTTAGCTTTAAAGAATCTCTTTCTACTTCTACTTGCTCCTTCTGCTCTAACGAATCGTTTTCTACTTCTACTACTTTTTTTTCTTTTGCTGTATCTTTTACCGACGTATAAATACCATAATTTTGGAAATTATACCTTGGCGGAAAAAAACACACCTCCGGCCTCCGTTCCGGTCTTTTATAACCATCATACCTAAATTGCAAACTGGTCAAATTATTCACCTCTTTTCAAAACTTTATTATTAAAAAATCAAGAATCTTTTTAAGTGATTTTTTTGTCCAGCGGCAATTTAAACAAATCAGTTATATTTAAGTCGTTCATTTCTAAGGCTTTTAAAAATAACTCTTGAGCAGCTTTTTGTTCTTCTTTCGTTAAAGTTTCTCCTTTTTGAAAACGACTTAAAATTTTTAAAGCATTTTCTCTTTCTTCTCCTTCTAAACCTAATTTATTAATAAACTCCTCCTTTGCTTCCGCGTTCATTTTTTTAAGCATCTCCACAATCTGTGGCAGATAATTCAACGCTTGAAGAAATTGCTGTACCCCCATTTATTTTTCGCCACCTTTTTCTTATCTCTTATCTCCTTTATTACTATGTTAAAATTATAAAATAAGTGCATGACTAAAAAACCAGAATATGCTAAGGTATATACACTATGTTTGTCTCATCACTACAAGGAGGTACTCCATTGCTAAATTCTAAACAAGAACGCTCCTCTTATTTTAAGTTATTTGGAACTTTTTTCAAAATAGGGATTTTTGTCTTTGGTGGAGGCTATGCGATGATCCCTTTAATTCAACAAGAAGTAGTAACTCGTCACAACTGGATGTCTGAGGAGGAATTTATTGATATGCTTGCGATTACCCAGTCAGCCCCCGGTCCTGTTGCTGTTAATGCTGCTATTTTTATCGGCTATAAAATGAACAGATTAACCGGGGCTATCGCCGCCCTTTTAGGAACAATAATTCCTTCCTTTATGATTATTTTATTTTTAGCAACTTTTTTATCTACACAAAGTGACCATTATTACTTGAACCGATTTTTTGAAGGAGTTAGACCTGCCATTGTAGCTTTAATCTTAGGAGTGGGATTAAAAACAAGTCGCAAAATTATAAACTCTTTCTTCAGCCTTGCTCTGGGAACTATCACTTTAGGATTACTCCTAATTCTAGATTTACACCCTTTTTTACTTATCCTTTTTGGTGCTCTCGCCGGAGTTCTCTATAACCATTTGCTCAAAAAGGGTTCAAAGGAGGTCTCCTAAAAATGCTCTGGCTCCTTTTTAAAACATTTTTCCTGATCGGTCTTTTTGGCTTCGGAGGCGGGTATGCAATGCTACCCTTGATACAAAAAGAAATAGTTTTCAATCACGCCTGGCTTACAGCACAACAATTTACCGATATCATCGCTGTTGCCGAAATAACTCCGGGCCCTATCGCTATTAATACTGCCACCTATGTCGGTTATCAAGTAGCAGGACTTACCGGATCGGTTTTGGCCACACTAGGTGTAGTTTTCCCTTCCTTTATCCTCATTACTACCCTAGCCAACATCGTCCTAAAAAATAAAAATAACCCCTATTTTCAAGGGGTTTTCCATGGTCTGCGCCCTGTTGTTGTTGCTCTCATCATCGGAGCCGCAATCTACTTAGGTCTAAATACAATCACCACAGCCTATAACTTTTTCCTCACACTAATCGCTCTCGCCCTCTTTTCTTTTACAAAAATTCACCCAATCCTACTACTCTTAGGTTTTGGTCTTTTAAACGTTTTCATCTGCATGTTGTAAAAATTATTTGCTCCAGTTATAATAAATATATTAATGAAGTAAAATGGTGAGAATTAGTTAAAAAAACCACGTGCCAAAAAGTTTTTTGGGCGTGGTTTTTTTCATTAAAACTTATAATACCATTTTAATAACATCGTCGTGACAAAAGCTATCCCCAATAAAATCACTACTAATAAAACAAAATATAACAAGATACTTTTTATTTTCTTCGCTTTTTTCATGCTCATACACCTCTCAAAAAATCTTTTATAGCTTAAACCTATTTCCAATATTTCATTCTATCAAATGGCCAATACGTAAAAAGTGCCTTACCCTTAACACTCTCTAAATCAGCAAATCCCCACTCATGTGAATCATAAGAGCGATTACGATTATCACCTAGAACAAACATTTTTCCTTCCGGAACCGTAATTAAAGGATATTCATATTGAATAGGTTCCGCAAGATATGGTTCCATTAAGGGTTCACTATTAACATAAACTTTACCTGCCTTAATTTCTACAGTATCACCAGGCAAACCAATAAGTCGTTTAATTAAGTCATCTTTCAAGCGTGACTGTTCCGGAGGAGCGAAAACAATTACTTCACCTCTCTCTAAACCTTTAAAACGATGTGTTATCTTCTCCACAAAAAGCCTGTCCCAAGGCTGTATTGTTGGTACCATGGAAGGAGTAGGAACTACTCTACTATCAAGGACAAAAGCTCTAATAATAATTACTAAAACTATTGCTGTTAAAATAGTAATAACCCATTCTTTAATTTCCTGTTTATTTATACTCATCATCACACCGCTTTCTCTACTGTATAATATAATTATTCTATCAAAACATACACTTATAAGCTATCGATTAAATGTAAATTATATCTCTCTACTAATTTTTGCCCTTCTTGAAAATAAGTGCCAAGTTGTTCCGGCTGATGAGCATCGGAATTAATTAATACCTGAACCTCATAGTCAGAAGCCATTTCCCAAAATTGTTCTAACGGATAACGAAAACGCTCTCCTTGAGAAGTCTGTATTTTCCCTTTACGAAAACCGTTTCCGTTAATTTCTAAAGGGATACAATATGCTTCTGCCGCCTCTAGAATATAGCGTGAACAAGCTATCGTTTCTTCATCCCAATACCGATAAAAACTACCAAACGCATCGGGATGAGCAATATAAGCAAAAAGACCGGACTCCATACCTTGAACAAGTTCTTCTGTGTACACTTTGAGTTCTTTAACCCCTTTAATATCTTGCCAAAAAGATATTAATTCACCCTCACAATAAAAAAGATGTTGTCCTAAAGCTAAATAATCAAATTCCCATCTACCTAAAAGCTCATCCTGAAAAAAATTATGATATTTCTTTTGATATTCACATTCCATACCCTTTAAAATAGTCAATTCCGAGTATTTTCTTTGAGCTTTTTCTATAGCCTGTACATAATCAGGTAATTCACTTATCGCCATCCTTATTCCCAAACACCAATTATCAGGTAAGGCTGTATGATCCGATACCCCTAAAACTTCAAAACCTTGCTGTAACGCATACTCCGCATAATCTTCTACATCACCTTGAGCATGTTTACAACGATATGTGTGTGTATGATAATCTTGCATTAAAATCCCCCATTATTTGTCTGAAACTCTCTGTCTCCTTTATTCTTCTTCACGAATCAAACTATCTATTTCCTTCTGAATCTGACCATAACCGGCCCAATCGCCGGCTTTTATTCTTTCCTGTCCTTCTTTGTATAATTCTGCTAAACGCATAAATAGCTGCCGGAAATTATCCTCATCACCAATAGTATCTTCTGTCTCTGTACCCTTTCCTGTAAAAGGAAGAGTATCTTTACCTACATCACCTCCAAAAATACTTAGCAAAGCTTGCTCTAAAGTATCCTCCATCACAATAGTATCCTTATAATAAACAAAAACTTTCTTTAACTGAGGATATTTGTTTTGTTCTGCTTCAATATATAATGGCTCAACATAAAGAAGCGAACCGGCAATGGGATATACTAATAAGTTTCCCCGCAAAACCCTACTGCCACCTTGTCCCCAGAGGGTCAACTGACTAGAAATCTCCGGGTCTTGATCAATTAACGACTCTACTTGTGCTGTCCCCGGTATCTGTACACCTTTAGGAAATTTATATAAAAGTAGTTTCCCATAATTGTCACCATCGGAACGTGCCGCTAACCAAGCAATCATATTTTGCTTGCGAGCCGGGGAAAAGACCCGCATTAAAATAAATTCCTCTTTTTCTTCACCGGGAAGGCGAATAATACTGTAAAAAGGTTCCTGTACCTGTAGTTCGCCCCAATATACCTCCCGCCCAAATTCCCATCTATCTTCACGGGTAAAAAAGACTGTTGGATTCATCATATGATAGTCTCTAATCATCAATGATTGTATCGTAAAGAAATCTTCCGGATAACGAATATGTGCCCGTAAATCTTGCGGGAAATCTGCACTACTCTTAAATAAAGTAGGGTAAATCTTACTATACACTTTAATTATCGGGTCCTCTTGGTCAAAAACATAAAAATCAACTTCCCCCGAATAAGCATTGATAACAATTTTAACACTATTACGCATATAGTTAAAACTGCCCGCTTCCCCTACTGCTTGCGAATAAGGATACTTATCTGTAACCGTATAGGCATCCAACAAATAATAAAGATGCCCATCCTCACCTAAAACCAAATAAGGGTCTTGGTCATATAAAAGGAAAGGAGCTATTCTTTTGACACGATCCATAATATTACGTGTTTCCAAATACTGACTCTCCGGTGTAATATAATCAGATAACAAATACCTGAACTGTAGGTCACGTAAAGTCAGCAATATTTTATTGAAAAAAGTCATCGGGATGCCTTTTTCCCCTTCATAGACATACTCTTGATTATCATCACCCAAAGGATAATCAAACTCTTTTAAACCGGTCTTGACAATCACATTATCCTGTACGGCCTCCCCAAAATAAATCCGCGGTTGCTTAATTGGATCCGAGTGCTGACTGCGGGAGGTATATCTTGAATTAAATACTGAGGGAGCCCTGTTTCACTTACCGCATTCGCCGGACTCATCACTAAACCAAAACCGTGCGTATATTTAAACATCAGGTTATTAAACGTCTTCGCCCGATCAGGTAAAACCTTTCTATTAAGCTCACGAGCCGCAAGTAAGACTTGTGTAGGTTTGCCATTAATCAGATAACGATCTACATCTACATCAATAAAGTCATAATAAAGCCGAATTTCCTGTTGCTGGCCATAAGTACTTCTGGTCGCTCTATGGTCGAGAAGCCGAATATTATCAATAATATCGCGATTTTTATTAATTTCCGCACTTGTTAACTCCGTAACCGGATATTCCTCTGTCGTTAAATTTTCTAAACCATAGGCTTGACGCGTAAAAGCAATATTCCGCTCAAGATAAGGCAATTCCTGTCTTAATTCATCAGGATCCACAATGAACTTTTGATATACTCCCGGAAAAAAGCCTGTAATCAAAGCTGCAGCAATAAAATAAGCGGCTACAGAAAAAAGAACTTTTTTAATGTTTTTAGGCAGAAAGAAAAAAACAAAAATTCCTAAAGCTAAAGAAAGAAAAATCATCACATAATAACCGGGTAACTTTGCTCCAAGTTCAGCCGCACCTGCACCTATAACGGAACCTTCCTGCGAAAAAAGCAATTCATATGATAATAGCTTATAGCGCCAAGCCTGCACCACAAAAATAAGACCCAATAAAAAACCAATATGAGTAATGGCTTTACGCTCTTCCTGTGTAAAAATACGTTTAGTCATATATTGAGTTGAAATCTCAATCTTGCCGGATAAAAGAAACAAATATAAAGGTATCGCTATGCAAACATTAAACAAGAGTAAAAGATTAACCAAGCGATAAACAAGCCAAAGAACAGGAAGCCGAAAAACATAAAAGCCAATATCTAAATTAAACTGAGGATCAACCACTCCAAACGGTTCAGCGTGCAAAGATTGTAAAACTTGTAACCAAAACTGACTTCCATTACTGGTCACTAAAAAAGCTACAAAAAAAGCAAGAACTAGAGAGAGCAAAGGACGTAAAGGTTTCTTCGCTATTCTAAAAACAAAAAAGATATTTAAATAACTTAAGAAGAAAGTAACAACAAAAATAATTGTTCCCAACAAAATTTTTCCTGAAAAGGTACGCCAAAAAACCGTAACATAACCTAATACATTAAACCAAGTCCAATCTAGTTTAAAAAATACCAAAAAACGAATCAGTATATAAAAAAGCAATAACAGTAAAACAATTAACCATTTCCGAGAAAGCCGAAAATGTCCAGACTTTGTGTCCTCCTCAGATGAAAATTCATAAACATCAGCCACGTCCTTCACCTCTCCTCCCTCTATTTCTTTAAAAACAGAAGACAATACTAGTATATCATAAAATTATATCAACAGAACGAAATAACCTCTGTCACTTCCGAGGTCTGCAAAGTCTTTTTTTTATGCTTTTTATAATTTTTTCCCCATCCCGACGAGCAAGCTCCAGTTTTCCGGAAAGGCGAGGGATTCTTTGTTTAACTTCAACTAAAAGTTTTCGTGCTAAAACAGACCTTTTAGAAAGAACATATAAACCAATTAACAAAAACAAAATTCCTTGCAATACCGGCAAAAAAAGTCCGATTATCCCTAGAAAAACGAAAACCCAACCAAGTATAATAATACCAAGGTCTTTAATGTTTTTTTCCATTTATTCACCAGCTCTTAATTAGATCTTCCCATTAATAATATTGTGCAGTAAGTGGCATTCTTGGCTCCATCGCCTCAGGCTTAGTATTAACCTTAAGCCCCGGTACGGTCTGTCTCCTTTTGTATTCATTTCTCGCTACAGTTTTTACTACCCACTCTACTGTTTCCACTGCAAAACCTTCCTGTATCAATTCTTCCGAGGAATAATCCCCCTCGAGATAAAGAAACAATAACTGGTCTAAAATTTCATAAGGAGGCAAAGTATCTTCATCCTTTTGTTCAGGTCTTAATTCCGCTGAAGGTGCCTTTTCGATCGTACTTACAGGAATAATTTCCTTCTCCCGATTAAGATAATGAGACAATTGATAGACCATTGTTTTCGGCACATCAGAAATTACACCCAGCCCTCCACTCATATCACCATACAAAGTACAATAGCCTACCGCCAGCTCACTCTTATTGCCGGTAGTAAGTAGAAGATAACCAAATTTATTAGCAAAAGCCATTAAAAGATTACCACGAATACGAGCCTGTATATTTTCTTCAGTAAGGTCGTTAGGTCTATCCACAAAGTACTCTTGTAGTGTCTCTAAATATTTTTCATAAATCCCGGAAATAGAAATAACTTTAAAATTAATGCCCAAGTTTTGTGCTAACTGACGAGAGTCCTCCACACTACCCGGAGAAGAAAAAGGTGAAGGTAACGAAATTCCTACAACGTTTTCTTTACCTAAAGCAGCTACAGCGAGCGCACAAACTAAAGCCGAATCAATCCCTCCGGAAAGACCAATCAGGGCCTTTTGAAAACCAGTCTTTTGAAAATAATCCTTAATTCCTAACACCAAAGCCTCGTATACAGACTCTACTTCCTCCTGTAAGCAATATTTTTCTAGAGGACCTTGTTCTTGTGTATTAAGTGTTAAAACCTGTTCTTGAAAGGGTGCCAAAACAGCGAGTGGCTGTCCCTCACGCTCCAAGCAAAAACTCTTTCCGGCAAAAACAAGTTCATCATTTGCCCCTACTTGATTCACATAAACTAATGGAAGCTTGTGCTTCTGAGCATGTTCCCTAAATGTACTATAAATAATTTTCTCCGAGCCTCTATAAAAAGGAAAGGCCGCCAGATTAATTAATAGCGTCGCCCCTTTTCTTTTTAATTTTTCTACAAGGTCTCCTGAAGTCGTCTCTAACCATGCATCTTCGCCAAGCAAGATACCTAATTTTTCACCATGAAAATTCACTGTCTCCATTTTTGTAGCTGGTGTAAAATACCGTTTCTCATCAAAGAGGTCATAACAGGGAAGAACAGTTTTTGCCTGTTCGAAAAGAATCTTTCCACCACAAATTAGTACAGCAGAATTAGATAAGCTTTCTCCTTGCACCTTTTTTACTATACGCGGAGCACCGAATAACAAACCTGTTTGAGGAAAACTCTGCGAAAAAGCACGCAACTCCTCTACCGCTTCTTGCGCTTTTTGAATAAACCAAGCCTTCTTTAAAAGAGCCAAAGGAGGATAACCTACTAAAAAAAGTTCCGGGAAAACAAGTAGTTCTGACCCCTTTCGATTCTGTTCCTGCAAAATTTTCTTCATCACTTCTAAGTTTTTTTCTATCGCCCCGACAACAGGATTTAATTGTGCTATGGTAATTATCATTGTGCCACTTATCCTCCCTAATTATAATTCCGGATTGTGAATATCAAATTAAATAGAAAGCATACCAGCAAGACGTAGGTCTTCTAAACTAACCGTCTTAGACTGATTAATCGCCCAATCAATATCAAAATTTCTAATCTTGTCTCCATCTAACCCCAACATCTTTTTCCGTTCTCCCCGTAAAAGCAAATTCACTGCTTCTGCACCCATTCTTCCGGCCAACAAGCGATCCTGAGCACTAGGTGTTCCGCCGCGTTGAATGTAACCTAAAATCGATAAGCGTGTTTCTAAACCGGTTTTCTCCATAATTTCTTTCGTCACTTTCGTCGCATCGGCTGCCCCTTCAGCAATGATAATAATACTATGCTTTTTCCCTCTCCGCAGACCCCTTTTAATATTTCTGATAATATCCTCGGTTTTAAGAGGAAGTTCCGGAATCATAATCGATTCCGCTCCTCCCGCTAACCCTGCTTCTAAAGCAATAAATCCCGACCTTCTTCCCATGACCTCAATCACAAAAATCCGTTCATGAGAAGTAGCCGTATCTCTAATTTTATTAATTGCATCCACTACTGTATTTATAACAGTATCAAAACCAATCGTTGCACTTGTGCAAGGAATATCATTATCAATGGTACCGGGAATACAAATGACAGGCATCCCTAAATTTTCTAATTCCAAAGCCCCGCGAAAACTCCCATCACCACCAATCACGATAACTCCTTCAATACCTTCCTTCTTCATATTGGCTACAGCTTTTTTCCGCTCCTCTTCCTGATAAAACTCATCACAACGGGCAGTAAGAAGTATCGTGCCTCCCCGATGAATTATATCGGCAACAGAGCCTAGATTTAACGGAATAAAGTCCTTTTCAATCAAGCCCATATATCCCCTTTTAACCCCAACAACCTCAACCCCATAATAAATAGCCGTCCGGACAATTGCTCTAATCGCAGCATTCATCCCCGGGGCATCACCACCACTAGTTAAGAGAGCGATTTTTTTCATGTTCTACCTCCTCTATTTATAAAAAATCTATTTTTATTCTTTACCTTTCTCCACGTCTAATTCCTCACCTTTGGTAAATCTTTTTACTACTTCCTCTTTATGACCACAAGAAAGTTTACCTTCCGGACATTTGCCTAAAACATAACAACTAGGACCAAACCTTTTAAAAAGAGCCGACGAAATCTTCCTTAACTCAACCAACATTTCCACAGCTATAGCCCGTATTTCCCATTGTGCCCTCCTACAAGTTCGTAAACGTAAAAAGTGGAAAAGTTCTCGTCCATTCATTGTTGTCACTACATCTACCAAATTTCCGCTTAAATATAAATAAACTAAGTCTTCTTTAACTACACCTGCCTCTGCAAATTCACAAAATATTTTTTTATGTGCTTCCCACATCTCTACATATCTAGACAAAAGATTGGGTTTTTGCCTAATAGAATCAGGCAAAACATAGCCCTTGCTGAAACCAAATTCCGTAAAAGAAGGAACATTAAGTGATTGCAAACGATGACGTGCCAGATGAGTAAGCCCTGCTAGAGTAAGGTTATTAATTCTAAATGTAAAACAAATTTGTTCCAACTCACGTTTTCTCTGATCCTCACAAGCAATCTTTAGTAACTTCTCCTGAAAAGCACTGTTCCCCTCAAGTATCCTTTGCACCATTTCACTAGAACAAAGTGTATGCTTAATTAAGACTGTACTTGCCACTACTTTTTCCGGATTATCTGTATAACTCAAAAGCTCACAAAAAGCACCACTATTTTCCTCCCTTTTTTGCTCTTGCCTCAACTCTCTTTTTGTTAAGCTTTTTGCCTGAAAAGTATCTTCTCTTAACAATTCACGGAGTCTTTCTTCTTTATCATCCCTACCCTCTTCTAAAATAACACCGAAAATGCCCGGGGCAATCTTTTTAGCCTGCTCCAGCAAAGATGCTCCTATCTCTTTTATTTCCGGATACTTACTTCCTCTACCATAAAGAGCAACATAAATAATATGCTGTAATTCTCGTGCATTAACCGTGCAATAAAAATTACTTCGGTAACAATAAGGTAAAAGAAAACGAGCATCTTCACGAGGTACACCATTCTGTATTAAATACTCGTATTCTGAAAAAATTCTTTTTATATGAGTATTGTATAAATTAACAAAATACTGGTTATCTTTCTTACTAACCTCAGTCTTAAATCTAAATTTCGGTTGATAATACCCCATTTGACTAAAGTCAACATAACGCCGCGACTTTACCGTAAAAGAAGCTAAACGAAATTCAATCATAAATTGCTCCACAAAAGCAGAAACGTTCTCAAAAGCAATTGTAAAGCAAGCATGCTCAATCGTAGTTGTATGGCCTAATTTTAAAACATTTTTAATTAATTTTTGCGCTTTTTCTCGCTCTTGCTTCTTATTATATATTTCCAAGGCCGTACCTTTAGTCGTTGATATACCTGCTGCCGAAGCACAAAGCTTTTCCGGCTCAGGAGTGTGAGCAATAATAACTACCTTGGCAGAATTATTATTCACCAAAAATCTTCCCCTTTCTTCAACTCCGTACTTAACAATCTTTGCCTGTATTTTATCATAATTACTTTTATCCGGACAAGCCCCTACCCTTTTTGTAAGCTTCTCACCACAAAAAGAAAAGTCCCTTTTTAAATAAGGAACTCAAAAACTAATTTTATCTGACACTCTCTTTTTAGAACGTATTTCTATTTTGATACTTCTTGCGCAAAGTCATTAATCCAGTAAATATAATCAGCATAAGCTTGTAAATCCGGGGAAACTCCACCATTAAATACACATAATTCAATTCTTTTATATAAATATTCTTTAACATAAGCTACCGAATCTTCTAAATCTCCATCTCCTGAAGAAAGAATTAAATTATCGTAACTCTTCTGATGAGCAAGTTTGACAATAAATGTCGCCAAACCCACATCGACACCTTTTTGTACTTGGCAAGTAAAATCTTGTTGACAATAAGGACAAGTATTCTCGCTTTCCTTCAGTTTATATAACTTTACTAAAAATTGTGGACCATTAGGTCTAGCAGTTTTTAACCAGGAATGAAAAGCATTTTGTGCATCATTCGGTGGGTTTTGCGATGAATTCAAATAATAAACACGACTAATCTCACCACGTTTCTCTAACTTGTTCCTTAATTTTAAGTAATCAAAATTATAATCGCCTAAGGAACGTTGGGCATTAAATAAATACGCCGCATCAATCAACCATATAGTTTTACCGGTTCTCATAAAAAGACCCCTTTCTCCGGTTCAAATTATTTAATTCTATATTATTCTATTGTCTATAATTATTTCCACATCACTCTCCAAATCCCTCCTAAAAATGGTAAAACTCTAATTAAATAATATCATATCATTAATTAAGCTAGACAAACAAAAAACTTCTCTTTATAATATATATATACCTGATTACAAGGATGAAAGAAAATCTGCGTAAAAGGGGAAGTCATCTTTTCGTTTGGGCTAGATACTGCCATGAAATAATTAGCAGGATTCTTACGTAAAGCCAAGGCTTCTCCTTTAAGGAAGAAGCCTTTTTCTATTTCTATATTTAGGGAGGAAAAGCGAGTATGCACACTAAAACCGAATTCCTCATAGAACAAATTGCTACAGCTACAAAACCAAGTATAGAACAACTTGTCGAAGTTTTAGCCGGAGAAAACAATGATCCTCTTTGGCAAAAAGCTGACCAGGTCAGGAAAAAGTATTGTGGAAATGAAGTTCATTTAAGAGGAATCATTGAATTCTCTAACTTTTGTCGCTGTAACTGTCTTTACTGTGGCTTACGAAGAGAAAACAAAACCCTCCCCCGTTACAGAATAGAACCGGATGAAATTGTCGCTATCGCCCAAGAAGCCTATCAAGTCGGCTATAAAACCATAGTTCTACAATCCGGTGAAGACCCCTACTATACGCAGGAGAGTATTTCTTATCTGATTAGAAAAATAAAAGGGCTCGGGGATATCGCCATCACCCTAAGCATTGGGGAAAGAGAATATCGAGAATATGCCCAATGGAAAAAAAATGGAGCCGACAGATATTTACTAAAACACGAAACAGCAGATAGTGTTTTATATCAAAAACTCCACCCTAACTCTTCCTTAGAAAAAAGAATCGAATGTCTGCGATGGCTAAAAAGCTTAGGCTACCAAACAGGAAGCGGCTTTATGGTTAGACTTCCGGGACAATCTCTGGAAACAATCGCTCAAGACCTCTTGCTTTTAAAAGAACTGGATGTGGAAATGGCTGGCATTGGCCCCTTTATTCCCCATCCTGATACACCACTTGGCAAGAACACTACAACTACCGACTGCAGTCTTTTAACCTTAAAAGCCGTGGCTCTTGCCAGAATCATACTCAAAAGAACACATCTGCCCACAACAACAGCCCTTGAAGTAGCTACAAAGACTAATGCTTTTTGTGCCGGAGCCAATGTGATTATGAGGAAGGTAGAACCCCTTTCTTATCGCCAGCTTTACGAAATCTATCCTCAATCTTTTGACCAGGAAAAAACCCTGGTCCAAGAAAGAAGGGCAGTAGAAGAATATATCAGTAGTTTTGGCCGAACCGTCTCTACCTCTAAAGGCGACGCCATTATAATAGATTATTAAAAAATATGAGGAGGCTAATTAACTATGAAAGAATTTAAAAATTACAAAGCTGCGGAATTTATTAATGATGCGGAAATCCTAGCATCTCTCGAATTTGGTAAAGAAAAGGCACAAGATAAAACATATGTGCAAGAACTATTAGCTAAGGCCAAAAAAGCGAAAGGACTCACTCACAGAGAAGCAGCTGTACTTCTTCACATTACCGATAAAGAAATACTGCAAGAAATGTTTAAAACAGCAAAATATATTAAAGAAAAAATCTATGGCAAGCGGATCGTCCTTTTTGCTCCTCTCTATGTAAGTAACTACTGTGTTAACAATTGTGCTTATTGTGGTTATCATCGCAGTAATAAAAACCTTGTCAGAAAAAAATTAACAATGGAAGAATTAAAAGATGAAGTACGTATCCTCGAATCCCTAGGTCATAAAAGGTTGGCTCTCGAAGCAGGTGAAGATGACCTTAATTGTCCTCTCGACTACATCATCGAATGTATCAAAACAATCTATTCCTTAAAATTTGATAATGGCTCTATTCGCAGAATCAACGTTAATATTGCCGCTACTACTGTAGAAAATTATCGTAAACTAAAAGCAGCGGAAATAGGGACTTATGTTCTTTTTCAAGAAACATATCATCAACCCACTTATGAAAGACTTCATCCTCAAGGTCCTAAACACAACTACGAATGGCATACTACCGCCATGGACAGAGCTCTACAAGCCGGGATTGATGATGTCGGTATTGGTGTTCTTTATGGACTTTATGACCATAAATACGATACCATTGCCATGATTATGCATGCCGAACACCTAGATAGTGTTTATGGAGTAGGTCCACACACCATTTCCGTACCCAGATTAAGAGCCGCCTCCAGCATTAATCTACAAACTTTCCCCCATCTTGTTACCGATGCTGACTTTAAGAAAATTGTAGCGATCTTGAGACTAACCGTTCCCTACACCGGAATGATCATTTCCACAAGGGAAGAATCACAATTTAGGGATGAAATAATTGCCCTGGGAATTTCTCAAGTTAGTGCTGGTTCTTGCACAGGTGTAGGCGGTTACAAAGAAGAATACGAAAGTGACACTCCCCAAGACACCCCCCAATTTGAAGTAGGAGACCATCGTTCACCTATGGAAATATTAAAAGGGCTTTGTAATTCAGGCTATATTCCTAGTTACTGTACGGCCTGCTACCGTCAAGGTCGCACAGGCGAAAGATTTATGCCCCTAGCTAAAGCCGGAGAGATTCATAATGTTTGCCTCCCCAATGCCATCCTAACCTTTAAAGAATTCCTTCTCGACTATGCAGACGATGAACTCAAAGAAATCGGCGCCCAAACAATCGCCCAAGCTCTGCAAAGCATACCTAAAGAAGCTACCCGAGAAGAGACAAAAAAATATCTCCAGAGACTGGAGAACGGCGAAAGAGACTTTTACTTTTAAAAAAGGAGAGAAGATAAATGGAAAAAAGAATTGGCATACTAGCAATTATTATTGAAGATCGAGAAAGCGTACCTAAAGCCAACTCCATTTTAAGTGACTATGCTTCCATCATTATCGGCAGGATGGGGATTCCCTACAAAGAAAAGCACATCAATGTCATCTCGATTATTGTTGATGGCACAACCGACGAAATTGGCGCTCTCTCGGGTAAACTAGGTAATCTCACCGGCGTAACAGCAAAAACAGTTCTGGCAAAGAAAAATCAAGGGAAATAGGTGATTGTTTTACCTATTATAAAAGACAAGGAGTTGGATTCCTTGTCTTTTTCACATAAAACCTAATAATAATTTTAATCTGTCGCTCTTTTTAAAACTGCAAGGTCTTTTATTTCTATTAATTCTCGCTTAAATTCAATTATCCCTTCATCGCGCATCCGACACATCTCCCGCGAAAGAGAGGGACGCGATACATTCAAAAAATCAGCTAACTCTTGCCGGGTTAAAGATAATTTAAATTTCTTTTGCCCGGCTTTTTTATATTTTTCTAATAAAAAAGTACTAATTTTCCCGCGCATACTCTTAATTGTTAAATAGTCCACTTTTCGATTCAACAGCAAAGCCCTATTAGAAACAATCTGCAACAGATTGAGAATCAATTGCCTATGACTAGGACAACGGTTGGTACAACTATCAACAATCTTATTAATCGGGATAAACATTACCTGACAAGAGCCTAGCGTAACTACCGTAGCCGGCCAAATACGCTTTCCGGAAAAAGCCAGCAATTTCCCCAAACAGCCCACCGGCGCCTAATTTAGTCATCATCACCCGATTACCTTCGGCGTTCTCCTTAGTAACGGCAACTTCTCCGCTTAAAACTACACCTACTCCGGAAAACTCCTTCCCTTCTAGAGTTATACAAATGTCTCTTTTTTTATAACTTTTTATTTTAGGTTGAAGGCAATCTAAAACGCAAGATAATTCTTCCACAGTTATTTTTTGAAAAAGAGGACATTTCTCTAGAGTTTTTAGCCACTGTTGAGCCATGAAATAACTTCCTTTCCCCAAAATTTATTATTATATTTACTTATTCTGCCAAAAGTCTTTTCCCTTGGTAACCCCAGCTACCGACTTGTTGAATTCACTCTATTATACTTAACATACCAAAACAAGAAAAGTACAGGAGGTAGAACATGAATACTGCGTGGCGAAAAATAGTTCAAGCTATCTTTTTCTTCTTCTTTCTTTTCCTATTCTTTACGGGGAAAATTCAAATATGGATGGTTATCTTTCTAGGAAATGCCTTTCTCGCTCTTTTTCTTGGCCGTTTTTACTGTGGCTGGATTTGCCCTATTAATACAATGATGCAAGTCATCACCAAAACAAAGAAAATAATAGGGAGCAAAAATCTTTCCATCCCTGCTTTTATTAAAAAGCCACTAACCCGCTGTCTAATCTTAGCAATATTTATCGTAGCATTTCTTTTCATTAAAATTAGTGGTAAACAACTACCTCTTCTACCCCTTTTGTTTATAAGTGGGGCAATTCTAACTCTCTTTTTTTCAGAAACTCTCTGGCATCGCTATCTTTGCCCCTTTGGTACTATCCTCACCCTAATCAGCAGAAAGCCACGGCACTACCTTAAAATTGATTCTCCTAACTGTCTCCAATGTGGCTTGTGTGCCCAAATCTGTCCCGGAGAAGCCATTAAAAAAGAACCTACTTTTCAGATTGACAAAGAATTATGCCTACAATGTCTTAACTGTAGCCAACATTGCCCTAAAGACGCTATTCATTTTTAAGATATTTATTTCTTAATTCCAGAACTTTTCGCTTTATTTCGTCTCTTACTTTCCGAAATTCTTCTAGCGGCTTCCCGACAGGGTCGGCAATTCCCCAATCTTCTTGGTGCCGATTAGGAACAAAAGGACAATTAACCCCACAACCCATTGTGATTAAGATATCAAGTTCAGAAGGAATATCTTCTAAAGTTTTCGAATACTGACCGCTAATATCTACGCCCACTTCTTTCATCACTGCTACGGCTTTAGGGTTAACTTCTCTTGTAGGATGAGTACCTGCACTATAAACCTCCCAAATATCTCTCCCCAACTCTTTGGTCCATCCTTCCGCAATTTGACTGCGACAAGCATTACCCGTGCAAACAAAAGCAACTTTGCATCTCATTTTTAAATTCCCCTTTTATTAAAAATAATCCCCCTTGGTAACTACGGCTACCGACTTACTAGATTTATTCTAATATACTCAATGTACAAAGACAAGAAAAAAGACTGCTGCACACCTTTTAATTTAAGGGCTGCAGAATTAAAAATAAATTTACAAGGAGGAGGTTCAAGATGATGAAAAGAAAGATTATAACAATTGACGAGAAAAAATGTAATGGTTGTGGCCTATGTGTAGAAGCTTGCCACGAAGGTGCTCTCCAACTCATCGACGGTAAAGCTAAACTAGTCTCTGAAGCATACTGTGACGGGTTAGGCGACTGTCTCCCAGAATGTCCTACCGGAGCTATTACCATTGAGGAACGTGAAGCAGCACCTTATGATGAAGAAGCTGTCAAAGCACATGTCGCCAAGAAAACATTAAAAGAATCAACTGCTCACGACAAAGAAGAAAAATTGCCTTGTGGCTGTCCGGGCACGCAGACCAAAATCTTAAAAAGAGAGAATGCTCCTACAAACATTACTCCCTCAATTGAATTGCAAAACGAGTCTCAGCTTCAGCAATGGCCTTGCCAGATTAAACTTGTACCAATTAATGCTCCTTACTTGAATAATGCTCACTTGCTGATAGCCGCTGACTGTACCGCCTATGCTTATACTAACCTTCATCAAGATTTCATGCGTAATAAAATCACACTCATTGGCTGTCCGAAGCTTGATAATACTGATTATAGCGAAAAACTCACTGCCATACTAAACGTTCATGAAATTAAAAGTATCACTATTCTCAGAATGGAAGTACCCTGCTGTGGTGGATTAGTCAAAGCAGTCCAAAAAGCTTTACTGACTAGCGGGAAAATGATTCCTTGGCAAATTGTTACTATCAGCACCACAGGAAAGATTATCGAAGAATAAAATGACCCTTTTATTTCCCCCCAGTTCTTAAATAATTGAACAATCTTTACTTCAAACACAATATCTCCGGTCAGCAAAGGGAAGCTCCGAGTATTATTCGGGACTTCCCTTTATTTTATACATTATTAAATTCTTCACAAGATGGTAATCGCTCTGCAACAGGCCAACTGATGATAAATTCCGTTCCCTGACCGGGTTCACTGTTAACTTCAATCGTGCCTTTATAAAGATTAACGATATGGTTTGCCCGGAAAGTCTGATTGAATTTTCATCAATATAGACATTTAAGTCTTCTTTCGAGACGCCGGGTATTTCTACTTTGACAATTACATCTGTCTCTGTCTGATAAACATCAACACGCGGTGAAGTAGCCCGCCCCAAAAAAGCAAAGGGGGAATTCTCAAAAAAACTGCTCATTTCCCTGCCAATGTTATCCATATCTTTAAAAGGATTCCAAGGTATAAGACTCACAAAGATCATGCCTCCTAGATAAATTTTTCAAAAATTAGGTTACCCTCCTTCTCTTTAATTTATGCTAATTTCACTTAAAAAACGTAAACAAAAAAACCTTTATGCAACACTTTTAAAGAATGTGTCTACATAAAGGTTTTTCATTTGCCTCAAAATTTTTGCTTAAATCCAGCCCCGGTCTCTCATGGCCTGAACAATTCTCTTTGTAGCAATAGCAAAAGCAGCTAAACGATAATCCTGACAATTATTTTCCCGTTTGAATTTATAAATATCTTCATATGCTTTATACATTAACTTTTCCAACTTTTCTTCAACTTCTTCCGCAGTCCAGTAATAGCCCATCCTATTTTGAATCCATTCAAAATAACTTACCGTAACCCCGCCAGCATTAGTCAAAATATCAGGTAAGATTGTTACTCCCTTTTCAGCTAATATTTCATCTGCTTCTGGTGTCGTTGGACCATTAGCTAACTCGGCAATTAACTTCGCCTTAACTAAATGAGCATTATCCTTGGTCAGTACTTCTTCCATCGAAGCCGGAACTAAAATATCACATTCACACTTAAACAATTCATCGGGAGCTATCTTTTGTCCCTTGAGATAATCTTCTAAAGTACCCGTTTCCGCTTTAATTTTATGCGCTAATTCCACATCAATTCCTTGCGCATCATAAATAGCCGTTTTCGAATCAGCAATCGCCACAACTTTACTACCTTCTGCTGCAAAAATTCTCGCCGCATTACCACCCACATTACCAAAGCCGTGAATAGCTATTCTCGCTTTTTTTAAAGAAAAACCTTCTTTTTCACAAGCTGCTTTAGTTACAAAAAAACCTCCGCGGGCCGTAGCCGCATTTCTTCCCACAGAACCACCTATGCTTAATGGTTTCCCAGTGATAAAACCGAAATCATTACATTGTTTAATCGTAGAAAACTCATCTACCATCCACGCCATAATTTTAGCATTCGTATACATATCCGGTGCCGGAACATCTTTATCCGAAGAAACAAATTGAGCAATAGCGCGTACATAGCCCCTACTTACTCTCTCTAATTCGCCTTCTGATAACTCTTTCGTATTAACTGTAACGCCACCTTTGCCTCCACCATAAGGCAAGCCGATTACTGAACATTTAATACTCATTAAAGTTGCCAATGCCTTAACTTCGTCTAAATCTACATTAGGATGAAAACGTATACCACCTTTAGCGGGTCCCATGACATCAGTATGCTGTACTCGATAACCTTTAAATACTCTAACGCTTCCATCATCCATTCTCACAGAAAAAGTCACCTCTAAAGACCTTCTCGGCTCTAAAAGGGCTTTCGCTGTTTCATCATTTAATTTTAATAACTCAATAGCTCTCTTTAATTGATAGGCTGCAGTTCCATTAAAACTCAAAACAATTACCTCCCCATCTTCATTCCCACTACACATCTATAACTAGGGTCTATCTTATACTTTCGTGAGAAAATAACTTTGTTATAATATACAACAAAATTTATGAAAGCACCAGATTTTCTATAAAAGTATACAATATATTTTTAAAATAGCCACTCAATACAGAGGCTTTTCACCAAATTATTTCTCTCTTAAAAAAACAAAAGCCGCTTCCTCAAAATAAGAAGACGACTTTTAGACCTTACCGCTGCACACACTTAATATCCGGGATACCGCCGCCACCAATCAAGTGTACCTTTATACCCTGTAAAAAGGTCATCTGCTACCTGTAAAATAACATCAGTTAATTCAACTTTTTTAGCCCACTCAGTAGGTATCCCTTTTATGCCTAAATATGCACCAAGAATATTGCCGGTAATCGCTCCGATACTATTACTACCTCCATCATGATTAACCGCTACATAAAGTGCTTTTTTAAAGTCATGCGGATACTTTAAAACAGAATATATAGCAACAGCTAACGCTTCTTCAGCCACTCGACCTTCTCCAATAAGACCTATCGCTTCTCTGGGTTCTTTATCACTTTTCGCCAACTTCATTGCTTTATGAATACTGCTATTACATTCTTCATACCCGTCATAATATACAAGCTTATCCATTGCTTCAAGAATAGTTTCCTCAATTTCCATTCCTTCAATAATCCCCGCTATAATATGAGCAAGAACACCTGCCGCTAAATATCCACTAGGATGCCCATGAGTTAAAGCAGCACATTCACTACCCAATTCGAACGCAGTTTTTCTCGAAACATAAAGACCTACAGGTGCAATGCGCTTCACAGCTCCACAACCTTTACTATCATTAATATGTTCTTCTATAGTCCCATGTTTTCCACTGGCTAAAGCTGATAAGCAAGTTTTGCCCGGCGAACGGTTTACATATAATTCTTTTATTTTAATTAAATAGCCATCATAAATTTTTTCTATATTTTTATTTTGGGGATATCCCTGTGTATGTAACCATCGTAAATATGCATAATAGACAATCGAAGGAGGATAACAAGCTCCTCTCGCTCTTTTTCTTGTTTCTGCACGTAACAATCCTTCAGCTGTAAATAAAGTTAGTTGAGTATCATCAGTTATTCTTGCCTTCCCATTTTCCTCACAAACTAAATCAACAATGCCCTTTTTCCCGTATTTTTCCTTTATCTCATTATAATTCAATAAATCTACAGGACTTCCAAAGGCATCACCAATAGCCCCACCTAGTAAACAGCCTTTGAAATGCTCTTTATTCTGTTTTCCCTGAGCCGTTCCCAAATTAACCACCTCACCTTCCATATAAATTTATATAAAAAAACATATAAATATTTCCCACCTTGTTTCTAATCTCTAATAATTCTATTATATCATAATTTTAAGAAAAAAAGCAAAACCAACTCATTCTTTTCTTTATTAAAATTAACAAAAATATTTTTTATTGTAATTGCTGGCGATAATTTTGCATCATTTCTTTAAATATTTGTGCTGAAGTAGGTGGTGTATAAGTTATCGCATTTGCACCCGCCTCAATGGTTGTCTTAATCGTCTCTTCATTAGGTCCGCCTGTTGCAATAATCGGTATTTGCGGATGATTTTTACGTATTTGCTTAACTATTAAAGGTGTTTTCGCCGCTGCTGATACATTTAAAATAGTAGCTCCGGAGTTTAAACGCTCTTCAAAATCTTCATTTTCAGAAACAACAGTAACAATTATCGGTATATCAATTTTTTCGTACAATTCTTTAATTATATCATTCTTAGTAGGAGCATTTACCACCACACCCATCGCTCCTTGATGTTCAGCATGTACAGCTAAATTTACTACACGATTCCCGGTAGTAGTACCTCCACCCACCCCGCAAAAAACCGGAACACCTGAAGCATTAATGATTGATTGCGTAATGATCGGCTGAGGAGTGAAAGGGTAAACAGCAATAACTGCATCAGCATTACAATTCTTAATAATGGCTACATCAGTACTAAATAATAAAGATTTAATCAATTTGCCAAATATTCTAATTCCACCAACAGAATTAATAATCTCCGGCACTCTAACCATATGTTTACGCAATCTTCCATGAATTTCAGGAACAAAACAACTTTTCAATAAATCACCCCCACCAATTATATTATATTTTATCAAACTCCAACTTATTTGTCAGTATTCGTATATTTTAAATTAAAAAACTTTGGCCATCGCCTGCCTAATTCCTCTAGAAGAACCTGTTATTAATACAGTTTTTTCACTTCCTACTCCCCTACTGATCCTGTATTTCTTTTAATGTATCTTTTATCTTTAAATAACGCATAGCCAATACTCCCAACTCAGCTCTAGTTACGGGCTGGTCAATAGCCATAACTAGTCCTTCTTCTGTCTTACGTCCTCGTAAAAGCCCAATTTTTTTTGCCGTTCCTAAAGTTCTATTGTTTTTTTGGCAATAATTACAGACATCTGCGAAGTCCCGTAGTATTTCGTTACATTCCTCATCTCCCGGTGATTCTATTGGTAATGACTCCACCATATAATAAAATATTCTGAACCTCAACAATTCATTCCGCGGTCTTTTTTTTATACCTATTAATTTAAAAACTTCCTCCTGCACAGCTTGATCAGCAGGTTGATCTAAATTCCCCTCAACCTCAAGCTTATGTTTATCTTTTAAATTATACAAATCTCCTGCTGCCCAATGCCCTTCTGTAGCTAGGAGACTATTTGAAAAGAAGCATAACGCTAAAACCACGATTAAATTAAGTGCTTTTTTCTTCAACTTCTTTCTCTCCTTTATTTTTGGGCTTCAAGACCTAAAAAAATATCACCCTGAAAACCTACTGGCAGTAAATAAACAATCCCCGTTTCATTATATTTTACTAAAGCTTTAGCTACATTTTGCTGATTTTTATGTAACTTAAAAACAACGACTGCCGGTATAGCCTCACGCCCCTCTTCTTCAACTACAGCAGAATTCGCATTCTTTTTATCAACCACAAGAAGATTAGCTAAACCAGGGTCTTCCTCAAAACTAATCACCACATCTTCTTCTCCCATCCCTTTTGCTTTGATATAGACGATAGCATTAACTAAAGTCCCCGGCACAACAAGATTAGCACAACTTTGGACAAGATTAGTATTGATCGCTACAAGCATCGTCTGTTCATCAGAAAGCCTGGTCAACTTCCCAAGCGGAGAAGTATTATCTGCTGATAACTTCTCTGTTCTCAATAAATCTCCTGCCCCTAAACCTAATTCATTAGTATAATATTCCTTCCCCTGAAAAAACTGTTCCACATTAAGAACAGCATCTTCGGGCACTACTGATACCGGTATAGGTGCCATCACAATCTGTTCTTTTGTTACTAAGGTATAAGGTGGTATTTTTTTAGTCACTGTAGCGACACGAACTGTTTGTACATTCTTCTTGATATAGAAATCATTTAATGTATATGTTATAAAAAAAACAACACAAAACGTGAGTAAAACAAAAAATGCTCTCAACCATTTTTTGCGAAAAATTTTGCTCAATTTTTCCACTCCTTTCTCTCCAAAGTAGCTCTTTCTATATAGGACTTAGCATCTCTCCTAATAACTTGTTAATTCACAACACCGGGGCCATGTTTTTATAACTGTGCAAAAAATATTGCTTTTTCCGAACAGTAATATTAATCCCCTCGTGCCCCACTAACTTTGGCACCATTGTCGTAACAGTAGTGCTTACTATCGCTGAAATCATTGGTTGGGTTTGCTCCTGTTTAAAAGTAAGTTCAAATTTAGTCTTTTGCAGAAATCTATTCTCTAAGTTATGGTTCAAGTTCAAATTCTTTTTAAAATAAGTGAGGGCTGCCTCTCGAGCCTTACTTTCTTCAATAAAGCTTTCACCTTTGAACAAATCTTCTTCACTTATTCCCTCTACAAAAGCAGCATCTAAAGCTATATTTATTGCTTCTATTAGGTCTGCTCTCACCACCAAAAGAGTAATCAGGTCCATTAATAATATAGCTAAAATCAAACCAAACAACATCCATACCGGTACTTTCATCTTTATACTTATCCTTCTTTTAAACTTTTTTACTTTATAAACTCCTGAGCAAGCCCCGACATCGCTACCCTCATCGTTAAATGAAACTCTTTCCCTAAAGGCTTTAAAGCCCTAAAAGTATAGGGCATCTCCGTCCTGATCGTCACTATTTCGCCTCTTTGCACAGTTTTCTCCGTGCCTTCTACTTTAACCTGATCCTGATGAGGGTCAATGCCTTGTACCCTTAAAAAACTATCAAAATACTGCTTTGTCTGGACATCAAACCCATTTTCCAGCTTCATTAAAGCTAAGGTTTCACTACACGCAACTCTTAATTTCCAATAAGTTGATAAGTAACAGGCTACTTCAATCCCTATAAACATTACTATCGTCAAGACAAGCATAGTAAAAAGACCACTAAGCCAACTTGCTCCTCTTTCCGAGGTTAATAAATTTAAATTCCGTTCCTTTGGCAATTAAACCAATCCCTTGCTATTTACTAATCGGTTCACTAATGGAATCCATTTTATCGGTAATCCCACCCATAAAACCCGGGAGCCAATTTTTAAGGATGGCATAAATCAAAACAAGAATCACTGCTGTCAAAGCCATCCACCCGATTGTCGCCACCATATCTCCTCTTTCATTACCCACATGTTTTTTTACACTTTCTTTTAACCTTTGCCCCTGCTGAATTATTCTTACCTGCATTTTTAAAATCATGTCTCTCTACCTCCTTCATTATTATAAAATTGTACTTAATTGTGAAAACAACTCCCAAGCTTTAATAGATAAGGCACTTACCGATAAAGCAAAAATAAGCAAATATAATTGATAAATTTTTTCCGGTTTAGATTTTGTTAGTTCTTCAATAACTACACATCTAATTTCGGTAATATCACTTTCAATTGTTTGAAAATAGTTTTCCGCCGCTTCATAACCATATTTAATAGCAATTTTGACAGCCGAAACAAATCTGTTCACAATCGGCATTTGAAACGCTTCGGCAAAAAGGTCCAGAGCTTGAGTAGCCCTCATACATTGTAAGTCACTAATCAATTTATCAATCATGCCCCTCATCTTCATTCCCGAATTATCCCGTACTTGCATAAAGGCCGCAATATAGTCTCGCCCACTAGCAAAACTAATCCGCAATTTATCAATTAAATCAGGCAAGTCCCGCACTAATTCCGTCTGCCATTTCCGATAATCTTTTTTTAATTCACGATAACGCTGGATAATAATTACTCCGATAAAAATAGGATAAATTACCACATAGCCCATAAACTCGGTAACTAGTGGTACTAATAACATGGGCAGAGCAAAGCAAAAACCGCACACTATATAACCGGCTAATTCCCTTTCGGCACTCCTTTTTCGGCCCATTAAGGTCAGCATATTACGCATTTCCGCTAAGATTAAATTTTCCAAATTAACTTTTCCCTTAATTCTCTCAATTATTTCCAGCACATATTGAGTTAACTTATCTTCCTGAAACATTTCCAGTTCTTTTTCCGTCAAAAGTACTTCGCCCGCTCGTAAGATCGCCCGCCGCGTAGCCCGATCAATAAACAATTGCTTTGCTAATAAAAAGGCCACCAGCGAAGCTATGATTAAGGGCATTACCAGACCCCAAATTTGCACTAACATAAAACCTCTCCTTTAAAGCTCATCAAGATTAAGACTCAGATATTCTTCCCCTTTGATATAAACAAAAATTGACCCTAAAACATAACCCAAAATTACAATTTTACCGGGAAAAGTATGTAAATAAATATTTGAATGCCCGGTACTAACAAAAGAAAGAATGATAGGGAAAAGCCAGGCTATGACCAAGGCTAAATATAGCTTTTTCTTTTTTCGCGACTCTGTTCCTTAACTTTTTGTATAGCCCGTAAATCAAATTCAATGGCTTGTACCGCCTTATCTAAGGCACTAATCGCTTCCACAGTAAATCCCTCATAATGAGCATATAAAAGATGCTCTACATAAAGGTCAAACTTACGAAAACTTACTCTTTTTTTCAGATTAAACAAAGCATCCCTTACACTTCCCCCAATAGCTACATCACGCAAAAAACTATTGAATATTTCCTTAATCTCCTTATCCACAATTTCATCACGAGTCATTTCTACGGCCCGCGTAATATTCTGCTGTTCAGGAAGTCTGGAAAGCAATAATCTTAAAGGGTCAACAAGTTTACTAATCAAATTAAAACGTAAACTTTGTCGCTTTTTTTCAATCAAAAAACTAGGTAAATAAACTCCGACCACAAAACCGGTAATTAAAATAAAGAGATTATGTGTTACCACTGCCACAGCTAAAGTCAGAAAAACATTTAAGATAACAATTAGTACAAATTCACTCTTCGTTATTTTCCAACCAATCGCCTTAGCTTCATTTTGAAATTTTTCCACTTGCATTGTTTCATAAAAAAACCGTTTCAGCCTTAGTTTAGCCGGTACTTCCCTTTTGTCGAGGTGAATTAAACAAGAAATAGGCTAATAAAAACCACAAAGCACAAAGCAAGCCCGTTAAAAATGGTAAAGTTACAACTGCCATTTCCTGATTCTCTCCTTAGGAATCATATTCACACGCATTTTACTAGCTAGTTCCTCAGAGATGCCATTAACCCGGCGATGATAACCTAAAACATAATCGTCCTCACTTATTCCCGTCTGGACAAATTCAAAAAGGGTCGTACAAAGAGGGTGTTTAGCTCCTTCATAACCAATGAGCTCCACTACTTCCGTAATAATCCGACTCTTTTTTATTTTTTGCTGAAAAATAATTAAATCGACCGTATCCGCAAGTTGAGCCGCAATAGCCTCATCATTATAACCATCACCGGCTAACTGCACTATACGTGTAGCCGCATTACGCGCCGAACTGGCATGAAGTGTAACATAACAATTATGCCCGGTGTTCATAGCTTCATGAGTTTGCCGAGCAGCTTGTCCATCTCTAACTTCTCCCACAATTATTTTCCAAGGGCGCATTCTTAAAGATACTTTCGTCAATTTAGCAATATCATATCTTTTTTCCGGATTTTCATGATGTTTCGTCTGTAAAGAAACAATATTGCGATAATCACGATACGCTTTTTTCCGACGTAACATCATCTCTGGGCTATCTTCAATCGTAATAATTCTGGTATTCTTTTCAAAATAAAGGGGAAAGAAATCAGGGTAGTTGTTTTTCCTGAATTAGTTGCTCCAGCAATAATACAATTGGCACAGGAATAACATCGCGAAAAAAAGCATCCATTTCCTGACTCATCGTTCCCAGTCTAACTAAGTCCTCGGGTGAAATTGTTTCTTCAGAAAACTTTCTAATGGAAACACAAGTACTTTCGGTAGCTATTCCCCCCTGTTTCACACCTAAAACAGCACAAACGCGGTAATTATCAAACAAACTATCGATATGTGGTTCATTTCGCTGTTAAAGATTTGCCATCGGGAATCAGCATTTTATTGATGATATTCTCCAAGTGAACTTCATCATGAAAAGCTAAATCAGGGCGAAACTCTTCTTCCCCATCTCGTTCAATAAACACATCATAAGGAGTATTAACATCAATATTTGTAACCGCCGGGTCATCTAAAGCTTTTTGAATCGGACCCAAAATAAAGAATTTCTTGTTGTATAGCCCTAATTAAACTTTCTTTTTCCTGCGTAGAAATACGTAAATTAGGTAATTGATGAATATAGTCACTAATTACCCGTCTTCAATTCTTCCCTCGTTTTAGGGTCAATAACCGAACGGGCAAAAGACTCTCGGTGCCTATCCCGGAGATAAGCTCTCACCTTCTTCGTAATATTATCAAGCTGATCTGTCGCCGAAACATTTACCTCCTGCACAATCTTTGTTTGTTGAAGAGCAACATACTCTAAAGGATTAAAAGTTTTAACCACGTCAATAACTCACCTTCTTTCTTGTCTCTAATTGTTCACATAGCTTCATTAGCCTCCCTAATAAAACCACTTACAATTTCTTCAACACGCTCCAGTGATACTTTTATGGGCATAACTTTTTGCCTTTCATCCTTAATCCACATCACTTCACTAATTGTTTCGATATATTGAGGTGCCACAACCATAAATTTCTCCGGAGGAAACTTAAACGTATGTACTAATTTCTTAATATTAAGCAAACTATAAGCAATCGTACTTGGCTCATTTACCGGCATTACAATCCTCTCCGCACATTTCAAGGTGAAAAATGTCATCGGATGAGTAAGCTGTCCTTGGCAAATGACTATGACCACCCCATAGCCTTTCTGCCGAGCACTATTAATCAGATGAATAGGAAATTTTTTTAAGACATCCAATTCCACTCTCGCCGTAAGAGGATTATCCGGATTAGCAAAAGCACATATTGGTAATAAGGCTAAATTCTCTCCCAGCTTATAAAGGTAATCTAAGGAAAGCTGTCCCTTATACCAAAATTCAGTTAAAGCAGCCTCAATATGATTATTTCTATCTAATATATTAGCGCTAAAGCTAAGACGAGGTATGCTGAGACAAGGCAATTCCGCAAGCAGTACATAAGTATGTTTAGCTAATTCTTGAGCTAGATTCTAAACTGAATTGAGCCGTATTATTACCTCCCGGTCCCCAGAGCGCAATTACTTGGGGCGGGATATTTAAAAGCTGAGCAGACACTCTCTTTCTTCTCCTTAACAGCACTTTGCCTTTCCCCCTTACTTCTACCACGCCTTTTTCTATCTCATTATCTGTAAATTAATATTTATTGGTAAAATGGAATTATTTATCATAGTTTATAAATTATATCATATTTTTTGGTTTATTCTAGCTTATTTTACATTTTATTATAAAAAATCTCCGAATAAAGCTTTTTTATAATCCCGCAATCTTTCCCCTAAACCTTTTTTCTCAATGTCTAAAGTAGGCACTTTAACTCCACTTATCTCCATCAGACGATTAATAAACACCTGTGTCTCACGCGTTATTTTCCGATAGTCTTGAGTATATACATACTGCAAAAAGTCTGCTATAAAAGTCTGCGGAGGATAAAGAAAAGGCTCCTCCCTAAGCCCTTTAAGCTCTTGATTAATACTTTTCAAATTATTGGCTCCGATAATCTGTACTCTTCCCTGTTCTTTTTTCCTCTCTCTAAGACCATACAAAACACTCGAGGGAAGCATGTCCACCGTGATAAATTTTAGATAAGTAAATTCCTCTAAAACTACCTGATTAAAAAAATTCCTGCCTGAAGCCAGAAAAATAAGAAAATGAAAACCTTGTTCAAAAATAATAAAACGTGAAAGAGCCATCATAAATGCACGCCAAACTTCCTTCATCTCCCTCTCTGTAGCATTATCCTCCCTTTTGCTATCAGGTAAAAAATAAAACCCTGTTGGAAAATAACGTAAATGTTGACAATCCTCCGTAGCATAAGGGCTAGCCAGATGTTTTTCGGCATGATTAAGGCAGTTTTTGATAAAGTCATTATTACCCTGCAAATACATAGAAAGAGCATGACTCGTATTAAAATAAGGATGACTTACCGCCAGACAACCGCCCAAAGAAGGTACAGAGCTAACAGTTTCCACCAACGCAACTTGAAAACCGCACTCGGCTAAATTTAAGGCTGTCAGCAAAGCCAGACCACAATTAAGTGCCGTATTATTTTCCGACCAAAAGGTGAGAATATTTGATTTAACATGGTAAGGCTGAAAAAGCTTTTCTCCCTCACGGGGTATGAAATTATTGCTCCCTTTTAAATGATGTAATTCTCTCTCTCTTTACCAGTAAATACTTTTCCACATCGCGCTAAAGTTCTGCGCGTTAAAACAAACTCTTGCACATCTTCTGCCGCAAAACTATCTAAAAACCAAAAGTTATACACCTGCATCTTGATAAGATTGAGCTAGCAAATCACGCTCAACAATCATCTTTTCCGGTAATAATAAAACGATCTGACTCTTGTGCCGCTCTTCCTTGATCGTCAACAACATCCGCAAGAACTCTTTCGTTTTAGCACTTTTTTGTTGACCCAGCATGAGAAAGATAAACAGTACTATTAATCAAAAATAAATCCGGGTCTTCGCCACCACCTTCCCTGGCCCACGTACTAGCAGACTCCAGTGTCGCATCCCACCCTGTAATTTGGCAGTACTTACTTATTTCCCGTAAGCAGTTTCTTCTCCCGTTCCTTAAAAAACTAGATGTAGCCCTCAACAGCTCACGCAACGAACATCAACTCCAAACATTATTTATCATTGTTTACAAATTATATCATATTTTGGTATTTATTTTACCTTTTTTTAACTTTATGGTATAAAAAAAGGGACTGCCTTCCGGCAATCCCCTTTCTTACTTTCTCTACTACAACAGTTCAGGAAAATCAACATATTCTATTTCTAAAGGATCACTTGTACATTCAAACGTATTTCCACCGACTTCACTAAAGGAATCTAATTCAACCTTTAATTTTATAGGGTCATTAGTTAAAATAAACTTCACTTCATAAGCACCAGGGTCAAGTGAACTATTAATCGTGATGACGTTATTACCAGCTACTACCCCTTCAGGAACATCTTTACTTATCTCAATATTGGTAGTTACAACTTCTCCTGTCGTCGCATTGTAAAGACCTATGACTTGTTGTATTCCCAAAGCTTCCGGTAAATTGAATTTTACTTTTAACCCGGTATTAACCCTTTGACTTAAATTAAAGTTCAACCTGCTTAGAACTTGTGCCCCAAAAACACTCTGTACTTCCCGTAAACCCGTACCATCAATATCACCCATTCCTATTTCTTCTACTAAAGGAACTACGTTTACATTGAGGGTATATGTATTAACAAGATTATTCGAGGGTGTCTTTACTTTTATCGCTACCGTATTTATTCCCTTATTTAACTCCAGCACCTGTGTTTCTCCACTTACACATTTTGTATCAGTTTCACTATTATTGATATTGAGGTAAAGCTCTTGTGTAGCAAGGTCTTCTAACGTTGGCGTAACTTTTACTAAAAAGACATTGCTTTTTACACTATAATCATTGACATCTTTTGCATACTCAGACTCCATGGTGTCATTCTCTATTTCAAGAGTTTCCAAACCACCGGGTCTAATCACATTGAGAGTATATGTATTTGCCGTCACCCCATCTACACCCTTTACCGTAATCGGGATAACGTTTTTCACCCGACCGCACAGGCACAGGCACTCGCTCCTCAAGAGGCCACAATGTTAAGAAGTCTTGGCTACCCGACTGTGCTACAATGACTTTTGCTTCTGGATCAGTAGGTACTACCATAATGTCTATACTATCCATAGCCTTAGCCAAAGTTACCGTATAAGCCTCATTCCCAGGGGCAAGAAAAGGCTCATTCCATGTCCCAATCTCACTATCCTTGTGTTTAATTTTTAAATCATCTAAAGTAACAGTACTCGTTCCACGGGTTACCAAAAGCTTATAGGTAGTCGTACTCATGTCAGACATTTTGGCGTCAATAAGAATAACGTTGGTACCAACGGTAAGATCGGATATAGTTTTTTTCCGAGTCTTCACGCCATTGATATAAACATCCACATCGAATATTGCCTCGGCAGAGACTTCAAGAGATAGTACATTATCATCTACTTCAACACGATATTCCAATTCATCTTTATTAAAACTAGGGCTTAATTCTAACTCTTCCTCACCCTGCTTAACCTTTATATCACTTAAGGTTAGCGGTCTAAATACATTAAGGGTATATATTTTTTCCAAACCATCCTTCGTAACTTTGATCTCAATCTCATTTTTACCGGACACTAAGTCTACCATATGATCCGTTAATCCCCCCGCATCACTTGCACCCTCGATGCTTACAGTAGCATCACTTTCAAAAGCTGTCGCCGTAATCCTAATCTGATCCGGGGTTGGGTCTCTATCTAAATTTATAGTATAAGGACCTATATTAGCAGGGGTAAATTCAGGTACTAAAGTTCCAGGCATCTCCAGTTTTTTCAAATCAACCTTAGAAGCCCGATAGATATTTAAGGTATAGTCAGTCTCACAACCAGGTACTTTTATCTTGATAGGAATAGTATTATTTTTTCCAACATCAAGAGGAATTTGCATCGCAGTACCACTAGTATGTGGCTGATTATTAATCAGCAATTCTTGCATTGGAGAGTCCTCCAAATCTAAGGTCGCCACAATATTCGCAAAAGCTGTATCGTAAAGCACATCGACCGTATATTCCAAAGTTTCCGGGTCAAAATTTGGTAATGGATTACCATTTAAGGTTAAGTCACTAAGGTAGCTCGCTTTTACTATTCTAATTTTGTAAGTCTTAGTGCTACCATCTGCCTCTTTAACCACAATAGGTACTTCTTTAGATCCGTAAAAACATCGACCGGAAGAGACTGGGTGCCTACCACCTGACCACCAAATCCATCTATAGTAACCCTCGCATCAGCAGAAACAGGCGTAGCAGTAATTATAACTTCGTTTAGTTCCCGCTCTCTCAAAATTACGACATAGTTAAGCTTAGAGGCCTTAAAAGCAGGTTGCAACACGCCGGAGGAAATAGTTAATTCAGCTAAATTTCCTGCAGTCGCCGCTTTTATCCGTGGCACTTCAGCCTGATAATTTTGGGCTACTTCTTCATCAGTAAGGGCACGGTTATAAACACGAGCTGTGTAATAATCACCATGAAAAGTATGACCATTACCACGATATATGCCTAATAAACAACTATCTTCTCTTACAGAAATACGCCTTAGGTTCGTAGTTTGCACCTGATTAATTAAATCCCCATTTTTAAATAACTTTAACGTACCATCTTCATATGTTCCTACAATATGAATTACTTGCTCCAATAAATCTTGGTCATGGAAATATATAGATGCGGCGAACTACTTCATTACCTACTTCAAAAGTATAATGACTAAGTACCCGATACCCCAACCATATTACAGTGCGTGATGCTTGGTTCCCCCATGCCAAAAATGATTCTACCCAATTTTGAATATCATAACTTTTTATTTTTACAAGTGCTTCGACCGTCACGGCATTCATTAATTTATTATTCATCTTGGTGCCACAGTTAACATAATCATTTACTCCATCGAAAAACAAACTTTCCCCAATCCAGCCACTGTTTTCATTAAAATCAAATCTTGTTAATGTACCATGATTAGCATTTCCGGAAATGTCTCTCCAGATAGTTCTCTCGGAGGTATCATTGGAACCATGTCGCCCATCTAACCAAAGAAGTAAAGAATCATCAATAATGGGGCTAAAAGTATCTTTAAAGATACGTAGGTAAGGATAATCTTCATTTATTCCAGAATCAAGGTCCCATATACTATCAAAATCCCATTCGCCATAAGTTTCCTTATCCTGCATTTCAGCAGTAGTTTTTCCAATACCTAGGGCTGAACCTACCTGTCCACTTTCTTCTGTATCCCAAAAACAATTTGTGTGCCGACAATAAGCTGTAACTAAAGAACCTACCAGCCCACCCTTGTTTTCCATACCGAAGACCGAACCGGAAGCATAACAATTATTTAACCAACCATTGCCTAATTCTCCGATTAAACCACCGACTTCACTATCCCCGGTCACAGATACCCAAGAATAGCAATTATTAAAATAATAATTGCCTGCATAAGACCCGGAACCAAAGCCAACTAAGCCACCTACAGAAGAAGTACCATAAACATTTCCTGTACTAAAGCAGTTTTCTAAATAGGTATTTTGATTATGTCCCACTAATGCTCCTACATTGTTGCTTCCGGTAATGGTACAATCTACCAGACCAAGGTTTTTGATTTCCCCGCCTTCTGTACAACCAAAAAGACCAATGTTATCCCTTTCCGCCCGATTAATATATAAACCGGTAATGGTGTGTCCTGCCCCATCAAAGTAACCCGTAAATTTGTTCATCGAATCACCAATTGGTAAAAATCCTGCCCCAGCATTCCAATTAACTGTATTAGTAGCATCAAGGTCACAAGCTAATTGAAAATGTTTATCTAGAAGAGTAGAATCATAAGCTATTTCTTGTAAAGTATGGAGATTATAAATAAGATAAGGGTCTTCAAACGTTCCGGAACCTACAAAGTCATCTTTTGTAACGCGATTTGCATTGACAGTATAAGTACGAACAATCTCTGTATCGGGTATTTTTAAATCTATTTTAATAGTTTGGAAATCCTCTTCCAAAAAATCTATTGTTTTTTTTATACATTTTACGCCATCTATCCATAATTCATGCGTAGAATCTTTTAAGGTAGGAGTAATCTCCAAGGAGTTTACATTACTATTTACACTAACCGTATAACCAAAATTTTCCGGGTCAAAATTCGAGGTGAACTCTCCCTCACTTACGAAAAGGTTCTCCAAAAAACCTGCTTTCTTAATTTGTAAGGTATAGGTTTTGGTCTTCCCGTCTTTCTCGACAATGATATCTACAGAATTTTCACCATATTCAAGGGGGATGCTTGCCATTTGGGTCCCTATTCCAAAAGTATCTTCACCAATAAAGATAGTAGCTTCGGGGTCAACAGCTGTAGCGGTAATGTCAATACTCTTTACATCTTTATCAACATTAACTGTATATGTGGTAACATTAACGTTGAAGATCGGAGAAAGTGGCGCTATATTTGTTGTATTCAGCTCCTTTAAATCAACATCTGAAGTAGCCCGATGTACATATACAGAGTATACATTACGGAAATCCTGACCCACCGTGCGAAGACATGGACAGAAAGAAAACTCATTTTCACCAACATTTAAAGAATAAGTCCTAGGGATACCACTTGAAACATAACTTTCGCGAAACATTTGATTAACATGTTCTAAAGTAGCAGTAATGTCAATACTAGTAATGCTATTATCTACATATACATTATAACGCTTCTCATAAGGAGCAAAAGCAGGGATTAATTCCCCCTCACTTACAGTAAGATCAGCTAAATAACCAAGCAGACTAAATCCATCAGGAGCAGTACATTGCCCAAAATCATTATTTCCATATCCATAAATGGTGCCAGACCCATAATATGACATTAAAACATGAGAACCTCCAGCAGCAAAAGCTACACTTGTGACAGGTAGGATTTCATCTATATTTCCCCAAGTTTTTGTCAGTCCATTACTGTTTAACGTCGCTGAAAAGTCATAACCTGCAGAAATAGCTACAACATAACCTATATCTACCGGAACTTCACATTGCCACATTGTATTTGCTCCCCAAGCCTCCACTGTACCATCTGCTTTTAAAGCTAAAGAATGAGCATTACCGGCAGAGATAGCAATAACATCAGTTAAACCTGTAGGAACATTACACTGTTTACGGTCATTATTTCCCCACGCTACAACAGTTCCATCTTCTTTTAAAGCTAAAGAGTGAGTACCACCTGCAGCAATGGCAATAACCCCACTTTGGGCTTCTGCCGAAACAGTACATTGTCCATTTTCATCATTTCCCCACGCTACAACAGTTCCATCTTCCTTTAAAGCTAAAGAGTGATAGCCACCTGCAGCAATGGCAATAACCCCACTTTGAGCTTCTACAGGAACTGTACTTTGCCCATAATTATCACGTCCCCAGGCCACCACAGAACCGTCGGCTTTTAAAGCAAGGTTATGATAATAGCCAGCGGAAATCACCTTAACATTACTTAAACCTTCCGGAATATTTAATTGACCATAAGTATTGTCACCCCAGGCTATAACGGTATCATCAATTTTTATAGCTAGCGAATGATTCAAGCCGGCAGACAGCCTTTTCCCTGCCTCCTGTGCTTGTGCAATCGTCACGGCCTCTGCCGTTAACGGTATTAACACACAAGTAAAAATAAATAGTAAACATAAAGATGCCCATTTTCCGAACCTCGTCATCTCTTTACTCAATTGCATAACCCCCTCTTCTTTTTACGCTCTTTTTGGCACTCCTTTTTTCACCAACACCGCAAAGGCTGTAAGCTTTTTTCTCTCCACTATGCCCCCTCCTTTCCGTGTTGTCTAAAGGAACGTTGAAAAAGTAAGAATTCACTATAAATATTTAATAAAGCTATTTCTTTGGAGTTCATTTTTTTTAATAAAGGGAACGGAGAAGAATTATCTTTTCCTAAGAGTAGCCAATCAGCAGAAATATTAAATTGATTCACAATCGCAATAATTGCTTTGGTACTGGGCAGAGAACGCCCCCTCTCCCAATCAGCAACATTACCTTGCGAAAAACCTATAATTTCAGCGAACTCTTTTTGGGACAGATAATTTTTATCACGTAGTTTTTTTAAGCGAATAGAAATATTTTCGATATTACATCATCCCCTTCCCTTATTGGTTCACAGCTTCAGAGATAGATGTTTGCTCTTCATCAGCAAACGTTTCGCTTACTTTTTGAGCGTAAAATAAGTCGGGAAACAACTCTGCTACCGGGATCCCGAACAATCTTTCCAGGCTAAAAGCTAAAGGAAGCCTCGGATTCCTACTGCCCTGTTCCAGCATGCCGTAAAAACCGGCAGTAATTTTTAATTTTTGGGCAACATCTACTTGTGTCCAGTCACGACTTTTACGAGCTTCTATCAAACGGTGTCTACGCATGTGCTTCTACCTCCTTTTAAAAAAAGCAAAAACGAGGTCACCTTTTTAACCTCATAACCTTATTGATTCACAGCCTCAGATGGGGCTGTTTCTTTGCTGCTCCTTCTTGCATTTCGCAAGCGGAAGGACCAAAAATAATATCCTCGACAGGTACTCCAAAATAACGGGCAATTAGCTTTGCCTTTTGCAAGCTAGGTGTACGAAGACCTAATTCATATAAAGCTATCGCAGCCGGCGAAAAATTAATATCTTTCTCAATATTGCTTAGCCTTGGCTGCCAAAGCTCTTTGCGTAAGACCTTTTTTATTCCTAATTTCGGCAAGTGTCTGCTTCATAAGCTCACCTCCCGTGCTTGCAAATTGTCAGCAGTTTTTCAATATAATTATACTTGCGATATGCAAGCATGTCAAGGCTTTTTCCTAAAAAAGTTATCAATATGTAAGTATAACTTATTTTTGCTTACATATAGTAGTATCATAAAGCTATAAGGTGGTGTCGCTTAAAAATGAATGTCTTACCCAAAAGATTAAAAATAATTCGTAAACACAGAGGATGGACACAAAGACAATTAGCTAAAATGTTAAACATCTCCCCCAGCACTATCGCTCTTTACGAAACAGGCGATAGAAACCCCGACCCAACTATGCTGAAAAAATTAGCCGACCTTTTAGATTGTTCGGTTGATTGGCTTTTGGGACGTATTGCCCCGGAGGAAACTTATGACCTTAATAATTTTTTAGACTTAGAACGTGACTGTCCGGAAGAGATATAAAGAAGTTTTGGCTGCTCATCGCAGTGATGACCCCACGCAAGAATTACCCGAAGAAGCCCGCCGCAGTCTGCAAGAATTTCAGGAATATATTTTAAGAAAGTACGGCAAGAAATAAATGACAAATTCGCTTATCTATATTATCCTTAGAACATAAAGAACATTATAAGGAGGAAAAAAATGAGTGAACTTGATTTTATCTACAAAAGACATAGTGTGAGAAAATTTAAAGAGCAAGCTGTTCCTTTAGAAGACATTAAAGAAATAATTAAAGCTGCTACCTATGCCCCTTCAGGCAAGAATCTACAAAACTGGCACTTTGTTGTGGTCAGAAACAAAGAAAAAATTGAGCAAATGGCGGCCCTCATTGAAAAAAAAGCCTATAAAATAGCAGAATCTCTGAAAGAAGATGCACTAAAGAAAAGATTCCTAAGGTCTTTGGACTATACAACCTTATTTAAAAATGCTCCCGTGACTATATTAATCTATGCCGGACCATATCCGATTACAGGAGAGAAAATATTAACCACAATCAGGTGCTCCGGAAGAAGAAATAAATCAACTACTCAAACCGGCTCCGGGCATCCAAAACATCGGTGCGGCGATAGAAAATCTTCTTGCTGGCCGCTGCTAATATGGGCTATGGAACCTGCTGGATGACTAGTCCCAAACTTTGCCGCACAAGAATTAAGTGATTTGGTCGGCTTTGAAAAAGAAGGCTACTATTTAGCAGCTGTTACTCCACTGGGAGTACCTTGGGAATCCGAACTAACAAGCCCTCCCCGCAAACCTTTGGAAGAAATTATGACCGTTGTCGACTAGGCAAAACTATACGTAAATCAATAGCAGCATCGCAAAAGGCTATTGAAATCTTTAACATTTCAATAGCCTTTTGCTATAGTATTGCTTTTCTCTTATCAATATTCGGGAAATTATGCTTGCAAAATCCCGCTTTCGTCAACTGCTTGAACCGCCCTTTGTAGCACTTCTTCATCCTGAACTAAGGCCATACGTACATGGCCTTCACCGGACGGGCCAAAGGCACTCCCCGGTGTTACTATAACGCCGGCTTTTTCTACCAGATCCAAAGCAAAATCCATTGATTTCTGATAAGGAGACGGAATCATGGCCCACACAAACATGGTGGCTTGCGGCTTTTCTATCGGCCAGCCAATACTGATTAAAACCATCGCAAAGAACGTTTCTTCGCCTTTCATAATCCTTTTTGGTTTCCTCCACACAATTTTGCTTACCGGTAATCGCGGCAATAGCAGCTCTTTGAAAAGGTAAAAACATGCCATAATCAATATTTGATTTTAATATCTTGAGGTGAGAGACCACCTCTGCATTGCCAACACAGAAACCAATTCTGGCACCCGCTAAACCATAAGTTTTAGACAAAGAATTAAACTCAACACCAACATCCTTTGCTCCGGGAAAAGAGAGAAAACTACCACATTTTTGACCATCAAACACTAAATCACTATAGGCATTATCATGTAAAACGATAATTTCATATTTTTTAGCAAAAGCAATTAAGTCTTTGTAAAAACTAGGTGGTGCCATAGCTGTAGTTGGATTATTAGGATAAGATACAACCATAAGCTTTGCCTTTCTAGCTATATCTTCCGGAATATCTTGTAATTGAAGCACATAGTCGTTTTCTTTTTTTTGGGGCAGATAATAAAGCTGGGCACCTGCTAAACGCGGGCCATCGGCAAAGATAGGATAACAAGGGTCCGGTACAAGTGCCAAATCACCCTCATCAAGAATAGTCATAGAAATATGGTAAAAGCCCTCCTGGGAGCCTAATAAAGAACAAATCTCTGTTTGTGGGTTTAAATCCACCCCATATCTTTTTTTGTACCAAAAAGACACTGCCTCTAATAAAGCAGCTTGGTCATTAACCGCATAAACATAGTTCCGGGCATCGGCAGCAGCTGTACATAAAGCTTCTAAAATATGCTTTGCCGGTGGAATATTGGGAGCACCTATACTTAAGTCAATAACCGGCGCTCCCTTTTTCAATCTCTCCCTTTTTATGGCCAATAAATTAGAAAAAATACTTTCCCCAAACTGTTCCATTCTTTTTGAAAATTGCATACTTTTTCTCCCCTAATCCTGATAATTAGTCATACATATTTATAATATTAAGATAAAAATTGACCAAATTTAGTGGTTACTCCGATAAATAACCAAACAAAATGCGCATATAATCTTGCCTACCCTATAAAATTCTTGATATAAAAATTTCCACAGACAAGAAAACGATAATCTGTTTGAATGTCAATTATCGAAGATAATGGCGTTCCAATTTCGGGATACTCTGATAGCCTACGTATTTTTTTCATAATTTTAGAACATAATTTCACAGCTGCCTGCGAATTATAAAGTTCCTGAGAAATGCCGCCAAATCATCTTTTGCTTCAGGCGAAATTTTTAACTCATACATTCTTAATTCCCAATTCTGCTTCTACTTCCTTTGCTATTCATTATAACGTTATTGTTCGTAAAATACTACACCAGATTTAATCATACCCCTATCTTCCTAACAAACCTTTTTCGGCTAAACTGAAATATTCATCGCCCGCCACAATAATATGGTCCACTACATCAATAGAAATAGCACCGAGGGCATCCTTGATTATTTGAGTAATTCTTATATCCGCATGTGAAGGTTTTAAACTTCCCCCCGGATGATTATGGGCAAGTATAACTTTAGCTGCTTGATGCCTTAAAGCTATTTCCACAATATTTCTCGGATAAACAGCGGCTTCATTAATTGTACCTTCATTAACTAAAGCAGCATGATTTAACTTATTTTGCCCATCTAAACAAAGTATAAAAAAATTCTCATAAGTTCTACCGGTAAAAAGAGACACCGCATATTCACCTGCATTTGTGGAATTGCCCAAAAAAGGCTTATCCCCCCATTTTCTTTGATTATACCTGCGCGATAAAGAAGGTATTAACGAAACTAAAACAGCTGTATTTTCACTAACTCCACAACGTTTGGCAATATCCTTGGGGACTGCTTCAAATAAGTTGGCTAAAGAGCCAAATTCACGAATCATTTTATGAGCAAGCTCATTTGTATCCCTACGTGGTATACAGTAAAACAAAAGCATTTCCAAAACCTGATGGTCATCAAACGCATCTAAACCTTCTTTTATATATCTTGTCCGCATTCTTTGGCGATGCCCTTTATGTAGATTTTTCCCCATATTACTCCCTACCCGCTCCTTTTCAGTTTAAAACTGAAAAAAGGCTATTGAAATCAATAACCTTTAACATTACTCTTCCATATATTCTATATTTTAACATATTTCTTCTCCTTGTCAATTTTTCATAACTTCTAAAAATCTCTTATGAGTATACTTATTTCTAACTTTTCTAAAATGCTCCATATCCATATATTCACTCATAACTCTAGATTCAAACATGACCTTTGTTAACAAATTTTCCATATATATAACTTTTCCATACTTTATAACTTGAAATTTTAATACTTCATCTACATTATTTAAAATAACCAAATCTATATCTACTCTATTAAAGATGCCCACTAACTCATCCAAAATAGCTAATTTAATAAGTCCATCTACTTCACCCTTAAGATACATAGCTATATCTAAATCACTATTTCCCCTGTTTTCTCCTTTAGCATAAGAACCAAAAACATAGATAAGTTTTATACCATAATCATTAACCAACTTGTCTATATATTTATTTAACACTTTTTCTACCTCAGTAATATTTTTTTGCATACACAACTCATCCTTACTTATTTGTAATTATTATTTAACCATCTATGGATATGATGCATATACTCAACGAAGTCATCTAATTCATTATTTAATAGGCCATATCACTTATTTCTTATAAGTTTACCGTAAATTGCTAAAAATCGCAAAGCACTTTTCCTATTTAATCATATCCAACGCAAAAACAACCAAGTGGACAACCTTCACAACGAGGGTTCTTTTGACAATGACGCTTGGCATGTTCGACAAGTAAAGCATGAAACTCGTTATACATATATAAGTCCTGGGGGATGCTCGCCTCAATTTTTAATCTTACTTGGTCATAAGTTTTAGGAAGTTTATAACCAACACGAGATAAAATCCGCCTAGTATAAGCATCGACAATAAAAAACGATTTCTCTAAAGCATACGTTAAAATTGAATCAGCCGTTTCCCGGCCCACACCTTTAACAGCCAATAGCTCCTCTCGCAAAATTTCCCCATCTACTTTTTTCGCTTCTTGCAAATTATACGCATACTTTTTAAACCATTTAGTAAGAGCTTTTAAGCTGTTTGCCTTTTGATTATAAAACCCACTGGAGTGAATAATTTGGGCAAGTTCTGTAAGAGATACCGTTTCTATAAATTTTGGTGATAACTTATCACCAAAATTAGCTATGGCCTTCTCTACATTAGTCCATGTTGTGTTTTGAGTAAGAATAGCTCCTACCATCATTTCAAAAGCAGTCTCCGCAGGCCACCACTTTCTCGGACCATAAGCTGCAAAAAGCAAATTATATATTTTCATTAAACCTTCCATCTTTTTCCCCCGCTCTCCAACAATGACCACAAATTATCATTCAAGTTTTTTGGCATAAATTTCCGTATAGGTTAGTTTCCCCTTAATCCGTTCAGACTTCATTAAGCTGATTTTATCTACTTTTATATTCATAGATTGCATATTTTGGTCAAACTCTGCTTTATTAAACTGTTGCTTAAGGATAACCCTTCTACCAAGAGTTAAATGTGGCTTATATTCTCGTTTCTCTAGAGGAAACCCTGCTTGGATAAGGTTCTTACTCAGCTGATTATAGATACTAAGCAGTGTTGTACTTTTCTCTATTCCCAACCAGTAGATATCCCCTTCACGACGTTCGAAACGCCCCAGGTTACTAATAGTTAATGCAAAAGGCTCCGCAATAACTTTATCCATGACCTGCTTTATTCTGCTCACTTTATCCGGAACAACTTCACCCAAGAAAACCAAGGTTAAGTGTAAATTCTCCGGAGGAGTAAAATTGCCTTGATTCGCATATGATTTAAGTCTTTTGATGTTCTCATAAAGACTATTTTTAATCTCCTTATTAAAATTAATGGCAATAAATAAACGCATCTAATCAACCTTTCTTTTGCGTAGAATAACAGAACGCTAAGTAACATATACTACTACTATATGTTACTTAGATTATTATTTTTTATCAAAACAAAATCGGAAATACCCTTAAAAAAACAAAAAAGCCTCTATTGCTTGCTTTTTACTTTATGTTTTTTAAATATCTGGGACCTTGGGGTAACATTATGGTTAACCCAATATTTTGGTTATGAAATAGAATTAAATCCTTTCCTACAGCGGTTATTTCTAATTAGCCCCACCGCTGTGATTAGTTATAAGTTAGGAACTTTAGCTCTGTTTATTATAATTGTACATTGGGTAGCCAAGAAAAACTTTTACTTTGCCTATCGTAGCACACAGGTTGTTGTGGCTATTCTTTTTGTTATTGGTATATATCACACATTAAACCTTTTTACACTTTCTAAATATATTACCATCTTCTCTTTTCACAAATATTAAAAATCCTTATCAGATATTGGGAATTTGCCAATCAATTTCCTTCTGTCCATTTTCTTTTAAAAATTGATTGGCTTTAGAAAAATGACGACAACCGAAAAAACCTTTATCTGCCGAAAAGGGGCTCGGATGTGTTGCTGTCAAAACCAAGTGCCTCCGATTAGTGATATATTTTATTTTAGATTTAGCATTATTCCCCCATAAGAAAAAAACAATGGGAGTATCTTTTTTATTTAATAATTTGATTACAGCATCAGTAAATATTTCCCATCCTTTATTGCGATGTGAATTAGCTGAATTAGCCCTAACAGTTAAACTAGTGTTTAAAAGTAACACACCTTGTTTAGCCCAAGGAACTAAATAACCATTATTAGGTATGTAGCAATTTAAGTCAGTAGCCAACTCCTTGTAAATATTAAGCAAAGAAGGAGGAATCACTACTCCCTTTTGTACAGAAAAAGCCAAGCCATGTGCTTGGTTTTTTCCGTGATAAGGGTCCTGCCCTAAAAGTACTACTTTAACATCTTGATATGCCGTTAATTTTAACGCTGCAAAAATACTGTACATATCAGGATAAATAATTTTAGTTTGGTATTCTTTAATCAAAAACTGCCTTAATTTTAAATAATATTCTTTCTTGAATTCATCTGGCAATAATTCATCCCAGTCATTGTCAAATTTAACCATATCTGTCACCTTCCCTTAAGACAAATTAAGCTCATTACAGATATTCCCCGCTAAATCCTTAATTCTGAAAACACCTTTCTCTAAAATACCATATGTATTAGGATTGTTTTCCTTAGGTAAAGCAATTGAACCTGGATTAATCATAAATAAGCCTTCTTTTTTCTCTGCTTTAGGTAAATGGGTATGTCCGAAAATGAAAACATCCCCCTTACTCAATGGGGGTAAATTATCATCATTATAATGATGACCATGTGTTAAAAACAAACGTTTCCTTTCATGCAAAACATTAGAGTAAGAAGCCATGATGGGAAAAGTAAGTACCATTTGATCAACTTCACTATCACAATTTCCCCTTACGGCAATAATTCTATCAGCATATTTATTAAGCAACCGGGCCACTTCTTGAGGGTTATATTCTCGAGGCAAAGGATTTCTGGCACCATGATATAATTCATCCCCTAACAGTACAAGATAATCAGCTTGCTCCTTTTGATAAACTTCTAAGACTTTCTTTGTATAATAAAGTGAACCATGTATATCTGAAACAAAAAGAAATTTCATTTACGTAAATTGCCCCTTTCTTCATTTTCTAGCCAGGAAACAGTATCTGCAAAAGACGTAGGATTTCTTTATGTGATTCCATTACCCTTTCGGCAATAAACCGTACTATAACCATCTTTACCATTTGATTATATATTATAACTATACCAACTTAAAGAATGCCTAAGTCGATTGTTTATCTTTTCCGGACTCAATTTTCATTTCTTTTATCCAGCAAGGCTTTCGTGCATTGAATCAACAAATTCCTTGCCTCTCTTCCAACAATAATAAGTGTTTTTTAAGCTCTAGCCTCCCCGATACCCGGTAGGATCACCATTACGGCCCACCACACGATGACAAGGAATAAAAAACGGATTGGGATTCTGCCTACAGGCTAGACCGACTACACGCGCTGCCTTCGGTCGCCCTATTTTTTCAGCGATCTGCTTATATGTAGCCGTTTTACTATAAGGAATTTTACGCAATGTCTTCCAAACCTCTTGCCTAAAAGGTGTCCCCATAGGTGCTAAAAAACTTGCAGTTCGCCTCACAGGTACCTATTAAACTGATGAGCCGCTTCTAGCTGTGGTAACGGCTCCCCTTGAAAATAAAAGCCGCATATACTGCTACCTCCAACTTTAGTATTTTCTTTAATCAAAAACTACCTTAATTTCAAATAATATTCTTTCTTGAATTCATCTGGCAACAGTTCATCCCAGTCATTATCAAATTCAACCATCTTTGTCATGGCTCCTTAAAAATAGGATATGATGCAATCTCGGGAATAATTGCCTTTTCATATTTCCCATCACCGGCTATAAAATTATAAACTTCTTTATCATTATAATTTACAGTTGCGTTTTTTTGTGCATACCCTAAATCATCCCGGATAATGTAATTTAGATTAATTACCTCGTTTTCACGATATAAAATATTAGTAATTTCCGCATTGTTATTAATAGCCTTTATTTGCTCAAGCATATCTTGAGCCCCTTTAAATTTGAGAAACTGTTCCAGCGAAATTTCCACAGCTCCGTATTCACGAAATCCCTTAAAATTATCATCATCTTTTTCGCAATACAAATAATAGTCTTTATATGTGTGTCCCACAAACATTCCCGTATCAGCTTCATAATAAGCATCATAAGCATCATTATTTAATAACAAGCTGCCATTTTCCTCGTATATATAACCCTTTTCATAATCAAAATATGTATAGGGCTCTTCTTTTACAACACCAAACAAAAATGAATGACAACCTGTAGCATATTCTTTAGGCACATGTAGTAATTTTATATCGTCAAGCGTTATTATACTTGGTTCAAAAGAAAAATGCGTGAATAATCCATCTTGTACCATTTCATAAAATTGACCGACAAACCATACTTTACCCTCACTCCAGCTACACTCATCTTGCTTGTTTGTCAATTCTCCGGTTAAAACAAAAGCCTCTTTAACACCATCACCATCAAAGTCATCGTAAAATACCTTTACCACATTTTCCTTAGCATGTTTTTTTAACCTTTCCGCTATAGTAGCTTCAACAGAATTAGCTTCGATCCCTAATATTTTAATTAAATCAGCAGTATTACTAGTTGCCCCTTCTCTCAAATTAATAATATAGTTATCAATAACGATTGTTGCCTTACCGGAACTTTTTGCTTCACTAAAACCCCCTTTAATCTTATTATAATCATTTAGATTAAACCAAACTATTCTATCATCATCATTAACCTTAGGCAGTAAGTTTACGGAATCATTATCGGGATAAAAGGAAATACATGGCGTCATAAGTCCTGCTTCTCCCCAATGTTCATAAGTTCCGCTAACTTTTACTTCACCAGTGAAATCAAGTTGATATACTTCGTTTCTCTTACTTATTTTCTTATCAATTAAAGTTAAACCACAAACCTTATCCATAATATTAATTTCGGAAGCATCAAATGGATTTTTGCGGACTATTCCTTGCTCAGAATTATTTTCTTCCGTCTCTCCCAGATTGCTCTCATTTTTATTTTGCTTAACTTGTCCATCTACAACACTCTTTTGAGCAGGCAAACCGTTTTCGCTAGGAGGAGATTGTTTTTTGAAATATAGCATTGTTCCCAGAATAAGCAAAATCAAAATAAATACAAGCCAGAATGCCCTTTTTTTAATTAACTTATTGGTCATAATTACAACATCCTTTCTCTTTTAGCTTTAAATTAATCTCCTTACTGCCAGGATTGTTTCCCCTAAGTAAGGTAATGGAGCTTTATAGTGAACACATCTAGATCACAATATTTTCCGGCATATTCCTTTTCTATAATCGTTTTATTTTTTAATAAGTGTTTTTTAAGCTATAAACCTCCCCGATACCCAGTAAAAAACTTTTATTTATAGCGCACATTATCATCTAAGAAAGGAAATTGGATAATTTTCCCTACCTGTTGAGGCTTTTTACTTAACATAATTTTAATCTCCGGTTTCCCCTGCTCTAAATTATCGCTAAGTAAAACTGCATATAACTTTTCACCATCATCCAGCAGTGAGGCCGGCATTTTATTATCAACTTTAGGTACATACCCTATGACATAACCATCCTCAGTTGTTACTATTATCGCCTTGGAGTCATACTTGTTTTCCGGTTCACGCACAAGATAGAGAATATCACCTACCTCGACTTGACCTTCTACGACCAACAAGTCACGGAAAAAAGTGCCCGCTATCTTTGTCTTAAGGATACAAATATCAAATGGAGATGGAACAACCTTATTTTCGGAAATATCTAAATAGCGTTGTTCCTTCTCCCTCCCCTTGTTTTTTCTACCCATTAAACGCAGCAATCGCTTCCTGATACCTTTTACCGGTTCTTTTTCATAAGCCTGCTCCAAGGCCGGAATAACCTCAGCACTCCATTCCGTTTTAAACACACGTAAAGCCTGGATGGCCTCTCTGCGCACATCCGGGAAACGAGCCGTTAAACAACAAATAAACAAATCCTCTTCATTCTTCTTGGCTCGGCGTAAGGCTTTAAGTAAAAAAACAAGCCAAATATCAGGTTTGTATTTACCTTCTACCTCATCTTCCACTATTTCCTGTGGCTCTTCACTTAAAACTGCCTCCGGCAAGACATGATACAGATACATAAAAACATCTCTTAAATAAGCCTGTGGATGTACAACGAGAAAATATTCTAAAAGGTTCAAGTCAAACAAATCCCTTTGCAATAAAGGAATAAACTCCCCAAAAGAGGGTGCCATTTTTAATTCTACTAATGTTGAGACAATAAGACTTGTTTGCTCTTGTGGCCTACTTAATTCCAGTAAGGCAATGTTCCCCCATTTAGGCTGTTTGATTATTTCCTGACAAAGATTGCTAAAGTGCTTTTGCTTATTATACGACCAACCATTTCCCCCTTCAATATCTCCCTGCTCATAAGAAGCCAATCTCTTACTAATCATTACCACTCCCGCCAAATCAAGAAACGACTTCGCATATGTAGAAAAATCTTGCAAATATTTTTCCACAAGAACTAAGCTCTGCTCAAATCTTTTTATAACATTATACTCTAAAGCGTATGCCAGTAAATAAGACAACTGGGGAAAAGTCTCTTTAGTCAACGTTAAATTCTGATAAAATGCTGCCATGTCTGTTTTTTCAAGACACATAATCGCGGACAGATTAGGAACTACGTCATTAATTGCTCCATACTCAAATAGCCACTTTTTTTGTTCCGGCTTAACCGGTTCAAACAAGGTCAGAGCAATCAATTTCCCAAAACCGCGTGTATTTTGTAATAATTCAAAAAGGAACGCGTTTTGATTTCTAAAATTTTTAGAGGCCTCCACTGCATAAAGAGTTAATTCACTATGGGAACCTAGTGTTTTCATGATTTGCCTCACTATATCATTTTCGAAAAAACCAAGCATGAGCATGCCTAGTTTTACTTCTTCCCCTATCCTACTTTGTGTTGCCAGTTTTATGCCCAAAGAATACAGTTGTTTTTCAGCAATTAACTTTTCCGCTAAATAAAGCTTCATACGGCTATTTAACTTTGTTAGGTACAAGAAAATTGGCTTTTTCACAAGCATGCGACGAAGTTTTTCGGTGTTTCTTTGCCTTTTAGTGCAAATTACGATCTGTTCCATCAATTCCGTCGCCAGTTTTTCTTTAAGGAGAAAGGGCAGAGTCGTCCTCCCATAACACATAGCTAACATCTCGCCATCCCGCAGATGGATCCTGAAAAACATAGGGCAATTCCGGATTTTCAGCTAACATTTTGTTTATATATTTATAGATACTTTCTTCAGCCATATAATCCCCCCGAACCTGCAAAAAAGCAAACTTTCTTTTCCTAATTAGCTAATATGTAAGGTATAGTTTTAATACAACATTATTCTGTCTTTTCCTGCCGTACTAGAGATTTTTCCTAAAACACACCCCAATAAATCAAAATTTAAAACAACTCAAAACATATTTTTAGTTAAAAAGCAATAGAAAAGGTTATTAAAATCTTTAACCTTTCAATAACCTTTTTCCATATTACTTTCTTTCTTATCAATATTACCAGCTATAATCCTGACGTGTATCTACACGAGCATGAAAAAAGAATTACAACATACCGTTTATATTCGCTGCCCCTCTAATACCTCCCGGACAGCAATGTTCATCATACCATCACCTCTTGATAGCAATAATTGTCTGCTTATTAGCAAATGACTTTCACATAAACCTTTCTCTCTCTCGGTCCATCAAACTCACAAAAATAGACTCCCTGCCATGTGCCAAGTTTTAATTGCCCCTGTTCAATGATGATTGTACACGATGAACCAAATAGAGAAGCTTTAATATGGGCAGGTGAATTGCCTTCCAGATGACGATAACTATTACTTTCCGGGAAGAGCCTTATTCAATCCGGATAAAATATCAAAAGCCACATCAGGGTCGGCATTTTCATTAATTGTAACACCTGCTGTTGTATGAGGAACAAAGACCACGACTATTCCCTCCTTAGCCCCGCTCTTTTTTCACCTCTTCCTGAATAAAACTTGTAATCTCAATAAACTCCTGCACTTTAGTTGTTCTAACCCTATATTCCATAACAACATCCCACCTTATCCTAACCGATCTCCCTTTTTTACCGGCTGTTCCGGTTGAATTAAAACAACGCCTTGTTCTGCATAAACTCCTAATATCAACACTTCTGATCTGAAACTCGCAATTTGTTTCGCGGGAAAATTGACTACCCCCAATACCTGTTTTCCGATAAGTTCTTCTGCCTTGTAGCATTCCGTAATTTGAGCACTAGTTTGTTTAATGCCAATTTTTTCACCAAAATCAACCCACAACTTATAAGCTGGTTTTTTCGCCTCTGCAAAATTCTCGGCCCGCACAATTTCCCCCACTCTAATCTCTAATTTTAGAAAGTCCTCAAAAGTAGCCAAAGTCATAACCTCCCCCCAAATTATTTCAGCAAATTTGTATCAGTGGTTAATCTTTACGCTTATCGCCTAAAAAGAAAAGGGCAACAGTTCCGGGACCGGTATGTGCACCGATTACAGTACCTACACTATTAATCATTACCGAGCCATTTAGTTGAGGAAATTTTTCCTCAACTAAATCTGCCACCTGGCGTGCTTCATCATAACAACCCGAATTAGAAATAAAGCATTTACCCGAATAAGCAGTGCCATTTTGTGCATGTTTTTCCATCATCCGCACAATCTCTGCAATAACATGTTTTTTGCCACGAACCTTTGTACGAGGAATAAGTTTTCCGTCATAACTCATATTCATTAACGGACATATATGCAATATATTTCCTACAGTCGCCGATGTCGCCGAGATACGACCACCACGTTTATAATGTGTCAGGTCAGTAGAAAAAAACCAATGGTGTACATTAAGCTTATTTTCTTCAACCCAGGTAGATACATCTTCGAGAGTAGCACCTTTATCTCGCATATCTGCCGCCATATCAACAAGCAGACCATAACCCGATGATGCACCTAAGGAATCTACAAGCAAAATTTCACGACCGGGATATTTTTTTAAAAGTTCCTCTCTCGCCATACAAGCCGAATTGTAGGCTCCTGACAACCCTGTGGAAAGAGAAATGTGTAAGATATCCTTACCCTCCTTTAGATACGATTCAAAAAAGGTAATAAACTCCCCCACGTTCACCTGCGAAGTAGTAGGCAACGCTCCCGCCGCAATTCTACTATAAAACTCCTCAAAAGACATGGTTTTCCCCAGGTCATCTAAATACTCTTCTCCATCCATATTATAATGAAAACAAACAAAAGGAATATTCCTTTTAGCAAAGTACTCATATGGCATATCTGCTGTAGAGCAACAAGTTAAAACATAATCAGACATATTCAACGCCTCTATTCTCATTATTATTTCACCTTAAAAGCATTGTATCTTATCTTTGCCAAAAAAATCAAGCATATTGTCCCCTGATTTTTCCAATTTAAACAGAAACTGTTGTCTCTCCTCCCACAGATATATGTGAGCAATTGAGAATTTAAATATAAGAGCGATCTATAGTAATCACCGTAAACAACCTTTTATCTTTTTCTTTTATTTTTTGTGTAATTTCTTCAATGACCTCACTATCGCTCTTTTTACATTGATGCGGAATAACCACATCAAAAATTAAATTGCTGTGAGTAAAACCTTTCACTACTCTAAAATCATGCATAGACAAAGAATTATCAACACTGGAAACTATTTCTGCCGTGAGTTCTCGTAATTCATTCACAAAAGGATCATCCTTGATAATCGGGTCCAAATGAATAACTAAATGAATACCTAAATCTTGAGCAATATCGCGCTCAATATTATCAATTAAATCATGACTGATTAAAATATCTTCCTTAGCATCAACCTCGATATGAACAGAAGCAAAATAACGCCGCGGACCATAATTGTGTATAACAAGGTCATGAGTACCCAGCACACCATCATATTTTTTCACATAAGAATCAATAAGCTTGACCAACTCACCTGAAGGCACTTGTCCCAATAAAGAATTCAATGTTTCTTTTAGTATGTTTATGCCCGACATCATAATAAAAACTGAGACTACTATACCGACATAGCCATCGAGCTGAAAACCAAGCAAGGGACTAAGAATCGTCGCAAGCAAAACAGATGAAGTCGCTAGTACATCAGAGAGACTGTCAGCAGCAGTAGCCCTCAACATCGAAGAATCAATACGCTTAGCTAATTTGATATTAAAACCGTACAACCAAAACTTGGCGGCAATGGAAAACAGCAACACACCCACCACAACAAAACTAAATTCAATTTTTCCCGGGTATAAAATCTTATTAAAAGATGTTTTTAATAATTCTATTCCCAGCAAAAGAATAAAAACGGCCACAACAGAAGAGGCAATATATTCAATTCTTTCATGCCCAAACGGATGCTTCTCATCCGCAGGCTTACTTGATAATTTAAAGCTAATAAGCGAAATCACTGAAGAACCGGCATCGGCAAGACTATTTACTGCATCAGCAACAACAGCTACACTATGAAACAATGTACCGACAGCAAACTTAATTATAAAAAGAAAGACATTAACAAAAATACCTATCAGGCTGCTCTTTTTCCCATACTGTTCACGTACCTTAGTATTTTTAAGATCTAAAAAATTACTCATCTCTTTTCACTCCAGTATCATTAGTATGAATTCATTATCTCTATTTCACATACCCAAACCCAACATTAGTCCACCTTGATAAACGAGGAAAGCTACCAACCAACCTAAAGTAAAGGTATAAAGAATAGTAAAAATCGTCCATTTCCAAGAACCGGTTTCAGCTTTGATTGCCCCAATAACTCCGGCACAAGGAATATAAATTAAGGTCATGACCATAAAAGAGTATGCACTTAAGGCTGTCCATTGTTGACTAATGAGCGTAATTAGCCCTTCTTGCCCTGTCCCATATAATACCCCTAATGTACTAACGACTACTTCTTTGGCCACTATACCTAAAAGAAGAGCAGAGGCCGCTTCTCTTGTGCCAAAACCCAGAGGTTCAAAGATAGGAGCAATCAGAGCACCTATTTTCCCCATTAAACTATCAGGTCCGGCATATTCAACTCCCCATGGAAAATTAGAAAGTCCCCAAGCTACAATCACGGCACATAAAATTATGGTGCCCACTTTTTTAAAAAACGAACTGCTTTTTTCCCCCATTTGAATCAAAGTATCTTTTAAAGACGGCAATCTATACGGTGGCAGCTCCAGCAAAAGAGGAGTAGCTTCCCCGGGAAAAAGAAAACGTTTAAAAATTTTAGCCATAATAATGGCCAGAATGATACCTAAAAGATAAAGAGAAAATAAAACCAACCCCTGATGTTGCTGAAAAAAAGCTCCAACGAACAAAGCATAGACAGGTAAACGCGCTCCACAAGATATTAAAGGAATGATCAGAATCGTGATCATTTTATCTCGCGTAGTTTGCAAAGTTCGCGTGGACAAAATTGCCGGCACGTTACAGCCAAAACCTACAACCAACGGAATAATAGCTTTTCCTTCCAGTCCCAGCTTACGCATAAAACGATCCATAAGGTAAGCACCCCTAGACATATAGCCACTATTCTCTAAAAGAGAAATCGCCAGGAAAATACAAAGAATAATCGGTAAAAAGATAATTATGGCTCCTATCCCTCCAATTAAACCCTCGACAAGAAAAGAAGCAAAAAATTTGTTAGTAATTATGGTTCCTAAAAAACTTCCCAATCGAGAAAAGATCATTTCCAAACCGACCTCAAAAGGTTTACTGACAATAAAAGTAAGCTTAAAAACCAACAACATAATGAGAAAAAAGAGAGGTAAGCCTATATATTTATTCAGCACAATTTTATCAATTTTATCTGAAACTGTATAAGTGTTGGAGGTAGCAGGAAAGCTTACTGTTTGTTGCAAAATATAATCAATATACTTATATCTTTTTTGTATAAAAATAGTATTTATATTTTCTTGAAAATAATTTTCCAATTTCCCCCTACTTTGATAACAAGTAGCAAGAACTGCCTCACATCCTTTACTATTTACCTCACAAACATCCAGGGCATCAAGAATATTATTATCACCCTCTAATAATTTAAGAGCAATCAGCCGTAAAGGATATAATGTTTCTGATACTCCAGCAGACCGTAAAGCTTTTTCGATTTTTTCTATTTCTGTTTCAATAGTCGCACCATAGTCAATAGTAAAATTATTGGAAACTATTTCTTTACGCAAAGACGTTTGAACAAGTTCCTTAATCCCTTTTTTTGTTCTAGCAATAGTCGGTATAATCGGTATTCCCAGCAATGAAGAAAGTTTCTGTATATTTATTTTAATATTATTTTTTTTAGCTTCATCCATCATATTTAAAGCCATCACTACCGGAACGTTCATCTCCAGTAATTGAAGCGTTAAATAAAGATTACGTTGCAGATTAGTGGCATCAACTACATTTATCGCTAAATCGGGTTTTCCCAGTAAAATAAAATTTCGAGCTACCAATTCATCTTCCGTATGAGCCCCTAAACTATATATACCCGGCAAATCAACAATATTAATTTGCTGATGATTTAAAAGAGACCCTTCCTTTTTTTCCACCGTCACTCCCGGCCAATTTCCTACCCTTTGTTTAGTACCTGTTAAACAGTTAAACAAACAAGTTTTTCCTGTATTGGGGTTCCCGATTAAAGCTATATTTTTAACTGCTGTAGACATATATTTTTTCTCCCCCAGACGTTATTTTCGCTTTCGCTTCACTTTAATTAATTTTTTCGACGATGATTTTACCAGTCATTTGGCGGCCAAGAGCCAAGCGACTTCCAGACAATGCAATCAATACAGGTCCCCAGTTGTCATTACGAATCACCTTTAATTCTGTACCACAGTTTACCCCCATTTCATTTAATCTTGTTTTTAAGCCTATACCTCCACAAAACTTTTTTACAACAACTATACTTCCTGCTCTTGTTGAAGCGAGCTTCATTTCTTTTTCTGCCATGATAGAGTCACCCCTCGCTGATTATAAAACATTAAATTAAATAATCTCTGTAAAACAATAGGCTTTAACGTAATAAAGCTACCGCTGTTTCAAGATTAAGGTCAGTACTAATTTCATAATTACCGCTTTCCAAAAAAGCAACCATTCCCGCAATAGTTTGAGGACTGATGACATGTTCCATTAAACAAGCATCTTGATCAGCTATTTCTGCCTCAACTTGTAAAACTTTCGTTAAAAATTCGCGAATTATTTTGTGTGTTTTTTTTACTTTCATCGCTTCTCGTTTCCCTTTTTCCGTAAAAGTTACCGGACCATATTTTTCTTTCAGTACTAATCCCTCACCAATTAAAGTATTAATTGCTTGGGTCGCACTTGCTTTAGCAACATTAAGGGATTTAGCGATATCTGTAATTCGTACATTTTTATCTTTGTTAGATAATTTCAGAATTACTTCTAAATAATCTTGTGTTGAAGGTGTAAGTGTATTCGCCATTTAAGGTTCACCTCCCCTTAAAACAAAACATTTTTTAACACCAAAAAAATATGTTAGGCACCCCTAACATATTTATACCCTATTTTATTCAGCTCGTCAATATTGAAAATACTTTGAGGCCCGCAAAAAATTATCGTGTTCTCTCTTCACCTAATGAAAGGCTTTCCCTTACTGGTTCTATTTTTTTAGTTTTATCAGTATTTTTCGGGAAATTTTTTTTAGCTTCAGCTAGCCATTTATCTACTGTGGAAAGTTCTTTATCTAGCCATTCTTGATATTTTGGTGTTGTTTTCGTTTGAAAATTATCAATTGCCGCCCTTATAAACGGTTCATTGTTAGTTTCGTTTAGTTCGATCACATTTTCTAGCTTTTTTATATCTTCTCGTGCATTTGAGGGACACAAGCTTTGAAAACCTTTTTCAAACATAGGTTCATCATTGCCGGAATCACCAAGAGCTAGTACCTCTTTTCTATTTATGTAATTTCCTCTTTCTTGCTCCTTATTTATAATTTCTAAAAGAGCTTCGCCTTTATTCACACCTGAAGGTGCAATTTCAAGCTTGGAATCCGAAGTTTGGAAAAAATTAATCTTATTTTCTCTTAAATATTCATCAAATTCTTGACATTGTTTTTTTCCAATATCCCCTTTTCCAAAGTCAACACATGCTTTTATTATCTTATTACTTAAACCCAATCTTTTTATTTGCTCAAAGTTCTTAACCTGTAAAACACCATCACCAAATATTTCCCCGGGATAAAAAGTATCATGTGCTTTTTGAAATATTTTTTCCCCATTTCCTGTAATAAAATTATGCTCAACACTGTCCGTACTGAAATGCCATATCATGTCCGGATTTTCTGCAGCATATCCTTTTATTTTATTAAAAATCGCCAAACTTTCTTGTTCCGACATTTTAAAGGACTTTTCCAGTTCATATCCTTCATCTTTTTGTTTATAAAGTGCGCCCCCGTTATCTGTTATTAAAACTTCGGCATCAATTTCCCTAGCAAAACGTAGTGCCTGATGAAATCCTCTTCCTGTGGCAATACAAATTAATACATCAGGATTCTTCTTTTTTAATTCTTGAATTGCTTTTACATTTTTCGGAACAATTTTCTTATTATCATTAAGCGCTGTGCCATCAAGGTCCAGAACAAGCATTTTTAAACGCTGCTTACCCATAAAAGTGTCATATAAATGCCAACCTTTAGCCCAACTCTTCGCTATAATTTTGCTTACCTTATAAGTCCTTTGTTCCAGAGGTCTTACTAGCTTATAAGATATTTCTTCTAAAGCCATCTCTGTCACCTGCCTTAATCCTTTTTGTATTTTATTAATGTATCCCAAATTGTTAGAATATACCCATTTTTATTATACAATAAAAATGATTGTATTTCTATTAGAGTTGAGTTTAAGGCTTATCCAAATGAATATTATTGATTGCTTCCATCACTTGAGGAATAACTTGTTTTTTCCTAGAGACTACCCCTTGAATAAAAACGCCTTGCTCAGCGTCCTTATTAAAAACATTAGATATTATGCTGTTCTCCTTACTTTTAAAAAGAAGGTACGAACCATTTTTCAAAATGTCGGTAATTAATAATAAGGTGAGATAATAATTATTTTTTATCTGCACATTATTAATAAATTCGAGAAATTTATCTTTTCGATTAAAGATGTCTTCAATATCTAGAGTAAAAACTTGACCTATCCCTATTTTATGTTCTTTAACCTTAAATTCTTTAAAGTCCTTATAGAATATTTCCGAAACACTTTGCCCTTCTAGAGAGGTACCTGCCTTGAACATCTCTAGGGCAAATCTTTTAACATCTAACTTCAATAATTTCGTCAATTCCTTAACAGCTTGTATGTCTAAAGACGTTGTTGTTGGTGATTTTAAGGTTAACGTATCGGAAATTATTCCCGCCAAGCAGAAGTCCGGCAAGCTTCTTATCTAAAGACACCTTGTTTTCTTTAAACAGATTAAACACAATTGTACATGTACTTCCGACCGGCATATTCCTAAAATCTATGGGAGTAGTTGTGAGAATATCCCCTATCTTATGGTGGTCCACAACCTCAATAATTTCCGCTTCATCTAGACCTTCTACGCTCTGAGCATACTCATTATGGTCTACTAAAATTACTTTTTTCCTGTTAGGGCTTAAAATATGGCGACGACTAACAAACCCTAAATATTTATTATCTTCTGTTACTACAGGATATTGAGAATGTCTATTAGTAACTAATTCTTCTTTGACCTCATCAAGATATTCATTTTCATTAAATTTTACAATATCTTCTGTTTTCATAATAGAAGAAACATAATTACATTGATTAAGAAGTTTAGCCGCTGCATATGTACTCTGCTTAACCAACACCAAATTTATCCCTTTCTTTTCAGCCTTATCAATATATTTATCAGGTATTTCTTTACCCCCTGTAACTATGACTAACTTAACTCCCCTGGTGATAGCATGGTCAATGACATCATATCTATCTCCGACAATAACAATACTATTTTCATTGAGAAGATGCCCTTTAACCATTGTGTCATAGTAATAAGAAATGACTGAAATTGTACCTTCAATTTCGAGGTCATCACCTGTCAGAAGAACACCTTCAAGAGCATCAACAATATTGCCTATTTCTGTTTCCAGATGATAAAAGTCCCCTTTAATCAAACCCATGGCAATATCCTTCATCGCTACAATCCCTAGAAGCGTATGTTCCTTATCAACGATGGGTAAAACTTTAATATTATTTTTTTCCATGAGCTTATAAGCAAAAAGGATCGATTTCTTAGGTCCAATACCTTCCACTTGGTCATAATTTAAATCCTTCAACTGTGTTTTTACATTATCTATGCTTTTAGGATAAGCAACCTTAAAATAATCTAAAACGTATTTTGTTTCTTTATTTAGCGGTCCTAATATTCCGGGTTCAGTATCATAACCTAATTTATTTTTTAAAGCAGATAAAGCTATTGCTGAAGTTACTGAATCTGTATCCGGACTTTTGTGACCAAAAACATAAATCATAACCTAGTGCCTCCTTTATATTATCCGCTATTTCTTTCCTTTTCTAAAGTGGCAACATCATCTGGGCCCCATCCCCGGACGCAGTATCTAGCCTATAAAATCCGCTTTCCATCAACTCTGCCTGCATAATCTCTTTGCCATAAGCACTACGCAATTGCAAACTGTAAACTACTGGGAAACGTTTTAAGATATCTTCCTCCTTATGAGCAGTAAAGCAAATTAATTGAATACGATTCGCCTTAGCTATCTGAAAAACTGGCTCCCACACATGAGACGAAGAAGCTTTCCCAAAGGGATTATCGGCCAAAAGAACCTTCCAAACATGCCGCCAACCCTCTAACTGCTGACGAATATGGGTGAGCATAATCATAAACATCGTCATATAAACACTATATTCTTCTCCACCGGACCACTTGGGCACCTCATCCCACGACCGATATTCCAGCTTACCATGCCTGATCATAGCTTCCTGACGCGGTTTATAAACCGTTACTTTACAGTTTTCTAAGGGAGCAATCTGTTCAATCAAATTCCGTGTCCTTAATTTAGTTTCCATAATACTGTTAATTTCATCATCATTTTTCCCTTGCTGTTTATAAACTTGCAAGTCCTCAAGAGCTTGTTCCAGATAATAATTCATCCGCACCCTTGATTCCTGCTCGTCTCGTCTTGGCCAGTCCAGGCGAATCACCTGTACAGCACGGTCATAAATCTTAACTCTCGAATTCTTGGGAATTTCGCAAACACTGTCATAAACAGAGCCGGCTCTACGCAAACATAAATCAACCAAATGTTCCTTGTTTTTTTCACATTCAACCAAAGTATTCTTATATTGATTTTCATATTGGTCAAGGCCTTCAAAAATACGTAAAAACTGGTCCTGAACAAACTCATAGTCATAAAGACGCTTGTCCGCCATGATAATTTTAACATCCCGCATAAATTGTCCTACTTTAACATTATTAGTAGTCTCCAGTTTGTGCAAATAGCGTTCAAACTGCTGACTAACAATATTCTTCTGTCTTTCGATTGCCGCTTCCCCTTCACTTCTTTCCTTAACAGATCTTGTTAACAATTTACGCGGGGTAACTTTGAAAGATACCCATTCCTCATCAGTATAAGAAGTAACCGTTATCCATAAGTGCTCAATTTCCTCCGGCATAATATCTAAAACCATTTCATAGGCTTCCCAAGTTTCTTTCTGCCACTCTACTTCTTTCTTTATTTCTCCTGAAATTTTCTCTATCCGTTCCTGTACTTCACTCTTACGCTGCCTGAGGCTAACTATTTCCAAACTATGGTCAGCTTTAGTAAAAGCATCATACGGCTCTTTCGAGAAATCCTGCTTGATTTCCTCAGCTATATGCTCTGCTAAATTTTGCACGGTACGAGTAGTAATCTGAGCCTCCTCCCAAACCTTTTTCTTCTCCTCACACTGTGCCCTGTGTTCCTTAGTCCTCTGCCCGGCAGCAGTAATCTCTTTTCTATTGACCGGACGCTGATTTTGTTTTAACCACTCTTTTTCAATGCCGGTTCTCTCCACCTCAAACAAAGCATCCTCGCGCTGCTTAATTGTTTTTTCTAAAAGGTCCTGAATATTAGCTCGTTCACTCTGTTTTTCATTTAATTGAGCAAGAATCCCTTCTACTTCAATACGGGCATAGTCATAGTCAACTAACCTCTCACCTTCTGATTCGATTCCGATTAACCGATACTTGCTAAAGTCCTCCTCGTGTTCTTCTCTTTGTTTACCTAAGTCCTTAATTCTATTCCTTTTTTCTACCTCTTCCCCAGATATTGCTATTAGTCTTTCCTCTATTTCCCCTAATCCTAATTCTACCTGCTGTAATTTTTCAGCTAATTCCTTTTGCTCAGTCTCTTGCTTTGGATATAAAAGATGTAAAGAATTAAATGCCTCCAGCTTACCTATAATTTCTTTTAATTTCCCCTTGACCAAAACTATTTCCGCAAGAAGTTTTTCTAATTGCAGCCCTTCCTCTTGGAGTTGCTTTTTACGTATCCCCTCCGCTTCAATTTCCTGAACAAGAGAGAGAACATTAGCTTGCAATTGTTCCTTCTCCTCTTCCCACTCTTGCACCAACTCTGCCGGATACTGACGATAAAAATTAGCCAATTTTTCCTGTAAGCTAAACAAAAGCCTTTCCTGCCCAACTTCTTCCGCTACCTCTTGCTGTTTAGCTTTGATTTTTTCTTGCATCCGATTCTTTAAATCTAAAAAGGACTCCGTCGATGTATATACCGAGAAGGTATCAGGACGGAAAAGATACAACTCCTCCTGCCACAAAGGAAAGAAATTCTCTCCTCTTTCTTCCCCCTGTAAAGTAGCGGCACTTTTCACCAAAAACAGCAGGGGCACATCACAAGTCCACTCTTTCCCCTGTCTAACAATATGTTTAACTGTATTAACCTGATTAGCCTCCAGCAAAATCGCAAAAGGCAAAAAAGGTTGTTTTTGCAAAACCGCTTCTTTTTCCGGCTCTGCTAAAGACTGTTCCGCTAACCATTCACTACCTAAAACCGTATAAACTCCAGCCCTTTCTAATCTGTTTTTTATCCTCAACAAGTCGTGGTGAGGCACATAATAGTCTCGCCCTGCCAACAAAGCCCATTTTTCCTGGAGATTAGCCAGTTCTGCCTGTAAACCTAGTTTTTTCTCCTGTACCTCCCTTAGTAAATCTTTAACCCTCAATAGTGCCACTTCTTTTTCTGCCGATAAAGACTTTAGATAAATTCCTTGTGCACTAAGCGTTCCTCGCAGATGGTCTTCTTCTGTTTGCTGCCTTGCTAACTTTTCCTCTAAACTTTTGACCTCTATTTCGAGTTGATATTTCTCTTTACCTAAATTAAAAATTGTCTGTTCTAATTCTTCCCGTTGAGAAGCTAATTGTCTTTGACGTTCAATGGTTTCAGCTTCTCTTTGTTCATAGTGCTGAAAAGTAGCACGGCGTTTTTGTAAACTAGCAACAGGGTCTAAAACCTCTGCCGTTTCTACGGCGTTCAGCAAGTCCTGTCTTTTTTTCTTATATTCAGCCAACCAGTTCTCGACAACAGCAATCTGCTTAGTTAATTCTCGCTGTTTTAACTTTGCTTCTTTCTTTTCCCCGGTTAAAACTTCTTTTTCTTCTTGCAGCTTCACTAAAGCCTCTTCCTCACTATTCAGCTGTTTTGTTATTGCTGTTTTTCTTTCTTGCCAAGCAGACTTAAGCACTTGCTTCTTTTGGACCAGCAATACCTGTAATTCCGGTTCCGCTCGTTCCATTAATTCCAATTGACGGCGAAACTTCAATCCTTCCTGGACCGCTTTTTGCACTTCATTAAAATAATAAAGGGCCTGCAGACGATTCTCATTATCTTCTGCTTTTTGCCATAAACCCTCAGCCTGCTGATATTCTTCTTGAACGCAATTCTCCGCAAGTTTAGCTTTACTTAACTCCAATTTCCGCAAAAACCATTGATAGCTCCGCTCCTGCCACTCAAGGTCTTTATACTGTATGACAACCGCTTCTTTTTCTTGTCCCAATTGTTCTACAGCTTTTTGAGCCACAGTACTAAAGTCATAAAAAGACCGGGCCAAGCGGACAATTTCCTTAGTCTGTGCCGTAAAGGTCTTTTGCCGTTGGTTTAAAACTTCGGCTTCTTCCACTACTCCTTCCGCAGCATCACGAATCAAAGCAAAGTCTTGTAAATTCTGTTTGATCACCGGAATTTCCAAAAGCATTTCCCGATACTGAGTAAAAGCATGAAACAGCTCTTGCTTTTTCTGCTCGTCCTGAAAAATCATTTCTTCCACAGAAGGAATTAATAGATTATCCATTAATTGTCTAGTGGTCTTACTTTTTTCAAAAAATTTATCCACTCCACCTTCATCACCATTAGTCTTGCGAATATTTTTCCATTCTTCCGGTAAGATCTGATATATTTTCAATCTTTCCTGATATGTTTCCGGTCTATCAAGAGGTTGAATCCCGTTTTCACGAAGCCAATCCTTTAGCTTTTGATACTGGATAGGACGTTTGTAACCTTCTTCGGTATAAATCAAAGGTAACTCTTCAATCGTCAATTGTGACTGGTCATCATAGTCAAAAAGGTAATTATAATAACGAAGCGGGCGTTCAGTGTTTTGACCCCCACTAAAACAAAAACCGGTACATAAAAACTGCCTGCGTTCCCCGGAACTATCCAAGAGCCATTCCACAGCAATATGCCCGGTATAAGACCCTGCTTGCAATAAGTCTTCGACCTTTCGCTTACCCATTCTGCTATTAGGAAGAATTACTTGCAAAATCAACTGAACCAACAAAGACTTTCCGCCTCCATTGGCCAGAATAAATAAAGTATCGAGACTTTTGACATCAAATAAAAGGTCCGGCAATTGTTTTTTACCGTGGTCATACTGAATATTAGTTACTCGAATCCGATTAAGACGTGGCATAATTTTGGCACCTCACTTTAATCTTTTCCTTCTGGCGTCAGAGGTAAATCCCGAGCTAATAACTGTAGCAAATAATCTTTGCGCTGACTATTAAAATAATATTTGAGCACTAAATATTCCATTTTCGGTAAGAGCCTGACCTCTCTAGCATCTAAGACTTGAGCCAAACCTTCCTCCTCCAGAAACCTCATCACCCTTAACAAAAGACTGATTCTATTATTACGCGCTCTATTTAGATTAATCACCTGGTCATCAAAAGGGGGCAAGTCCAACCATACCTCAGCTACACTACGTAAATTGAGGTCAAAGTTTTCTTCCTGAATCTGTACTTCCTCCTCTTCAGCTTCCATAATCGTCTGCACATGCTGAGTTATGGTTTCTTCCAACTCTTCTAAAGGAACAAACTGACGAGAAGCTAAAGACTGGTCATCACTATTATAAAACTTAGCGAGTAGGTTAAGGATGATAAAGTAAGCTAAATAAAGTTCACTGTTGTTGCGCAGCCCCATTTTCTCCCTTAATTCAGCATTGGTATAGCCAAAAAAACGGTTAGCTACCCCCGGAGTAAGAAAAATAACCCCTCCCGCTGCAAAAATCTTGACATCAGCCTCTCGTTCTATTACTTCTTCCAAAATATATCTAACTTCATTACGTAAATACTCATGCTGATACTCCCGCTCATTTTCCTCAATAACACCCTTTTCTAAAAGACGCATAAAGATACGAAAAGCCCAGCGTACATCTTCTTCATACAGTTCCATCGGGGTCACCTCTTCTTATTTTAAAGTCCGACATAACATAACCATTAGGTAAGGAAATAATTTCCTCCAACGCCACCAGTTCAAAACACTTTAGTTGATGTATCTCCTCATGCTCAGCCGCAATTTTAACCAAAGTACGCGGCAAATCATCTAAAACTAAAGTTTCTGTTTCCCACGTAGCCAATAAAGGTATCTGTCCCAACTGATGCAGTTGAATAATCAAAGGATAAAAGTCCAGTTGATTTACTAAAGCATTATATTCCTCAGGGTCTTTTTCTTTTAAACATTCCAGTACGGCACCAACCGTCGTTTCTTCCTGTATAACTAAAGGTTCCAGCAGCATTAAAAGATACTTTTCCATTCTTTTTTCTCGTTCTGCTTGCCTTTCCCGTTCCTTTTCTTCTTCCCGCCTAATTTGCTCCTCCTCGAGTTCCAACCATTGCTCTTCGGCCAAGTCCTCTCCCCTATTATATAAATACTGTGGTTCAAAAACCCTGCCGGGATGAAAAAGAGGACGGCATTTTACCGAAAACAGAGGGTCTAAAATTTTCTTTAATACATCAAGAGAAACATTGTTTTGCACTACCGGAAAAAGAAATTCCGTTTCGAAATTTACTTTAGTATTAAAAGCTGTCAAAATCATTGTTTCAATAGAATGATTCATCAAGTTTTGTACACGAATTTTATCTGTAAATAAAGATTCGTGCAAACAAATTACCTCCATCAGCCTCTGACGGACTTTAGCAATTTTTTCGATCGCCTCTTCTTCCTGTGCCGAAAGTTTCCCGGAATAATATTCCTCCAACGTATAATCAATCAATTCTTGCAGTTCTTTAAAAACAGTCTTTTCTCTGGTTAATTGCTCATTGATCCTCTCCATCTGTCTTTCCAATTCTTGTTCTCTGGCTACCTGAAGAACATCACGAATAATATTTTCTTGCAGTTGACGGATTTTCTGCTTTTCATTTTTAACAGCTAAGGCCAGTTCTTCCACTGACCGCAAAGCACCATCAAAAACACCCTTCTGAATCTGTTGTCTTAAATATAATTGCGTAATGGAAACCTGTAGTTCATTATACATTTCCTTCGTTTTAAACAACATTTCCACACCGAAAGTTGATAATTTCAACCTGACGGAACGCTCTTTAATCTCGTAGTCCTCTAACTCCACGAGATTAAATTTGTGAGTCTTCTCTCTTCCCGTTTCCAAATCAGGATACGTAAAAACATGAAAACGGCCCTGTTTCATTAAACCCTTCCGCACTATAAATTCGGATAATTCCAAGGCTTGTTCATAGCTTAATTCTTCATGATACTGTCTGGAAATAATCTTTTGCAGAAAATAGGCGATCGATTCATAAGTACAGTTCTTTTCCGCTCGCAACATATCTTCAAGAATAAACAACATCACCGCAATCGCAAGAGCAGGCAAGTGATAAGGATATTTTGTTTTCTGGTTCAACTCAAAAATAGGCATAAAAACGGCAATATTGTCCATCCGCTCAGAAAACCCATTTAATATATCGTCTAGCCATTGTATCTGCATTTTTCGCGTTCACCTTATCTTTCCTGTTTTTCAGCTAATTCCTTTAACAAAACATAATGCAGACCTTCCTGAGGAAGGTATTTTTTCTCTACCAACATTTGCCGAATCCCTGTCGCCAGATTCTGTTCAAAATAGGTTAAAAAGGCCCTGATCGCTTTTTTAGAATAACGTTGTCCCGCTTTTTTACCTGCAGACAGAGAAGGAGCATTTTGACCATACTTCTCAAACAAAACCTGATAAAATAAAGTAAAAGGCTTGATGGCAAGCCCATACTCTTTTTGTAGGTCATACCAAATACGGATCCCCTCAGGGTCTAAGTCTCCAAAATAATAAAAAGCAGCTTGATAATTTTGATATCCCCTCAATTCTTCGTAAAAGCGAAAACTCTTTTGGATCTTCCGCCCCTCACCATAAATCAACAGGGAAAAAACATAATCAGCCCAAGTATAGATACCCTGTTGAAACAATCCCTTTAAAGAAAAAAAGGTGTCTTTATTCTCAACAATAAGTACCTTAATTTCCTCCGTTCCCCTAGGTATGCTAACGGGATAATAAAAAAAGGGCTCGGAGGTCTGATAGCAACGCAAAGCAGCTAACGACAACCCAGTGCGCTGACAAAAAAGATGTCCATGCTTAGACAACAACCATTTTTCATTATGAAAAATCTGAAAAGAACGTTCATTAGCTGTAATCAGCGGCCAAAAAGCAAAATCCTGATATTGCTTTAAAAAACTATCCAACTTCTGAAGATATGGTTTATCTACTTGATAGTCCTGCCCATGTGTTAAATAATGAGTCATATTTATCTGCGGATGATACTGAGTTAATAACTTTTGTCTTGTAGCTTGATCAAGAGTATCCTTTTTCTTCACCAATCTATACTTTTCATAAAGAGGCGGTTGCCTTCCATTTAAACCAGAAGCTTTTACAGGGCTAATCACCCCCAGCTGAATAAGAGTTTCCATCTTTTCAGCAAAAGAAGGATATCCACCCTCTTTTTGCCAATATCCTCTCTGCCCTAACACCTCTTGCAGATAGGTTTCTATTGCTCCGGTAACAACTGTTTTTTTTGTTTGGGAATTTAAATATTCATTAATTAAAGCAGTCATCGTCTTCAAACAACATCACCAAAGTATATTTTTCGCTAAAGTCTAGCAAAAACCTGCTAGACTCGGCACTTATTCTAAAAAATCATGTCCCCTTAGCATAGAATATCTACTCCACAAGAATGGTATCTTTGCCATTTAATTATATCATAAAAACTATTTTATCAATGCTCAGTAGAAGACCACCACCTCAACCCTTCCTTCCTTGCTTGCTTTAGCAAGAGGTAGGTGGTAAAGGAAACAAGAGAACTTCTTTTCGTGTGTAACCGTCTCTCCGGACAAATATGGAATGATACATTGGCTTTAGCTAAAAACTACCGCAAAGAACATGGTAAATGGATATACCGCTATACGTTACCCCAGGCGGCAAAAAAAGAATTTTAACACCAGATGGAAAAAGAATGGTTTTAAAATCTATCCTCATGGCAGAATAGAACTAAGTATGGGTATCTGGCAAGGCAAACGTCAAAAGCCTTTGATTGTAAAAGTTAAAACACTGTACAAATATCTTGAAATACAAACTTGGTGCCGAAAATATTACCATTAGAAAAGTAAATGAAGCCTATACATCGCAAACATGCCCTGTTTGCGGCCGGAAAAAGAAAGTATCCGGCAGAGTCTATAGGTGTTACTGTGGCTATAGTGAACATCGGGATATACATGGTGCCAAGAATATTTTGACGAAAGAAAAATCGATGTCCTTAGTAGACAAGGATTTCCTAACCGGAAGACCGTTCGGATTTAGGATGGTGATATCTTTGAAGCCCCCATCTTCTATAAGTGGGAGAGGTTCACTAAGCAGTAAAAGTTCACCACTCACTTTCTTTCGCCGGGCGGGTATAAATATCATCATACACACTACCGTAAATAAACACATGCTCATCTTGACAAATTTCCCCTATTCCTTGCCCACACGGCGAAACAATAGCCCTTACTAAATATCTTCCATCAGGGAGACTAACATCAGTATAATGTTTAGTCTCCCAAATTGTTTCCCCATCAGGAAAAGTATGACTTGTTTTCGGCAATTTCCAAGTAGTAAGCACACTCTTTCCTTTGGTTTCTGTTTTTACAGGAACCAATTTTTCAATCTCATTACGATCCTGAAATTGCACCACAACGAGTTGTGGTCCGGAAAACCCCCCTCCTTTAGCCTTAGCTTTACTAGGTACCTTCGTTTCCCAATCAGTCCAATATGTTGTCTTGACTGTTAAGTCATAACCATAACCCGACCGCGTTACTTTATTGGGGTCCTGCCCATAAATATTAATGCCCCGCTGTGCATTATATTTCGGTTCTCGGTTTTGCGTATCAGGATAGATTTCCCAATAACCGCGACTTTCCCTACCTCCATTAGGGTCCCCCTGTTTCGTATTAATACTAAAATCTACCGTGAGCTTTTCTTGATAAGTGACTGTTTTTTCTTTGGAGCTAGTACAAGTTGCAGGATGATACACTCCATTATCATCAGTATAGCTACAGTTACGTTTCTCTTGCCAATGATATGTTTCCGACCATTCATTTTCATCAATATTCATAAAGTCACATTGCGGAGCAATGAAATTAGGCTCCTCCACCATAATCGAAACCGTTTTAACATTATTGCTTATATTAACTTCTCCCTCTACCGGCACCACCTCTATCTTTAAGGTGCATTTTCCCGCCTGTGCCGGAGCTTGCCAATTAAAGTTTCGTGTACAACTTTCTCCCGCTTCTAAAGTTAAGACTTCACTACCTATTTTTTTACGATCGGCAAAATATTGAGCTGTAAATTGTTCTGAACAATCACCATTATTGCGCAAGACAGCCGTAGCTATCTGCTCGGTGTTCGTCTGCACAGGGCTAGTTTGTCTTATCTCTACCGCTTCTAAATCTATAACTAAAGGCTTAGGCACACCATAAAATTTGAGATGGACCGGCAAATACCACCGCCAACCTTCCACCAACTCTAGCTGGTCCTCCTGTTTGACATCTTCAGCTTGCCTTTTATCATGTAAATAAAATTTAACAGTTAAGGGCGAAATTTCAGGAGCTAATTGATAACTATGTGGTCTACTTTCCCAAACTAAAGATACAAACTCTTGATATTCTTCAAGATATATATACCCCGCTCCATCTTTACTCGCTTTCCCGGCACCACCAATAGCCTCATAATCTTCTTTCTTAAATGTCTTAAACCAATCGACACTTACTTCCACCCGAATATTCTCATAACTCTTTTCCCATTCTTGATTAGGCTCAGCTCGAAAAGTAACATAGCGTAAATACTTTTCTTTTTGCGGGTCATTATCTAAATCTGTCCCGACATAAGGTTCTTCCGGACCCGGCTGACCATCTGTGTTCTGCCACGTCCGACCATCAGCATGTAACCAAATATTAAAACAGCCCACATCAATTCTTTCACCTAAAAAAACTTCTTCGGGCACCTCTTGCGCCCAGACAGATAAAGGAAAAAATAAAAAGAATAATACTCCCAACCAGAAAACCCGTTTCACCACTATTCTCCTCCCAGGTAAAGAGGATTCTCAATAACCAACATTCTGAATCCTTCGTCAGTAATTGTATGTAAAGTAAACCCACTGATTTCACTTAAATTAACCGGTTTCTCACCAGTGGCTTGTTCCAATCTGGATTGTACAGGATATTTAAAAGTAAAAACCACACTTTCCTGTAAATCACTTGTATAACGCCTTCCTCTATTTAACTGCCCATCTTCTACCATATACAAAGGCAACGGTAATCTTAATTTAGAATACTGCTTTATGTAGATATATTTTTCATCAACAGTTAAATTGTAAATAATTCTACTATCCTTAAGTTTTACTGGTAGCTCGGATGGCTTTACATATTGAATCCTCGCTGAAGGTAGGTCTGAACGTTCTAAAGGTCTGCTTCCCCCTTTAAAAGGCAAATCACTGGGTTTAAAAGGAATCCCCACAAACTCATTAACAGGAGGCAATTTGGTCGTGATAAAAACTTTTCGTTTAGTTCCATTCCAGTAAACATGAGCACCCAAGCATTCACTCACATAACGCAAAGGTACCATGGTGCGATCCCCCATAATTGTTGCTGTTGTGTCGAGAGTGATTTTTTCCTGACCTTTGCGGGCAAACCTCTCGCCGACTGTTAGCAAGATTGTTTCCCCTGCATGCTTTATCTCTACTGTTTTCGTCTCTTTAAACCACTCTACCTTACCACCTAAAGCCTGAGAAACAAATCTAAGTGGTACTAAAGTACGATTATCGGCATTAATCAAAGGCTGTTGGTCAGGAAAAGCCACTTCTACTTCATCCACATAAACACGTACATCAGGTGTAGTAGCCAAAACAGGTAGAGCTAACCCCAACATTACTCCTAAAAGCAAAATCATGACTCTCTTTTTCTTCATTATTTCTTCCTCCTCAACAGAGAAAAAGGCTATGGGAATTTTATTCCCATAGCCTTTTTCTTATATTTCTCTTCCATATATGCTATATTTTAACAGATTCCTTTTTCTTGTCAATTCATCAGTTGTTTCCTCTGATTAAAGAAAGTTCGATAAGCGAAATAGCAAGCCATAAAAGAAGCAATTGCCGTGGTCGAGAGCATCATAAAAGTAACCATAATCCGATAACAAATAGCAACCCTAATTATCTCCAAAGATGCCGGTAAAATATCTGCTCCTAAAGCTAATTTTGCTTCTACTTATATCTCCATTTTTATCAATGTTTTAAAAACCCTAAATTATTTTTATTCCTGTGCTTATTATTTCTCTTGCAAGTGGATTAGATAAATTAAATTCACTGGTTTTAAATGAACGAGGCTCAATTCTATTATCTACTTTTCTTCTTATTCTCATTAACATTAAGGTATCTTCTATAGGATCTCCAATAAAATCATCTCCAATTACAGCTATGTCAATATCACTATCTAGTGAATGAGTACCTTTTGCATATGAACCATATAAATATATATATTTTATATCTACCTTTTCCTGTACTAATTTTCCATATTCTTTTACAATTTCTTCTACTCTATTTCTATCATTGTGAGAAGCCATATTCTCAACTCCTTTATCTTTTGCAAATTAGCTGCTGTAAATTCGTAATCGCATTTCTTATAAAACATTTGTTTATAATCTGGATATCTTATATTTATATTAAAAGTTGTAATAAGATCCAATATATCTTTTTGCTCTTCAGTTGTATCAATTTGTGCCTTCTCTGCTAACCTTAGTAAATTATGTATTCTAGGTGGATTATCATCAATATTCTTAACATATATAGCTTTAAGCAACTTTTCGATAACCAAATGTCCTATAAAAAGACTCCAGTGATAATCATTACTTTTGTATAAATTCAACATAGTTTTATAATCCCTATTGGCAGTTTCAACCCAATAATTAATCAAAACTTCTCTATCCATGATTTCACCTGCTTTGTACTACCTATTTCGTCTCCATTTATATTATACCATGATTAGTACCCAAAAACTATAGGTTTAAATTACGTGCTTATTCGCGCACCCCTTCCATACGCAAAGCCACTATTATCGCTTCCCTAATAAGTTCTTTCATTCTGGTAAAATCTTTGGGCTTTGGTCTGTAAATGGCCACAGGATATCTTGTTTATTATTCATCAGAACAACCGCTTTTCTTCTATGATAACAGGTATTTGTTCATATTATTATTTTATCAATGCTCAGTAGAAGGCCGCCACCTCAACCCTTCCTTCCTTGCTTTAGCAAGAGATAGGTGGTGGATGAATACTGTCTCTTAACTCCAAACCTGTGTTTGTGGCGAAATATGGGGAGGAGGTGAGAACAGTGTCCTTAGTAGACAAGGATTTCCTAACCGGAAGACCGTTCGGATTTAGGATGGTGATATCTTTGAAGCCCCATCTTCTATAAGTGGGAGAGGTTCACTAAGCAGTAAAAATTCACCACTCACTTTCTTTCGCCGGGCGAGTATAAATATCATCATACACACTACCGTAAATGAACACATAATCATCCTGACAAATTTCCCCTATTCCTTGCCCACACGGCGAAACAATAGCCCTTACTAAATATTCTCCATCAGGGAGGCTAACATCAGTATAATGTTTAGTCTCCCAAATTGTTTCCCCATCGGGAAAAGTATGACTTGTTTTCGGCAATTTCCAAGTAGTAAGCACACTCTTTCCTTTGGTTTCTGTTTTTACAGGAACCAATTTTTCAATCTCATTACGATCCTGAAATTGCACCACAACGAGTTGTGGTCCGGAAAACCTCCCTCCTTTAGCCTTAGCTTTACTAGGTACCTTCGTTTCCCAATCAGTCCAATATGTTGTCTTGACTGTTAAGTCATAACCATAACCCGACCGCGTTACTTTATTGGGGTCCTGCCTATGGATGCTAATTTTACGCTGTGAATTATATTTCGGTTCTCGGTTTTGCGTATCAGGATAGATTTCCCAATAACCGCGACTTTCCCTACCTCCATTAGGGTCCCCCTGTTTCGTATTAATACTAAAATCTACCGTGAGCTTTTCTTGATAAGTGACTGTTTTTTCTTTGGAGCTAGTACAAGTTGCAGGATGATACACTCCATTATCATCAGTATAGCTACAGTTACGTTTCTCTTGCCAATGATATGTTTCCGACCATTCATTTTCATCAATATTCATAAAGTCACATTGCGGAGCAATGAAATTAGGCTCCTCCACCATAATCGAAGCCGTTTTAATATTATTGCTTATATTAACTTCTCCCTCTACCGGCACCACCTCTATCTTTAAGGTGCATTTTCCCGCCTGTGCCGGAGCTTGCCAATTAAAGTTTCGTGTACAACTTTCTCCCGCTTCTAAAGTTAAGACTTCACTACCTATTTTTTTACCATCGGCAAAATATTGAGCTGTAAATTGTTCTGAACAATCACCATTATTGCGCAAGACAGCCGTAGCTATCTGCTCGGTATTCGTCTGCACAGGGCTAGTTTGTCTTATCTCTACCGCTTCTAAATCTATAACTAAAGGCTTAGGCACACCATAAAATTTGAGATGGACCGGCAAATACCACCGCCAACCTTCTACCAACTCTAGCTGGTCCTCTTGTTTGACATCTTCAGCTTGCCTTTTATCATGTAAATAAAATTTAACAGTTAAGGGCGAAATTTCAGGAGCTAATTGATAACTATGTGGTCTACGTTCCCATACTTGCGGAAAAAAAAGGTCATACTCTAGGGAAACGTACTCTTGTCCATCTTTACTTGCTTTCCCGGCACCACCGGCCACCTCATAATCTTCTTTGGTAAATGTCTTAAACCAATCAACACTTGCTTCCGCCCGAATATTCTCGTAACTCTTTTCCCATTCTTGATTAGGCTCAGCTTGAAAAGTAACATAGCGTAAATACTTTTCTTTTTGCGGATCATTATCTAAATCCGTCCCGGCATAAGGCTCTTCCGGACCCGGCTGGCCATCTGTATTCTGCCACGTCCGGCCATCGGCATGTAACCAAATATTAAAACAACCCACATCAATTCTTTCACCTAAAAACACTTCTTCCGGCACCTCTTGCGCCCAGACAGGTAAAGAAAAAAATAAAAAGGTTAATACCCCCAACCAGAAAACCCGTTTCACCACTATTCTCCTCCTTGGTAAAGAGGATTCTCAATGACTAGCATTCTAAAATTACCATCACTAAGCGTGTGTAAAGTAAAACCTTCAATTTTACTTAGATCTACAGGCTTATCTCCCGTCGCTTGTTCTAATCTCGACTGCACAGGATATTTATAAGTAAAAACAACACTTTCTTGAAAATCACTTGTATAACATCTATTCCTGTTTAATTGCCCATTTTCTACCATATATAAAGGAGCCGGAATTTTAACATCACAAAACTGTTTTATGTATATATATTTAGTATCAACATTAACGTCATATATCGTATAATTTTTACTTAATTTTACTGGCAACTCTGAAACTTTTACATATTGAATCCTTGCTGAAGGTAGGTCTGAACGTTCTAAAGGCCTGCTTCCCCCTTTAAAAGGCAAATCACTGGGTTTAAAAGGAAGCCCCACAAACTCATTAACGGAAGGCAATTGGGTCGTAATAAATACTTTTCGTTTAGTTCCATTCCAGTAAACATGAGCACCCAAGCATTCACTCACATAACGCAAAGGTACCATGGTGCGATCCCCCATAATTGTTGCTGTTGTATCGAGAGTGATTTTTTCCTGGCCTTTGCGGGCAAACCTCTCGCCGACTGTCAGCAAGATTGTTTCTCCTGCATGCTTCATCTCTACTGTTTTCGTCTCTTTAAACCACTCTACCTTACCACCTAAAGCCTGAGAAACAAATCTAAGTGGTACTAAAGTACGATTATCGGCATTGATCAATGGTTTTTGGTCAGGAAAAACTACTTCTACCTCATCCACATAAACACGTACATCAGGTGTAGTAGCCCAAACAGGTAGAGCTAACCCCAACATTACTCCCAAAAGCAAAATCATGACTCTCTTTTTCTTCATTATTTCTTCCTCCTCAACAAAGAAAAAGGCTATTGAAATAAAATTCCCATAGCCTTTTTCTAACACTGCTCTTCCATATATGCTATATTTTAACAGATTTCTTTTTCTTGTCAATTAATCAGCTGTTTCCTCTGGTTAAAGAAAGTTCGATAAGCTAAATAGCAAGCCATAAAAGAAGCAATCGCCGTGGTCGATAGCATCATAAAAGTAACCATAATCTGATAACGAATAGCCATTACGGGGGACACTCCCGCTAAAATAAGCCCGGTCATCATACCGGGCAAAGCAACAATTCCCAAAGTCTTAGCCGAATCAATCATAGGTAACATTCCCGTACGAATAGCATCCCTAATTATCTCCAAAGATGCTGGTAAAATATCTGCTCCTAAAGCTAATTTTGCTTCTACTTCTTCTCTTTTATCTTTAAAATCAGAAGTCAAGCGCCGGTAACAAAGTCCTAAGGCTATCATGGCATTACTGATAATCATGCCCCCAATGGGAATGATTTGAAACGGCTCATATTGTATCGCTCCGGATAACAAAAGCACAGATAAAGTAATAATTGCTCCTAGGGCTATAGAAACAAAAGAAATCAATAAACCATTCCTAATCCTCTTCCCTCTTTTAGCCGCATTATAGGCAGCATTAAAGGTCATAAAAACAAGTAGTAAAGTTGTGAACACAGGACTATGCTGTCCGAAAACATATTCAAGAATATAACCTACAATAATGAGCTGAATAATAGCTCTCCCCACACTGATTAACGTTTCTTTTTCCAACCCTAATTTTTGAAAATAAGAAAACAAAAGAGAAACTACCACCAGTGAAGACGCCATAAAAAGAGAAGATATACTAATCGCCGCCCCTGAATTCATCTTAAAACCTCCCATGCTTTGATTTCACCATTTTCAAGTGTTAATAATTTATGAGCATACTTTCTACTCTGTTCTAAGTCATGAGTTATCCATAAAACGGTGGTACCTGTTTTGTTTAAGGAACTAATGACTTTTTCCACAAATAAAGTATTCGCAACATCTAATGCTGAACTTACTTCATCTAAAAGAAGAATTTCCGGTTTAAATAACAATGTTCTAATTAAAGCGATTCTCTGTTTTTCACCACCGGAAAGACTTTGTACATCCTTTTTCATAAATTCAAAGTCCAGATTAAAACTAGAAAACAATGCTTCTACTCTAGCTAAGTCAACTTTTTGCTTCCTTATTAAATAAGGGAAAGAAAGATTGTCTTCCACTGTATCCCCAAACAAACAAGGTGTTTGTGCACAGTAACCAATCTTTCTCCTTAACTCTAACGGGTTATATTCTCTAAAGTCTTTCCCCTTAAAGAAAATCTTTCCTTCCGTAGGACTTAACAAATGAGCACAAAGCTTCAAAAATGTACTTTTGCCACTACCCGAAGGTCCTATAATAGAAAGATAATCACCCGCATCTATTTGTAATGATATATTTTTGAGAATGCTTTTATTTTCATTTTGGTATGATACATTTTGCAATTCCAATAAAGCCACTATCAACGCCTCCCAGCAAGTAAAACTAAAACTCCTACAAAAAGAGCGACACACCTTTGTAAGAGTCATTAGCTTAAAAGGTAAACTTCATTACCTTTTATTTTTTACTATAGCATACGTAAACAATATTGTGAACCTTATCCGCAACCTCTTCCGTAAAATAAAAAACAACTACTCCCCAAAATTAAAACTCTTACCAAAAGAGCAACACGCACCTTTGTAGGAGTTTTAATTTTTTAATACATAAATATTTTTTAAAATGGGCATTTCTATATGTATCTAAAATAATTTAACGCAAAGGATGTGTAAAGTTATGGCTAATAATCCAAGAGAAATGTTAAATGCCTTTACAGGAGGACTGCAAAATCTAGGTGAATCAACACAAGACGCCGTTGGAGCTTTTATGAACTTATTGGGTACCGTTTATCAAGACAATGCTTTAGATACTAAAACTAAAGAATTAATCAGTGTAGGTATCGCTATTTATAACAGATGTGTCTATTGCATAGTTTACCATACTTACAAAGCTCTTGAAGCCGGCGCCACACGTGATGAAATTCTTGATGCTGCTATGGTCTCCGTAGCCTTCGGTGGCGGACCGGCAATGGCCTATACTGTTACCTTGCTCAAAGACAGTCTTGATGAATTCGAACAAGACTTCCAATAAAACAAATTAAAAGCAAAAGTAATGAGGTGAACAATCATGACTACTGATATTACAGTTGACAAATTAAACGGCAATGTAAAAGAAGGTAAAGTTGGTAAAATCGCCAAAAAAGTCGGCGACACAGTGAAAATAGGTGATAAGATTTGTCAAATTGAAGCCGGTAAAGGAAATACTCCTATAAAAGCCAAAGTTAACGGCACGATAAGCGAAATCGTTGTTTCTGAAGGTGATAAAGTTAAAATAGGAGATGTCCTGGCTAAGATTGAAAGCTCAGAATAATACCTTTGTTACCTCCACAAGTTTTAACCCCTGGTTTAATTTAGCCCTGGAAGAATTTCTTTTAGACAATGTTACTGCAAATGAAGTAATCTTGTATCTTTGGCAAAACAAAAATACCGTGGTGATCGGTAGAAATCAAAACCCCTGGCAAGAATGTAAAATTAACAAAATGAGTCATGAAGGAGTTAAACTGGCTAGAAGATTATCCGGCGGTGGAGCTGTTTATCACGACTTGGGTAATTTAAATTTTACATTTATTATGAGAAAAGAGCTTTATGACCTCAAAAAACAGCTAACTGTTATTCTCCAAGCCGTTAATTCTTTTGGTCTTAAGGCTAAATTCTCCGGAAGAAATGACCTCTTATTGAAGGGAAAAAAGTTTTCCGGCAATGCCTATTACTTTGAAGACGAAGCAGCATACCACCACGGCACCATACTTATCAACTCCGATCTATCTAAACTTTCAGAGTATCTGCAACCTTCCAAGGAAAAAATCATTTCCAAAGGTATCGATTCTGTAAAGTCCAGAGTTATTAATCTCCATTCTGTTAAGCGTGAGATTACTGTTGATAAAGTAAAATTAAGCATTTTTAACTGTTTTGAGCAACTTTATGGCAAAACTGCAAACTCCCATAAGTTTACTGAAAATATGGCTACAGACCATCTTCTGGGTGCTACTTTCGCTCCAATATATAAAAAATACTCTTCCTGGTCCTGGACCTACGGAGAGAGTCCTGCTTTTGATGTGTCTTATGAACAAAGATTTTCCTGGGGTGAAATACAAATAGGTTTAAATTTAAAAAATGGTTATATCCATAAGGTTAAAATATATTCAGATGCACTTTATACCTCTTTTGTAGACAAACTTACAGCTGTTTTGCCGGGAGTAAAATTCAAAACCCAAAACATTAAACAAGTTATCAGTTCGCTCCAGCCACCCGAGGAAGAAAAACAGATCTATGAAGATATTTTAACCTTGTTTTAACATTAGTTTGCAAGTACCAAAAAAGGCTGTGTACGCAAACTTTCACACAGCCTTTTTCTTGGGTCAACTTTAGCCACAATATACTTTAGTTGGTTTCCAGTCCTTGCCTCTAAAATGAAGTACTTTTTCTGTTAACGCACCGGTGGGACATACGTTAACACAAGCCATACAAGCGGCACAGTCACTTTGTTTCATTTTAACATTAAGTCCTGCCGCCACTACTGTTTCCGGCCCTCTATTGATAAACCCTAAATTACCTTGTCCGGCAATTTCTTCACAAGCACGTACACAACGTCCACATAAAACACATTTATTAGGGTCATAAGCAATGACAGGGCTGGAGTTGTCAACCGGTACCTCTTCTTTATTTTCTTCATACCTGCTTTTTTCAATGCCAAAACTTCTAATCAGAGATTGAAAGTCACAACTACCAATCTGTGTAGGAACTCCTTTGGAACAAGTAAGACAATTATGATGTTTGGAAGACATGGCCAATTCCAAAATTACACGTCTGCAGTTATAAAGTTCTTCATCCTCTGTTATAATTTCCATTCCTTCTTCCACATGTGTACAACAGGAAGGCGTAAGGTCTCTTCTGCCCTTTATTTTTACCAAACATAACCTACATGCTCCCGCCTCTGATAATTCCGGGTCATAACAAAGGTGAGGAACATTAATATCATTTTCCAAACAAAGTTCTAATAAATTTTGCCCTTTTAAAGCAGTTACCTGTTCACCATTAATAGTCACGGTAACATATTCTTCTTCCTGTGCCGCCGCCTCATCTTCATCAAAGAAATATTCATATAAATTAAGGGTTTCAGCAACTTCGGACAGGTCATATCCTTCAAGATTTTTTGCTAATCCTGTACTTTCAAAAGGATGAGTCAAAACCACACCCCTCTCCATTGTAAAGTTTCCTGTCCCTAAAGTTTTAGCGATGGGAATAACCTTTTTATCTCTAAAAACGGCTTGCACAGCTTTTAGACCATCTTCACAAATCAACGGAATGATTACTGTAGCCGCCTCATACATCTCTTTCTTTTTAGGGTCCTGTCTGTGTCTTTCAACAAGGTTTAAAGTACAGCCAATGCTGATTAAATCTTTCCCTAAAACCGTATACCCGTCTGCCTTTAACATCTTTTCCAGTGTACTCATATTTTGCCTTCCGCCAACTCCACAAGCCTTGACACAAGTATTACAGCTAATAATTACCACTTTATCGTCCGCTGCTATTTGTTTCTTTAAGTCAGCATAGCTTAAGGCACGGAGTGAGATAATCATTTATTTTTCCACCTCCATTATGGGCAAGCCCTGCTTACTCTTTCTTTTCTTTCCTGTCTCACAGTCATACTCTTGCCCTACTTCATCTTCATGGTTTTTATAAGGTATCGTTACCTTAATAATATTTTTTTCTGTGTCGGTAACCATTAAGCCTATATTTTCCGTAGTCTCCACTACTTTATATTCAGGATAAGACCTTTGCAGATTAGCAAATCCGGCACTGCAGGCCAATGCTATTAAAGTATTTACATCTTTATTTAATTTCGCCAAGAAGATTTTAGGAGTACAGACAGCCGGAATCATAAAACCATCCACAACCTGGAAGCCTTCACTCCTTAATTTCAAGGCCAACTCTTTCATTTTTTCTTCCCCACCACTTCCGGCCACTCTGACACAAGTTTCACACCCAAAAATAGTAATAATATCGTGCTCTTTATCTAATTCTTTTTTGATATCCTCATATTTTAAAGCCTTTGTAAAGATCATCAAGCACACCTCTTTAAATTAATTTTTAGCAATAGCTTCTTCATATTCATTTCTAAAATAACGCAACGTACTCAAAACGGGGTTGACTGATGTTTTACCAAGGGCACATAAAGCCGTTTTTTGAATCACATAACCTAATTCTTCCATTTTATCCAGGTCTTCTTTTTGTGCTTTTCCGGCACAAATTTTATTTAGAATATGCAGCATTTGTTTAGTTCCTTCACGACACGGAATACATTTACCACAAGATTCATCTTGACAAAATTCCATAAAAAATCTAGCAATATCTACTGCGGATTTATCATCACTGATGACAATTAAACCACCTGAGCCCATTATGGCCCCGTACTCCTGTAATGTTTCATAATCTACAGCCACATCTATATGTTGGACAGGGATACAACCTCCGGAAGGTCCTCCCAGTTGCGCCGCTTTAAAATGTTTACCGGTCAGTACCCCACCACCTATTTCATTGACGATGGTGTTTAAAGTAGTACCAATGGGCACTTCCACACAGCCCACATTATTAATATCTCCCGTAAGGGAAAATATTTTGGTCCCTTTACTTTTTTCCGTTCCGATACCGGCAAACCATTCACTACCCTTGGCCATAATCTGAGGAATATTAGCAAAAGTTTCTACATTATTGAGGATCGTCGGCTTTTCCCAGAGTCCCGCATGGGCAGGGAAGGGTGGCTTCGGTCTGGGGTTTCCTCTTAAACCTTCAAGAGACCTCATCAATGCTGTTTCCTCACCACAGACAAAAGCACCGGCGCCTTCATAAACTTCAAGGTCAAAATCAAATCCGGTACCTAAAATGTTTTTTCCTAATAAACCATAATTCCTAGCACTTTTTATGGCTCTATTCAGTGTTTCCACGGCAAGTGGATATTCTGCCCGGCAATAAATATAGCCCATATGAGAACCGATAGCTTTGGCGGCAATAATCATGCCTTCAATTACACTATGAGGGTCACTTTCCAGTACGCTCCTGTCCATGTAAGCACCCGGGTCCCCTTCATCAGCATTACATAAAACATATTTTATCTCGTTTTCTTCCTGAGCCGCGAATTTCCACTTTAAGCCTGTAGGGAAACCTGCTCCTCCTCTACCTCTGATTCCCGCATCTAAAACTTCAGTGATTATTTCTGCAGAGGTCATCTGCGGTTAAAGCTTTAATCGCTCCTTGATAGCCGTCTCTGGCAATATAATCATTTATTTTCTTAGGGTCAATCAGCCCTCTATTTCTCATTACCCTTTGTTCTTGCAGTTTAAAAAAAGGAATCTCCTCAATGCCGGGAATACGCTCATCAACAACCGCCTGCCTCGGCATTTTACCGTTGTTTTTGATTCTCTCTTTGATTTGTACTTCCATTCCTCTGGCAAAAGCATATTCCGGCACAACTTTTTTCCCCACAAGATGACTATTAAAAATCTCACGTGCTTTTTCTTCATTTATCTTTTCATAAATGATCGGCTCCTGCCCCGGAACCTCAACAGTAAGAAGAGGTTCCTTAGAACATATCCCGGCACAGCCGGTAGTTATGACCTTAATGTTTTTTAAACCATTCTCTTTTATTTCTTTTTTTAACGTATTTAAAACTTCTAAAGCACCGGAGGCAATTCCACAAGTACCCGTGTGGACATATACTTTGGTAAAATTACTTTGTAGCTCATTTTCTTTTAATGCCTTTTCCTTAATCTGATTGATCTCCTCAATCGTTTTACCACGCATGACGCTTCCTCCTTACCCCTTATTTTTTACTTATATTGACTCAAAATTTCATCAACATTTTCTACACTGATTTTTCCGTACACCTTGCCATCAACGACCATAATCGGAGCAAGACCACAGGCTCCAAAGCATCTCGCCTTTTCACAGGTAAATCTGCCGTCTTTACTACTTTCGCCAACTTTGAGACCATAATCTTTTTCTATTTTTTCCATTATTTCTTTACCGCCTTTAACATAACAAGCAGTCCCTAAGCAAACCTGAATACGATGACGTGCTCTGGCTTCCATGGTAAAAAATGAATAAAAAGAAACCACACCATAGATGCTGTTGGCAGGGATTCCTGTTTTTTCAGCAATCCTTTTTTGCACCTCAACGGGGATATAACCTAATAGCTCTTGTGCTTTTTCCAGTAAAGGAATTAACCCTTTCGACTCTTTCCCATTTGTTTCAATAAGCTTATCTAATTCTTTTATTTGTTCTTCCGAAAATAGTTTTGTCAAGTCCTCCATAACTTATTTTACCTCCTAACTAGCTAGATTTATTAACGCAAAAACTCAAAATTTACTGTTTTTTGTTTATATAATATTTATTTACATATTAATTATATAACTACAGTAATTAAATACAACTTTATAGGTTTGAAATACCAAGGTAAGTGTTACAATATCTGCTGTTTTTTTGCCTGTATGATTGCCTAACCATCCAACAAAAAAGACCACCACATTTTTGTGGTGGCCAGGGGTTACTGATTAAAAAACCTCATTAAATCATCTTTAGTAAAGACCCATTCCGGTGTATGTATTTTTTCATCCGTACTTAAAATATACCACGGACTGATCTTCCTATTGTCCGGATTGGCCAGAAGCTGTATTTCCTGAGCAGGCATATAACTTTGTGCTAGCAGATAAAGCTTTTCTCCCTGTTTCTTGATTCTCAGCCATATCTACTACAATAACTGCATGTCCGGGACTTCCCCCTTGAATAAGTACATCTCCTATCTGCATCTCTTCTAATTTTACAGATTGAAGCTCTTGGGACAGAGACAACGTCCCGGCATAGATAAAAACAAACTCCATATAATTCCTGAAAGTTTCATAGGAGTTAAGCTCTGGGCTTTTCTTTGCCCAATAAGTTTTATTCCCATCTACAACTACCCTATAGCCCTGCATCCATTTACGATAATCAACCCTAAACCCGTTTGTTAAATTAAAATGAATTTGATCCCACTTCTTTTGTTGATACAGATATTCTCCCCTTAGCCTCATCACCGCATCAGCACATTGCTGTAAATTTTTGGTTCCGATCTCCATATCCACAACTGCTTCATATACCCCAAAGTTTTCTTTTACCTTACCATTGTAATATAAAACTTTCGCCTGATGTTCTTTTAAAGGCAAATTGCGCAAGTACTCGGCGAATGAATTATTCTCTACCTCTATTCTAGAATATCCCTCAGGTACGTTTATTCTCTCGCTGATCGTCATCCCCTTTTCATTAATCATCGTTTTAGCTTTTTCACTTAATTGCTGAGTTCTTTCTATATTTGCACAACCTGTAAAAACACATAAACAAGCAACCAGTACAAGTATTCTTTTCAATTTATAAATCACCCCTTTTTTTATTGTGCTCAGATTCTTCTTCCCTATTTATTATCCTTTATTGTGAACTTCTTTGCAATAATAGCGTTTCTTGAATATAAAGCCCCCAATCATGGCAAAATTATAGTGGAGGTGGTCATCTTGGCACTAAAATTAACGACCAAGGAAAAAATGCTTCTGCAAGACCAAAAAGCTCATGAAGAACTTTGTATCCAAAAATATCAAAATTATGCTAAGCAAGCACAAGACCCACAATTAAAACAACTCTTCAGCTCTTTAGCCCAAAAAGAACAAGAACACTTGAATACGATTAATCAAATTCTAACCGGTCAAGTTCCCAATATCCAACAAAGTCAGCAAGCCGGACAACAAATGCCCCAATTTGGTCAACAAATACAACAAAATCAACAAACACAAATGCTGGGAACTATGGCTAATCAAAACGATACTACCTTGTGTACTGATATGCTCACAACAGAAAAATATGTTTCTGGAACTTATGACACGACAATTTTTGAATGTACCGATACTAATGTTCGGCAAATATTAAATCATATTCAAAAAGAAGAACAAGAACATGGAGAACAAATTTTTAACTATATGCAAAACAAGGGGATGTATAATCCTCAATAAAGATTCAACTATCACATTATAAAAAACATGCTCCAGCCCTGTTACATCCGGGCTGGAGCATAGATTTATTCACTTGCTCATATTAAAATCTACTTAGATAAAATGCTGCAATACTATCATTAATATTCTTTTTGCGCTTTTACAAAGGCTGAAAAGTCCATCTCATTTCCGGAGATGATTGTTTTACCGGAAAATCTGTACATCAAAGCATAGTCCTTACTTCTGGCAAGCTCAGGATGACAAGGGATATATACAAGTTCAATTTCAGTTACTGTCGATTTGTCAGCCGCAAATCTGTCGCCATAAAAATATCCAAACAAATTATCAATGGTCATAATATAATCATTTTCTAATAGCCTTTGTTTAGCCTCTTGCGGGGATATCAATTTAATTTTTTCCCCCGTGGCTTCCATAGGCATCTTACTATCTACTGACCACAATGTACCGTCCTTGTATAGACTGATCGCAATATAAGATACATAACCGGGGTAACTAGGAGTAACTACCGGTATGCCTTCATAGATGAAAGGGAAACCTATCGTCTGAAGTTCTTCTCCACCCGTAGGAAGTATCCACGGCTTTCCCAGAGACCCGGGAACAACCGGTATGTTATTGGCAATGTTTTGAGCGATTTGAATGGCTTTTTCTTCAGACAGTTGTTTTGCTGTGGTATGCTTTTGCCCGCGATAAAGCCAGCCATAGTCATAAGAGGTGTAGTGAAGCTCTTCCCCTTTTGTACCCTCGATAAAATTTTCCTCTTGACTTTTTTTCTCTATACCAAAAAATGAAGCAAGGCTTTCAAGTTCTGCTTGAGTTAAGCTATGTTGTCTTTCAGCTATTAAATTAGCCTCTTTTCGATACTTGGGAAGCTTTGTTTTGATTGCAAAATTCGCGGCATTTTTCATTTCGGGTTTTTTTAGCAAAGGAATTGAGGCAGTAAAATCTTGGGTTGACCCTTGTAAAGTAAGCTTTCCTGAAAATATACAGGTAGGCACAAGATAAGGAGTATAATCTATGCCGTAGGCCAGTTGATGGCCAATCTCTACATCTTCAATAGAGGCAACACCTTTTTCGCCCCAATATCTTTTGACATCTAATCTTCCTTCACCGCGGTTTAAGGCTTCTATGGCTTCGACGTAATCAGCCAGAGGGATTTCGGAAGTCCCTTTTAGCCCCGGCCAATTATAAGAAGCATTTATTACTTGACCATCAGTACCCATGAATATCCGAATCCGCCTGCCTGTTTCAACTGATTGGTTTGCATCCGGACTAGATTCAGGGATAAACATAACGTTAAATCCCAAAGCCACAGGAATATCGCTATTCCTTGTATCTTCAACGGTTATTTTATACTTCTCACGAGGGAGTTGCTCCAACCTTTTTAACCATTCTTTAGCTATATCTTTGGCCATTTCCTGTTCAATCTTTTGAGCATCTTCCACATTTTCTTTGATATTACCCTCTTCTAAATCACTATCCAGCTCATCAAATTCATAGTCCCTATATTCATACTCCCAGACCCCACTTTTGGGCCAGACCATAAGATAATGCTTCCCACTTATTATAGAAAAAAATTGACTTACTGATTCCTGCGACTCTTTACCCATTATCTCAGGGTTTTTCATGCCCATGGTCTTGGCCATAAGGAGATAATCATCAACTGTAGTGAATTTACTTTGCAAACGGAATATCTGACCTTTTGGCGGTGCAGTAGGCAAATCCCCTTTAACTTCAAACCGCACATCCCTAAGGGTATCAAACCCCGCATCAAGAGCTAAATCACTACCCCCAATAGCAAATACCTGCGTTGGGGAAAGCAGTGAGCTCATTTCGACATCATTGGTTTTTCTTAAAGGTAAAAAAGTAATCACTAGTAAAACAGCCGCGGCAATAGCCCCCCACTTAATAAACAAGCCTTTCTTCTTTCGGTTCACAGTATCAATATTATAAATTTTATTAGCCTTGACAGAATCCGCTTCCTCATATTTGAATTTTAGCTCTTCCCAAAGCCTATTTTTAAACTCTTCATCCACTTGGACATCTGTTAAATTACCCAATCTCTTGCCTATATCAAGTTCCAACTCTAAAAAATCCTTTTCCTGATTATCCATTACTTTTCGCCATCCTTTCCTTCATATTATTTAATCCTCTATAAGCCAGCTGTTTAACAGCGCCTTCGGACTTCCCCATGATTTCCGCCACCTGACAAATACTTAAATCCTGGACATATCTCAAAAGTAATACCTGTTGCTGTTCTTCGGTTAGTTGGTAAAGTATTTGTAGGATTGTTAGCTTATCATCAATTTTCCCAGAAAAGTCTACATCATTGTTGTCAAAACAACAGGGTAAAGCACATTCGGCATAGGAACTCTTGCGCCAATTATCGATAATGATATTAGAACACACCTTATACAGCCAATTCTTGAAGGAAATATATTTTATTTCTCCCTTTTTTAAATGTTCCAATGCCTTTATAAATGTCGAAGAGACAACATCCTCGGCTTCCTGTTTACTTCCGGTTCGATAAAATGCATAATTATAAAGTTTGGGCAGATATAACTGATACAGTTTGCTAAATGCCGCTATTTCATTTTGCGCTTGTTTTACCAGCTGTAGTTCCTGCTCACTCGTCAAACCCTCCACATATGTTCACCCTCTCTTTTTCTCCATTATTATACTCTTTATTTATATAAACGTATGAGATGCTCAAAAAGTTACGTATGGCTTTTTGTAAATATTCTGATTCCCACATATCATTATAATAAAACAATTTGCCACCAAATTATTTTTTCGGTGGCAAATTGCCAATTTATTATTTCTAAGTCTATTTTATCAGGAAGGCCTCAATATATTCCAATATCACCTGGCTTGAAAGCTATTCTTCAATATTAGAACGACGTGAAAAGAATGAAATCCTTTTCTGATATTTTATGATTGGTATAGAACATAACAATCCCAATATGCCAAATGTAATCACCTCTTTAGAAACATAACTCTTATCAAGATAATACCAAACAGCAAAGGCAAAAGGCATAACAGCGATTGTCAGCCATGCGTTTCTTAATGGCTTGTAATAATTAGCTTTATCATAATTCGTGGTATGAAGATTGAATGGCTTACCGTCATTCTTTTTTTCAACGATAAATAATTCTTTGTTATAGCTTCCTAGATTTGTGGAAATTTGCCCCATACCTCTTCCGTATGGTCTCCATTTCATTTTACCTATTGAAAAGTTGAGATTAATATTTTTATAGAACACCTTATAACCAAGTTCCTCTAAAAATGCACGGTACTCTTTTGCAATCTTAAAGCTCGGCCGTGCAACAAACTCAACAGCATATTGATATTCACCTGGCTGGCACTCCTCAAAATCATAAGTCATTTTTCCGGTACTTATTAGCCGATATCCTTTTTGAGCCATTTTATTCAACCAATTTTCCTGAGCATCCAAAAACCCCCCGAAGAAACGACAATATTTTTTCATTATACCTGACCTCCCATAATTTCTTCAGCTATGCTAATTAGATTTTTTAGTCTTTTCATCTCTATATCTGCTATTTCCCTACCCGTCTTTGTAATAACATATTCCTTTTTCCTACCCTTTCCGTCATCAACAGGTGTAATCCAATTCCGTTTCTGTAAAGTTTTAATTGCACCATAGAGTGAGCCGGCTCCCAAAACTAATCGGCCTTGTGTTTTCTCTTCCACAAATTGCATAACTCCATATCCGTGCTTCGGAGTATAAAAAGATAGTAGTATAAAGAAAGTTACTTCTGTTAAAGCTCCTCCTTTTACATTGTCTCTCAATCTGTTCCCCCCAAACATAGTATTACGGTTAGTGATATAAATATATCACTAACCGTAATACTATGTCAACAAAAAAACATTATTTCTATGATAATGCTTTTAGACAAAATATAATAATCAACACCCGACAATTAGAATCAATGCTATTCCAAATATAATTATTATCTTCTGAATGTTCGTTCTATCTGTACCCATAAACGTTTTTTGCGCTTGAGATATTAGCTATTTCTTTTTTGTTCTCTCAGTATAAAGAAATTTTAAGGTTTGTATTGCGGATCACTCGTGGAAAATTCAATTTTGCCATGAGAATTGGTAAACGTAGCGTCTGTAATACCGTTTTTCTTTAAATGTTTATATAGGTTAACATGCAGCAGAACTCGGATATCCTCATAGTCTCCGTAGTGCTTAAGGATTTTATCTGCAAGCCCTTTGATTTCCTTTTCGGATACGGGCATCGTGCAATACTTCCTGATTGATGGGCCAAATTCCGAGCCATCTCTTGCTTGTTCATATTTCTCCAAGATATACCCACCACTATTATCTTTGCGATAGGTGATTGCCGACGGGATAATGCTGCCTCCTTCTTCCGATAAAGTATTACCATAAAGTTTATACCTTGCACTGTAAGTGGTTACAAAAACTTTAAGCATATCTTCTTCCACATAGCTTCCGAATACCTTTGGAGCCACAATTATAAAACCGCCTCTTTTATTAGAAGCTGAATTCCTTTCGATTTTAGTATCATAGACAAGTTTTTCAATTGGGTCCTGACCGTCATATTCAAAATGTGGAAGTATAATTTCCTGACGGATAGTCAGAGCATCGTACCATTCCCGCGGAGACAACGATTCATCGGTAACGTTATTTCGTGCCCCCAAAAGCTCTTTACATAGCAGCATCATGATTTGCCCTCGTAATCCTTCGGCATTACCAGCCTCGAACTGGGCCAGCATATATTGCAGGGCATCTTCTCCTCCATATTTCATGAAGTTTTCATATTCATTTTTATGAGCATTGATATAATCCTGCGGATTTGAAGAATGCTTCGGTGAGGACATAATGATACTTAAGTTGTCCTCTACTAATTTTGCAATACCAACAGTATTCGAGTTCATATCAGAGGCTTCATTTTGTTTACCATATATTCCATTTATCCATTCCATCAGCTGGTAACATTCGGCATAAGGGAGTCCCCATAATTCTGATTTACCATTTTCTGAAATATAATTGAGTGCAAGTTTGTATTCATATTCTCCATGAAAAACATCCCAATCCTTATGGTGGTAAATCATCAATGAATATGTTTTTGCTTCTCCTTGCTCTTTTACCGAGACAGTTAGAGTATTATAGATCGAGTATAGCTCTCCGTAAGTATGCCTATACTCTTCTGCAATTTTGCTCCTTTTAGCCGTATTGATCAAATCTATGATATCAACCCATTCCGCTTTATCAGCGATAACTAAATGTTTCGTATCATCTAACCCTGAAACCAGTGTCATACTCTCTACGTTCTCCAATGTTAAATTCGAATATCGAGGTTGAGGATTTGATAGTAGTGATATACCAGCAACGATTAAGAGAGTGGCTGAAGCAATAACCACCCAAAAATTTGGTCTTTTATAGTGCAAGACATTCTTTATCCTTCTTTTTACATTCCCCTCACCAAAAGCAAGCGGGCTTCCATTTAAAATATGCCTTCCGGCAGCAAGTGACAATAACGAATTAGCATAAGGCTTTTTAATATCTTCATTCATTTCTTTCAAGACTCTTTCATCACAGGAAAGCTCCATATCTGTACTCATTAACATAAACGCAATCCACACAAGGGGATTAAACCAATGTATGGACAATATTAAGAAAGCTAATATTTTAATGATATGGTCTTTTCGATGGATATGGGTCTGTTCATGAAGGAGGATATAGCTTCTTTCTTCAACGTTAAGTCCAGTCGGTAAATATATCTTTGGTCTTATTAAACCTAGTACAAATGGTGTTTTCAAATTCTTAGCTTCGAAGATATTCTGCTCTATTAACTGTGCACTTTTTAGTTGTCTTTTTAATTGTAAAACGGATACTACACTATAGATAAGCAATACCATTATTCCTAAAATCCAGATGTATGCTCCTATTTCTGTATAGATCTGCAATGGATTTACACTTGCCCCAACAGTCGGTGCAGGAAGTGATTCGCTTACAAATGAATCAACTACTTCTATCCCACTATTAATCTGAGGACCTTGCTGATAGATAATATTATGGGGAATTGAAACAACATTCGTATTCCGTGGCATAAGGCTAAACATGCTTTCAAAGGAAAATGGAATTATAAGGCGAAATGCCACCACACCCCATAAGGCATAGGAGATAAATTTTGGAGCTTTTTTGAGTAGTAGCCTGATAACTATCACAAAAAGGATTACATAGCTTGCCGTAAGGCTCATATTTAAAACAGAAAGAAAT
>JBMNJJ010000008.1:0-49574 GCA_050951605.1 Peptococcia bacterium | reverse complement strand
GTAATTACTGCGGGAAGTAAAATATGTAATAATCCCATTTTTATAAATACATCTACATTTGCTCCCATTGCTTCAATTGTCCCAAATTGACCTACTAAACCACTTGTACCCATCCCGGCACCAGCTGGCACATTCTCCATAATTAATACTGTAGTTGCCAATGGTCCTAAAATCATACTAGTTATAGTAGGTGGTATCCAAATTAAAGGATTTTTAACAATGTTAGGAATTTGAAGCATCGAAGTACCCAAACCTTGTGAAATCAATCCACCCCAACCATTTTCACGATAACTGGCTACTGCAAAACCAATCATTTGTGCAGAACAACCTACTGTGGCCGCACCAGCAGCAAGGCCACCTAAATTTAGCATAATCGCTAGAGCTGCACTAGATATGGGAGCAGTTAAGGCTAAACCCATTAAAAGAGAAACGAGAATTCCCATCGGAATTGGTCTCATTTCGGTAGCTTTCATAATCAGGTCTCCAAGGGCAATCATAAAAGAATTAATCCCGGGTCCCACAAATTTAGCTGTAGCTATACCTATAATAATCGTCACCATGGGTGTAACAATTATATCAACCTTTGTTTCTTTAGAAACTAACTTACCAAATTCAGCTGCAATAACTACAGCAACAAAACATCCTGCCGGACCGCCTAATTTAGCTCCGGCCATTCCTGTGATCGTTGAAGCAAAAAGTACTAAGGGAGGGGCTTGCAAACCATAAGCAACAGCAACACCAATCGCCGGTCCCATCATTGCCATCGCTTGTAAACCACATTCTACTAAAAAAGGAACTACCTAGTTTTTCTCCCATTACTTTGAGAATAAGTCCTACAATTAAGGAAGCAAAAAGCCCTAGGGCCATCGCTCCTAAAGCATCAATACCATACCGTTTTAAAGAAAATTCGATGTTTTTTCTTTGCAGAAAACTTTCTTTTTCTGTTTTTTCCATTATTCCTCTTCTCCCTCATGTTTTCTTATAAAATAATCTTGTTCAATATCTTAACACTTTCCTCCGGCAACAACAAGTATTTTTAATTTTTAAATAAAATTCTTCTTTGTCAATTATAAAAGAGGCTTAGGAAATAACCTCCGTCGCCTCTTTGTATTCTTAGTTTTTATAACTAATAAAATTAAAATTGTTTACCATTATGGACAGTAAGACTCCAGTTATGTCCATAATTATTATCCCAATTACCTGCACCATCGTGGAAACAAAAATTCAGGCGTGAATCTGAGGGGAGTTATGCTAGCAGTCCAAGTGTTACTTTCTTTTTTCATCGGTATATCTTGAATGTCTTCCCAATAATCGCTAAATCCATTGCCCACATGGGCATAAATAGTTTGAGCATTGCTCTGGGCTAAAAGTCCATCATAGGTAATCATTACAGTTTCATCCATGGTTACCGGCATAGGAGTAATACTAACACCTTTTTCCACATAAGCAGTTTGTTTTTTATTTTTAATCCTTTTTTGAGCACGGGGAAATTTAAACATTGCTAAAACCTCCTTGAATTTTATATCTTCTAAAATTATTATTGATATTTATACTCTAGATTATTAGTAGTAAATATTAGAAACAGCCTGTTTAGATCTGCTTAAAATATTCTTCAAAAGCCGGGATTTGTTTTAACCCTTCCTCTTCTATCTCTATCCGTACTTTAAGCAAAATCAAATTAAACCCACTAAAAATAATAGCAGTTCTTAAAGCACCAAAAGCAAGTGGTAAAGTAGCTATTTCCAACATTACGACAAGATAATTAGGATGTTTTAGGTAACGATAAGGGCCACAAGTAACCGGTTGACTGTTGGGAATAATAAAAATTCTCGTATTCCACATTTTTCCGAGAGAAGCTAAAACCCAAATTCTTAAAATTTGTGCTAAGAAAAAAATTGTTAAAAAGACTGGGTTCGGTTGAATCTGTAAATTACCTTTTACTAAGATTTCTAAAATTAAACAAACTAAAAATGTTATATGTAACAAGACAATCAAGGGATAGTGTTCTTTCCCGATTTCATAACCACCTAAAGATTGGGCATAAAGTGCATTTCTTTTTGCAATTCTTAATTCCACTAATCTTTGTATGACAACAAAGGTTATTACACCTGTAAACCACGTTACCATTGTAAAAGCACCTGTTCGCAAGAAAAACCAGGCCCTAAGGCAAGCATTAAACCATATTCACCTGGGTTATGGTACCTTTTTAATTCTTTTTCCAGTATATATAAAATAGTACAAGAGGACATATTACCGTGATTCCTTAGTACTTCTTTGGCTAAATTAAGGTCATCAGGTTTTAAATTTAAAGCCATTTCATATGCCTGTAAAACTTTTGTTCCTCCCGGATGAGTGATATACGTGGAAATATTTTCAAGAGTAAGTTGATAACGTTTTATAAATTTTTCCACCTGTGGTCTAATTTTTTTAGTTACTAGAGAGGGGATATTGCGAGAAAAGATAACCATCATTCCTTCATTTTGAATATTCCAGCCCATTATTTCTAAAGTATCGGGCCAAAGAAACGAATCAGAACCTAAGATTTTAGGTGTTCTTTTATATTCTGAAGTGCTTAGCTGTTTAACTTTATCTCCTGTTATTAAAGCCGCAGCAGCTCCATCAGCAAAAAGACTAGTGGCTATAAGATTGGCTTTAGAATAATCATTAAAAACAAAAGTGAGACCACATAATTCCACACAGCAAACTAAAATTTTACTCTCTGGATAAGCTAAAGCTAGTTCTCGGGCCCGAGCTATCCCGGAAACTCCACCGGCACAACCTAATCCCCAAAGCGGAAGCCTAATTACACCATTTTTCATTGCTAAAAGATTAAACAAATAAGCATCTATACTCGGTGTTGCTATTCCTGTTGAGGTCACAAAAATAAAAATATCAATCTCACTAGGTTTTACATTTACCTTACGCAAACAAGAAATAATAGCTTCGGCACTTAAACAAATTGCATTTTCGATAAAGAGGTTATTTTTTTCTTCCCAACTGTGTTTTTGTTCAAACCAATTACGTGACACACAAAAATACCTTTTGTCTATTTGTGTAGATGGAAAAACTTTTAACAATCTTTCTAAATCTTTAAACGCATTTTTAAAAAACTTTCTCGCAAATTCTTGTGATTCTTCCTGCTTAACTTCATATGGTGGTAACGCCGTACCAATGGAAGCAAGAATAGGCATAATAAAGTCCTCCTAGTTTTAAGTGTTTTTAATAATTTATTCATAAATCCTATTAAAATCACTCTTTCTACTAAGAGCAACTTCACGCCCCATAATAAGCTTTGAGATAAAGGTCTTTTAATTCACTCACTAAGGGCATGCGAGGATTAGCCGTAGTACTTTGGTCTTCAAAGGCTTGATCAGCTAACCTATCTACTACTTGTAGAAATTTACTTTCTTCAATCCCTGCTTCCTGAAGTGTAGCCGGGATTTGTAGTTCCGCAGTCAGTTTTTTGACCACGGCAATCAAACTATATACGCCCTCTTCAATGCTATTACTGGGAAGGTTAAGGCTTCTAGCTATTTGAGCATATTTTTCCGCTGCAATATAGTATTCGTACTTGGGAAAAGGATTAAATTTCGAGGGTACCGTAGCATTATAAAGAATGACATGAGGTAATAAAATAGCATTAGCCCGCCCATGCGGAAGGTGAAACTCTCCTCCCAGTTTATGAGCAAGACTATGATTAATTCCTAAAAAAGCATTAGCAAACGCCATCCCGGCAATACAGGAGGCATTATGCATTTTTTCTCTAGCTTCTAAGTCCTCATTGCTTCTAAAGGACCGAGGAAGATACTCAAACACAAGCTGAATAGCTTTCAAAGCTAAGCCATCAGTATAATCGGAAGCCATCACCGAAACATACGCTTCTAACGCATGGGCTAAGACATCAAAACCTGTATCAGCAGTAACACTAGCCGGAACACTTAAAACAAAGTCCGAGTCAATAATGGCGACATCTGGTGTTAATTCATAGTCAGCTAAAGGATATTTAACCCCCTTCTTTTCATCCGTAATTACTGTAAAAGAAGATACTTCAGAACCGGTTCCTGAAGTGGTAGGTATGGCTACAAATTTGGCTTTTTGTCCTAAACGGGGAAATTTATAGACTCTTTTTCTAATGTCCATAAATTTCATACGTAAGTCTTCAAAATTTGTTTCCGGATATTCATAAAATAACCAAATAGCTTTCCCGGCATCAATTGCCGACCCTCCGCCCAGGGCAATAATCACATCAGGTTGATAAGCATTAATCTCTTTCAGACCTTCTTTTACTGTTTCTACAGTGGGATCAGGTTGAACTTTAGCAAAGATTTTGGAGTGAACATAATTGCGCCCTTCTCTTTTTCTCAAGTGATAAAGGACTTTATCTACATATCCTAGTTTAGTCATCATTTGGTCAGTAATAATAAAAGCTTTAGAGATATCCGGCATTTTAGCCAGATATTGAATAGAACCGGGTTCAAAATAGACTTTGGCCGGGATTTTAAACCACTGCATATTATATCTTCTTTTTACTACTCGTTTACGATTAATTAAATTTACCGAAGAAATATTAGCTGTAGTGCTGTTACGTCCAAAAGAGCCACACCCTAAAGTAAGAGAAGGCATATTCGTATTATAAATATCACCAATAGCCCCATGGCTGGAAGGTTGATTCACTATGAGACGCCCTGTATTTACTCTTTGGGCAAATTCTTCAATGATTTTTTCATTCTGCGAATGGATGACAGCGGAATGACCGGAACCTCCAAAATTAACCATTTCTATAGCTCGTGTGATCCCCTCTTCTGCCTCTTTTACCCGAAAACAAGCCAAAATTGGGCTCAATTTTTCTCGGGAAAGCGGTTCTTCCGGTCCTACCTTTTCAATCTCGGCAACTAGAATCTTGGTCTCCTGCGGAACACTGATCCCCGCCATCTCCGCGATTATATAAGCAGAATGTCCCACAATTTGTGGATTAAGATTACCATGTTCATCTATCGCCATTTCCCTTAGCCTGTTTTTTTCTTTCTCATTTAAAAAGTAACAGTGATTTACTTTTAGATAATCCGTAGCTTCTTGATAAATCTCATTATCGATAATGACTGCTTGCTCTGAGGCACAAATCATCCCATTGTCAAAAGTCTTGGAGAGAATTAAATCAGTAACAGCCCTTTTGATTTTGGCACTTTTTTCGATATAACAAGGCACATTACCGGGGCCAACACCTAAAGCCGGCTTTCCCGCACTATAGGCAGCTTTAACCATAGAAGAACCCCCGGTAGCTAAAATTAAAGAGATACCATCATTTTTTATTAAGTACTGAGTTGCTTCCAGCGAAGGCTCACTAATCCACTGAATACACTTATCCGGAGCACCTGCTTTTATAGCAGCCTCCCTCATTACTTTAGCCGTTTCAACACTACATTGCTGTGAACCCGGATGAAAAGCAAAAATAATAGGGTTACGCGTTTTCAAAGAAATAATTGCTTTAAACAGAGTTGTCGAAGTGGGATTAGTCACAGGAGTAATTCCGGCAATTAAGCCTACCGGTTCGGCTAAATCATAATAACCTTCTTCCTCATTATCTTCAATTATGCCTACAGTTTTTAAATATTTGATACTGTGGTAAATATATTCCGAGGCAAATAGATTTTTAACGATTTTATCTTCATAAACACCTCTTTTTGTTTCTTCTACAGCTAAATGTGCTAACCTCATATGATTAGCTAGGCCTGCCAAAGCCATTTCCTTGATAATACCATTTACTTGTTCCTGACTTAACTTAATCATTTCTTGCAAAGCTATTTTCCCATTGTCAACAAGTTCTTCGATCTTACTACTACTCATCTAAGTATCTTGCCCCCCAGAAATTCATAACTAGTCATTAGTTTGTTTGTTTTCATCACTTTTAATTCGCTCTTTTAGGCATGCAATATAAAAAAACAAGTTACCCATCTAGAGCAACCTGTTTTTATGTTAATTTCTTTTATTCTAGTGCCTTTTTACCACATTCCCAACCTAAGTTAAGGGCACGTATGTTTAAGTCTGCTACCTTGGGTAAGCGTTTACGGGTAGCCTTTTCGAGAGCTTGCAGTGAAACTAAATTTCCTAGGGCGGCTAAAGCGCCTATCGCTAAAACATTAGTGGTAAGTTTATTGCCTATTTCTTCTCTTGCCATTTGCGAAAGAGGAAGTTTAATTACACGTGTTTTTACAGGCGGCATTTTTTGCACATTACTTATATCGACTAGAATAATTCCATCTTCAGCCACTTTATCCGCATATAAATCCGCAGCTTTCTGGGACAGTAGTAACAAATATTGTGGTGTGATTACCTTAGGGTATTTAACGGGTACATCACTAATGATCACTTCAGCTTTACTGGCTCCCCCTCTTGCTTCCGGACCATAGCTTTGTGTTTGTACTACTTCTTTCCCATCAATTACTGCAGCTTCGGCTAAGATAATACCGCCGGAAATTATTCCTTGTCCCCCTGTACCACTTAAACGAATTTCAACGGTCATTTTCTTCAGCTCCTTTCTGCAGTTTAGCAATAAGCTCATCATATAATTGTGTATATTCAGGAGCCTGCTCTTGCTGTAATTCTCCGATTAAAAATTTATCTGCGAGCTTATCAGGTTCCATCTTTTGTGCTGCTTTAATATTTACGGCATGCTCTTTCAGCCATTTCATCATCTGAGGAGCACTGCCCATCTTATTACGACGTCCGTAAGAAGTAGGACACAGTGAAATTGCTTCTACAAAAGAAAATCCTTTATTCTTAATGGCTTCTTTAATGAGGTTAGTAAGTAATCTTACGTGGTAAACAGTACTTCTCCCTACATAAGTAGCCCCGGCAGTTGCTGCTAATTTGCAAATATCAAAGGAGCGTTCCAAATTACCATAAGGTGAAGTGGTGGCTAATTTACCTTGGGGAGTCATTGGCGAATACTGTCCCCCCGTCATACCATAGATATTGTTGTTAAACATAATCACATTAAGGTCTAGATTACGCCTGGCCGCATGAATAAGATGATTCCCACCTATTGCTGCAGCATCCCCATCACCGGTAAGGACAAACACATTTAGTTCCGGTTTAGCTAATTTAATTCCGGTAGCAAAAGTGATGGCGCGACCATGAGTCGTATGCACAGTATCAAAGTTTAAATAACCGGACGCTCTGGAAGAACAGCCAATACCGGAAACTACTACCGTTTTATTTTGCTCCAAACTACAGTCATTAATCGCTTCCAAGACAGCTTTCATAACGGTACCATTTCCACAGCCAGGACACCAAATATGAGGCAAGCGGTTTAACCGCATTAATTTTTCCACATCTTTAAGCATTAGTAACCGCCTCCTTCACTTTATTTACTATTTCTTGTGGTGTAAACAATTCTCCATTTATCTTCGTAATACTATTAAGTAATTCGCGATTTTGCATTGTTCTTTCTACTTCTAAACATAATTGTCCAGCATTCATTTCCACAACAAAGACGCCTTTTTTGTCTGTGGTAAACTCTTTAATCACTTGGTCCGGGAAGGGCCAAATTGTTTGTAATTGCAGGAGGCTGGCTTTGATGCCTTGCTTTCTTAATATTTCTACAGCAGCTAAAGAAGAGCGAGCCGAACAACCAAAGGAAATTAATAAATATTCCGCATCTTCTACTTGGAAAGTTTGATACAGAGTTATTTCCTCACGATAGGGTTCTAATTTATGAAATAGTCTGGTTAGTTCTTTTTCTAAGACTGCTGTTTTTCCTGTTGGGTTTCCTGTTTGGTCATGATTTAAACCGGTAACATGCCAATGGTACCCTTGCCCAAAATCAGCTATTGCCGGAATACCACTTTCATCGGTGGCATAAGGCTTGTACTCTTCCGGAGAAACAGTCGATCTTTTACGTTCTACTATTTCTAATTCCTCAAGGTTTGGAAGAACAACTTTTTCTCGCATGTGACCAATAACTTCATCCATTAAGAAGATTACGGGTACCCGAAATTTTTCGGAAAAATTAACCGCCTTTATGGTCAACGTATAAGCTTCTAAAACTGAAGCAGGAGAAAGAGCAATAACAGGATGGTCACCATGTGTACCCCAGCGCGCTTGCATAAGGTCACCTTGAGCAGGTGCGGTCGGTCCCCCTGTACTCGGTCCCATTCTTTGTACATTGACGATGACACAAGGTATTTCGGCCATAGCTGCAAACCCTATATTTTCCTGTTTTAAGGAAAATCCCGGTCCACTTGTCGCCGTTAACGCTTTTACTCCGGTAAGAGAAGCACCCACAACTGCTCCCATACCAGCTAATTCATCTTCCATTTGAATAAATTTGCCCCCGATTTTGGGGAGTTCTCGAGCCATAAATTCAGCAATTTCCGTTGATGGTGTAATGGGATACCCGGCATAAAAACGTACTCCTGCCTCAAGTGCAGCAAGAGAACAAGCCTGGTTTCCTTGAAGAAGTTGAGCTTTTCTTGTAGTTCCCAAAATATTCAGCCTCCTATCTTTATACAATAATCCGGACAATGGTCTTCACAACTCCGACATTGAGTACATGAATCTAAATCTTTGATGACAACTTTCCCCCATTCATCTTTCCCCAAGACACCCTTCGGACAAAGGCTATAGCAAATTCCACAACCTTTACACCATTCTAAATTTATAGCAATAATCGGTTTTGATTTTTTTTTCATAACCTCACCTCCCACATACATTTACAAACATTTTTATTTTTTTAATCTTAATTTTTTCAAATTAAGATTACGCTGTTCACACCATTCGCGGACAAAACCGGTTATCATAAGAGGAGTCTTTTTAATTTCAGCAAGATTCTGAGTACCAGTTAAAAGCATAATTGTTTTTAACTCTTCAGAAAAATTATGAATAGTTTTTCTTAAAGCTTCTTCCCCTTCATTTATTAATTTTTGTAAAAAGAAACCGGCAATACCAACTACATCTGCTCCTACAGCAAGTGCTTTCATAACTTCAAGTGAATTAGTAATTCCACCGGAAGCAATTATTACTAATTCTAAATCTAAACTACAGACTTCTAATAACGAAACTGCCGAGGGTATTCCCCAAGAACGGAGGAAATTAAGGTTTTCTCGCTGATAACGCGCTAGTTCAATTGAGGCAAAGTTTGTCCCACCACTTCCTCCTGTATCCAAACCTTTCACCCCAAGTTGAGATAACTTTTCAGCTATTTCCCAGGAAATCCCATTTCCCACTTCCTTAGCAATAACAGGAACAGAAACAAGCTGACAGATTTCTGCAATATTTTTCGTCCAATTACTAAATTGCCGATCTCCTTCTTTCATTACTAATTCCTGTACACCATTCAAATGAAGCTGTAAAGCATCTGCCTCAATCATTTCCACTGCTGCTTGAGCCATTTCCGGTTTTACCCCTGCACTAACATTGGCGAAAATTAAGCCTGCAGGATTTACATCCCGAACTACTTGATAACTGGATAAATATGCCTTATTATTCAAGGCAGCAGTTTGAGAACCAACAGCCATTCCTAAACCATACTCACAGGCAATTTCCGCAAAAACACGATTGACCTTTTCCAGATTTTTTGCCCCACCGGTCATGGCGTTGATAATTATCGGTAAGTTTAGTTTTTTATGAAAAAGAGAGACCGAAGTATCTACTCCATTTAAATTATCTTTTAAAAGTGCTTGATGAACAAAATGAAGGTCCTCCCATCCGGAAGATAAAGGGCCTCTTTCTGTTTGTAAAGCATATTGAAGATGTTCATATTTTCTTTTAATTCTTCGTTCATCCACTTTTAATCAACTCACAATTTATTATAGTTGTATATTATTGTATACTTAAAGTTTAAAAAGCTGGCAAAGCCAGCTTTTTAAGTTTATCTATTCATCTTGCTCAGTTTTTTTCATTATATCACCTTGATTCTCCTTTATCAAATCACCAATAGTGACAGTACCTGGAGAATCTTGCTGATTGAGATATGATGTATATTCCGTTTCTTCTTGATCCGTTGCAACATCTTTAATACTAAGACTAATCCTTTTTTTATCGAGGTCTATTTCTATAATTTTAACCTTAATTTCTTGCCCTACTTCTAAAACATCACTAACCTTCTCTATTCTTTGCTTGGATATTTTAGAAATATGAACAAGTCCGTCTAAGCCGGGTTCTAATTCAACAAAAGCACCAAAAGATACAATACGAACAACTTTTCCCGTAACTATACTATCGATCTTATATTTTTTAACGGCTTCTTGCCAAGGGTCGGATAATAATTTTTTTAAACTAAGTGATACTTTTTCTTTTTCCGGATCGACATTAAGTACATAAACTTCTATTTCATCACCTTCTTGAACAACATCTGAAGGATGATTAACTCTACCCCAACCTAATTCTGAAACATGAAGAAGACCATCAAGACCACCAAGATCAACAAAAGCTCCAAAATTCGTTAACCTTTTAACAACACCTTTTCTTATTTGTCCTTCTGCTAATTCATTTAACAAAGCAGCTTTCTGTTTCACATATTCTTCTTCTAAAATAACTCTTTGGGAAAGAACAACTTTTCTCTTTTCTTTATCTAACTCCAAAACTTTTAAACGCAAAGTTTTCTGAAGGTATTCTTTAAAGTCCTTAACAAAAAAACGCTCGACTTGTGAAGCAGGCACAAATCCTCTAACCCCTACATCAACTAACAGACCGCCTTTTACTATTTCTATAACAGGAGCCTCAATAATTTCACCTGTTTTTTGTGCTTGTTCCAATTTATCCATTACTTCATTAAAATAGGCCTTTTTACGAGAAAGAATAATATTTCCTTCTTTGTCTTTTTTTATTATCTCCACTATAATTTCTTCTCCTACCTGTAATTCTTCACTAAGGTCTACTTTATAATTAGTAAATTCTGTTACAGGTAAAATTCCTTCAGATTTACCACCAATATCGATAAGGGCCTCCTCACTAGATACCTGAACAATGGTTCCTTTAACTAAATCTCCAGGCTGAAACGTTTGTATATTAATTTGTTCATCAAGATTTACTGCATTTAAGGTTAATTCTTCATTTTTTTCCGAGTGCATTTCCTCTGTTTCTTTTTGATTTTGCTCCATGGGTTCTTCTGTGTTTTCTCCCTTATTATTTTCATTAAATTCTTCCATTTGTTTTACAACCTCCTTAATAATCCAGTCAGGAGTTGAAGCCCCTGCTGTAACACCTACCTTTAATTTATTTTGAAACCAACAAAACTGTAAATCATGTGCCTTTTCTACCTGATATGTAGGAACATACTTTTGACATATTTCAGTTAGCTTTTTTGTGTTAGAACTATGTTGACCGCCTACAACAATCATCAGGTCAACTTCTTGAGCTAACTTGGCAGCAACCGCTTGACGAATTCGTGTTGCTGAACAGATCGTTGGCAAAATCTTTAAATCAATATCTTTTGTCTCTAAATAATTTACTAATTCATTAAATCTAGTTTCTTTTTCTGTAGTTTGAGCTAAAAGAGCAACCTTATCTTGAAGTTCTAATTTTTTTAATTCCTCTAATGAAGCTATAACAACAGCTTTTTTTTCTGTCCAGGCTAATATTCCTTGAACTTCTGCATGATTTTCATCACCTAAGATAAGCACTTGATAACCCTGTTCTTGCGCTTCTTTAGCCGCCATCTGAGCTTTTCTTACATGAGGACACGTGGTATCAATTATTTTTTGCCCTTGCTTTTTTAGCTTAGTGTAAACATCTGGTCCCACTCCATGAGTTCTAATTAAAACTGAACCTTTTTCTTTCATTAAACCGTTCTTTTCTTTAATCCCTAACTTTTCCAAACGGGCAGTTTCCTGTTGATTATGAATAAGTGGACCTAAAGAAAATACTGGTTCTTTTCGGGCTGCTTCTTCCGCTGTTAATATGGCACTTCTTACCCCAAAACAAAACCCGGCATGTTCAGCAATAATTATTTCCAACAACCTTGCACATCCTTCATGAGACATTTCATTTGATCCATTATTTCAGAAGTAACTTTTTCTAAGTCTTCTGAAGATATTTTCTTTCCATATAAATCTTCATAAAATAAAGGTTTGCCTATACTCACTTTTATTTTACCCCTAAATGTAAGAGGAAATGTAGTTTTAGTACCACCAAGATACATCGGAACTATCGGAGCTCCAGCTCTTAAAGCAAAAAGAGCTGCACCAGGGTGAAAAGGAAGTAGTTCTCCCGTTTTACTCCTTTGCCCCTCCGGAAATAACCCTAAAACCTTACCATCTTTCAATGTTTTATTAGCTATACGCAAGGCGTTACGATCAGGCTGTCCCCGTTTTATAGGGAAAGCATTTAACAAAGAAATTAATTTTCCTAGTAAAGGAATTTTAAATAATTCTTCTTTCGCCATAAAATGTACAGTTCTATCAACTGAACAAGCTAAAATAACAGGATCCCACAAGGAAACATGATTACCAATTAAAACAACCGGTCCTTCGGGAGGAATGTTCTCTTTTCCTTTTATTTTCCAATTATTAAAGATAGCTAAATAAATAACAATAAGGTTTTTAACTAGTTTATAAAACATTATTTACTGCTTCCTTTTTTTGTTGATAGATATGAAAAATTTCCTGAACAACCTCTGTAGGATTTAAACAAGTGGTATCAACAATTACTGCATCTTGAGCAGGAATTAAAGGGCTAGCCGCTCTATTTTCATCAATATAATCACGTTTAGCTAAATCTGCTTTTACCAAAGCGAAGTCCTTATTATGCCCACGTTTTTTTAGTTCCAAATATCTACGATGTGCTCTTTCTTCTAAAGAAGCTGTTAAAAAAATCTTACAACTAGCTTGAGGAAGAATAACAGTACCCGCATCACGACCATCCATTACCACATCTTGGTCTTGAGCTAACCCTCGTTGCATTCGCACTAATTCCTGACGAACTTTTGGATAAGCGGCTACTTGAGAGACATTTTTACTGATTAATGGTTCTCTAATTACTTTAGTTACATCTACTCCATTACAATAAACTTTCTGTTTTTCGTTTGCTTGTTGTACCATCTCAATAGTTGTAGCAGCAGTTAATTTAACGAGTGCTTCTTCATTATCCAAAGATATTTGCTGTTGTAAAGCAGTATATGTAATTGCTCTATACATTGCCCCTGTATCAATATATAAAAAACCTAACTTGTCCGCGAGCATTTTAGCTATTGTGCTTTTACCGGCTCCGGCAGGTCCATCTATTGTGATTTGAATAAATAATCACCCTTTCCTTTTTGTTGCCCACAATCTTCTCCTATTTTACCACAGATTACGATAAAATTAACTATTAAAATAAAACAATCTCCCGAAAATTCTCAGAAGATTGGATTCTTCAACAAATCCGGTCGTAATTTAACAGCCTTATTCAAATAAATATGTTTGACCTCAGTTCCTACTTCTAAATAAACATAAAGCAAGAGACGAATACACAAAGGTAAACCATGAGGTACATCGGCTTCTACACATCCTAAAAGAGGAATATCTTTTAAACCCATTAATCGTGCCGCTTTAGCTGGAAATTCAGCATTTAAATCGACTGTTGTTGTAAAAATAATACTAACTAATTCTTCGTTCTTAATTGCATTTGCTTGTAAAATTGTTTGTAAAAGTTTTTGCGTCTCTGATAAAATACTTTCTTTAGTGTTCGCGGAAACTGTTGTTGCTCCGCGAATTCCATAAATTCTCTTCATTATCCATTAAAGGGTGCTACACGATGTCCTAAACCAATAGCAACTTCATCTAAATGGAGTAAACCTACACCTAAAAACACAACAACACTTAGATGATCTTTTTGGCGAGCGATCCCTATTTTCCCCCCCACATTAAGCCCTAAAGCTTTAGACATAATTTGAGAAAGAGCTTCACGAGTAGCACCGGCGACTGCTCCTTCATCATAATGACTTTCTTTAATTACTCCTTCTCTTTTGGCTGCGACAATAGCTCTTTCTATTATTTTTTTAATCGAAGTAATATATTCACCACCAATATCTACTGCCGCAGTCTTAATTCCTATCTGAGCAAATTTATTTTTTAATTGATTTTCTTCTTCACGACTTTCTGTTAAAGCAATTTTTATTGCTGCAGACGCAATTTTTCTAGAGCCAAACATTATTATCTACCTGACTTCCCTTATTTTTCTTTGCTAATTTTGATTCTATTATAATGAAATAAAAATAGCAACTATTTCATAACTACAGCGGAAAAATATATTTTCCCTGTACCTTTGACCATCGTATTTAAATCAGGAACAAGAATATTAGGCGTTTTTTTACATACTAAAACTTTAATGGGCAAATTTTCATTGGGATTATAAATAGTAATCAGGTCTCCTTTCTTAACGGCTAAACTGACCTCTTTTCGTAAAAAATTGCCTACCTCTTGCCCGTTTACTTCAATTTCAACATCCGGTCGACTAGTATAATCAAGAATTTGCAAAGTTAAATTTGCCCAAGGTGTTAACGAGATATTTCCGGCCTGATAAAATTGTGCTTCATTTTTAAGAGGCTCACCTTCTAGATCTAAGGCAATATTAAAACGGGCTCCCATACCCGGTATCAACAATAATAATTGCACAATTACCAGTAAAGTAATCATAACCTTAAGGCAAGCCATTAACATTTTTTCAATTAAGTCAAGTTGTTCTCCAATTTTATCCATTGTTTCTTACCTTTTTAATTTTTATTTTTAAACTGAAATATTAGCCTTTTCTTTATTTTAACCTGACTAAATAGACAATACTCACTTTAAATGGCAGACGTTTTTTAATGCTTGTATTTCGTATAGGTTTAATTCTCTATATTCTCCAACTTTTAAATTACCTAACGCCAATGGACCAAATTTTAAACGTTTTAAGGTTATAACGGGATGTCCTATTTTTTCACACATCCTCCGCACTTGTCTGTTGCGTCCTTCCCTAATGGTTATTTCTAATAAAGTTTCTGCCTGTTTACATTGTCGTACTTTCACTAAAGCCGGTTGAGTCAATCCATCTTCTAATTCTATTCCTTTTTGTAATCTTTCTACATTTTGCTTATTCACACGCCCCTGCACTTTAACCAAATAAGTTTTAGCAATTGCAAATCGTGGATGTGTGAGGTGATAAGTTAGTTCACCATCATTAGTTAAAAGTAATAATCCCTCTGAATGATAATCTAACCTCCCTACCGGATAAACACGTTCAGGGACTCCTTTGATTAAATCAGTTACTTTTTTCCTTCCTTGAGGGTCATTTAAAGTTGTAACTACTCTACATGGTTTATTTAATAGAAAATACACTTTTCTTTTTTCCGGTTCTACCTTCTTGCCCTGTACTTCAACCTGATCTTTTCCCGGCTCTACTTGAAAACCCATTTCTAAAACAGCTTGTCCATTAACTTTTACTAACCCTTGTTTGATCATTTCTTCGGCTTTACGACGTGAAGCTACACCACATCTAGCTAGATATTTTTGTAGTCTTTCCAGCTTCCCCACCACCATTTTTTATTAATTGTTCATTATCTATTGTATCAAACTTTCAGCAAAGATTTAAAAAACCCGGCTGACAATAAAAATTGAAGCAAGAAAAGAAATCACATCAGCTAAAAGCCCTACTCCTAAAGAATAGCGATATTTTTTTATCCCTACGGAACCAAAATATACGGCAAGAATAAAAAAAGTCGTATCAGTACTTCCTTGCATAGTTGAAGCTAAACGTCCCAGATAGGAATCCGGTCCATGAGTATTAATTATTTCTGCAGTAATACCTAAAGCTGCCCCACCGGAAAGAGGTCGCATCAATGCTAGAGGCAAAATGTCAGGAGGTATATGCAGAAAATTAAAAATACCACCTAAATATTTCTCCAAAAAAATAATTACCCCGGCATGTCTAAAAATGCTTACTGCCATCATCATCGCTACTAAAAAAGGGATAATTTTTACCGCTAGACCAAATCCTTCTTCTGCCCCTTTGACAAAACATTCATATATTTTAACACCTCGTAAACTGGCATAAAGCAAAATAAAAAAAATAATTCCGGGAATCGCCCATCTAGATAATTCATAAATGATAGTTTCCATTAGTCTGCCCCCTCTTGCTTATGTAAATGACGCATAATTCCATCTGCAACTAAAGCTACCGTAAAACCTATTGTTGTTGCAAAGAGAGTCGTACCTATAATTTCTGTAGGATTAGCTGAGCCTGCGGCAAGTCGGATCCCAATGATTGTTGCCGGTAAAAGCGTAATATTTGCAGTATTCATGGCTAGAAAAGTACACATGGCTTCACTTGCTTCATCTTTATTTTTATTAATTTCCTGAAGTTCTTGCATTGCTTTTAAGCCAAAAGGAGTTGCCGCATTACCTAAACCTAATAAATTAGCACTAAAATTCATTAAAATTGACCCTAGAGCTGGATGATTTGATGGAAGTGTTGGAAAAAGTAATTTTGTAAAAGGTCGTAAGATTTTTGCTAAAGTTTCTATCAGTCCTGCCTCTTCTGCCACCTTCATCAAACCCAGCCAAAGACTCATAATGCCAATTAACTCTATCGAATACTTAACAGCTGCCTGAGCAGCCTGAAATGCCGATTGAGTAATAATTTCCGGTTGACCACGTATCCCGGCTAAAATAGTACCCGCTATAATCATTATTAACCAAATAAGATTAATCATTATTTTCCCTAACCTTATTCCTTTTTTCTTCTGTAAACTTATGAAACTAGGACAACATTTAGAACAATTCTTAAAAGATGAATTTATTGAAACATAATCCTTTTTATAATTAAAAAGGTGTAAACACCCTCTGATGTTACACCTTCATAATCTGTACACTTTTTTAATTTTATTTAAAAATCTTCATCAGTATTCAAAAATTCCATATCCCGATTAGTAGTATTCGCATCTGTCTGTTTTTTTCCATTTCCTTTGACTAATTTTTGCAGTTGCTCCATCACTTGAGGGGCTGAATCAATCAATCTCTCCATAAAAGCATTTTTCCCATCTACTACCATTAAACGCACTTCACCATTACCTACAACCAAAAATCCTACCGGTTTTACAGATACACCTGCTCCACTACCGCCACCAAAAGGTAAATACTGATTCTCCGGTTTTTGCGATTCGTTTTTACTACAAAAAAGACCAAATTCACTTCCGCCGGCAGCAAATCCGCAAGTTACACGGGAAATAGGGATAATTACCGTTCCGTCAGGAGTTTCAACAGCATCACCCACCACCGTACTTATATCCACCATTTCCTTAATGCTTTCCATTGCTGTTTTCATAAGACCTTCAATAGGATGTTCACCCATTAACTAACCCTCCTTAATAATCTTCTTATTTTCCCAGCATTTACACACAAATAATAGATGATAATAATAATATGACCTAGAGTGAACTCCAATATGCAAGAGAAATCTATCACCAAGAGATTCTGCTGCTGATAATTAGGTATAATGGCTATATTATTAGCAGTTTTTGCCATCCTGAAATAACGTCCTAACTGACTATAAAAAAACCCGAAAATCCACCAAAAAACACCAACAGCCCAAGCTGTTTGGGCAACATTTTTTAAGGCAACTTCGGTCTGTAAACAAATTCTTTTTATTTTTATGGGGCTACTGATTTTATGTAAAGTACCCATAGTTCCCTGAAATACAGCGCAAACTATTTGCCTAAGAAAAAACAAGCGATAAAACACCTTTTCCCAAACAATTTCCTTGGCTCGAAGGTCTGCTGGTGTTTGTTTTTCCCAAAATCTATTTTTTGATAAACCCCAAAAAATTCGTGTTACCACATTATTGATTTTAAAGGTAAATGGTATTTTCCAAACTCTTAATAACAAAATTAAGCGCAAGTAATTACAATTTCGATAAAATCTAAACTTAATTTTTACTGGTACCAAACTTATACTAACAATAAAAATTAACAATAATACTGCTTTAAGCATCAGCAGTTCTCCTTAATCTTGCCATTTAATCAGTTACATCTTAGTATTCCCATAAAATAAAAAAACAAAGTAAATCTGGTTAATGAGGATTGTTTTATGATAAAATTGACTTTTTTTATTATTTTTTATAATATTAGGCTAGGTTGTTTTGTGAATTAACGTGTATTTTGGAATATATTTTATAATTTTCTATGATTACTTTTATTAGCAATAAAATACTCAGCTATTAAATGGAGGCGTATATTTATGTGGAAAAACCCTATCCAAATATATAATGACTGGTTACAGTCTGACGTTGTAGATGCTAAAAGCAAACAAGAATTACTAAAAATAAAATCCGACCCTATAGAAATTAAAGAACGTTTTAATTCTGAACTCTCCTTTGGTACCGGAGGTTTAAGAGGAATAATTGGCGTAGGTCTTAATCGCATGAATATTTATGTTGTACGTAAAACAACACAAGGTCTAGCTAATTATTTAAATAAACAATATCCTTCGGCGACACAACTTAAAGTAGCCATTGCTCATGATACGCGTCTTTATTCTCGGGAATTTACAGAAGAAGCAGCTTTAGTTCTTGCAGCTAATGGTATTCAAGCTTTAATCTTTTCCGGTCCTCGACCTACACCCCACCTATCTTTTACGATTAGAGAATTAAAATGTGCAGCCGGAATAGTGATTACGGCTAGCCATAATCCACCTCAATATAATGGCTATAAAGTCTATGGACCTGATGGTGCCCAAGCTGTGTCACCCTTCGTTGATGACCTAACACAATTTATTGCTCAAGTGGATATTTTTAAAGATGTACATACAATGAGTCGTCAAGAAGCTGAAACAAAGGGATTGCTAACAGTGCTTAACTCCGAAATTGACCACTGTTATTTAGAAAAGGTAGCTTCATTGGCTCAGAGTAAACCACAGCAAAAAATCAAGGCTGTTTTTACTCCTTTACATGGTACAGGGTGTTGCTTTATCCCTACCCTTTTGAAACAAACAGGATTTGTGGATTTATTTTTAGTCGATGAACAAATGAAAGCTGACCCTAAATTTTCCACGGTTAAAGTACCAAATCCAGAAGATAAAGCCTCTTTTGCCCTAGCTTTAAAATTAGCTAAACAAAAAGCAGCAGACCTTATCATTGCCAGTGACCCGGATTGCGACCGTTTAGGCTGTGCAATTAGAGATAATAAAGGCGATTATCATTTTCTTACCGGTAACCAAATCGGTGCTTTAATGTTAGAATATCTTTTAAGTCATCTTCAAGCTAAAAATAAACTACCGGCTAATGGTGTATTAATTAAAACAATAGTCACCAGTAATTTAGGAAAGAACATTGCTGAATCATATGGTATCAAGACAATGGAAACTCTAACCGGTTTTAAATATATCGGTGAAAAAATTAAGGAATTTGAAAAAGAAGGTTCTTTTGAATTTCTTTTTGGCTACGAAGAAAGCTACGGTTATCTGGTAGATACTTTTGTGCGTGATAAAGATGCTAATATTGCGGCTCTACTTTTAGCCGAAATGGCAGCATATTATCAAGAACATGATCTAAATCTTTTACAAGTTTTAGAGAAACTTTTCCAACGTCATGGTTACTTTCAAGAAGACCTTGTTTCCATAGAGCTACAAGATAAAGAAACAACAACTCAAATTATGACTGCTCTTGAAGAACAACCACCAACAGTATCAGGACTTCATACTATCGAAAAAAGGAATTATCAACAAAGTAAGTCATATAATTTGTTAACGGGAGAGGAACAATCCCTTACCCTTCCCTGTTCAAAGGTTCTTTACTATCGCTTTAATGACGATTCCTGGTTTTGTTTCCGACCTTCCGGTACTGAACCAAAAGCTAAATTTTATTTTTCCGTTGTGGCCGAGAGTAAACAGGAAGCAAGTAATAAATTAGCCAACCTAAAAAAGTCAGTTCTCTCTGTAACAAAATTTTAAATTCTAAGGATATAATTCGCAAAAAAAGAAAGGTGCATAACATTTGTCTGGTTATGAACCTTTCTTTTTTACTTCACTCTCCCTCCTACCATTTCATATACTGATAGAAGAAAATAGATAGGAGGTAAGAAAATGACTCCGATTAAAAAACGACTTTTAAGTGAACTGCAATTCTGGCTGCGTATAATGAAAGAACACTCACTTTTTTTACGTTTAGGTTTCCCCTGTAATGAAACAAATTTAATCCAAATGGCGCAAGAATTTGAATCGCGTTTTGCTAACTTAGAAGAAAAAAGCTTATGTCTTCGACCGGATGGTGATGTTCATAAATTAGCTCAAGAAGCTTTATCTACTGTTTTGGATATCGTCCAATTTAAAACTCTAATTTTAGACCGCCTTATTGAGTGTAATTTAGGTGGGGCTAATTTCCCCCTATTAGTTGACCATATTAGAAGAGAAGCTATTCGCTTTGCCATCAATATTATTCGCCTCTGCCGCGGAGAATTAATGACACCTACCGAAGAACTGCTTCATGATGAAGTATTCTGGTTAAGAATTATGGCCGACCACTCTAAATTTATTAGACACCTTCTCGATCCTTCTGAACGTAAATTTATAAGTCAAGCCCAAATATTTAGTGATACCTTTGACGAGCTTCGTTGTCATGCTGAAGACTATGAGTCTATTTTAGAAATTACGCCTCGTCCTATTCCCTCTTTACTTCGTTTTACTGAAGACATTGTAAAAGCAGGAACAGACCTCCGTAATTTTAAAGCTACAGCTACTCAATTCTTAAAAGAATGTAAAATATTAAGTATCATTCCACCATTACTTGCTGACCATGTGAGAAGAGAAGCAGATCGTTTTCTCCAAGATATTGAACGTGACTTAAGGGTAATTAAACAAGAAGTAAAACCTTCTCCCCCACCTTGCCCTAAGCCATCCTATCCCCATCTGCCCTGTATCTCCTTAGAGCCAACTAATCTTGATGAAGAAAAAGAAAATATTACAGAAGTAAAAACAATAGAAGCAGAATTTTCTACTCCCTTACAACCTCTTTATCGCCCTAAAAAGAACTTTTTAGTCGGTAATTCTGCACCGGTTAAAATTAATTTTAATTAATAAATTAATATTTTATTCTATTTTCATACTGATATCTACTGCTTTCACCGAATGAGTTAAAGCACCACTAGAGATTATATCAACACCTGTAGCTGCTAAGTCAGCTACTTTTTCTATTGTAACATTACCTGATACTTCTAAGAGAGCTCTTCCACCAACAATTTGTACAGCCTCTTTGACCTTCGCTAAAGATAGATTGTCTAACATAATTAGATCAACTTTAGCTTCTAAAGCTTCATTTATTTGCTCTAAACCGGCAACCTCTACTTCTATTTTAATAAAAGGAGAAATATAATTACGCACTCGTCGTACTGCGGGGATAATTCCTCCGGCAGCCTGAATATGATTATCTTTAATTAAAACCATAGAATCTAGCCCATAACGATGATTCTTACCACCGCCAATAGTTACCGCATGTTTCTCCAGCATCCGTAAACCAGGCGTTGTTTTACGCGTATCAACAATGATTGTAGAAAAATCACCAACTGCTTCAACATAATCATTTGTTTTTGTCGCTATGCCTGAAAGATGTTGTAAAAAATTAAGTGCTACTCGTTCTCCTGTTAATAAAGAACGAGTCGGACCTTCCAGGGTCACAAATTGTTCTCCTTCATCAATCTTGGTTCCATCAGAGGCTTGTTTTTTTATTTTTACGCGCTCATCAAGTAAAGCAAAGACGCGAGTAAAAACATCTATTCCCGCTAAAATAAAATTTTGTTTTGCTAATAGATAAGCACGTGAAAAATGATTTTCATTAAAGATAGCTTTACTGGTAAGGTCGCCAAATCCAATATCTTCTTTTAACGCATTTTTCAAAATCTCATCTAGGGCTAATTTATTCATTTTTGTCGCCCTCCTTTTACGCTAACTCTAACATTCTGCCTAAAGCCTGTTTAGCTTTTTCAGCAATACGCTTGTCTACGTTAATCTCATACTGTTTATGGTAAAGCGCGTTATAAACACTTTGTAAATTTGTCTTTTTCATATCTGCACAGATTAAATGAGGATGTAAAAAGTAAAAATCCTTCTTCGGACAAGATGCTTGCAATTTATATAACACACCTTTTTCGGTACCAATAATACAAATTTTTGCTTTACTACTCTGGGCATAGCGAATAATTTCAGAAGTACTGCCTATAAAATCCGCTAAATCAGCAACATGTGGTGCACATTCTGGATGAACTAAGATTTCTGCTTGCGGATACTTTTCTCTAATTTCAGCTATATCTTCAGGCTTGATTTGGGCATGAACAGGACAATAACCATTTCCTAAAATTAATTCTTTCTCCGGCACTTGTTTGGCTACATAGTTTCCTAAATTTTGATCAGGAATGAAAATAACTTTCTTTTCCGGTAATGACCGTACAACTTTTACGGCATTTGCCGATGTACAGCAGACATCACTTAAAGCTTTAACTTCAGTCGAAGAATTTATATAACAAACAACAGCTGCATCAGGATGTTCAGCTCGTAATTTTTGCAAATTTTCCACGGTAATCATCTCGGCTAAAGGACACCCTGCTTCTATTTCCGGTAAGAGTATAATTTTTTCTGGAGCAAGTATTTTGGCTGTCTCCGCCATAAAACGTACTCCACAAAAAACAATCACTTCATTTTCAGTACTAGCAGCTATTTTACTTAAATAAAAAGAATCACCGACATAATCGGCAATTTCTTGAATTTCCTTTATCTGATAATTGTGTGCTAAAATAACTGCCTTACATTCTTTTTTCAGATTAAGTATTTGGGAATTTAAATCAGACAAACAACTCACTCCTTGTTTTTTAACTAATATATACCGTACTTATACACATGTCAATGAAGGTAGCAATATTATATAATATTAAATATAATTTTGGGGGAATTATCAATGCGTAAAATTAATTATGACATGCATAAAAAAGAAAAATATGCTGACCCCTCTCCTTATCCTGAAGAAAAAGTTCTCGGACCAAATCTTTACTATGCAGAACTATTAATGGATGATTATGCCGGGGTGACTAGTGAATTTACCGCTATTAATCAATATCTTTATCATTATTTCTTTTTGGAAGATATTAATGAGGAACTGGGAGAATTACTAGAGAATGTGGCTATCAATGAAATGCTACATATGGAAATCCTTGCTGAAACCATCAAAAAACTCGGAGGAAATCCGGTAATAAGAGGTGGACAAAGCACTAACGGTAATTATTGGCATGGTGGCTTTGTCTACTATGGCACTCAACTTTGTGAACGTCTAAAAGCAGATATTGAAGCTGAATATAAAGCTATTGAAAATTATCAAAAACATATCAGAATGATTGCCGACCCTTATGTCCAAGCAATTCTCCAACGAATCATCCTTGATGAAAAAGTTCATATTAAACTTTTTAATGAAGCACTTCGCAAATTCTGTGGTTGTGAATATCGGGATGATGCTTAAACCTTTAAAACAAACAGTTGGATACATCCAACTGTTTGTTTACATATTACACTAATTAAATTTAATTCTAATCTAAATTATACTATATCAGATAATTGCTGCAAATCTTTTAAGCCAAAATACTTAAGGAAGTCTTGTGTTGTGCCATAAAGGATAGGGCGACCAGGTCCTTCTTTCCGACCTACCTCCTCTATTAAAGCACGATCTAATAATGTACTTATAGCACTATCACTACTTACACCGCGTATTTCATTAATTTCGCTTTTAGTCATAGGTTGACGATAAGTAATAATCGCTAATGTTTCTAAGGCTGCCTGGGTAAGTGCATTTAAACGCGGTTTAACTAGCTTTTCGATATAAGGAGCATATTCCGGACGAGTCACAAAAGAATATCCCCCTGCTACTTCCTTAAGACAAAAACCTTTCCTTTCACGTTCACAATCAGCCTTTATTTCGTTTAATAAAACTTTTATATCATATTCAGGACGCTTAATAATTTCGGCAATAGTTTTTACTGTAAGTGGCTCATTAGTTACAAACAATAAAGCTTCAATAATACTTTTTGTCTCATCAGGAAAAAGAGTAGGCATGTTCTTGTCCCTCCCCTATAGGCATCATAAAAATATAAATATCTGTAAATAAACTTTTTTGCCGAAGAAAAATTTTACCCAACTTAACTAGTTCTAAAAGAGCTAAAAAGGTTACAATAATTTCTTCTTTAGTAACAACACGAGAAATAAGGTTATAAAAAGAAATCCCTTGTGGTTCTTTTTGTAACATAGTTAAAATATAGTCAATTTTATCTTGAACGGTGATTTCTTCTCTACTTAAGGAAACGGTTTGTTCTCTTTTCTCCACTCTTTTCAGGACTTTATTAAAAACAATGACTAAATCTTCCCACGTTGCATCACCAATAGGATTGGGCGGAGGAAATTTTTTCAATAATTGATTATCATCTATTTCCCGCCTAAAACATTTAGCTTGTTGTGCTTCTAACTCTCTAAATATTTTTGCCTTTTCCTTATACTCTTTATATTCCAATAGTCTTTGCACTAATTCTTCTCTTGGATCAACCTCAGGCTCCTCATCTTTTATCTCAATTATTGGTTTAGGTAAAAGCATTCTCGCTTTAATGGAAAGCAAAGTGCATGCCATGACTATAAAATCACTCGTTAGCTCTAAATCTATTTCTCCCGCTCTATCTAAATAATCTAAATACTGCTGTGTGATTAAAGCAATCGGAATATTATAAATATCAATTTCATTCTCTTCAATAAGATGTAAGAGAAGGTCCAGAGGACCTTCAAAAATAGGTAATTTTACTTGATAAACCATCTCACATTTCCACCACTTTTATATTTTCATTGCTGAACGAACCAATTCCATGGTCTCTTCAGCTTTTACCTTAGCTTTCCGGGCGCCTGTTTCTAAAATTTCCCTAAGCAATTCCGGTTTGTTTTCATAATACTGACGCTTTTCCCGAATAGGTGCTAACTGTTCATCAATAATTTGGGCTAACCTCTTTTTACATTGCACACAACCAATTTTCCCTTGACGACAGTCATCACTAAGCTCTTCAAGACCTAAGGCATAATAAAGCTGATGATAAGTATGCACAATGCAAACTTCCGGATGGCCTGGGTCACTTTTCTTGATTCGGGCAGGGTCGGTAACCATCCTTTGCACCTTCTCCCAAATTTCTTCCGTAGTAGCTCCCAAAGGTATATCATTATTATAGCTTTTACTCATTTTACGACCATCAACGCCCGGCAACATGGCTACTTTAGCCAATTGAGCCTGAGGTTCAGGAAATAACCTACAGCTATAAAGATGATTAAAACGCCGTGCTAACTCCCGCGTAAATTCCAAATGAGGAAGCTGGTCCTCTCCAACCGGTACTGTATCTGCCCTATAAACTAAAATATCAGCTGCCATTAACACAGGATAACCCAAAAAACCATACGTAGAAATATCTTTGCCCTGACTACCTAATTGCACAATCTGGTCTTTATAAGTAGGTACTCGTTCTACCCAAGAAAGTGGTGTAATCATGGATAAAAGAAGATGCAGTTCTCCATGTTCCTTCACACTCGATTGCACAAAGATAGGGCTTTTTTCCGGGTCTAAGCCGGCACCCAACCAGTCTAATAACATTAGACGCTTATTTTCCTGAATTTTTTCTGTACTATCAAAAGCTGTTGTTAAAGCATGCCAATCGACAATGCCAAAAAAACAATTATATTTATCTTGAAGCTTAACCCAATTTTCTAAAACACTTAGGTGACCAATATGCAATTTTCCTGTTGGACGCATGCCGCTAAAAATAGTGCCTTTTTTCATTGCTACTTTACCTCCTACTTAACCAACAATAAAATGACTTATCAGCATAATAAAATTAAATAATCCGTTAACTAGAGGACCTAAAATTTTACCGATAACATTAGTAATAATTAAAAGGATGAGGATAAATGGACCATATGCTTCTAATTGATAAATAATCCCTTGTTTATGGCTAGGCAGTAAACCTGCAAGAACTTTTGAACCATCAAGAGGAGGGATCGGAATCAAATTAAAAACAGCTAAACTTATATCAATAAAAAGCAAATAAAAAACTAAAAGTATCCAAAAATCTGCTACCTGAAACTTAATAAGTAAATTGTATAATATGCCTGCAATTAAAGCAACTAAGATATTAGATAACGGACCTGCTAAAGCAACATAAAGCATTCCTTTTTCTTGGTTGACTCGAAAATTTGCGGGATTAACCATCACCGGTTTAGCCCAACCAAAATGAGCAATAATTAGCATCAAGGTTCCAATAAAGTCTAAATGTGCTAATGGATTAAGAGTAAGCCGTCCCTGATATTTTGGAGTAGGGTCACCCAACTTATAAGCAACATAACCATGAGCAAATTCATGAACACTTAAAGCTAATAAAATTGCCGGCAAGCTAATAATCATTCCTTGTAAACTCATTAAACTCCTCCTTTACTAACCTCTTAGCCAATTTTATGCCTTCTTTTTTCGTATGAAATAAATTCTCTTGATAATATTCTTCTAAGCATCTCAGTAATCTGCCCACTTCAGGACCTGGTTTAAGCCCTAAATGAAGAAGGTCCCTACCTTGTATGGGCATTTTATTAGCCAAGATTTCATGATAAAAAGACTCCCAGCTCTCTCCCCAACTAGGACTTTGCTGAAAAAAATAATAAGCCCCTTCCGGAGGTAATTCTTTTAATTTTGCTAAAAGTTGCCGCCATTTAAGTTCCTTTAACTGATTTCGCTTTGACAATAAAATCAATGTTTGTTTTAGTCCTTTTTTTTCTTGTGGATAAAGTCCCCAATATGTAGAAATATGATCAAGTTTATCCGGTTCTCTAGCTAAAAAAACTAATAAATACAAATACCAGGGACGTAAGCCTTGCGGAAAATTATCTTTGCCTATTAATGCACTTTGCTCTTTCCATAAACCCTGCTGGAAAGAAAGTCCACCCATAAAATAAGACCAACCACCTAAAACAAAAATATCCTCAATATTTTTCATTACATCTTCTTCTGCACAGAGAAGTTGCCATTCTTTTAACCTTCGTCGAGATGAAACATTTTGTAAATAAGACCAACTTTGTTTTAAACATTGTAAAGTTCTTTTCTCCAAAGAAAAATTTAAACGATTTCGATAACGAATAGCTCGCAAGATTCGAGTCGGATCATCACAAAAACTTTGTTCATGTAAAACACGAATTAAACCATGTTCTAAATCTTCCTTTCCTCCTAATAGGTCAATAACTTTTCCCCAACCTTCTTCTAAAAAAGGTATGACTAGTGTATTAATTGTAAAGTCTCTTCTTTTTAAATCTTCTTGCCAAGTTGTAGGAACAACTTGTGGTAAGGCCCCAGGTCGGGAATAATGCTCTTTTCGGGCTGTGGTAAAATCGAGAGTTATTCCGCTTGTTTTAAGGGTCGCTGTGAGCAAACGTCTATTAAAAATAACTTTCCCACCAATGTTTTCTTTTAATCTAGAGACAAAAGAAAAACAATCCCCTTCTAAAAGAAAGTCATAGTCTTTAAACTCTCTCTGTAATAAAAAATCACGCACAGAACCACCTACAAGAAAAAGCGGTTTTTTCCCTTTCCCTTGGCGAAGCCAAGGTATAAATAAATTTTCCGGTAAGTTGACACTACTCATTTTTATTAAAACCCATCTAATGAATTTGTCTTATTATACCATAATCAATCTAACTTAAACCTTTTTCTCTTTAAACTTTCTGAACTGGTCAATTATCTCCAAAACTAAATAAATCACGAAAAACGCTAACAAGCTTCTTAGAATAAAATTAACAGTATAATTTTTAATAAAGAGATTAATTAATGCTGGGACAACAATAACGAGTACTAAAACAACCATAATTAACAAAAAAAATTTTGTTTTATTATGCATAATTTAATCTCTCCCTTAAACGTGCTCCCTTTTTCTTTACATCACCTATTGTATTTTACTTTCTTTAAATAAGCTAGTAAAAAAATAAAAATGTCGGTCTTTAACTTAACTAGTTCCGACATTTTTAACTCAAAAGGTACTGTGCTTAATCGTTTAATCATTTAATCTTGCCGGAATAAGATCATTCCGAACTAAATCTTGATATGTTTCTCTCGCTACAATTAGATCAGCTTGTCCTTGTTTAACTAAAACTACAGCTGGCCTAGGCAGACGATTATAATTACTAGACATGGAATAATTATAAGCTCCTGTACAAGAAATAGCCAAAATATCTCCACTATTCAAAGAAGGAAGCTTGAGATCCCAAATTAACATATCTCCTGATTCACAACATTTTCCCGTAATCGAAACTATTTCTGTGGCCTCTATTTGCATTTTGTTAGCTACAGCCGCCTCATATTTTGCTTGATAAAGAGCAGGACGCGGATTATCACCCATTCCTCCATCAACCGCAACATAAGTACGAATATCGGGAATCTGCTTAATCGAACCAATTGTATAAAGAGTAGTCCCTACAGTTCCAACAATAGAACGACCCGGCTCCACAATTACTTGAGGAGAATTAATTTGTAATTCTCTAGCTTTCACTTCGATAGTTTCCATAATAACCTTAGCAAACCTACTAATTGGAGCAGGGCTATCTCCTTCTTGATAATAAATACCAAACCCACCACCAAGGTTTAATTCTGCCAACTCTTGCCCTGTTTCTTCTTTTATTTTCTTTAAAAATTCCATCATTACCTCGGCAGCATGACGAAAAGAGGCAATTTCAAAAATTTGTGAACCAATATGACAATGAATACCTTTTAAATCAACATTTTCTAAAGAAAGTGCCTTTTTCACAATTTCTAAAGCCTGTCCGGTCGCTATCGCCATCCCAAATTTAGAATCAATTTGCCCTGTACGAATATATTCATGCGTGGAAGCCTCAATACCGGGTGTGAGCCTAAGTAAAATTTTAGCCTTCATCCTTCGATTTTTACACAAGTTATGCAAAAGTTCTAATTCATAAAAATTATCCACCACAAAACGACCTATTTTACAATCAAGAGCATATTCAATTTCTTCTATTGATTTATTATTGCCATGAAAATAAATCTGTTCTGCCGGGAAACCAGCTTGAATTGCAGTATATAATTCTCCACCTGAAACTACGTCTAAACCTAGTTTCTCCTGATGAATTATTTTAACCATCGCCTTTGTCAGAAAAGCTTTACTAGCATAGAGCACTTTGTTTTCCGGATATGGAGCAATAAATGACTGATAATATTCCCGACAGATTTGACGTAAATGGTCTTCATCCATCACATAAAGTGGCGTCCCAAATTTTTCTACTAGTTCAACCGTATCACATCCACCAATACATAAATGACCTTGTTGATTTATAGTCATTGTTCCTTGTAACTTCATTTACCTTCACTCCTCGTTTGTCTAAACTCTCCTTCCATTATACAACAATCTTAAGGTATGGTAACATATTGTTTTTTCTCGGTCAAGGTACGCCTTTTCGCCTCTAATAATTCAATAAATGCTTCCAGCCGAGTTTCTAATCCCGCTTCACCCGTTTGTTCATCTACATAAATATTTAAAACAGGAATCCCACATTTTTCGCTAACTTGAGGGAAAATATTATGTGCCACTATTTCTGGCATACAAGTTAAAGGAGCTACCTGAACAATCCCATCATAACCTTGTTTAGCAAAAACAACTCCTGCCCCAATACTTTCCATGCCATGTCCACCCACAAAATGATTCAAAAAAGGTCTAGCATAACCTCGATAATCTTTACCTTTTGCTTTAAAAAACGGTGGGGAAAGAAGATGGTCATTGATCCACTCACTTAAATAAAGTGACCTACGCACATATACACCCATATATCCTAATCTTTTTTCTATTTCCATACTAGCAAAAGGTTCTAATAATGTATAAATTTCCCCTACTAACCCGATTTTAAGCACATCGGTATGTTCATCTCTCGGTATATGCAATAACTTTTCCCTCGTTAAGCCAAACACTTCTTCCACTTCATGAAGATTTTGCGTATCAGCAATCATCGGTAAGGCATTTTGAAAAATCTTATCCGCCGTACCTTTAACCTCTTCTCTTGGTCTAATTTCCTGCACAATTTTTTCTAAATGATCCACTATTATTGCTTTTTTATACCCTAAGCGAATCCCCTGAATAATTTTCCACCAAGAAATAGGACCTACCGCTTTTTTTACTCGTCTAATAAATTGCCAATATCCTGTGTCAGGAGGTTCTATAATCAGAGAATTATAATTAAACCCTAAATCTTGTAAAATTTCTTTTTCTAATTGAGCATATAAACCAAAACGGCAAGGTCCTGAACCGCCCACCATCATAAAAGTATCGGCACCTAATTTTTGAGCTTCAATAAAATTACCAATACTTATTTTTAAAGGAAGACAAGCAAATTCAGGAGAATGCTGTACACCTAAAGTTAAAGTTTCTCTAGTGGGAGGTGGTGGTACAATCACATCCAACCCCATGTATTCTAACATTCCTTTCACAGCTACCCACATTGTACCCATGTGGGGAAAAGTAATTTTGATGATAATCCCTCCTCCAACGAATAATATCTACAAAAGCTTCCACTCTTGTTAAAAGACCGCCTTCCCCAGTATGTTCATCTAAAATTACATTTAAATAAGGAATCTTATGTTCAATTAGGCGCCTAATTATCAAATTATCTATAAAAGAGTCAATACCACAACCAAATGATGAAAGAATAATTACACCTTTTATCCCCGGTTTCTGCATAAAACTGTACACAGAACCTAATAAATTTCGACCATAAGTCCAAAAAATTGATTTAGGAAACTTTTTTAATTGATGATCTCTTTCTTCTTTAGAAATCTGAGCCGGTGTTGTGATTGAGCAACCCAAATTTTGTAACATTTCCCACAAACCCATATTAAGATAATGATCATATAGGTTATAGTCATGTCCTAAAATAAGAATATTTAAGTGATTATCATTATCGTTTTCTCTCACTAACTTCTGCTCATACTTGTCTTGTTCCTGCTTAGCTTCTTGCCAAGCTTTTTTTATTTTCGGCCACTTACCGGTAAAAGGGCTAGCACAGTCCCATAAAAAACTATTAATATTAGAGGATTTGACTTTATTGATCACCGGCTTGATTAAAGGAGGATGTTTTATTTTACTTGCCCTTAACATATCCGGAAGACCCATAAATTTAGGACAAATATACGCCTTTTTTTCTACACTAATTAACCGTGGTACAAATAAAAAATCAATTTCAGCTTCACATAAAGTAGCTACATGACCAAAAAAAACTTTTACCGGCAAACAAGTTTCATCGACGACACTTTTTACCCCCTGATCTAGAATAACTTTGTTTGTTTGTGGAGAAACCAATACTTCAACACCCAAAGCCTCGAAAAAAGTTGACCATAATGGGAAATAAGTATGATAAAATAACGCTCGCGGTAATCCAATTTTCCAACTCAAAACTAATTCTCCCTTCCAAGACTTCTAAATTATAATCTTTTAATTTTCAGTTTCTTAATTTTCAACTTTATAACTCTTAATTTTCTAATTACTAACTTTTGAATCTCCCCTTCTTCTTTCAATTTTTCGCAACCCCTTTCTAACCTTTAGGTTGAGTAAAAGTGGCTACAACAAGTCCAAAAACTATTGCCGCCGCAATACCAATAGAAGTAGCTTCTAAACCGCCTCCTAAAGCTCCCAACAAGCCTCGAGTTTTTACCCCTTCTATAGCACCTTGAGCTAGTGAATGTCCAAATCCCGATAAGGGTACAGTTGCCCCTGCACCACCCCAGTCAACAAGAGGCTGATATAAACCAAAAAAACTTAAGACAACACCACTCGTAACATATCCTACCAAAATATGTCCTGGTGTAATATTAAAAGGTGTTAAATCTATTAAAAGCTGTCCAATTGCACAAAGTAATCCTCCTAAAACAAATGCTTTTATCAATTCCATTGCATTCACCTCTCCCCTGCTTCTAAAACAACAGCATGAGCAATACAAGGAATACTTTCTCCCTGAAAAGCACTAATCTGACTTAAAAGAGCCCCAGTCCCCACAAACAAAATTCGCTGATAAAGCCTTGTTTGAAGACACTCTATCAAATGAGCCGCCAATACTACAGCAGAACACCCGCAACCACTTCCTCCCGCATGGGTATCCTGATTAGGACTGTAAACCGTTTTCCCACAATCATAAAGTTTCTCAGAAGAAATACCTTTTTGTTTTAATAATTCCGTCAAAATATTACTGCCTAAAAATCCGAGGTCTCCTGTAACTATTAAATCATAATCATTCTCACTTCTTCCTAAGTCCTCCAAATGTGTTTTGATTGTATCACAAGCTGCCGGAGCCATAGCAGAACCTAAATCTTGGGCATTACTAATCCCTAAATCATTTATTTTTCCGACTGTCGCATGTGTTAACATAATTCCCGTACTTATTCTTTCTAAGATAAAAGAAGCACTACCGGAAACAGTCCATTGTGCAGTTAAAGGACGCTGATCTCCTAATTCAGTAGGTGTACGAAACTGTCTTTCCGCAGTATTATGATGACTACTCGCCGAAACGCCAATTTTCTCGGCAAAACCACCTTCTAATAATATTCCGGCTACACACAGACCTTGGGCTAATGTAGAACAAGCCCCGTATAAACCTATAAAAGGCGTGTTTAAAAATCGCGCCGTAAAATTGGCACAAATAATTTGATTTAATAAATCACCTGCTAAATAAAGGTCTAAGTCCTTTGGTAATAATCCTCGTTTTTCTAAAGCTAATTCTATGGAATACTGCATCATTTTTTGTTCTGCTTTTTCCCATGTCTTTTCTCCGGCTAAAGAATCAGTTAAAACTAAGTCATATTTATCACCAAAAGGGCCCTCTCCTTCCTTAGGTCCAACCACAGATGCCCAAGAAGTTATTACGGGAACTGAAGAAAACTGAAAAGTCTGTTTCCCTATTTTTTTTTGTGCCATCTCTCTCCCTACTTCGCAAAATAATAAACTAATCCCACTAAAATTGAAATCATTGTCCCATAAGCAAGTACCGGACCGGCTACAGTAAAAAGATGAGCTCCTACACCATAGATATACCCTTCTCTTTTAAATTCTAAACCGGAAGAAACAATAGAATTGGCGAAACCCGTGATCGGTACAATTGACCCTGCTCCGGCTACCTTTCCTAATTTATCGTAATATCCAATGCCCGTAAAAAAAGCTCCTAAAAATATTAGCATTGAGGAAGTAGCCGCAGAGGCTTCTTTGTCTGCTAAACCACTTTGTAAAAAAATATTTTTAATAACTTGCCCCATTAAACAAATCGCACCACCAACTAGAAATGCCATGATCGTGTTTTTAACTACAGTCTGGGGTGGGACAAATTTTAAAGCTGTACTTTGATAAGCTCTTTGTTGCGGTTTTGTAATTCGTAGTTGCTGTCTTTCAATTTCCTGACGTAAGTTAGCAAATTTTTTTCTCTCTTCCCCCGAAGCCTGTACTTCCCAGTAAAGTACCTTTTGATGTTCTTTTTGCAACTTTTCTTGTTGCTTAGTCATCTCTTGTTCTGCTAACAAAACATTACGAGAAATCACTTCTTCTCTTTTCTTTATATTTTGCCGAATCTCATCTTCTTTCAGTTTTATTAACCTCCTATCTGCTTGTTTTTTTACATAACTGGTAATATTACAAAAAACTTGCTCACTAATATTCTTTACCTCTACACAAAAAAATAAACAGGGTTTTAAGTCCCTGTTTCGTTAACGTCTTTTTCTAGATGATATTTAAACTTTTTTAAAGCCTGCCTTTCTAAGCGAGATACTTGAACTTGTGAAAGTCCTATGATATTAGCAATTTCTGTTTGCGTTTTATCTTGAATAAAGCGCATTATCAGAATATCTCTTTCTTTATCCGGCAATTTATAAAGAATTTCTTTAAAAGCGATCTTCTCAAACCACGCCTCATCTTCTGTTGTACTACTTAATTGATCAAGAACATAAATAGGGTCACCGTCATCCTGGTATAATGTTTCGTAAATGGAGGTTGGCAGTTGCATTGCTTCTAAACTAGTGATAATTTCCTCCATAGGAATATCTATTTCTGCAGCGATTTCCTGTAAGGTGGGCTCCCTTCCTAATTGCTTAGTCAAAGTCTCTCTAGTTTTATTAATGCGGTAAGCATTTTCCTTTAAAGAGCGACTTATTTTAATGGGGCTATCATCTCGCAAAAACCTTCTGATTTCTCCAATAATCATTGGTACAGCATAAGTAGAGAATTTTACATTATATGATAAATCAAATTTATCAATAGCTTTAATTAAGCCAATTGTTCCAATTTGAAAAAGGTCTTCCGATTCATAACCTCGATTAGAAAATCTTTGTACCAAACTGAAAACAAGTCGCAAATTGTAATTAATTAATTTTTCTCTCGCTTCCTCGTCACCTTTTTGCACTTTTTGTAATAACTCGATCATTTCTTCATCTTTTAACAAAGGGAAACGAGGTAAATTCATTTCCGATAACCTAACATTCATTGAGGCTCCCTCTTATGAAACAGCTGTATTTTTTAAATCTGTGCTTATATGCTTAACTAAAATAACCTTAGTACCTTGGTTAACTTGTGACTCTACCTTAACTTCATCCATAAACGACTGCATAAAAACAAAACCTAATCCTGTTCGTTCCGGGTCAGTAGAATATGCCGGCTCCATCGCCTTTTCGATATTTGAAATCCCTACCCCTTGATCAATTATTTCTAAAGCAAGAGTATTATCCTTAAGCACTCCGATTATAGTTACAATCCCATCAGGTTTGTTTTGGTAACCATGAAGAATGGCATTTGATACCGCTTCCGAAACAGCAACTTTTATTTCTTCTAACTCACTTAAAGTTATTTCTAAATGTGAAACAAGAGCGGCAACAGTTATGCGCGCTAAAGCCACATTTTCGCCTTTACTTAGAAGTTCTAGTTTTATTTTATTATTTACTATTTTATCCATTTTCACGCCTCCTTAACACTCCTTTTATCCAGTAATTCCCATGCTTCTTTTTCCGTGTTACACACAGGCATTAAAGACATTATTCCGGAGATTTCAAATATTCTTTTTAGCCCTGGTTTAATACCACAAACAATCATCTCACCTTGATGGGCTTTTATCTGACGATATCTTCCTAAAACTACCCCTAAACCCGAACTATCCATAAACGTAATTTTTGATAAGTCCAGTAGAAGATTTCGAGCTCTTGTTTCTTCTAGACTATTATCAATTTTCTCTCTAATTTCGTTAGCAGAAACAAGGTCAAAATCTCCAAGCACACGAACAATAAGCGTATTTTTCTTACTATGTAAAACAAGAGACATTTTTTACAAACCTCCTACATAATTCAGACTAACTAATTATTCTCTATAAAAAACATTTCTCCTGCTAATTTATGGAATTATTTTTTAAAAATTAGGCTGGTGCAAAATGATTGCTCCAGCCCTTTTTTTATAAGATGGCTACTTTCTTAAAAATTTTCTTCACCATTTGCCAAAAGGAGCCTTTGGTTACATCTTCCCTAATTATTAAATTAGTACGTGACAGTATTTCACGATTTTTCACTATCGATATATATCCTACAGCTTCTCCTTTTTTTAACGGAGCATCGATTAAAGATCTTAGCTCTATCTCTGTAGTTAAATCCGTACCTTCTCCTCGTGGCAAAGTAATGCCAACTTTTTCTTCAGGAAATACTGCTACTTTATTCACTTCCCCTTTACCTACTTTTACTTCACCCACAACTTCATTTTCAGCATAAAATTCTTTAAAAGAAAACTGAGAAAAACCATAATTAAATAGCACTTTTGTCTCCGAAAAATGACCTTTGGGTACCGGTACACCCATTACCACCGAAATTAATCTCAAGCCATCTCTTTGACAAGTACCAACAAAACAATATTGAGCATCTTCTGTCCAACCGGTTTTAAAGCCATCTGTACCCGGATAAAACCAAAGTAATTTGTTTTTATTATCATATTGAAAAGGTCTTTTTGTCTCTGTACGAATACGATAATGTTTTATGGAACATATCTTCAACAAATCCGGAAAACGAAGGGCATGTTTCGCCAATAATGAAAAGTCATAAGCAGTCGAATAATGCTCTGGGTCATGCAAACCATTACAATTAACAAAATGCGTGTTTTTCATTCCTATTTCTTTTGCCTTTTTATTCATTAATTCTACAAAAGCTTCATGAGTTCCGGCAATGTATTCAGCTACAGCAACAGAAGCATCATTCCCTGAAGCTAAGGCAATTCCTAATAATAATTCATATAAAGTCAACTTTTCTTCCGGAGCAAGAAATATATGTGACCCATAATAAGAAGCAGCATTATCACTAACTATAATTACATCATCCATTTTTATTTTACCTGCTTCCAAAGCTTCCATAGCCAAAACAAGAGTCATTAATTTAGTCATACTAGCTGGATATAATCTCTTATGAAGCTCTTTTTCATAAAGTATCCTCCCGCTATGTGCATCAACAAGGATCGCCGATTCAGCTTGCAGGGGTAATTCCACTCCCCAAAGGGAAAAGGGTTTTAAAACCATAAACAGAAAAAAAACAAGTAGAAACAAAGAAAATTTCTTTCTCGTACCATAAAACAAAAACAATCACCTCCTATATTCTTATGTTTAATTTTTCCCTTTTTAGTTAAAAGTATGTAAAGAAAAACTAAACTGAGAGGTGATAATTTTGGAAAGAATATTTGCCGTAATTTTAACAGTGTTTCTAGCCGCTAGTGCCCTCTATCTTTTAATTGGTTTTGTCATTATTCCTATCATTAAACTTTATCAAGAAAATCTTCGTTTAAAACGATAATTTTAAATTTTGACAGCCTTTTTTCGTAATTAAACCATAAATTAAAGGCTCTACGTCAAGAGGAGTAGGTGAAAATTGTAATGCCTCAGAGATTATAGGTAAAGCAGAATCTAATTTTTGGGGGTCATTATAATAAAGTGTGAACAGAGGTTGACCTTTCCGAACTTTATCTCCTTGACGTACATGAATTTTTATCCCCACGGATAAATCTATGGAAGAATCTTTATTTTCTCTTCCAGCCCCTAAAGTCATTGCCGCCAGTCCAAGGACCTCCGCGTTAATAGCTGCAACAAATCCTTCCTCAGACGTTTTAACTTGATATTGGTTACTTGCTTGCGGTAATAAAGAAAAGTCTTTAACGACATTACTGTTACCACCTTGTTTTTGAATCATTTCAGCAAATTTCTCCAAAGCGACTCCTGAGTCAAGAAGATGTGCCAAAAGTACTTTGCCCTCTTCCACCTCTTTCACTCGCCTGGCTAACATAAGCATAACAGCACCAAGATAAAGACAAAGGTCTCTTAGAGGTCCTTTCTTTTTTCCTTGTAAAGTTAAGAGAGCCTCTTCTACTTCCAGAGCATTACCTATTGCTGTTCCTAAAGGTTGTTTCATATTAGTAACAAAAGCTACCGTTTCCCTACCGACCTCTTCTCCTATCTCGACCATGGTCTTCGCTAGCTCAAAAGCTTTCTCTTTACTTTTCATAAAAGCCCCACTACCCAATTTTACATCTAAAACTATTTTATCTGCTCCGGCTGCAATTTTTTTACTCATAATACTACTTGCAATCAACGGTATAGAAGGAACTGTTCCAGTGACATCACGCAAAGCATAAATTTTTTTATCAGCAGGAACGAGATTTCCGCTCTGCCCAACTATAGCTAACTTTATATCCTGAACTTGTTTTATAAAATCTTCCCGCGATAAAGCTGTTTGCAAACCCGGAATACTTTCTAACTTATCAATAGTACCTCCTGTATGACCTAAGCCGCGTCCCGACATTTTAGCTACAGAAACATCGGCCGCCGCAACAAGTGGGCTTAAAATTAACGTAGTTGTATCAGCTACTCCTCCCGTACTATGTTTATCAACCTTAATTCCCGGCAATGAGGACAAATCTATCCTTTCTCCTGAATTCACCATGGCCAGCGTTAAATCAGCTACTTCTGTTTTCTTCATACCCTGAAAATAAATAGCCATACATAAAGCAGCCATTTGATAATCAGGAATCTTACCTTGTACATAATTTTCAATTAAAGTATTAATCTCCGCTTTTTGCAAAACTTCGCCCTTTCTTTTTTTGACAATTAAATCTACTACTCTCATTTTTGCTCACTTCCTTCTCTAATTAGATCAAGGAAACTTTCGCCCGGACATTCATAATCTAGTTCATATAATTCACTTAGAGTCACCGCAATATCGGCAAAAGTTTTTCTCCGGCCAAGGTTAACATTACTACACACATTTTTACCATAAACTAAAAGAGGCACATATTCCCTACTATGGTCAGTACTTTCTGTGGTAGGGTCATTACCATGGTCTGCCGTGATTATTAAAAGCCCCTCATCCTTAACTAAATTTAAAATTTTCCCTAAACGTACATCGACCGCTTCTAAAGCCTGAGCATATCCTTGAGGATTATTACGATGTCCATATTTTGAATCAAACTCTACTAAATTAGTAAACACTAAACCACTCTTTAATTCCTGCCAAGCTTGTATCGTTTTATCTAATCCATCCTCATTATTTTTCGTCGCTAAATTACGAGTGATTCCTTGTCCGGCAAAAATATCTTTAATTTTACCTACCCCAATTACTTCTTCTCCTTTTGCCTGTAAAGCATCAAGTACAGTTGAATCAGGAGGAAGCAGAGAAAAGTCATGTCGATTAGCTGTCCGTGTAAAATTTCTCGGTTCCCCTATAAAAGGTCTGGCAATAACTCGCCCTACTGCCCATTTTCCCGTTAACAAGCTTCTTGCTTTTTTACACATTTCATATAGTTCGGCTAAAGGGATAACCTCCTCATGAGCAGCAATTTGAAAAACACTATCAGCTGAAGTATAAACAATCGGGAAACCTGTTTGTAGATGTTCTTCTCCCAGCTGTGCAATAATTTCCGTACCGGAAGCTACCTTATTCCCTAAAACACTTCTCCCTATTTCTTGCTCAAAAGTAGTAATTAACTCTGGAGGAAAACCTTGCGGAAAAGTAGGCAAAGGTGTTTTATTTATCAAGCCGGCAATCTCCCAATGACCGGTTGTCGTATCTTTACCACATGACTTTTCGGCCATCATTCCATAAGAACCCCAAGCAGAAAGGTCAGCGGGGACTCCTTTAATAGAAACAATTTTTCCTAACCCTAGCTTCGCTAAATTAGGAAGATAAAGACCATTCACTACTTCAGCAATATGTCCTAATGTATTGGAACCTTCATCACCATAAAGATGTGCATCAGGTAAAGCACCAATCCCTACACTATCCAAGATTAATAATAAAGTTTTCATTTATTTTACCTCCAAAATTAAGCACGAGGATGAGTTTGAAGATAGATTTCCCGCAACTTATTTTTCGTCAAATGGGTATAAATTTGTGTTGTTGAAACATCAGCATGTCCTAATAATTCTTGCACAGAACGTAAATCTGCTCCATTAGCTAAAAGGTGAGTAGCAAAAGAATGTCGTAAAGTATGTGGTGTAATTTTCTTATTAATTCCAGCTTCTTTGGCTCGCTTTTTTATAATTTTCCAAAAGCCTTGTCGAGTAATACCTCGACCATGGAAATTAACAAAAAGAGCTGTTTCCCGGGGGTTTTTCACAAGTTGTGGACGTCCTTTTTGTAAATAAACTTTAAGACTTTTGGCCGCTTGGGAACCTAAAGGAATAATCCGTTCCTTATTGCCCTTACCTAAACAACGTACATAAGCCAAATCTAAGTTTAATTGCTGTACCGTCAGATTAACTAATTCAGAAACACGCATTCCTGTAGCATACATTAATTCTAACATCGCCTTATCCCTTAAATTCAAAGGTCCTATCCCTTGGGGAGTTTCTAAAAGCTTATCAACTTCATTTTCACTAAGAACACGCGGTAATTTTTGTGAAAGTTTCGGTGTTTCTAAATAAACCGTAGGGTTTGTTTCTAAATATTCTTCCAGACAGAGAAATTTAAAAAAACTACGTAATGAGGCTAACTGTCTAGCTATACTAGCAGATGATTCTCCTTTTTTATGCAAAAAATAAAAATATCCTGCTAAAAAGTTTTTATCAACTTTCTTTAAATCTAATTTCTCCTTTTCTTTTAAATAGCAACTGAATTTTTCTAAATCTCGTTTATAAGCTACTAACGTATTTTCGGCCAAACCTCTTTCTACCTGTAGATAAATTAAAAATTCTTGAATCCAATCAGCTAAAATAAAAATCGCCACCTTTTAAAGAACTACTTTAAATATTTCCACAAGCTCGAGGCGATTTCCTTTTTTAACTTTTATTTAAAACAGTAACAACTTGAAGGATAAAAAAATATTTTTGGGGTCAAGCTAAAAATAAAATAATCCCCTACAAAGGAGAGGTTTTTTTGCCAAAAGAACAAATAAGAAATTGGAAACAAACAACACAAGAAAACAATCGAGGCACCTGGACTATTTTTCCCGACCTCTGCAAAGGCTGTGGTTTATGTATCGAAAAATGTCCCACTCAAGTTATTTATTGGTCAGAACAACTTGGCTTTATGGGCACTCCTGCTGTAAAAACACGTATCGAAGGTTGTATCGTCTGTGGTCTTTGTGAAACAGTTTGTCCCGAACCTGCCATCAGGGTAGAACGAAAAAACAAAGAAAAAGTGCCCCCAACCCAAGTAGTTTAAAATACCTTAATCCTGTCCATAATTCCCTGTAATCGCTTCCACCTTATAAAAACGCTCACGTAAACCTTTAATCGTCTCCTCACTTACTCCAAACTCCTGCGCCATTTCCATTTCTTTTTTATTAGCGGCCAAAGAGTCAACAAACTTTGTAAAGTCAATACCAACCTCATCACAAAGAAATTGCATACTCGGTTCCACACCCCAAGGTGGTCCGGGAAAACCTTGTTCATACTCTGTCAGACCAGTTTCATATTTATAAGTACTTCCTTCACTATCTAATGCTACAAAACGTGCTGAACCCATTTCTGTGGGTACAAAGTCCTTCCCTTCCGGTATCTTTCCTTGCAGGTCTTGCTCTCTTTTTTTCATAAAAAATCCTCCCTAGTTCATAAACTCTATTCTTTATTATGAACTAGGAAGGAGATTTTTATTATCTCCCTTACTTATTGAAATAATCTAATAAAAATCGGAGAAAAATACCCTTCAATTAAAGCCGAACCCAACATTAAAACAGTTAAACTTAACATTATGAATAAGTATTCTAAAAAACATTGTGACATCTTAATATTTCTTTGACTTGAACCTTTAATTAAATAAAGAGAAAAATTTATGGCTATAACCGCCCCTAAAATATACGCTGGTACAGAAAGTAAATTTGGAGGTAATACCGCTAATAAAGCTAATACACCACCTCTCCAAGCTTTTTCTTGTAATAAAAATTCAATCGTAAAACCTAAAACAAAACCACGTGTAAAAATGATTACTAAAACAAAAGGTAAGCCTACTATGGTTAACCCCATCAAAAAAATTTTACCTAAATTAACCGTGTTTTTAAGAACGGCTTGTCTCGCAGAAGTAGAGAAATTAAAGTTTTTTTCAAAATGAATTAATCCTTCTTCAAAAAGTTTACTTAAGGAAGAGGTTTGATTTTGTTCCATAGAAGTCATGCCTAAAAAACCAAAAAAAAGTCCCAGCAAAAAACAAGAACCTACCAATAAATAAATCCACCAACTAGCATAAATATGTTGTTTAATTTTAAACTTTATTTTTTCCACTTTTAACCTCCTCCCTCTTCAATCTAGATTATGAGAGAGGAGAAATATTTATAACGCAAATTTAAAAATTAAAAGTCTGTAATACGACCATAGACTCCTCCGCCTCCGGGAGTCATCCGTAATTCACCCCGACGACCTTTAATAATTAAAGAAGCTAACTTTTTACCGACCACTTCAACAATTTCATGCTCAGAAGCATGATGTAAAACATTCATCTCTGTACCAAACTTTTTTAAAAGTTTTTCTTTTGTTTTTTTACCAATCCCAGGCAGGAAACTTAACGGAACTTGATAATGATATTCCCCGGTCTTAATTGTCTCAGCTACTTCGTCGTCTTGGTGTAATTCAGCAATACTTACAATTCTGTCTAGTACACCTCGTACAAATTTATCTTGCCCACCACAATAAGGACAAGAAAATACCGGCGGAGTTTCCAAGAGAGAATGATTACATTGTTGACAATAACTACGATGATATTTACCTAATTGGGGATCCAAACCATAATTAGCTATAATCCTACCTTTCTTTCCGGTCAAAAGATTGACCAAGTCCTCAAAAGAAGGTGTTTCCATCATCACCTGATTATATTCCCGCCCAATTTTATCTAAAGAATGAGCATCAGAATTAGCCAGAAAAAGCCTTTCCCTTAGTTCAGGAATAAGTAACGCCATGTTGCGATCAGCAGATAAACCTAACTCCACAGCTTTAATTTCTTGTGCCTCACTACCTAAAACATCACATAAAGAAGTAGCGCAATTACCATATAACCCTTTATAAGGCGTAAAAACATGGGCCGGAATAAAAAGCCCATCTCTTTTTTTTACTTCACGCCACAATTGAACCGTAGTCAAATAACAGACTTGACTGCTTAATCTGTTGTTTTTCACCTTAGTCCAAATAAACCTAGCAAAATCCTCTAATTTAATAACATTAGGGAAAAAACAAAGATGATGAGCCCGTCCCCCATTCGCTTCTATTGTTTCCAGTTCTACACCTGCAAAAAGAGTTATTCTATCTTGATAACGCCAGCCACCTTGTTCTAATTCAATTAATTCACCAGTAGTAATCAGCTTTTTCAAATCTTGTAAAACACCGGCAGTGCCACAATCAACAATACCCACCAAGTCAAGACCCTTTCTTTCTAAGCATTCTCGCAGAACATTAGGCAAAGTTAAATGAGAACTTGCCGTGATTTTCACCGCTTGACCATCACCATCACGACCAATATGCACATGTAAATCTAGAAAATAGGTTTTCATCTATATCTCCAGCTCTCTTTTTTGTAACCATAAAATCCCTAAAACTGTTTTGCCATCCTTAATTTCACCTGTTTCGATCATTTGCCAAACCTTAGCTAAAGGAATTTTTTCATACATGATAATCTCATCTGGGTCAGGATGAGCTTCTTTTTTCACTAAATTTGTTGCCAAATATAAATGCATATATTCACTACTAAAACCGGGTGCAGTATAAAAAGAAGCTAACTTCTCCCATTTTTCAGCAGAATAACCTGTTTCCTCTTCTAGCTCTCTTCGTGCCGAATAAGCCGGGGCTTCTCCTTTTTCTAATTTACCTGCCGGCAATTCATATAAAATCTCTTTAACCGGATAACGATACTGTTTTACCAAAATAATTTCCTTTTCGGACGTCAGCGCCACTATTGCTACAGCTCCCGGATGGACAACCATTTCCCGCGTAGAAATATTGCCATTAGACAACGTTACCTCATCAACACAATAGTGCAAATATCTTCCTTTTATCTCTGTTATTCTTTTATTAAACTTTTCATCCACTTTAACGCCCTCCTTTGCATACATAAAATTATCATAACATAAACTAGAACTAATTCTGTAAAAAATTTTAAAGGAGAACAAAAATGCTTGTTACCCCTGAAAGCTTCTGGTTATGTGGTCGCCCCCGGGAAATATTACTCCAAATTAAGGAATTGCAAAGAAAACATTATTATGTCCGAGAAGTCATTGACTTATATTATCCTTTAGCTAAGATACGCTAAAATTAGGCACAAATATCTGTAAAAACAAGCTTCACAAGCTTAATATATAGAAATAGAGTTACCGCTGTTGTATAATAAAGATAGCAATGTTCAGAGAATGTTGAATATACGAAATTGTAACTCTAAAGAGGAGGTAAATGATGTGGCTTTAAAGGCAAAAACTGAAAAATCTAATTTAAAAATGCTTGTGCTTGACCTTGATGGCACAATACTTAATGATCATAAAAAAATTATTCCGGAAAACTTAAAAGTAATTCAAGAATTAAAAAAGCAGGACCCCCATCTTGTATTGTGTATTGCCACAGGAAGAACATTTACGACTTCCATACGATTTGCAAAGGAAATTGGAGCCGATGTCTTGATCACCGATGATGGAGGAGCAATTTATACAAAAACTTATGACCATAAATATAAATTAGAAAAGGCTTTTTATATCTCAAAACAAGAGTCCTCAGTAATTTATGATCAAATAATAGAATACTCTCAAAAAAATCCTAATTTAGTTTGGCATTTTAGTACTGATAATATTAACCACAATTCGATCATAAGATATGGTCAAGATTCTCTTAAAAAGGCTTATCAAATATTTTGTCCTCACGAAAAAATAACCGGTGATAATATTTTACAGATTAAGGACTTTGCTGAATTAAAAAAACTAGGTTTAAATACATGTATAACAAGAATACATGTGTATTTCGGAAATGAAAATATTGGGAAAAAACAACATCGAAAGTTTAATAAGTATTTAGATAAAAACAAAGGCAAAATTAGTTATCTTTCGCCTTTTACAACTATGAAGGCCATTGCCCCTTTAGGTGTAGATAAAGGGAATGCCGTTATTTATGTTAAGGAAAAATTAAAGAAAAAAGGAATATATATAAAAAACTCCGAAGTAGTAATTGTTGGTAATGACTATAATGATTTAGACATGTTGAAATTGGAGGGTTGCCAAAGTTATTGTCCCGCAAATGCAATAAAACAGATCAAAGATTTAGCTAATGTATCTCCATTAAAGAATACTAATAATGAACCCTGGCTCAAGGAATTGCTGGAGGACTTCGCTACAGAAAGACAACAATTTTATCAAACTCATACAGGTCACGATATTACATCGAAAACTTTCCTAGATAAATTCCTAGCTAAAGCTAAAAATAATTTCCCCAATCACACCCCAAATACTGTTTCCGCTAGACAAAATATTAATAAATCTAAAATAAACAAATCTCCTTTAGATATAGCTAGGTAATACCACAACACTTACTAAACACTCATATATTTCAGAATCCCAATAATGTATTTGTCAAGTGAAAAGTACCCCACATTTTAATTGAAAAGTACCCCACTTTGGGACAAAAAAATTAATTATTTTTTGCCCATTCAGTTGTTTCTTTAAGACGAAATGAATTACCATTCATGTTCACAATATAGGCTTTATGAGTTAAGCGGTCTACCATGGCTGCTGTAAGAACGGGATCTAGGAAAATCTCATCCCACCTTTCAAAAGATAAATTTGTGGTAATTATTGTAGATTTTCTCCCTGCCCTTAAAGACAAATGGGTAAATAAAAGTTCCGAACCCTCCTTGTCAAATGAGATGTAACCTAATTCATCGACAATGACTAAATCATACTTTTCGAATTTGTTCCCAAATGCCCTTAGCGTCTTTTCTGAGCGACTTTCCTTAAGCTGGTTGATTAAAGATGGTATCGTGGAAAAAAACACTTTGTAACCGGCTAAACACGCTTTTATCCCCAACCCTATGGCAAAATGAGTTTTACCGGTACCAGGGTTTCCAGCCATAATAATGTTCTGCCCGGTTTGGATGAAATCTAATGAAGAAAGAGTTTTAAATTTTCTTTGGGCATCCTCTGGTAGGTCATCCACGATGATGTCTTCGAGATATTTCTTGTAAGGAAATGCAGCCCTACGCACCCTGTCTTGTTTAGCATTTTCCTGTCGTCTATCACACTCCTTTTGTAATAACTCCCACAAAAACTGATCATAGCTTACTTCTTTTAAATTGGGGTCAATTGAAAAGGTAAGTTCCAGTTTGCAAAAGTAAAATCTGTAGAAATTAAAAAATAAAAATAACTTATAATTGCTTGATTTAAATAGGTTTAAATAGATTTAATAGCAGTGAATTATGCTTCTTTAAGGATAACGAAAAGCAAAAACTGCCAATTTGTGGTTGTTTTTGAGTAAGCTAAACTAAGTGTGGAAAATTAACTAACTATTTGCAAGAGTAAATTCCACCCCATGCTAAAGTGAATTTTTAGTTATGACTGGAGGCGCCTCTTGTGTAATAAATTATTTTTTAAGGAGTGATGGACGAAGGGTGATTTTATCTGGATGTATAAGCTTTGCGCCCATCTCCCTTAAAAAATCTTCACCATAGAGGGAAGTGAAGACCTCATAAGGGGTTTTATCACCGAGATTTGGTCTCCCATAAGAATTGATATGGTTCATCATTAGAGAGATGTCCTGTTGTGTAAAACAGTCAAGAGAGGTTCCCTTGGGGATAATGCGCCGGATTAATGAATGGTTGTTTTCGGCTGCTCCTCTCTGAAAAGGAGCCTGTGGGTCACAATAAAAAATGCGCGTTCTTGGGTGCCCTAGTGGATTGGTTTCGATTGCAGAAGGATTAGAAAATTCACTACCGTTGTCAGCAAGGATAACTTGAAATAAGTCACAAAAAACGTCATGCCCCAGTGTGCTGTAAATCTGATTAAAAATATCAATGACAGATTGAGATGTATTGCTATCGCGGATAAAGGCCAGCATGAACTGTGGTATTGTAAAATGTAAAGTTAGTAGTACCTTGCCGCCTTTCTTGCCCTCCACGGAATCCATTTCTACAATGGGAGTTCCGGGATGTTCAGTCATAAAGTTGAGGAAATCCTGGTAAGTACGACCGATACGGCATTTTTTATCCACCTTAAAAGTATCTTTCTTTTTCTTACGTTTCCCCATACGCACGACGCGAGGCATGTCAATGTTTTTGGCTGTAAAAAGACCATTAGCCACGTAATTGTAAAGGGTACGTTCATTGAGCATGATTTCATCCACATGGTTAACGCATATGTTGTGGAGTGACTGTCCTTAGGACTGAGCAGAGCATCTAATCTCAAAGCTTCATCTTCGGTAAGCTGTATACCCTGGCGGGCTTCGGTTCGGACTGCTTCATACTCCTTTTGGGCGCGTATTGCAGAGTAAGTTCTTTTTTCCAAGGTGCAGGAGCGTCTGTTATCACAACCATTACAGACATAAGGGGGTTTGGTAAGTCTGTAGCATATTTGCTGTTGATAATCAGGACATATGGAAGAACAGGAATGGCTCTTACAGAAGCAACAATAACGGTTACACTTCCGGTTGCTACAAAGATGTTGTGTAGCACAGTCCCTGCGAATTAAACAGTCATTAAAGGGTCTCCCGTAGCAACCGGTTTTTTTAAACTGGATATGATTCTTAACCTCTTTGGCAATAGTAGTTGGATCCTTGCCTAGCTCACATGCAATACTTCTGAAAGACTTTTTTTCATTTAACCTTTGTTCAATGATGTTTCTCTCTTCTGGAATCAAATGCTTGTTTTTATTCATATCTGCCTCCTAAAGAGGCGCCTCCATGAATATTATAACTTTTTTGCAAAACTAAACACCATTGTTAATTTTGCAAAAGTAATTTCTGTACAGGGGATTTGGAGGGGTTGAATTTACTTTTTCAATTGACAAATGTTCAACAGTAGACAGCTATTGAGTTTTGCTATTCTCTCAAAAGCAATATGTGAAATCAAAGACAGTGATATTCGCCGCCTTTTTGCTGTATTGATGAGTGGTACTTTAGAGTTTAACAATATGTTTTGTTCATTTAAAGGTGAAGGGACTGGTGCAGTGCGCCCTCTATTTCACAATCATATTTTAAAGAATGAACTCATGCCTCTAGAGGCAAACGTTTGGGGGGTAAAGTCTTCATCCGGAGGTTTTTCGGCCTTTTTTGAAACAAGGGTACTACGTGCAATGGAATACAAGGAAAACCCATTCGAGATAAAGATTGGCGATAATGACCGTGCAGACAGGCACTATCTACGGAATTGTAAAATTAAAACTAGCACGACTACCAACCTGGAAGAATGGGATGTTGGCCGCCCATTAATTCTTTGCAAAGATTCATCTGAAATTGGTCTGCCTTCTAAAAGCGTAGATTTGGTATTAACTGACCCACCTTTCTTCGATAATGTGAACTACTCTGAGTTAGCTGATTTTTTCTTTGTATGGCTTAAGAAGTTAAATATCGGCATCGACAAAGCTACGGAGGTATCTACACGTGTATCTGGAGAAGTGCAAGACGATGATCCAATTAGATTTGAAGAAAAGCTATGTGATGTTTTTAGGGAAAGCAATAGGGTGCTCAAAGATACCGGATCTTTAATATTCACGTATCATCATTCTAGAGTTGACGGATGGGTCTCAGTATATAATGCAATCCACGGTGCAGGTTTTCAAATTTCACAAGTCATTCCTATAAAAGCGGAAATGTCCGTTTCTGTATCAATTCAGGCCGCAAAAATGCCTATAAATTATAATTTGGTGTTTGTTTGTAGGAAGATAGGCTTTAATAGCTCAGGTAAAGCTTATCCCATTGATGAAGCCATCAAAGATATAAACGATATCTTTCAAAAGATGAATGATAAGGGACTAAATTTTTCCAAAGGAGATAGGACTGTACTGCTATACGGGCATGCCCTGAAATATTTATCTTTCAAAGGGTTAAGAAATGTAACCACAGGAGATATTGAAAAAGTTATTGATAACCTGCTATCAAATGATTCCTTAAGTAAACAGATGTGGCCCTGCCTCGTATGAAATATCCAGGCCATACAAAATTTAAGAACCTTTGAGCCGAATTGCTCTATCCCTTTGCCGTCAATACCCTAGCGGGAAGCAGAATAAGTCCCCCTCTGCCTGGTGGCCCAAGAAGTCCTCCCCGCCGCACAAAAATGAAAGCCCCAGCTCCCAAGAGGTCCTGAGACAAAAAGAAAAAGCCCCCGCAAGAGAGCATAATTGCTTGCTTTCCTGCGGGGGGGTGTTGTGATTCCATTTTTCAGTGGCTCAGAAGGTCAACTCACGACACAATAGTTATCCCCCTATGTTGTAACTAACTACTAAGGCTGTAAATGGAACGCCTTCGTCACCCATACTGCCTGAGCTAAGTTCTTTTGCTTCGTCATGAACTATAAGATAGAAGTCGATTCCACCATTTGCGTTTATTACGTCTAAGGCATTGCCTTCCCCTGGTGCAAAGGTAAGTGTCCAAGTATAGTGTATCGCATATAGCAAGGCTTACACCGAAATTCTCAGGATTCATACCTTCTTGTAGGTCTCCCCAAGGTTTAGCAGCATCTGCATATACTGTAAATTCTGGCAAGATTTCTTCTAAGCTATGGTCTACTTCTAGTGAATATAGTTCTTCACGTGCCTCAGCTGTTACGGTTAAAACTAAATTGCCATCCACCAATTCTGCAGTAGCAGTTTCAATCGCTAAATCTTCAGCTGGTTCTTCTATCGGCTCTTCTTGCCCAGAAATAGTAACATCTAAACTACCAGCCACACCAGAACCATCTTTAGCTGTTGCTGTTACTTTAACAGTCCCATTTGCTAATGCTGTCAACAAACCGTTTTGGTCAATTGTTGCTATGCTTTCATTATTAACAGACCATGTTACTGATTTGTTGCTTGCGTTTTCAGGTTCTACAATAGCTTTAAGCCGAAGTGTACCACTAGGTTCGGTGATTGTTGGTTCTCCATCACCATCACCAAC
>JBMNJJ010000007.1:0-37637 GCA_050951605.1 Peptococcia bacterium | reverse complement strand
AGATCAAGTGCTGACTGCGGGGGTATATCTTTAATTAAATACTGAGGGAGCCCTGTTTCACTTACAGCATTCGCCGGACTCATCACTAAACCAAAACCGTGCGTATATTTAAACATCAGGTTATTAAACGTCTTCGCCCGATCAGGTAAAACCTTTCTATTAAGCTCACGAGCCGCAAGTAAGACTTGTGTAGGTTTGCCATTAATCAGATAACGATCTACATCTACATCAATAAAGTCATAATAAAGCCGAATTTCCTGTTGCTGGCCATAAGTACTTCTGGTCGCTCTATGGTCGAGAAGCCGAATATTATCAATAATATCGCGATTTTTATTAATTTCCGCACTTGTTAACTCCGTAACCGGATATTCCTCTGTAGTTAAATTTTCTAAACCATAGGCTTGACGCGTAAAAGCAATATTCCGCTCAAGATAAGGCAATTCCTGTCTTAATTCATCAGGATCCACAATGAACTTTTGATATACTCCCGGAAAAAAGCCTGTAATCAAAGCTGCAGCAATAAAATAAGCGGCTACAGAAAAAAGAACTTTTTTAATGTTTTTAGGCAGAAAGAAAAAAACAAAAATTCCTAAAGCTAAAGAAAGAAAAATCATCACATAATAACCGGGTAACTTTGCTCCAAGTTCAGCCGCACCTGCACCTATAACTGAGCCTGCCTGTGAAAAAAGAAGTTCATAGGTTAATAATTTATACCGCAAAGCCTGCACCACAAAAATAAGACCCAATAAAAAACCAATATGAGTAATGGCTTGACGTTCTTCCTTTGTAAAAATACGTTTAGTCATATACTGAGTGGAGATCTCAATCTTACCGGATAAAAGAAACAAATACAAAGGCACAGCTGCTACGACATTTAACAAAAGCAAGAGATTAACCAAACGATAAATAAGCCAAAAAACGGGAAGCCGAAAAACATAAAAACCAATATCCAAATTAAACTGAGGGTCAGTGACTCCAAATGGTTCAGCATGTAAAGATTGTAAAATTTGCAACCAAAAGTGGCTTCCATTACTCGTCACGAAAAGCGCCACGAAAAAGGCAAAAATTAAAGAAAGAAAGGGGCGCAAAGGTTTCTTAGCTATTTTAAAAACACAAAAAATGTTTAAATAACTTAAGCAGAAAGTGGTGACAAAAATAACCGTTCCCAGCAAAATTTTTCCGGAGAAGGTACGCCAAAAAACTTTCATATAACCTAAAACATTAAACCAAGTCCAATCTAGTTTAAAAAATACTAAAAAACGAATCAGTATATAAAAAAGCAATAACAGTAAAACAATTAACCATTTCCGAGAAAGCCGAAAATGTCCAGACTTTGTGTCCTCCTCAGATGAAAATTCATAAACATCAGCCACGTCCTTCACCTCTCCTCCCTCTATTTCTTTAAAAACAGAAGACAATACTAGTATATCATAAAATTATATCAACAGAACGAAATAACCTCTGTCACTTCCGAGGTCTGCAAAGTCTTTTTTTTATGCTTTTTATAATTTTTTCCCCTTCCCGACGAGCAAGCTCCAGTTTTCCGGAAAGGCGAGGGATTCTTTGTTTAACTTCAACTAAAAGTTTTCGTGCTAAAACAGACCTTTTAGAAAGAACATATAAACCAATTAACAAAAACAAAATTCCTTGCAATACCGGCAAAAAAAGTCCGATTATCCCTAGAAAAACGAAAACCCAACCAAGTATAATAATACCAAGGTCTTTAATGTTTTTTTCCATTTATTCACCAGCTCTTAATTAGATCTTCCCATTAATAATATTGTGCAGTAAGTGGCATTCTTGGCTCCATCGCCTCAGGCTTAGTATTAACCTTAAGCCCCGGTACGGTCTGTCTCCTTTTGTATTCATTTCTCGCTACAGTTTTTACTACCCACTCTACTGTTTCCACTGCAAAACCTTCCTGTATCAATTCTTCCGAGGAATAATCCCCCTCGAGATAAAGAAACAATAACTGGTCTAAAATTTCATAAGGAGGCAAAGTATCTTCATCCTTTTGTTCAGGTCTTAATTCCGCTGAAGGTGCCTTTTCGATCGTACTTACAGGAATAATTTCCTTCTCCCGATTAAGATAATGAGACAATTGATAGACCATTGTTTTCGGCACATCAGAAATTACACCCAGCCCTCCACTCATATCACCATACAAAGTACAATAGCCTACCGCCAGCTCACTCTTATTGCCGGTAGTAAGTAGAAGATAACCAAATTTATTAGCAAAAGCCATTAAAAGATTACCACGAATACGAGCCTGTATATTTTCTTCAGTAAGGTCGTTAGGTCTATCCACAAAGTACTCTTGTAGTGTCTCTAAATATTTCTCATAAATCCCGGAAATAGAAATAACTTTAAAATTAATGCCCAAGTTTTGTGCTAACTGACGAGAGTCCTCTACACTACCCGGAGAAGAAAAAGGTGAAGGTAACGAAATTCCTACAACGTTTTCTTTACCTAAAGCAGCTACAGCGAGCGCACAAACTAAAGCCGAATCAATCCCTCCGGAAAGACCAATCAGGGCCTTTTGAAAACCAGTCTTTTGAAAATAATCCTTAATTCCTAACACCAAAGCCTCGTATACAGACTCTACTTCCTCCTGTAAGCAATATTTTTCTAGAGGACCTTGTTCTTGTGTATTAAGTGTTAAAACCTGTTCTTGAAAGGGTGCCAAAACAGCGAGTGGCTGTCCCTCACGCTCCAAGCAAAAACTCTTTCCGGCAAAAACAAGTTCATCATTTGCCCCTACTTGATTCACATAAACTAATGGAAGCTTGTGCTTCTGAGCATGTTCCCTAAATGTACTATAAATAATTTTCTCCGAGCCTCTATAAAAAGGAAAGGCCGCCAGATTAATTAATAGCGTCGCCCCTTTTCTTTTTAATTTTTCTACAAGGTCTCCTGAAGTCGTCTCTAACCATGCATCTTCGCCAAGCAAGATACCTAATTTTTCACCATGAAAATTCACTGTCTCCATTTTTGTAGCTGGTGTAAAATACCGTTTCTCATCAAAGAGGTCATAACAGGGAAGAACAGTTTTTGCCTGTTCGAAAAGAATCTTTCCACCACAAATTAGTACAGCAGAATTAGATAAGCTTTCTCCTTGCACCTTTTTTACTATACGCGGAGCACCGAATAACAAACCTGTTTGAGGAAAACTCTGCGAAAAAGCACGCAACTCCTCTACCGCTTCTTGCGCTTTTTGAATAAACCAAGCCTTCTTTAAAAGAGCCAAAGGAGGATAACCTACTAAAAAAAGTTCCGGGAAAACAAGTAGTTCTGACCCCTTTCGATTCTGTTCCTGCAAAATTTTCTTCATCACTTCTAAGTTTTTTTCTATCGCCCCGACAACAGGATTTAATTGTGCTATGGTAATTATCATTGTGCCACTTATCCTCCCTAATTATAATTCCGGATTGTGAATATCAAATTAAATAGAAAGCATACCAGCAAGACGTAGGTCTTCTAAACTAACCGTCTTAGACTGATTAATCGCCCAATCAATATCAAAATTTCTAATCTTGTCTCCATCTAACCCCAACATCTTTTTCCGTTCTCCCCGTAAAAGCAAATTCACTGCTTCTGCACCCATTCTTCCGGCCAACAAGCGATCCTGAGCACTAGGTGTTCCGCCGCGTTGAATGTAACCTAAAATCGATAAGCGTGTTTCTAAACCGGTTTTCTCCATAATTTCTTTCGTCACTTTCGTCGCATCGGCTGCCCCTTCAGCAATGATAATAATACTATGTTTTTTCCCTCTCCGCAGACCCCTTTTAATATTTCTGATAATATCCTCGGTTTTAAGAGGAAGTTCCGGAATCATAATCGATTCCGCTCCTCCCGCTAACCCTGCTTCTAAAGCAATAAATCCCGACCTTCTTCCCATGACCTCAATCACAAAAATCCTTTCATGAGAAGTAGCCGTATCTCTAATTTTATTAATTGCATCCACTACTGTATTTATAACAGTATCAAAACCAATCGTTGCACTTGTGCAAGGAATATCATTATCAATGGTACCGGGAATACAAATGACAGGCATCCCTAAATTTTCTAATTCCAAAGCCCCGCGAAAACTCCCATCACCACCAATCACGATAACTCCTTCAATACCTTCCTTCTTCATATTGGCTACAGCTTTTTTCCGCTCCTCTTCCTGATAAAACTCATCACAACGGGCAGTAAGAAGTATCGTGCCTCCCCGATGAATTATATCGGCAACAGAGCCTAGATTTAACGGAATAAAGTCCTTTTCAATCAAGCCCATATATCCCCTTTTAACCCCAACAACCTCAACCCCATAATAAATAGCCGTCCGGACAATTGCTCTAATCGCAGCATTCATCCCCGGGGCATCACCACCACTAGTTAAGAGAGCGATTTTTTTCATGTTCTACCTCCTCTATTTATAAAAAATCTATTTTTATTCTTTACCTTTCTCCACGTCTAATTCCTCACCTTTGGTAAATCTTTTTACTACTTCCTCTTTATGACCACAAGAAAGTTTACCTTCCGGACATTTGCCTAAAACATAACAACTAGGACCAAACCTTTTAAAAAGAGCCGACGAAATCTTCCTTAACTCAACCAACATTTCCACAGCTATAGCCCGTATTTCCCATTGTGCCCTCCTACAAGTTCGTAAACGTAAAAAGTGGAAAAGTTCTCGTCCATTCATTGTTGTCACTACATCTACCAAATTTCCGCTTAAATATAAATAAACTAAGTCTTCTTTAACTACACCTGCCTCTGCAAATTCACAAAATATTTTTTTATGTGCTTCCCACATCTCTACATATCTAGACAAAAGATTGGGTTTTTGCCTAATAGAATCAGGCAAAACATAGCCCTTGCTGAAACCAAATTCCGTAAAAGAAGGAACATTAAGTGATTGCAAACGATGACGTGCCAGATGAGTAAGCCCTGCTAGAGTAAGGTTATTAATTCTAAATGTAAAACAAATTTGTTCCAACTCACGTTTTCTCTGATCCTCACAAGCAATCTTTAGTAACTTCTCCTGAAAAGCACTGTTCCCCTCAAGTATCCTTTGCACCATTTCACTAGAACAAAGTGTATGCTTAATTAAGACTGTACTTGCCACTACTTTTTCCGGATTATCTGTATAACTCAAAAGCTCACAAAAAGCACCACTATTTTCCTCCCTTTTTTGCTCTTGCCTCAACTCTCTTTTTGTTAAGCTTTTTGCCTGAAAAATATCTTCTCTTAACAATTCACGGAGTCTTTCTTCTTTATCATCCCTACCCTCTTCTAAAATAACACCGAAAATGCCCGGGGCAATCTTTTTAGCCTGCTCCAGCAAAGACGCTCCTATCGCTTTTATTTCCGGATACTTACTTCCTCTACCATAAAGAGCAACATAAATAATATGCTGTAATTCTCGTGCATTAACCGTGCAATAAAAATTACTTCGGTAACAGTAAGGTAAAAGAAAACGAGCATCTTCACGAGGTACACCATTCTGTATTAAATACTCGTATTCTGAAAAAATTCTTTTTATATGAGTATTGTATAAATTAACAAAATACTGGTTATCTTTCTTACTAACCTCAGTCTTAAATCTAAATTTCGGTTGATAATACCCCATTTGACTAAAGTCAACATAACGCCGCGACTTTACCGTAAAAGAAGCTAAACGAAATTCAATCATAAATTGCTCCACAAAAGCAGAAACGTTCTCAAAAGCAATTGTAAAGCAAGCATGCTCAATCGTAGTTGTATGGCCTAATTTTAAAACATTTTTAATTAATTTTTGCGCTTTTTCTCGCTCTTGCTTCTTATTATATATTTCCAAGGCCGTACCTTTAGTCGTTGATATACCTGCCGCCGAAGCACAAAGCTTTTCCGGCTCAGGAGTGTGAGCAATAATAACTACCTTGGCAGAATTATTATTCACCAAAAATCTTCCCCCTTTCTTCTAACTCCGCACTTAACAATCTTTGCCTGTATTTTATCATAATTACTTTTGTCCGGACAAGCCCCTGCCCGTTTTTGTAAGCTTCTCACCACAAAAAGAAAAGTCCCTTTTCGAATAAGGAACTCAAAAACTAATTTTATCTGACACTCTCTTCTTAGAACGTATTTCTATTTTGATACTTCTTGCGCAAAGTCATTAATCCAGTAAATATAATCAGCATAAGCTTGTAAATCCGGGGAAACTCCACCATTAAATACACATAATTCAATTCTTTTATATAAATATTCTTTAACATAAGCTACCGAATCTTCTAAATCTCCATCTCCTGAAGAAAGAATTAAATTATCGTAACTCTTCTGATGAGCAAGTTTGACAATAAATGTCGCCAAACCCACATCGACACCTTTTTGTACTTGGCAAGTAAAATCTTGTTGACAATAAGGACAAGTATTCTCGCTTTCCTTCAGTTTATATAACTTTACTAAAAATTGTGGACCATTAGGTCTAGCAGTTTTTAACCAGGAATGAAAAGCATTTTGTGCATCATTCGGTGGGTTTTGCGATGAATTCAAATAATAAACACGACTAATCTCACCACGTTTCTCTAACTTGTTCCTTAATTTTAAGTAATCAAAATTATAATCGCCTAAGGAACGTTGGGCATTAAATAAATACGCCGCATCAATCAACCATATAGTTTTACCGGTTCTCATAAAAAGACCCCTTTCTCCGGTTCAAATTATTTAATTCTATATTATTCTATTGTCTATAATTATTTCCACATCACTCTCCAAATCCCTCCTAAAAATGGTAAAACTCTAATTAAATAATATCATATCATTAATTAAGCTAGACAAACAAAAAACTTCTCTTTATAATATATATATACCTGATTACAAGGATGAAAGAAAATCTGCGTAAAAGGGGAAGTCATCTTTTCGTTTGGGCTAGATACTGCCATGAAATAATTAGCAGGATTCTTACGTAAAGCCAAGGCTTCTCCTTTAAGGAAGAAGCCTTTTTCTATTTCTATATTTAGGGAGGAAAAGCGAGTATGCACACTAAAACCGAATTCCTCATAGAACAAATTGCTACAGCTACAAAACCAAGTATAGAACAACTTGTCGAAGTTTTAGCCGGAGAAAACAATGATCCTCTTTGGCAAAAAGCTGACCAGGTCAGGAAAAAGTATTGTGGAAATGAAGTTCATTTAAGAGGAATCATTGAATTCTCTAACTTTTGTCGCTGTAACTGTCTTTACTGTGGCTTACGAAGAGAAAACAAAACCCTCCCCCGTTACAGAATAGAACCGGATGAAATTGTCGCTATCGCCCAAGAAGCCTATCAAGTCGGCTATAAAACCATAGTTCTACAATCCGGTGAAGACCCCTACTATACGCAGGAGAGTATTTCTTATCTGATTAGAAAAATAAAAGGGCTCGGGGATATCGCCATCACCCTAAGCATTGGGGAAAGAGAATATCGAGAATATGCCCAATGGAAAAAAGATGGAGCCGACAGATATTTACTAAAACACGAAACAGCAGATAGTGTTTTATATCAAAAACTCCACCCTAACTCTTCCTTAGAAAAAAGAATCGAATGTCTGCGATGGCTAAAAAGCTTAGGCTACCAAACAGGAAGCGGCTTTATGGTTGGACTTCCGGGACAATCTCTGGAAACAATCGCTCAAGACCTCTGGCTTTTAAAAGAACTGGATGTGGAAATGGCCGGCATTGGTCCCTTTATTCCCCATCCTGATACACCACTTGGCAAGAACACTACAACTACCGACTGCAGTCTTTTAACCTTAAAAGCCGTGGCTCTTGCCAGAATCATACTCAAAAGAACACATCTGCCCACAACAACAGCCCTTGAAGTAGCTACAAAGACTAATGCTTTTTGTGCCGGAGCCAATGTGATTATGAGGAAGGTAGAACCCCTTTCTTATCGCCAGCTTTACGAAATCTATCCTCAATCTTTTGACCAGGAAAAAAACCTGGTCCAAGAAAGAAGGACGGTAGAAGAATATATCCGTAGTTTTGGCCGAACCGTCTCTACCTCTAAAGGCGACGCCATTATAATAGATTAACAAAAATATGAGGAGGCTAATTAACTATGAAAGAATTTAAAAATTACAAAGCTGCAGAATTTATTAATGATGCGGAAATCCTAGCATCTCTCGAATTTGGTAAAGAAAAGGCACAAGATAAAACATATGTGCAAGAACTATTAGCTAAGGCCAAAAAAGCGAAAGGACTCACTCACAGAGAAGCAGCTGTACTTCTTCACATTACCGATAAAGAAATACTGCAAGAAATGTTTAAAACAGCAAAATATATTAAAGAAAAAATCTATGGCAAGCGGATCGTCCTTTTTGCTCCTCTCTATGTAAGTAACTACTGTGTTAACAATTGTGCTTATTGTGGTTATCATCGCAGTAATAAAAACCTTGTCAGAAAAAAATTAACAATGGAAGAATTAAAAGATGAAGTACGTATCCTCGAATCCCTAGGTCATAAAAGGTTGGCTCTCGAAGCAGGTGAAGATGACCTTAATTGTCCTCTCGACTACATCATCGAATGTATCAAAACAATCTATTCCTTAAAATTTGATAATGGCTCTATTCGCAGAATCAACGTTAATATTGCCGCTACTACTGTAGAAAATTATCGTAAACTAAAAGCAGCGGAAATAGGGACTTATGTTCTTTTTCAAGAAACATATCATCAACCCACTTATGAAAGACTTCATCCTCAAGGTCCTAAACACAACTACGAATGGCATACTACCGCCATGGACAGAGCTCTACAAGCCGGGATTGATGATGTCGGTATTGGTGTTCTTTATGGACTTTATGACCATAAATACGATACCATTGCCATGATTATGCATGCCGAACACCTAGATAGTGTTTATGGAGTAGGTCCACACACCATTTCCGTACCCAGATTAAGAGCCGCCTCCAGCATTAATCTACAAACTTTCCCCCATCTTGTTACCGATGCTGACTTTAAGAAAATTGTAGCGATCTTGAGACTAACCGTTCCCTACACCGGAATGATCATTTCCACAAGGGAAGAATCACAATTTAGGGATGAAATAATTGCCCTGGGAATTTCTCAAGTTAGTGCTGGTTCTTGCACAGGTGTAGGCGGTTACAAAGAAGAATACGAAAGTGACACTCCCCAAGACACCCCCCAATTTGAAGTAGGAGACCATCGTTCACCTATGGAAATATTAAAAGGGCTTTGTAATTCAGGCTATATTCCTAGTTACTGTACGGCCTGCTACCGTCAAGGTCGCACAGGCGAAAGATTTATGCCCCTAGCTAAAGCCGGAGAGATTCATAATGTTTGCCTCCCCAATGCCATCCTAACCTTTAAAGAATTCCTTCTCGACTATGCAGACGATGAACTCAAAGAAATCGGCGCCCAAACAATCGCCCAAGCTCTGCAAAGCATACCTAAAGAAGCTACCCGAGAAGAGACAAAAAAATATCTCCAGAGACTGGAGAACGGCGAAAGAGACTTTTACTTTTAAAAAAGGAGAGAAGATAAATGGAAAAAAGAATTGGCATACTAGCAATTATTATTGAAGATCGAGAAAGCGTACCTAAAGCCAACTCCATTTTAAGTGACTATGCTTCCATCATTATCGGCAGGATGGGGATTCCCTACAAAGAAAAGCACATCAATGTCATCTCGATTATTGTTGATGGCACAACCGACGAAATTGGCGCTCTCTCGGGTAAACTAGGTAATCTCACCGGCGTAACAGCAAAAACAGTTCTGGCAAAGAAAAATCAAGGGAAATAGGTGATTGTTTTACCTATTATAAAAGACAAGGAGTTGGATTCCTTGTCTTTTTCACATAAAACCTAATAATAATTTTAATCTGTCGCTCTTTTTAAAACTGCAAGGTCTTTTATTTCTATTAATTCTCGCTTAAATTCAATTATCCCTTCATCGCGCATCCGACACATCTCCCGCGAAAGAGAGGGACGCGATACATTCAAAAAATCAGCTAACTCTTGCCGGGTTAAAGATAATTTAAATTTCTTTTGCCCGGCTTTTTTATATTTTTCTAATAAAAAAGTACTAATTTTCCCGCGCATACTCTTAATTGTTAAATAGTCCACTTTTCGATTCAACAGCAAAGCCCTATTAGAAACAATCTGCAACAGATTGAGAATCAATTGCCTATGACTAGGACAACGGTTGGTACAACTATCAACAATCTTATTAATCGGGATAAACATTACCTGACAAGAGCCTAGCGTAACTACCGTAGCCGGCCAAATACGCTTTCCGGAAAAAGCCGCAATTTCTCCAAAAAGCCCCCCTGCACCCAATTTAGTCATCATTATCCGATTACCTGCAGCATTTTCCTTAGTAACGGCAACTTCTCCGCTTAAAACTACACCTATTCCGGAAAACTCCTTCCCTTCTAGAGTTATACAAATGTCTCTTTTTTTATAACTTTTTATTTTAGGTTGAAGGCAATCTAAAACGCAAGATAATTCTTCCACAGTTATTTTTTGAAAAAGAGGACATTTCTCTAAAGTTTTTAGCCACTGTTGAGCCATGAAATAACTTCCTTTCCCCAAAATTTATTATGATATTTACTTATTCTGCCAAAAGTCTTTTCCCTTGGTAACCCCAGCTACCGACTTGTTGAATTCACTCTATTATACTTAACATACCAAAACAAGAAAAGTACAGGAGGTAGAACATGAATACTGCGTGGCGAAAAATAGTTCAAGCTATCTTTTTCTTCTTCTTTCTTTTCCTATTCTTTACGGGGAAAATTCAAATATGGATGGTTATCTTTCTAGGAAATGCCTTTCTCGCTCTTTTTCTTGGCCGTTTTTACTGTGGCTGGATTTGCCCTATTAATACAATGATGCAAGTCATCACCAAAACAAAGAAAATAATAGGGAGCAAAAATCTTTCCATCCCTGCTTTTATTAAAAAGCCACTAACCCGCTGTCTAATCTTAGCAATATTTATCGTAGCATTTCTTTTCATTAAAATTAGTGGTAAACAACTACCTCTTCTACCCCTTTTGTTTATAAGTGGGGCAATTCTAACTCTCTTTTTTTCAGAAACTCTCTGGCATCGCTATCTTTGCCCCTTTGGTACTATCCTCACCCTAATCAGCAGAAAGCCACGGCACTACCTTAAAATTGATTCTCCTAACTGTCTCCAATGTGGCTTGTGTGCCCAAATCTGTCCCGGAGAAGCCATTAAAAAAAAACCTACTTTTCAGATTGACAAAGAATTATGCCTACAATGTCTTAACTGTAGCCAACATTGCCCTAAAGAGGCGATTCATTTTTAAGATATTTATTTCTTAGTTCCGCAACTTTTTGCTTTATTTCGTCTCTTACTTTCCGAAATTCTTCTAACGGCTTCCCGACAGGGTCGGCAATTCCCCAATCTTCTTGGTGCCGATTAGGAACAAAAGGACAATTAACCCCACAACCCATTGTGATTAAGATATCAAGTTCAGAAGGAATATCTTCTAAATTTTTCGGATACTGACCGCTAATATCTACGTCCACTTCTTTCATCACTGTTACGGCTTTAGGGTTAACTTCTCTTGTAGGATGAGTACCCGCACTGTGAACCTCCCAAATATCTCTCCCCAACTCTTTGGCCCATCCTTCCGCAATTTGACTGCGACAAGCATTACCCGTGCAAACAAAAGCAACTTTGCATCTCATTTTTAAATTCCCCTTTTATTAAAAATAATCCCCCTTGGTAACTACGGCTACCGACTTACTAGATTTATTCTAATATACTCAATGTACAAAGACAAGAAAAAAGACTGCTGCACACCTTTTAATTTAAGGGCTGCAGAAATAAAAAATAACTTACAAGGAGGTTCAAGATGATGAAAAGAAAGATTATCACAATTGACGAGAAAAAATGTAATGGTTGTGGCCTATGTGTAGAAGCTTGCCATGAAAGTGCTCTCCAACTCATCGATGGCAAAGCCCAGCTAGTCTCCGAAACTTATTGTGACGGATTAGGGGACTGTCTCCCAGAATGTCCAACCGGAGCTATTACCATTGAGGAACGTGAAGCAGCACCTTATGATGAAGAAGCTGTCAAAGCACATATCGCCAAGAAAACATTAAAAGAATCAACTGCTCACGACAAAGAAGAAAAATTGCCTTGTGGCTGTCCGGGCACACAGACCAAAATCTTAAAAAGAGAGAACGTTCCTACAAATACTACTCCCTCACTCAAGCACCCCAACGAATCGCAACTTCGCCAATGGCCTTGCCAGATTAAACTTGTACCTGTCCAAGCTCCTTACTTAAATAAGACTCACTTACTAATCGCAGCTGATTGTACCGCCTATGCTTATGCTAATCTTCATCAAGACTTTATGCATAATAAAATCACACTCATTGGCTGTCCGAAGCTTGATGATACTGATTATAGCGAAAAACTCACTGCCATACTAAACGTTCATGAAATTAAAAGTATCACTATTCTCAGAATGGAAGTACCCTGCTGTGGTGGATTAGTCAAAGCAGTCCAAAAAGCTTTACTGACTAGCGGGAAAATGATTCCTTGGCAAATTGTCACCCTCAGTACTGAGGGAAAAATTATCGAAGAATAAAACGACCCTTTTATTTTCCCCCCCAAGTTCTTAAATAATTGAACAATCTTTACTTCAAACACAATATCTCCGGTCAGCAAAGGGAAGCTCCGAGTATTATTCAGGAACTTCCCTTTGTTTTATACATTATTAAATTCTTCACAAGATGGTAATCGCTCTGCAACAGGCCAACTGATAATAAATTCCGTTCCCCGACCGGGTTCACTATTAACCTCAATCGTGCCTTTATAGAGATTAACGATATGCTTAACAATGGACAAGCCTAAGCCGGTTCCCCCTAATGCTCTGGACCTCCCTTTATCCACCCTGTAAAAACGTTCAAAAATCCTGTCCAGATGTTCTTTCCCAATCCCGATACCATCATCTTTTATGGTCATGAGCAGCTTATCGGCGGTTTGCCAAGCCTTTATCTTAATACTGCCCTCTTCCACATTATATTTGATCGCATTATCTAGCAAATTAATGAACATCTGCTTAATTCGATTTCTATTGGCAGTGATCACCAGATCCGCCGCAATCTCCGTTGTTATAGTAAGCTTCTTTTTACTTGCCGTCTCGGAAAAGATTGCCAAAACCTCATCTACAATGAGCTTTAGCCGATAGGCATCTATCTGCACATCCTGCGGCATCGTTTCAATTTCCGAAAGTTGGAGAATGTCATTAATTAAGATATATAATCGTTCGGCTTCTAGATCAATAATCTTAAGAAAATCTTCAGCTACCTCCGGTTTATTAATCGCTCCATTCCTTAAGGTTTCGATAAAGCCTCTGATGGAGGTAAGAGGTGTCTTCAGTTCATGTGTAACATTAGAAATGAACTCTGTTCTTATTTGCTCCAACTTTTTAATTTTGGTGATGTCATGAATAGAAATAATAACGCCTAACTTTGTATTCGTACTACCCATCGAATTTATAGGGCTAGAGTACACCCTGTAAATTTTTTCATCAGAAAAACCCATGTTTATTTCTTTGCTTAAAGGGAAACCATGGGCAGAGGTTTCTTTAATCATTGTGTTTATTTCATTATTTCTGACCTTTTCAATGAAGTAGGCCCCCTGAGTACTTGTCACACTCTCCAACCCAAATAAATCACAAGCCAGAGAATTAAGCAAGATTATTCTCATATTCTGATCAACAGCGATAATTCCGTTGACCATATTATTTAAAATTAATTCTACTTGTGCCTTTTTCCGCTGGAGATCGGCAACTGTATTTTCAAGTTTTACCGTCATCCTGTTAAAGCCATCAGCAAGGTCTCTGAATTCATCATTCTCCAGATACCTCACTCTTGCCGTATAATCTCCTTGGGCTACTTTATTAAAAGCTAGCTTTAGGGCATTAATCGGTTTAAGGAGCTGGTCGGAAAATCTCCAAACAAGAACTACCGTAATCAGTAAACCTATTAAAAAAGCCAAGAGAGAAGACCCTAAGATTTTTTGATGAAGAAAGGCCAACTGAACCATAGGCACAGACACTCTCGTTACTATACCCGTTTCGGGGTAAGACAAGGCGACATACAAATATTTACTCTTCAACGTACCACTGGAACGAATATCCATCCCTCGACCTTTTTCTATCGCCTCCCATACTTCCTTCCGGTTGCGATGATTGCCCATGAGGCGATAATCAGCCTCAGATTCACCGAGAACGTTACCCTCATAATCAATAAAAGTAATCCTCGTTTTATTGTTCTGATCTGCTGTTAATATTTGGGCATATTTATGAGCGGCCTCGTCATAATCCACCGCTCCCTTGTTTCTGCTTTTAGCCAAAAGTTCTTGTCCAATAAGTTTAGCAGAATAAACAAGTTTTTCTTCCAATTCATCTTGATATAAATTATAAGCGGCTCTCCACATAAAAAAAGCCATAATGGAGACAGCAGTTATCGTCAGGATTAAATAATAAATAATTATTTTCTTTCTCATCGCTTCACGCTAACCCCTTTGTCTAAAGTTCCTAAATTCTTTCATCTGCAAACTTATAGCCAATCCCCCGCACCGTTTTGATATAAACAGGATGATCACTGTCATCCTCCAGTTTCTGCCTTAAATATCTGATATGCACATCGACTGTCCTTGTTTCACCAAGATAATCAAATCCCCAAACTTTTTCCAGTAACATTTCCCTAGATAAGACCTTTCCTTTATGCCTTACCAACATCTTCAGAAGTTCAAATTCCTTATAAGTCAAAACAATTAAAGCCCCTCTTTTGAACACTTCATGCCTGGCACAATCAATTAAAATATCCCCCTGTTTTAACAAATCAGCCTCTTCCCCAGTACCAAGACTATCCATCCGCCTAAGCAAGGCTTTTACCCTAGCCACTAACTCTCTAACCCCAAAAGGTTTTGTTAAGTAATCATCAGCTCCTAACTCTAAACCTAAGACTTTATCAAATTCTTCACTCTTCGCTGTCAACATGATAATGGGAATATTTTTTGTCCTACTCTTTTGTCTAATTTCACGACATAGTTCCAAGCCATCTTTACCCGGTAGCATGATGTCTAAAATAAATAAATCCGGTACGGTAATGTCTATCTCTTGAAGTAACGTTTCTCCATTTTCAAAAGTTTTTACTTGATAACCGTTTTCTTCAAGATTGTATTTAATAAGTTGTCGTATATGCACTTCATCATCAACGGCAAAAATTAATTCCTTAGACATCAACAATTACCCCCTGTCACAACGAATATGTTCACCTGTCACATTAAAGATTACCCATTCGCTGATATTGGTAGCATGATCGGCCATTCTCTCAAGGTATTTCGCAATAAACAAAAGATTCGTTGCTTGTTCAACCGTCTGCGGCTCCTTCTTCATTATTTCCATTAATTCCAGAACAATCTGCTCAAACAAATTATCTACTTGATCATCATAATCACAGACGGCTTTAGCTATTTCAATATCCTGTTTAACGTAGGCATCAATAGACTTGTTCACCATTCCTTTAGCTAATTCAGCCATTTGAGGAATATCGATCAGAGGCTTAATATAATGTTCATTCACCATCCGCATAGTTATTTCCGCAATATCTGCTGAATGGTCGGCTATTCTTTCCATATCAGTAATCATTTTCAGTGCGGCACCTATTGCCCTTAAATCCTTGGCTAAAGGCTGTTGCCTCGCAATAATAATCAGACACTTCTTCTCAATTTTTTGTTCAAGGTCATCAATAAGGTCATCATTTTTAACTATTCTCTCGGCCAACTCAATATCCTGCTTTTTGAGAGCCAGAATAGTTTTCTCAATGGATTCCTCTACCAAACTCCCCATTTTTATTAAATCAAGATGTAATTCTTCTAGCTTTTTGTTAAATAAATAACGCGTATGCATAACTTCCTCCTCCACTCCTTTCTCCTGTTTAACCAAACCTACCTGTAATATAATCTTCTGTTCTCTGATCACGCGGTTTACTAAAAATCTTTTCTGTGGAATCATATTCCACTATTTCCCCTTGGAGAAAAAACGCCGTCTGATCCGAGATCCGCCCTGCCTGCTGCATATTATGAGTAACAATAATAATGGTATATCTTTTCTTAAGTTCACCAATCAAATCTTCAATTTTCAATGTGGAAAGAGGATCCAATGCTGATGTCGGTTCATCCATTAAAACTACTTCCGGTTCAACCGCCAGCACCCTTGCCATACAGAGCCTTTGTTGCTGTCCTCCGGAAAGGCTTAACGCCGACTTCTTCAGCCGATCCTTTACCTCATCCCAAAGAGCGGCCCTACGAAGACTTTTTTCTACAATCTCCTCAAGTTTTGGCTTGGATTTAACCCCATGAACCCTCGGACCATAGGCTACATTATCAAACACCGACATCGGGAAAGGATTAGGCTTTTGGAAAACCATACCCACACGTTTACGCAATTCTACGACATCACAATCACCATAAATATTTAAACCGGCAAAATATACTTCACCTGTTATGCTAACGCTGGGGATTAGATCATTCATTCGGTTGAGTGTCCTTAAAAAAGTAGATTTACCACAACCTGATGGCCCGATTAAAGCAATAACTTTTTTCGCGGCTATCTCTATATTTATGTCTTTTAAAGCATGGACCTTCCCATAAAAAAGATTTAATTCTTTTATTTTAATGATTTCTTTACTTTTATTGTTCATACACCCGTTGTTCCCTTCTTAAGATTTGCAGCTACTCGGCTGGCTAAGTAATTAATTAAAGCTACTATAAAAATCAATATAGTAGCAGTAGCAAAAGTCTCCTGAAAAGATAACCCTTCCTTAGCTAACATATATAAATGCACAGACAGTGTTCTACACGAATCCGTTAAAGAAACATCCATTCCCTGTATTGCTGTACCCGCGGTAAAGATTAGTACGGCAGTTTCTCCTACAATCCGACCAATGCTCAAAATTACTCCCGTAAGTATTCCGGGGATAGCAGAGGGAAGAACTACCTTCGTGATTGTCCAAAGTTTTGTCGCTCCCAGGGCTAAACTTCCTTCCCGATAACTAGCGGGAACAGCCTTCAAGGCTTCCTCTGTCGTTCTGATAATCGCCGGTAATACCATAATCCCTAAAGTTAAAGAACCTGAGAGTAAAGAAAATTTGAAATGTAATGCCGTCACAAAAAATACATATCCAAATAAGCCATAGATGATCGAAGGTATACCAGCAAGGCTTTCTGTCGCAAAACGAATTGTCCTGACTAGCTTTCCGGGTTTAGCATACTCTGTAAGATAAATAGCAGCCCCCATCCCGATGGGTGTAGAAACAGCGACAGAAATTAAAACCACATATAATGTAGCTATTATCATCGGTAAAATACCTCTACTCTGCCCACGGTAAGGTGTTGTTAAAAATCCCCACGAAAGATTAGGGATTCCCTGAACAAGTATATACAAAAGTATCCAGACGAGAATAGCCAAAGTGAAAAAAGAAAAAAACCCTAGCAATAGCTCTAAAATTTTGTCCTTTAGACAGTTACCTCGAAACAGTTTCAGGCTCTTTCTCATTTTTCACACCTGCTTTCTTTTTGATATACCAGCAAATTAAAAACAATATTTAAAGCCATAATAAATAAGAAAAGGATAACTCCCGTCGCAAAAAGTGCCTCCCGATGCAGACCATAAGCATAACCCATTTCCATGGCGATATTTACGGTTAAAGTTCGTACCGGGGAAAGAATAGATTCAGGAAAAATTGGGGTATTACCGGCAACAAGGATTACAGCCATCGTTTCTCCGATAGCTCTGCCTGTACCCAAGACGATTGCCGCTAGAATTCCCGAACGTGCTGCCGGAACAATTACCTTAAAAATTGTCTTAATTGGAGAAGCCCCTAAGGCCAAAGACCCCTCCTTATATTCTCTGGGTACTGAACGTAATGATGTTTCAGAAATACTAATAATTGTAGGAAGAATCATGATCGATAGAATAATAATTACAGCTAAAAGGCTGTTCCCCGGTCCGCCTAAGGTATTACGAATTATGGGGACAATCACTACTAGTCCAAAAAAACCATAAACCACAGAAGGTATCCCGGCCAGAAGGTCAATGGCTGGCCTGAATATTTTTACAAGCCAATTAGGGGCAATTTCCGCCAGAAAAATAGCCGTAAACAGGCCGACAACCGTTCCCAGGAAAACAGCCCCCAGCGTACCTAGCAAAGAAACTACAATCATCGGAAGAATTCCAAACTGATTCTCCAAAGGTTTCCAAACATGACCCAGAACAAAATCCCCTACCCCAATCTTCAATAATGCCGGCATCCCTTGGCTAAAGATATAAAGAGTAATTATGACTATAGAGATTATAGCAACACAGGCACAGAGCAAGAAACTATTCTCTACTAGAATTTCCTTCAATTTTTTCTTTCTCAAGACTATGCCTCCTAAACCAAGTCTTAACTTCTTAATCATTAACCGGAATATATTTTTCCCTTTGCACTATTTCTTGTCCTTCTACACTTATAATATAGTCGAGAAATGCCTTGACCTGTGGTTTCAACTCTTCCTTTTTTGTCAGCATGAGGAAAGGCCTCCAAATTGCATATTTTTTCTCGATTACATTTTGAATGGTAGGTTCAATCCCATCCACTTTAAGCGCTTTGGTAGTATTATCGAGCACCCCTAGGGAAATATAGCCAATCGCCGCCTCATTTCCGGCAACCGAGGCCTTTACCGCACCGGTACTATCCATAACCAGAGCCTTATCCGTAAGCAAAGACTTCTTTGTCCCATCGGCTTGCTTTTCTTCAAGCTTTAATAACTCCTGAAAAGCACCCCTCGTGCCAGAACCTGCTTCACGGTTAATAACCGTTATTAGTTTATTTGCTCCCCCTACTTCCTGCCAATTGGTAATTTCGCCTTTAAATATTTTCGTGAGTTGCTCACCAGTAAGGTCTGAAACAGGATTGGAAGGATTGATAACTACGGCAATACCATCATAAGCAATTACATGTACAGCTAAATCGGTTGCTTTCTCGGCATCCTTTAAGTCACGAGATGATGTGCCAATATCTGCCGTCCCGTTAATAGCCGCTTGAATGCCTTCCGTAGAACCAAGTTCTTGGATGTCAATGGCTACACCTTGTTCTTGCTCCATAAAAGCATCTGCTAAACTTTTTGCCAATGGCCCAACTGAAGTTGAACCAATGATCGTAATCTTGCCGTTTAGCCCATCCTTAGTTTCATCCTGGATTTTTCCCGCTTGACAACCGGGAAAAATTATACTCCCCACACAAAATAACATTAACAACCCCACAACCACCTTATACCCTTTTAACATTCATCTACCTCCTCATAATTTTTTTTTATTCTTTCAAATTTAATTTTAAAATGTATAAATTATGAACAGATTAAATGAATGTTAAAAATACGTTAAATAGTTATCCCTCTAATATGGGCATACACAAAAAGCAACCGTAAAACTTCTGCGGTTGCTTTGTAATTCCACTCTTATTTTTTCTATAATTTATAACTCTAAAAATTAACCTGGTCTATTGAATATCAATGCGTCTACCCTTTAATTTAGTTGGTTCTACTTTCGGTACACTAATCGACAAAATACCTTCCTTATATTCCGCTTTAGCTTGTTCTGATTTTACGGTGACAGGTAAAGGAATGGTTCGCGAAAAACTGCCGTAAAACCTTTCTGTCCGGTACATATTCTCATCTTTATAGCGTTCATCCCTTTTCGTTTGCCCGGAAAGTCTGATTGAATTTTCATCAATATAGACATTTAAGTCTTCTTTCGAGACGCCGGGTATTTCTACTTTGACAATTACATCTGTCTCTGTCTGATAAACATCAACACGCGGTGAAGTAGCCCGCCCCAAAAAAGCAAAGGGGGAATTCTCAAAAAAACTGCTCATTTCCCTGCCAATGTTATCCATATCTTTAAAAGGATTCCAAGGTATAAGACTCACAAAGATCATGCCTCCTAGATAAATTTTTCAAAAATTAGGTTACCCTCCTTCTCTTTAATTTATGCTAATTTCACTTAAAAAACGTAAACAAAAAAACCTTTATGCAACACTTTTAAAGAATGTGTCTACATAAAGGTTTTTCATTTGCCTCAAAATTTTTGCTTAAATCCAGCCCCGGTCTCTCATGGCCTGAACAATTCTCTTTGTAGCAATAGCAAAAGCAGCTAAACGATAATCCTGACAATTATTTTCCCGTTTGAATTTATAAATATCTTCATATGCTTTATACATTAACTTTTCCAACTTTTCTTCAACTTCTTCCGCAGTCCAGTAATAGCCCATCCTATTTTGAATCCATTCAAAATAACTTACCGTAACCCCGCCAGCATTAGTCAAAATATCAGGTAAGATTGTTACTCCCTTTTCAGCTAATATTTCATCTGCTTCTGGTGTCGTTGGACCATTAGCTAACTCGGCAATTAACTTCGCCTTAACTAAATGAGCATTATCCTTGGTCAGTACTTCTTCCATCGAAGCCGGAACTAAAATATCACATTCACACTTAAACAATTCATCGGGAGCTATCTTTTGTCCCTTGAGATAATCTTCTAAAGTACCCGTTTCCGCTTTAATTTTATGCGCTAATTCCACATCAATTCCTTGCGCATCATAAATAGCCGTTTTCGAATCAGCAATCGCCACAACTTTACTACCTTCTGCTGCAAAAATTCTCGCCGCATTACCACCCACATTACCAAAGCCGTGAATAGCTATTCTCGCTTTTTTTAAAGAAAAACCTTCTTTTTCACAAGCTGCTTTAGTTACAAAAAAACCTCCGCGGGCCGTAGCCGCATTTCTTCCCACAGAACCACCTATGCTTAATGGTTTCCCAGTGATAAAACCGAAATCATTACATTGTTTAATCGTAGAAAACTCATCTACCATCCACGCCATAATTTTAGCATTCGTATACATATCCGGTGCCGGAACATCTTTATCCGAAGAAACAAATTGAGCAATAGCGCGTACATAGCCCCTACTTACTCTCTCTAATTCGCCTTCTGATAACTCTTTCGTATTAACTGTAACGCCACCTTTGCCTCCACCATAAGGCAAGCCGATTACTGAACATTTAATACTCATTAAAGTTGCCAATGCCTTAACTTCGTCTAAATCTACATTAGGATGAAAACGTATACCACCTTTAGCGGGTCCCATGACATCAGTATGCTGTACTCGATAACCTTTAAATACTCTAACGCTTCCATCATCCATTCTCACAGAAAAAGTCACCTCTAAAGACCTTCTCGGCTCTAAAAGGGCTTTCGCTGTTTCATCATTTAATTTTAATAACTCAATAGCTCTCTTTAATTGATAGGCTGCAGTTCCATTAAAACTCAAAACAATTACCTCCCCATCTTCATTCCCACTACACATCTATAACTAGGGTCTATCTTATACTTTCGTGAGAAAATAACTTTGTTATAATATACAACAAAATTTATGAAAGCACCAGATTTTCTATAAAAGTATACAATATATTTTTAAAATAGCCACTCAATACAGAGGCTTTTCACCAAATTATTTCTCTCTTAAAAAAACAAAAGCCGCTTCCTCAAAATAAGAAGACGACTTTTAGACCTTACCGCTGCACACACTTAATATCCGGGATACCGCCGCCACCAATCAAGTGTACCTTTATACCCTGTAAAAAGGTCATCTGCTACCTGTAAAATAACATCAGTTAATTCAACTTTTTTAGCCCACTCAGTAGGTATCCCTTTTATGCCTAAATATGCACCAAGAATATTGCCGGTAATCGCTCCGATACTATTACTACCTCCATCATGATTAACCGCTACATAAAGTGCTTTTTTAAAGTCATGCGGATACTTTAAAACAGAATATATAGCAACAGCTAACGCTTCTTCAGCCACTCGACCTTCTCCAATAAGACCTATCGCTTCTCTGGGTTCTTTATCACTTTTCGCCAACTTCATTGCTTTATGAATACTGCTATTACATTCTTCATACCCGTCATAATATACAAGCTTATCCATTGCTTCAAGAATAGTTTCCTCAATTTCCATTCCTTCAATAATCCCCGCTATAATATGAGCAAGAACACCTGCCGCTAAATATCCACTAGGATGCCCATGAGTTAAAGCAGCACATTCACTACCCAATTCGAACGCAGTTTTTCTCGAAACATAAAGACCTACAGGTGCAATGCGCTTCACAGCTCCACAACCTTTACTATCATTAATATGTTCTTCTATAGTCCCATGTTTTCCACTGGCTAAAGCTGATAAGCAAGTTTTGCCCGGCGAACGGTTTACATATAATTCTTTTATTTTAATTAAATAGCCATCATAAATTTTTTCTATATTTTTATTTTGGGGATATCCCTGTGTATGTAACCATCGTAAATATGCATAATAGACAATCGAAGGAGGATAACAAGCTCCTCTCGCTCTTTTTCTTGTTTCTGCACGTAACAATCCTTCAGCTGTAAATAAAGTTAGTTGAGTATCATCAGTTATTCTTGCCTTCCCATTTTCCTCACAAACTAAATCAACAATGCCCTTTTTCCCGTATTTTTCCTTTATCTCATTATAATTCAATAAATCTACAGGACTTCCAAAGGCATCACCAATAGCCCCACCTAGTAAACAGCCTTTGAAATGCTCTTTATTCTGTTTTCCCTGAGCCGTTCCCAAATTAACCACCTCACCTTCCATATAAATTTATATAAAAAAACATATAAATATTTCCCACCTTGTTTCTAATCTCTAATAATTCTATTATATCATAATTTTAAGAAAAAAAGCAAAACCAACTCATTCTTTTCTTTATTAAAATTAACAAAAATATTTTTTATTGTAATTGCTGGCGATAATTTTGCATCATTTCTTTAAATATTTGTGCTGAAGTAGGTGGTGTATAAGTTATCGCATTTGCACCCGCCTCAATGGTTGTCTTAATCGTCTCTTCATTAGGTCCGCCTGTTGCAATAATCGGTATTTGCGGATGATTTTTACGTATTTGCTTAACTATTAAAGGTGTTTTCGCCGCTGCTGATACATTTAAAATAGTAGCTCCGGAGTTTAAACGCTCTTCAAAATCTTCATTTTCAGAAACAACAGTAACAATTATCGGTATATCAATTTTTTCGTACAATTCTTTAATTATATCATTCTTAGTAGGAGCATTTACCACCACACCCATCGCTCCTTGATGTTCAGCATGTACAGCTAAATTTACTACACGATTCCCGGTAGTAGTACCTCCACCCACCCCGCAAAAAACCGGAACACCTGAAGCATTAATGATTGATTGCGTAATGATCGGCTGAGGAGTGAAAGGGTAAACAGCAATAACTGCATCAGCATTACAATTCTTAATAATGGCTACATCAGTACTAAATAATAAAGATTTAATCAATTTGCCAAATATTCTAATTCCACCAACAGAATTAATAATCTCCGGCACTCTAACCATATGTTTACGCAATCTTCCATGAATTTCAGGAACAAAACAACTTTTCAATAAATCACCCCCACCAATTATATTATATTTTATCAAACTCCAACTTATTTGTCAGTATTCGTATATTTTAAATTAAAAAACTTTGGCCATCGCCTGCCTAATTCCTCTAGAAGAACCTGTTATTAATACAGTTTTTTCACTTCCTACTCCCCTACTGATCCTGTATTTCTTTTAATGTATCTTTTATCTTTAAATAACGCATAGCCAATACTCCCAACTCAGCTCTAGTTACGGGCTGGTCAATAGCCATAACTAGTCCTTCTTCTGTCTTACGTCCTCGTAAAAGCCCAATTTTTTTTGCCGTTCCTAAAGTTCTATTGTTTTTTTGGCAATAATTACAGACATCTGCGAAGTCCCGTAGTATTTCGTTACATTCCTCATCTCCCGGTGATTCTATTGGTAATGACTCCACCATATAATAAAATATTCTGAACCTCAACAATTCATTCCGCGGTCTTTTTTTTATACCTATTAATTTAAAAACTTCCTCCTGCACAGCTTGATCAGCAGGTTGATCTAAATTCCCCTCAACCTCAAGCTTATGTTTATCTTTTAAATTATACAAATCTCCTGCTGCCCAATGCCCTTCTGTAGCTAGGAGACTATTTGAAAAGAAGCATAACGCTAAAACCACGATTAAATTAAGTGCTTTTTTCTTCAACTTCTTTCTCTCCTTTATTTTTGGGCTTCAAGACCTAAAAAAATATCACCCTGAAAACCTACTGGCAGTAAATAAACAATCCCCGTTTCATTATATTTTACTAAAGCTTTAGCTACATTTTGCTGATTTTTATGTAACTTAAAAACAACGACTGCCGGTATAGCCTCACGCCCCTCTTCTTCAACTACAGCAGAATTCGCATTCTTTTTATCAACCACAAGAAGATTAGCTAAACCAGGGTCTTCCTCAAAACTAATCACCACATCTTCTTCTCCCATCCCTTTTGCTTTGATATAGACGATAGCATTAACTAAAGTCCCCGGCACAACAAGATTAGCACAACTTTGGACAAGATTAGTATTGATCGCTACAAGCATCGTCTGTTCATCAGAAAGCCTGGTCAACTTCCCAAGCGGAGAAGTATTATCTGCTGATAACTTCTCTGTTCTCAATAAATCTCCTGCCCCTAAACCTAATTCATTAGTATAATATTCCTTCCCCTGAAAAAACTGTTCCACATTAAGAACAGCATCTTCGGGCACTACTGATACCGGTATAGGTGCCATCACAATCTGTTCTTTTGTTACTAAGGTATAAGGTGGTATTTTTTTAGTCACTGTAGCGACACGAACTGTTTGTACATTCTTCTTGATATAGAAATCATTTAATGTATATGTTATAAAAAAAACAACACAAAACGTGAGTAAAACAAAAAATGCTCTCAACCATTTTTTGCGAAAAATTTTGCTCAATTTTTCCACTCCTTTCTCTCCAAAGTAGCTCTTTCTATATAGGACTTAGCATCTCTCCTAATAACTTGTTAATTCACAACACCGGGGCCATGTTTTTATAACTGTGCAAAAAATATTGCTTTTTCCGAACAGTAATATTAATCCCCTCGTGCCCCACTAACTTTGGCACCATTGTCGTAACAGTAGTGCTTACTATCGCTGAAATCATTGGTTGGGTTTGCTCCTGTTTAAAAGTAAGTTCAAATTTAGTCTTTTGCAGAAATCTATTCTCTAAGTTATGGTTCAAGTTCAAATTCTTTTTAAAATAAGTGAGGGCTGCCTCTCGAGCCTTACTTTCTTCAATAAAGCTTTCACCTTTGAACAAATCTTCTTCACTTATTCCCTCTACAAAAGCAGCATCTAAAGCTATATTTATTGCTTCTATTAGGTCTGCTCTCACCACCAAAAGAGTAATCAGGTCCATTAATAATATAGCTAAAATCAAACCAAACAACATCCATACCGGTACTTTCATCTTTATACTTATCCTTCTTTTAAACTTTTTTACTTTATAAACTCCTGAGCAAGCCCCGACATCGCTACCCTCATCGTTAAATGAAACTCTTTCCCTAAAGGCTTTAAAGCCCTAAAAGTATAGGGCATCTCCGTCCTGATCGTCACTATTTCGCCTCTTTGCACAGTTTTCTCCGTGCCTTCTACTTTAACCTGATCCTGATGAGGGTCAATGCCTTGTACCCTTAAAAAACTATCAAAATACTGCTTTGTCTGGACATCAAACCCATTTTCCAGCTTCATTAAAGCTAAGGTTTCACTACACGCAACTCTTAATTTCCAATAAGTTGATAAGTAACAGGCTACTTCAATCCCTATAAACATTACTATCGTCAAGACAAGCATAGTAAAAAGACCACTAAGCCAACTTGCTCCTCTTTCCGAGGTTAATAAATTTAAATTCCGTTCCTTTGGCAATTAAACCAATCCCTTGCTATTTACTAATCGGTTCACTAATGGAATCCATTTTATCGGTAATCCCACCCATAAAACCCGGGAGCCAATTTTTAAGGATGGCATAAATCAAAACAAGAATCACTGCTGTCAAAGCCATCCACCCGATTGTCGCCACCATATCTCCTCTTTCATTACCCACATGTTTTTTTACACTTTCTTTTAACCTTTGCCCCTGCTGAATTATTCTTACCTGCATTTTTAAAATCATGTCTCTCTACCTCCTTCATTATTATAAAATTGTACTTAATTGTGAAAACAACTCCCAAGCTTTAATAGATAAGGCACTTACCGATAAAGCAAAAATAAGCAAATATAATTGATAAATTTTTTCCGGTTTAGATTTTGTTAGTTCTTCAATAACTACACATCTAATTTCGGTAATATCACTTTCAATTGTTTGAAAATAGTTTTCCGCCGCTTCATAACCATATTTAATAGCAATTTTGACAGCCGAAACAAATCTGTTCACAATCGGCATTTGAAACGCTTCGGCAAAAAGGTCCAGAGCTTGAGTAGCCCTCATACATTGTAAGTCACTAATCAATTTATCAATCATGCCCCTCATCTTCATTCCCGAATTATCCCGTACTTGCATAAAGGCCGCAATATAGTCTCGCCCACTAGCAAAACTAATCCGCAATTTATCAATTAAATCAGGCAAGTCCCGCACTAATTCCGTCTGCCATTTCCGATAATCTTTTTTTAATTCACGATAACGCTGGATAATAATTACTCCGATAAAAATAGGATAAATTACCACATAGCCCATAAACTCGGTAACTAGTGGTACTAATAACATGGGCAGAGCAAAGCAAAAACCGCACACTATATAACCGGCTAATTCCCTTTCGGCACTCCTTTTTCGGCCCATTAAGGTCAGCATATTACGCATTTCCGCTAAGATTAAATTTTCCAAATTAACTTTTCCCTTAATTCTCTCAATTATTTCCAGCACATATTGAGTTAACTTATCTTCCTGAAACATTTCCAGTTCTTTTTCCGTCAAAAGTACTTCGCCCGCTCGTAAGATCGCCCGCCGCGTAGCCCGATCAATAAACAATTGCTTTGCTAATAAAAAGGCCACCAGCGAAGCTATGATTAAGGGCATTACCAGACCCCAAATTTGCACTAACATAAAACCTCTCCTTTAAAGCTCATCAAGATTAAGACTCAGATATTCTTCCCCTTTGATATAAACAAAAATTGACCCTAAAACATAACCCAAAATTACAATTTTACCGGGAAAAGTATGTAAATAAATATTTGAATGCCCGGTACTAACAAAAGAAAGAATGATAGGGAAAAGCCAGGCTATGACCAAGGCTAAATATAGCTTTTTCTTTTTTTCGCGACTCTGTTCCTTAACTTTTTGTATAGCCCGTAAATCAAATTCAATGGCTTGTACCGCCTTATCTAAGGCACTAATCGCTTCCACAGTAAATCCCTCATAATGAGCATATAAAAGATGCTCTACATAAAGGTCAAACTTACGAAAACTTACTCTTTTTTTCAGATTAAACAAAGCATCCCTTACACTTCCCCCAATAGCTACATCACGCAAAAAACTATTGAATATTTCCTTAATCTCCTTATCCACAATTTCATCACGAGTCATTTCTACGGCCCGCGTAATATTCTGCTGTTCAGGAAGTCTGGAAAGCAATAATCTTAAAGGGTCAACAAGTTTACTAATCAAATTAAAACGTAAACTTTGTCGCTTTTTTTCAATCAAAAAACTAGGTAAATAAACTCCGACCACAAAACCGGTAATTAAAATAAAGAGATTATGTGTTACCACTGCCACAGCTAAAGTCAGAAAAACATTTAAGATAACAATTAGTACAAATTCACTCTTCGTTATTTTCCAACCAATCGCCTTAGCTTCATTTTGAAATTTTTCCACTTGCATTGTTTCATAAAAAAACCGTTTCAGCCTTAGTTTAGCCGGTACTCCCTTTTGTCGAGGTGAATTAAACAAGAAATAGGCTAATAAAAACCACAAAGCACAAAGCAAGCCCGTTAAAAATGGTAAAGTTACAACTGCCATTTCCTGATTCTCTCCTTAGGAATCATATTCACACGCATTTTACTAGCTAGTTCCTCAGAGATGCCATTAACCCGGCGATGATAACCTAAAACATAATCGTCCTCACTTATTCCCGTCTGGACAAATTCAAAAAGGGTCGTACAAAGAGGGTGTTTAGCTCCTTCATAACCAATGAGCTCCACTACTTCCGTAATAATCCGACTCTTTTTTATTTTTTGCTGAAAAATAATTAAATCGACCGTATCCGCAAGTTGAGCCGCAATAGCCTCATCATTATAACCATCACCGGCTAACTGCACTATACGTGTAGCCGCATTACGCGCCGAACTGGCATGAAGTGTAACATAACAATTATGCCCGGTGTTCATAGCTTCATGAGTTTGCCGAGCAGCTTGTCCATCTCTAACTTCTCCCACAATTATTTTCCAAGGGCGCATTCTTAAAGATACTTTCGTCAATTTAGCAATATCATATCTTTTTTCCGGATTTTCATGATGTTTCGTCTGTAAAGAAACAATATTGCGATAATCACGATACGCTTTTTTCCGACGTAACATCATCTCTGGGCTATCTTCAATCGTAATAATTCTGGTATTCTTTTCAAAATAAAGGGGGAAAGAAATCAGGGTAGTTGTTTTTCCTGAATTAGTTGCTCCAGCAATAATACAATTGGCACAGGGAATAACATCGCGAAAAAAAGCATCCATTTCCTGACTCATCGTTCCCAGTCTAACTAAGTCCTCGGGTGAAATTGTTTCTTCAGAAAACTTTCTAATGGAAACACAAGTACTTTCGGTAGCTATTCCCCCCTGTTTCACACCTAAAACAGCACAAACGCGGTAATTATCAAACAAACTATCGATATGTGGTTCATTCGCTGTTAAAGATTTGCCATCGGGAATCAGCATTTTATTGATGATATTCTCCAAGTGAACTTCATCATGAAAAGCTAAATCAGGGCGAAACTCTTCTTCCCCATCTCGTTCAATAAACACATCATAAGGAGTATTAACATCAATATTAGTAACCGCCGGGTCATCTAAAGCTTTTTGAATCGGACCAAAATAAAGAATTTCTTGTTGTATAGCCCTAATTAAACTTTCTTTTTCCTGCGTAGAAATACGTAAATTAGGTAATTGATGAATATAGTCACTAATTACCGTCTTCAATTCTTCCCTCGTTTTAGGGTCAATAACCGAACGGGCAAAAGACTCTCGGTGCCTATCCCGGAGATAAGCTCTCACCTTCTTCGTAATATTATCAAGCTGATCTGTCGCCGAAACATTTACCTCCTGCACAATCTTTGTTTGTTGAAGAGCAACATACTCTAAAGGATTAAAAGTTTTAACCACGTCAATAACTCACCTTCTTTCTTGTCTCTAATTGTTCACATAGCTTCATTAGCCTCCCTAATAAAACCACTTACAATTTCTTCAACACGCTCCAGTGATACTTTTATGGGCATAACTTTTTGCCTTTCATCCTTAATCCACATCACTTCACTAATTGTTTCGATATATTGAGGTGCCACAACCATAAATTTCTCCGGAGGAAACTTAAACGTATGTACTAATTTCTTAATATTAAGCAAACTATAAGCAATCGTACTTGGCTCATTTACCGGCATTACAATCCTCTCCGCACATTTCAAGGTGAAAAATGTCATCGGATGAGTAAGCTGTCCTTGGCAAATGACTATGACCACCCCATAGCCTTTCTGCCGAGCACTATTAATCAGATGAATAGGAAATTTTTTTAAGACATCCAATTCCACTCTCGCCGTAAGAGGATTATCCGGATTAGCAAAAGCACATATTGGTAATAAGGCTAAATTCTCTCCCAGCTTATAAAGGTAATCTAAGGAAAGCTGTCCCTTATACCAAAATTCAGTTAAAGCAGCCTCAATATGATTATTTCTATCTAATATATTAGCGCTAAAGCTAAGACGAGGTATGCTGAGACAAGGCAATTCCGCAAGCAGTACATAAGTATGTTTAGCTAATTCTTGAGCTAGATCTAAACTGAATTGAGCCGTATTATTACCTCCCGGTCCCCAGAGCGCAATTACTTGGGGCGGGATATTTAAAAGCTGAGCAGACACTCTCTTTCTTCTCCTTAACAGCACTTTGCCTTTCCCCCTTACTTCTACCACGCCTTTTTCTATCTCATTATCTGTAAATTAATATTTATTGGTAAAATGGAATTATTTATCATAGTTTATAAATTATATCATATTTTTTGGTTTATTCTAGCTTATTTTACATTTTATTATAAAAAATCTCCGAATAAAGCTTTTTTATAATCCCGCAATCTTTCCCCTAAACCTTTTTTCTCAATGTCTAAAGTAGGCACTTTAACTCCACTTATCTCCATCAGACGATTAATAAACACCTGTGTCTCACGCGTTATTTTCCGATAGTCTTGAGTATATACATACTGCAAAAAGTCTGCTATAAAAGTCTGCGGAGGATAAAGAAAAGGCTCCTCCCTAAGCCCTTTAAGCTCTTGATTAATACTTTTCAAATTATTGGCTCCGATAATCTGTACTCTTCCCTGTTCTTTTTTCCTCTCTCTAAGACCATACAAAACACTCGAGGGAAGCATGTCCACCGTGATAAATTTTAGATAAGTAAATTCCTCTAAAACTACCTGATTAAAAAAATTCCTGCCTGAAGCCAGAAAAATAAGAAAATGAAAACCTTGTTCAAAAATAATAAAACGTGAAAGAGCCATCATAAATGCACGCCAAACTTCCTTCATCTCCCTCTCTGTAGCATTATCCTCCCTTTTGCTATCAGGTAAAAAATAAAACCCTGTTGGAAAATAACGTAAATGTTGACAATCCTCCGTAGCATAAGGGCTAGCCAGATGTTTTTCGGCATGATTAAGGCAGTTTTTGATAAAGTCATTATTACCCTGCAAATACATAGAAAGAGCATGACTCGTATTAAAATAAGGATGACTTACCGCCAGACAACCGCCCAAAGAAGGTACAGAGCTAACAGTTTCCACCAACGCAACTTGAAAACCGCACTCGGCTAAATTTAAGGCTGTCAGCAAAGCCAGACCACAATTAAGTGCCGTATTATTTTCCGACCAAAAGGTGAGAATATTTGATTTAACATGGTAAGGCTGAAAAAGCTTTTCTCCCTTGGATATGAAATTATTGCTCCCTTTTAAATGATGTAATTCTTTCTCCTTTACCAATAAATACTTTTCCACATCACGCAAAGTTCTGCGCGTTAAAATAAATTCTTGCACATCTTCTTCCGCAAAACTATCTAAAAACCAAAAGTTATATACCTGCATCTTGATAAAATTAGCTAGCAAATCACGTTCAACAATCATCTTTTCCGGTAATAATAAAACAATCTGACTCTTGTGCCGTTCTTCCTTGATCGTCAACAACATCCGTAAAAAATCTTTATTAGCACTTTTTTGTTGATTAGCTTGAGAAAAATAAACAGTACTATTAATTAAAAATAAATCCGGGTCTTCGCCACCACCTTCCCTGGCCCACGTACTAGCAGACTCCAGTGTCGCATTCCACCCTGTAATTTGGCAGTACTTACTTATTTCCCGTAACAATTTCTTCTCCCGTTCCTTAAAAACTAGATGTACCCTCAACAACTCACTCAACTAACATCAACTCCAAACATTATTTATCATTGTTTACAAATTATATCATATTTTGGTATTTATTTTACCTTTTTTTAACTTTATGGTATAAAAAAAGGGACTGCCTTCTGGCAATCCCCTTTCTTCCTTTTTTCTACAACAGTTCCGGAAAGTCAACGTATTCTATTTCTAAAGGTTCGGTCCTACATTCAAGCACATTTCCATCGACCTCACTAAAGGAATCTAATCCCACCTTTAATTTTATGGGCTCATTGGTTAAAATGAACTTCACTTCATAAGCACCAGGGTCAAGTGAACTATTAATCGTGATGACGTTATTACCAGCCACTACCCCTTCAGGAACATCTTCTTGACTGATAATAATATCATTAGTAACAAGTTCATCCGCCCTGTAAAGACCTATAACCTTTTGAATATCCAAAGCTTCCGGTAAATCGAATTTTATTTTTAAACCCTGACTAACACTTTGACTTAAATTAAAGTTCAGCTTGCTTAGAACTTGTGCCCCAAAAACACTTTGTACTTCTCGTGAACCCGTACCATCAATATCATCCATTCCTACGTCTTCCACTAAAGGAACTACGTTTACATTGAGGGTATATGTATTAACAAGATTATTTGAGGGTGTCTTTACTTTTATCGCTACCGTATTTATTCCCTTATTTAACTCCAGCACCTGTGTTTCTCCACTTACGCATTTAGTATCAGTTTCACTACTATTGACATTGATATAAAGCTCTTGTGTAGCAAGGTCTTCTAACGTTGGCGTAACTTTTACTAAAAAGACATTGCTTTTTACACTATAATCATTGACATCTTTTGCATACTCAGACTCCATGGTGTCATTCTCTATTTCAAGAGTTTCCAAACCACCGGGTCTAATCACATTGAGAGTATATGTATTTGCCGTCACCCCATCTACACCCTTTACCGTAATCGGGATAACGTTTTCACCCGACCGCACAGGCACAGGCACTCGCTCCTCAAGAGGCCACAATGTTAAGAAGTCTTGGCTACCCGACTGTGCTACAATGACTTTTGCTTCTGGATCAGTAGGTACTACCATAATGTCTATACTATCCATAGCCTTAGCCAAAGTTACCGTATAAGCCTCATTCCCAGGGGCAAGAAAAGGCTCATTCCATGTCCCAATCTCACTATCCTTGTGTTTAATTTTTAAATCATCTAAAGTAACAGTACTCGTTCCACGGGTTACCAAAAGCTTATAGGTAGTCGTACTCATGTCAGACATTTTGGCGTCAATAAGAATAACGTTGGTACCAACGGTAAGATCGGATATAGTTTTTTTCCGAGTCTTCACGCCATTGATATAAACATCCACATCGAATATTGCCTCGGCAGAGACTTCAAGAGATAGTACATTATCATCTACTTCAACACGATATTCCAATTCATCTTTATTAAAACTAGGGCTTAATTCTAACTCTTCCTCACCCTGCTTAACCTTTATATCACTTAAGGTTAGCGGTCTAAATACATTAAGGGTATATATTTTTTCCAAACCATCCTTCGTAACTTTGATCTCAATCTCATTTTTACCGGACACTAAGTCTACCATATGATCCGTTAATCCCCCCGCATCACTTGCACCCTCGATGCTTACAGTAGCATCACTTTCAAAAGCTGTCGCCGTAATCCTAATCTGATCCGGGGTTGGGTCTCTATCTAAATTTATAGTATAAGGACCTATATTAGCAGGGGTAAATTCAGGTACTAAAGTTCCAGGCATCTCCAGTTTTTTCAAATCAACCTTAGAAGCCCGATAGATATTTAAGGTATAGTCAGTCTCACAACCAGGTACTTTTATCTTGATAGGAATAGTATTATTTTTTCCAACATCAAGAGGAATTTGCATCGCAGTACCACTAGTATGTGGCTGATTATTAATCAGCAATTCTTGCATTGGAGAGTCCTCCAAATCTAAGGTCGCCACAATATTCGCAAAAGCTGTATCGTAAAGCACATCGACCGTATATTCCAAAGTTTCCGGGTCAAAATTTGGTAATGGATTACCATTTAAGGTTAAGTCACTAAGGTAGCTCGCTTTTACTATTCTAATTTTGTAAGTCTTAGTGCTACCATCTGCCTCTTTAACCACAATAGGTACTTCTTTAGATCCCGTAAAAACATCGACCGGAAGAGACTGGGTGCCTACCACCTGACCACCAAATCCATCTATAGTAACCCTCGCATCAGCAGAAACAGGCGTAGCAGTAATTATAACTTCGTTTAGTTCCCGCTCTCTCAAAATTACGACATAGTTAAGCTTAGAGGCCTTAAAAGCAGGTTGCAACACGCCGGAGGAAATAGTTAATTCAGCTAAATTTCCTGCAGTCGCCGCTTTTATCCGTGGCACTTCAGCCTGATAATTTTGGGCTACTTCTTCATCAGTAAGGGCACGGTTATAAACACGAGCTGTGTAATAATCACCATGAAAAGTATGACCATTACCACGATATATGCCTAATAAACAACTATCTTCTCTTACAGAAATACGCCTTAGGTTCGTAGTTTGCACCTGATTAATTAAATCCCCATTTTTAAATAACTTTAACGTACCATCTTCATATGTTCCTACAATATGAATTACTTGCTCCAATAAATCTTGGTCATGGAAATATATAGATGGGCAAACTACTTCATTACCTACTTCAAAAGTATAATGACTAAGTACCCGATACCCCAACCATATTACAGTGCGTGATGCTTGGTTCCCCCATGCCAAAAATGATTCTACCCAATTTTGAATATCATAACTTTTTATTTTTACAAGTGCTTCGACCGTCACGGCATTCATTAATTTATTATTCATCTTGGTGCCACAGTTAACATAATCATTTACTCCATCGAAAAACAAACTTTCCCCAATCCAGCCACTGTTTTCATTAAAATCAAATCTTGTTAATGTACCATGATTAGCATTTCCGGAAATGTCTCTCCAGATAGTTCTCTCGGAGGTATCATTGGAACCATGTCGCCCATCTAACCAAAGAAGTAAAGAATCATCAATAATGGGGCTAAAAGTATCTTTAAAGATACGTAGGTAAGGATAATCTTCATTTATTCCAGAATCAAGGTCCCATATACTATCAAAATCCCATTCGCCATAAGTTTCCTTATCCTGCATTTCAGCAGTAGTTTTTCCAATACCTAGGGCTGAACCTACCTGTCCACTTTCTTCTGTATCCCAAAAACAATTTGTGTGCCGACAATAAGCTGTAACTAAAGAACCTACCAGCCCACCCTTGTTTTCCATACCGAAGACCGAACCGGAAGCATAACAATTATTTAACCAACCATTGCCTAATTTTCCGATTAAACCACCGACTTCACTATCCCCGGTCACAGATACCCAAGAATAGCAATTATTAAAATAATAATTGCCTGCATAAGACCCGGAACCAAAGCCAACTAAGCCACCTACAGAAGAATTACCATAAACATTTCCTGTACTAAAACAGTTAGCAAAATGGGTGTTTTGATTATGGCCCACCAATGCTCCTACATTGTCGTGCCCATTAATGGTACAATCTACCAGACCTAAATTTTTAATTTCTCCTCCATCCATACAGCCAAAAAGACCAACATAATCATCATTCGGTCGGTCAATATGTAAACCAATGATAGTATATCCCGCTCCGTCAAATTGACCCGCAAATGGACTTGCAGCACTACCAATAGGGACAAAACCCGCCCCGTTATTCCAATTAACCGTATTGGTAGCATCAAGACTACAAGCTAATTGAAAATGTTTATCTAAAAGTGAAGGGTCATAAGCAATTTCCTGTAACTCATAAAGGTTATGAATAAGATAAGGATCCCCAAGTATACCGGAACCAACAAAGTCATTCTTGTCAACACAGTTTATATAGACTTCATAAGTACGAATAAGCTCTGCCTCAGAAGGTTCTTTTACAGCTATCTGAACAGGAGGTATAATATCCCCCAACAAACTAACTTCTTTCGATACACCCTTCTCATATTTAATATCATCGATCCATAATTCATGTCTGGGGTCTAACAAAGTAGGTGTAATCGCCAGTGAATCTACATTACTATTTACACTGATGGTATAACCTAGCATTTCCGGGTCAAAAGCCGAGGTAAGCTGTCCCCCACTTACGGAAAGACTCTCCAAAAAACCGGCTTTCCTAATTAGCAACTCATAAACTTGGCTTTTCCCATCTTTTTCCACAATTATATCTACGGGAGTTTCCCCATAATCAAAAGGAACAGGTTCCTCCAAAGCATAAGTTTCTTCACCAACAGCAACGGTAATAGTAGCAGTAGGATCATTAGCCGTAGCGGTAAACTCAATACTATCTACATCTTTATTATCCACATTAACTGTATATTGAGTAATACCCGGTTTAAATGCCGGTTTCACCACCCCGATATTTGTTTTCAAGGTTTTTAGGTCAGTATCAGAGGCAGCCCGGGTTATCTGAAGCATATACAGACCCTTTATGCCTAAAGAGCGTACATATACATTAACATCAATTCTATTATAACCTACACCTAATGTAAAAGACCTCATAGCACCATCTTCCCAACTAGCACCCATTGTTTCAATTTCGGGGTTTTCCAAAAAAGGGATTATATCAACAGATTTTATATCATTATCTACATTTAAAGAATAATTCCTAACACCCGGGTCGAAAGAAAAATTTTCAAGATTTACACTAAGATTATCTAAGCTAATAAGATATAATTTTTTAGGAACACTTACTTGACCCGAAGTATTATCTCCCCAAGCCTTTATACTACTATTATAATAGTTTATAGCAAGAATATGGGAAGCCCCAGCACTAACCGCACCTAGGTTTAAATTCCCCGAAAATTCACTATCTATGTTCCCCCAAGCCTTTATATTTTCAGCATCTCTTAACACTACGGAAAATTCATCACCGGCAGAAATAGCTACAACACCATCTAAAACTTCCGGAACATCACATTGGAAAAAAGTATTTAACCCCCAAGCCACCACGCTTCTATCTTCCTTTAAAGCTAAGGAATGATAGCCACCAGCGGCAATAGCTATAACTTTACTTGTCTCCGGATTACTTAAATCTTCCGGCATAGCAATATAATCCCCTGCACCACTATAATCACGTCCCCACTCCTTCACAGTCCCATCAGCTTTTAAAGCTAAAGAGTGGTAACCACCGGCGGCAATAGCCGTAATTTCAACTCCATTTAAGTCATCAGGAACTATACTTTGCCCATAATCATATATAGATCCCTCAGCACCCCAAGCTATCACAATTCCATCAGCCGTTAAGGCTAAAGAATGATAGTAACCGGCGGCAACAGCAATAACTTCAACTCCATTTAAGTCATCAGGAACTATACTTTGCCCATAGTCAACGTCAGGATGTTCAGAGTCATTTTTTGCACCCCAAGCTACCACAGTTCCATCTTTCTTTAAGGCTAATGAATGGTACTTACCTGCGGAAATCATCTTAACATCACTTAAACCATCCGGAATGTCACATTGCCCAAAAGTGTTGTCACCCCAGGCTACAACTTCACCATTAACTTTTAAGGCTAATGAATGTTCACCACCGGCAGACACATGATTTCCAGCCGCTTGTGCATCATTAAATGTCACACCTGCTTTTACCGTTAACGGTATTAACAGACAAATAAACATAATTAGTAAACATAAAGATGCCCGTCTTCCGAACCTAATCATCTTTTTACTCAATTGCATAACCCCCTCTTCTTTTTACGCTCTTTTTAGCACTCCTTTTTTCACCAACACCACAAAGGTTGTAAGCTTTTTCCACTATGCCTCCTCCTTTCCGTGTTGTCTAAAGAAACGTTGCAAAAGTAAGAATTAACTATAAATTTTCAATAAAGCGATTTCTTTAAAGTTTATCTTCCCTTATTGGTTCATAGCTTCAGAAATAGATGTTTGCTCTTCATCAGCAAACGTTCCGTTTGCTTTTTGAGCATAAAATAAGTCAGGAAATAACTCTGCA
>JBMNJJ010000006.1:0-17771 GCA_050951605.1 Peptococcia bacterium | reverse complement strand
TTTGTAACTGAACATTTTTATCTATATTACACACCAGTTTGTTCAAACATGCAAAGTTTGCTTGAGAATAATACAAACCGCCATTGGTTATTTAACTTTGGCGGTTTTTTGTTGTGTAAAAAAGAATATAAGAATGTATAGATTATTAAAACCTCAGCAGTTGCAATCCCTCGTAAGCCTGTATAATTTGTATGTGTAGGTGGTTTCGATATTTCTTCCCGTAGGTTATACCCTGCGTATGAATATTTATTTTATGTGTAAACCTTCCACGAGCAAACTTTGCCATTCTTATTTTTCGTCGTAGTTGTAGGCAAATGCCAAACAAAATTATATAAATAACTATTAGCAGATTTGGAATCTAATCTGTTATTTTATTTTTTATATGGTATTGACACTTTATGGTTATTGTGATATATTTGTAACATAGTTACAAATATATCACATAGGAGGTTATCATGATGCCAAAGAAAGGGTTTCGAAAATCCATCAAATATTTATGGTTTTTTGGCTTCTTGGGATTTCGAGGTTTCACATATTTTATAACGGGCAACCCATTATCGCTATTTTGGTTCAGTTTTTTTAGTTTTTTTGCCTATTATTTTATAGCGAAAATGGCGAACGAAATGCAGGATGAGCGTTATTTTGAGAACAGTCAAAAAGCAAAATTAAAAACTGCTGGCATTCCTTTAGTCATTTTGTTTATTATTGGTTTTTTTGCGGGGTTTCCTTTTATTACGAAAGAACTAATTATTTTAACTTGTGCTTTTGGATGGGCGGTTACGATAATATCATATGCTTTTCTTTTTTGGTATTATGACAAACATTAAAAGGGGTGATCTTATCCAAAAGTTTACTTGTAATTTAAAGAAATATCGTCAACTTAAAGGAATGACACAAGATGAACTTGCCCAACTAGTTGGAGTTCGTAGGGAAACTATCATTAGGCTTGAAGCAGGTAAGTACAACCCATCGCTTAAATTGGCTATTGATATTTCACGAGTTGTAAAAGTGCCAATTGAGGAGATTTTTATTTTTGATTAGTGTTATTATTGCGAGTATATCCTATCTGGCTGAGACAATGTGGTTTCCTGGTGCAGCCTTAAATGAACATTTTACTTGGGAAGAGATGGAACAATATAATGCAAGTGACCATTATAAATATAAAGTTTGCTTTTCACAAGCGCTAGCCGTCATAGGTTTAAATACCTTTGGCGGTTTTTTGTGTGTAGAACTAAATATAGAAATAAATAAAAATATGAATTGGGACGCAGTTTTAATCCCTCGTAAGCCTGTATAATTCGTATGTGTAGGTGGTTTCGATATTTCCTCCCGTAGGTTATACCCTGCGTATGAATACTCATTACCTTCCACGAGCAAACTTTGTCATTCTTCACTGCTCACGAGCAAACTCGCTTGTCATTTTCTCATTTTTTATATATTTTTTTATATTTTTTAAGGTAATAAAACCCGAGAGCAAACTTTGTCACTACAAGGGAAGAAACAGCGAGAAGCCTTGCAACAACTACATTTCATCACGAGCAAACTTTGTAACTACGTGAGCAAACTTATTTGTAACTGAACAATATACAGTTATTAAAAGACCCGAAAACAAAATGTTTTTGGGTCTTTTTTGTATGACGGGCATGCCGTCAATCTGTGGTGAGAGTCCACAAGGGGCGTAGTTGCCGACGAACTCCAAAGCGACTTGCAAGTTTCACATCGTGAGGTGTGGGAGAGAAGAAGCAATAGCGAAATCGTAGCCTGACGAACAGAAACCTTATACCAAGGCTTGCATGGCGGATAAGCTGGCAAGAAGCGGTGAAGCCCAAAAGGCAATCGTAACCCATGCAGGTAGATTAGGCAGGTAGGCGAGGAAAGATTGACGACTTATCCCGTGAGGTCTTACAGACGGAGAAATTCCGTAGTAATAACGAACTGTGAGAAGTCAGCAGAGACCATAGTACTGAGAAATCAGGAAGGGTCGAACAATTCAAGGTCAAATGGACTTAGGAATGTGAGTGTATAGGCTCGACGAGAATCGGAGTAGCAAAGACGTAACCGAGTGAAAGATTCACAGGAGGTAGGGCTAATATGCACGAGAGCAAAGGAAGAAAAGGAGACAAGTATGAGCCAACTAATGGAAGAGATACTCAGCCGAGAGAACATGACGCTAGCCTACAAGAAGGTGAAAGCAAACAAGGGTGCGAGTGGGGTAGACGGAATTTCCACAGACGAAGTTCAGGAGTACCTCAAAGAAAACAGGGCGAGTATCAAGGAGCGTATCCAAAAACGGAAGTACAAACCCCAACCGGTGCTTAGGGTAGAAATACCAAAGCCAGCTGGGGGAGTGCGGAAGCTGGGGATACCAAGTGTGGTAGACAGAATCATAGAGCAGGCAATCGTGCAGGTGATAACTCCTATTGTAGAACCATACTTTAGTGACTACAGCTATGGGTTTAGACCCGGTAGGAGAGCACAGCAGGCAATCATCAAACTGCTCGAATATCTCAACGATGGATACACCTACATAGTAGACATTGACCTAGAGAAATTCTTTGATAATGTACCACAAGACAAACTGATGACCCTAGTAGGGAAAACCATAAGAGACCCTGACACAGAATCGCTGATAAGTAAATACTTAAAAGCAGGGGTAATGGTAAAGGGCAAATATGAACCCACCAACGTGGGGACACCACAGGGCGGAAACCTATCGCCAATTCCCAGCAACATCATGTTAAACGAGCTGGATAAAGAACTAGAAGCAAGAGGGCTGAATTTTGTCAGATACGCAGATGATTGTGTAATCACAGTAGGGAGTAGTGCGGCAGCAAATCGGGTAATGAACACAGTGACAAAGTGGATAGAAAGAAAGCTCGGACTAAAAGTGAACATGACAAAGACGAGGGTAACCAAACCAAGTAAACTAAAATATTTAGGCTTTGGATTTGTGAAGATAGGCGACAGATGGGAAGCAAGACCACATCAAGACTCTGTAAAGAATTTTGAACGAAAGTTGAAAAAGCTAACCAAACGCTCTTGGTCAATCAGTATGGATAAAAGGATCCAAAGACTGAATTGGGTTATCAGAGGCTGGATAAACTATTTCCGAATCGGCAAGATGAAGCAAAATCTCATCAGAATCGACGGACATCTGAGAACGAGAATGAGAATAGTAATCTGGAAACAATGGAAAACCGGCCAAAAGAGACTTTGGGGACTGCGGAAACTTGGGGCACCCGAGTGGATGGCGAAACAGTCAGTTGGGTTTGGTGACCACTATCAAGCGGTAGCCAAAACGACAGGACTCCGAAAAATCTCAAAAGAAATCCTCGCAAAGCGAGGACTCATTAGTTGTGTGGATTACTATTTGAATTGAACCGCCTGGTGCCGAACGGCATGCCAGGTGGTGTGAGAGGGGGAAGAAATTTCCCCCTACTCGATTTGAAGGAAAAAGCATAGGTAAGTAATTCCCCTAATATCTTAATTAAAGATAAAGAAAAAAAGGGGAGAAGGGTATGCAAGTCTTTTTCTTGAAAAAGCGTTTCTTGGCTTGGTTTATCTTAGTGTGTATCGTGGGTTTAATGATTATTGGCTTTACTTCTTGGCGAGAAAAGGAAGAAAGGTTAGCAGTTGAAACAATGTCTTGGGTAATTGCGGGACGTACGATACTTATTGACCCGGGGCATGGTGGCGAAGACCCCGGGAAAGTTAGCCCGGGAGGAGTTTTAGAAAAGGATATTAACTTAGCTGTAGCTAAAAAATTATATGCTTTGTTGATTCAAGGTGGAGGGACTGTTTATTTGACGCGTACGGAAGATAAAGCTTTAAGTAATAATGAAGATACGGTTAGAGCTAGAAAAAGAGCTGATTTGCAGAAACGAGTAGAGATGACCCAAAATACGGAAGCGGATTTATATATAGCTATTCATTGTAATGCTTTTCCTGCAAGCCGTTGGTCAGGGGCACAAACTTTTTATGCTCCCGATGTTCCCGGAAGTAAAGAATTAGCTACTTGTATTCAGGAGGAATTAATTGCTTTTCCCGGAAATACAACAAGAAAAGCCAAAGCTGATTCTGTATCTTATATTTTCAAAAAGGCAAAAATACCTCTTGTTAATGTGGAAATTGGTTTTCTTTCTAATCCGCGGGAAGAACAATTGTTACAGGATTCTGCTTATCAGGATAAGTTAGCTTGGTCTATTTATGCCGGAATAGTAAGGTATTTAATAGAGTACGGGGACCAATATCGTCCGATGATTATGTCTTTTTAAAATAATTTAAAAGAAAATATTTTTAATTCAGCAAAATATGATATAATTACGTTGATTAACTTTCTTTTTTACATATTTCTACTCATATTTTAGCTAAATATTATTAATCCTTATTAAGTAAAAAATGAGTGTTTTTTATTCTCGTTTTGACTTGGGGGAAAGCAGAATGAAAGAGTTAGAGATTAAATGGAATAAAATAATGGAACAGTATGTTTTTATAACTCAGGTCTTCTTTTTATTACTTTTGGGTTTTCTTTTGCTTAGTAATATAAATAATGTTTTTCGAGGAGATAGTTATTTATATCGGCAGATAATTTTTTTGGTAATGGTTTTGTTGGCTTGTGGTTTTTACGGAGTAAGTTTTAAGAAAAAAGGCGAAAAAAGTAGTTTTTATTTAGATAATACAGCTAATGCTATTTACTTTGCTTTGGTGATATTTTATCTATTTTTTGAGAAAGAAAGTGTTTTTAAATTTTTATTATTAATGCCTGTGTTAGGTTCGGCTTTACGTTATGGTTTTAAGACAGCATGTTTCTGGGCTTTTATGGGGACAATGGGTATAGGGGTAATAAGTTTTGTACAGCATTTTGCAAAATTACCTGTAAATATTTTCGTAGTGGGGATACTTTGGTTTTTTGCTATATTTTTAAGTAAAATATCTACAGTCGATCGGGAGATACAGCAGGAAAAGGTTAAATCTGTTTCCCAAGATGATTTAATGGGCTTATATCATGGACCAAGTTTTTATTATTATTTAGATGAATATTCTCGAGAAGCACAACAGAAAAATAATAATTTGGCTTTGATGTTAATCGATGTAGATTTTTTTAAATATTATAATGATACATATGGGTATCAAAAAGGAGACGAAGTTTTAAAAAGAATTTCTGAAATTATTTTTAAGGTTGTTGGTGACCTTGGTAAATGTATGCGTTATGGTCGAGATGAATTTGCCATTTTTATACCAAATTGTGACGGGGAACAAGGATATCGCCTTGGTGAAAAGATACGTGAAGAGGTGGAGACGGCTCAGATTGAGGGGATGGGAATACTCCCAGGTGGTCATTTCTCGATATCTGTAGGGGTAGCTAGTTTTCCAGAGCAGGCGGCTACGAAAGAAAAGTTGTTACAAATGGCGGATGAGGCTCTTTATAATGCGAAATATACAAATGGTAATGGTGTAGAATTATATTATTCAGTTTTAGATGAAATTGGTCGTACTCTCCAAGATAGAGAGAAAAGTCTTTTAAATTCTTTGCGTACTCTTTTGATGGTTGTTAATGCTAAAGATAAGTATACATATGGGCATTCAGAGCGAGTAATGCATTATGCGATGCAAATTGGTAGAAGATTAGCCCTTTGGGAATGGGAGATTCAGGACATTATAGTGGGTGGTTTGCTTCATGATATCGGGAAGATTGAAATTTCTAGAGAAATACTAAATAAGCCTGCTCGACTTTCGGAACAAGAATGGATAGTTATAAAAAATCATTGTATGTGGGGAGCAGATATTATTAGACCTATTTCGGTGCTTAGTGGCGCTGTTGATATTGTTTTGCATCATCATGAAAATTATAATGGGACAGGTTATCCAATTGCTATTTCTAGTACAGAAATACCTTTAGGAGCACGGATTTTAAGGGTAGCAGATAGTTTTGATGCGATGACAACAAATCGACCTTATAAAAAAGTTAAGACTTTTGATGAAGCTCTTTTTGAACTGGAAAAATATAAAGGTGTTTATTATGACCCTGAAGTTGTGGATACATTTATCGTTTATATTCAGGAAACAGGAATTTTAAAGAATGCAATAGTGAATTAGGAGGAACGTGTTAATTATGTTGGAAATAGTAGCTTTTTCCCCTCATCCTCCCATTGTGATACCTGAAGTGGGAAAAGAAGAAACTTCTAAGGTAATTACTACATATAAAGGAATGCAGAAACTGGCTAAAGAAATAACGGAGATTAATCCCGAACTAATTGTTGCGGTGACTCCTCATGGGCATGTTTTTAGTGATGTGCTTACAATTACCGGATTAAAAACATTGCAAGGGGATTTAGCCGGTTTTGGAGCTCCTGAGGTTAAGGTAGAATTTAGCTCGGCAGAAAAGGAAATTCAAGTTATCTTAGAGGAATGCCGTAAAAATTATATAGAATGTGTTTCTTTTAATGAAAAGGATTATGCAAAATTTAAGTTAAGTAAAAAATTAGATCATGGTTTAGTGGTCCCTCTTTCTTTTCTTTATAGAAGTGGGTGGCGTGGGAAACTTGTTCCGATTAATATAGCCTTTTTTTCTTATGAAAAGTTGTATCATTTTGGGAAGGTTTTAAGTGAGGCGTTAGATAATTTAAACATTTCGTGGGTTTTATTAGCCAGTGCTGATTTATCGCATCGTTTACATAAAGGGGCCCCGGCTGGTTATTCTCCCAGGGGTGCTGTATTTGATGAACTCGTAAGGCAAAGTATTCGTGAGGGGGATGTAAAACGTTTACTCAATATTGAGCCTTCTCTTGTTGAGGAAGCGGGGGAATGTGGACTTCGCCCAATCGTGATTGCTTTAGGAGCATTAGATGGTTATGCTATCGAGGCGGAAGAATTAGCTTATGAAGGACCTTTCGGGGTAGGTTATATGATAGCACGGCTTAAAAGGGGACCAAAGGTGCCCGAAAGGGAATTAATCGCTAGTTTATACCAGACAAATAGAAAAAAAGCAAAGGATAGAATAAAGGGAGAATCTTTACCCGTAAGCTTAGCAAGGCAAAGTCTTAGAAAATATTTGGCTACAAGGGAAGTTATTAAAATATCGGAAAATGCAGGGGACTTATTAAAGAAAAAAGCAGGTGCTTTTGTTTCTCTAAAAAAACAGGGAAATTTAAGAGGATGTATAGGAACAATTGAGCCGACGAGAAGTAATTTAGCAGAAGAGATTATTTATAATGCTATTTCTGCAGCTATTCATGACCCGCGTTTTGCTCCGGTTTCTTTTGCGGAATTAGAACAAGTAACTATTTCAGTAGATGTGTTAGAAAAACCGGAAAGAGTAGATTCTTTACGAGAATTAGACCCTAAAGTATATGGTGTTATTGTTAGTTGTGGTAGAAGAAGAGGTCTTTTGTTACCTGATTTACCGGGAGTGGATACTCCTGAGGAACAGGTAGCAATTGCTAGAGCAAAAGCAGGAATTAATCCAGAAGAAAAGGTGGTTTTGGAAAGATTTAAAGTAACTCGCTATAACTAAGCGGAAGGGAGTCCTGCCCTAAATGAAACTCGCAACACATTGGGTTAAAAAAGATAATAGTTTTGAAGTGCAGTGCCTTCTTTGTCCACATGGTTGTGTCATTCATGAAGGAGGACAGGGGCGCTGTCGTGTTAGAAAAAATGTTGCGGGAAAATTATATTTACTTAATTATGGGCAAGTTACGGCGATGGCTTTGGATCCAATAGAAAAGAAGCCACTTAAAAGATTTTTTCCGGGGAAACAAGTTTTTTCTTTAGGTACTTTTGGATGCAATTTAGCTTGCTCTTTTTGTCAAAATTGGCAAATTGCGCATCAAAAAGAGGTGGTAACGCATTTTCTTGCCCCAAAGGAGGCTGTAGCCCAAGCCCAAAAATTATTACCATTAGGGAATGTAGGGATTGCTTATACGTATTCGGAGCCTTTAATGTGGTTTGAATATGTCTTAGAAACAGCTAAGTTAGCTAAAGAGGCGGACTTAAAAAATATTTTAGTTACGAATGGTTATCTTAATCCGAAACCTTTAAAAGAATTATTGCCATTTATAGATGCGGTAAATCTAGATATCAAAGCTTTTACCCAGGGGTTTTATCAGAAATTGTGTCAGGGAAGATTAGAACCGGTTTTACATAGTGCTAAACTTTTTGCCCAAGAATGCCATTTAGAGATAACGACTCTTTTAATACCCCAAAAGAACGATAATCTTGAAGAGATAGCTAATTTAGCACAGTGGATTGCTAATTTAGACCGAAAAATCCCATTGCATTTGACACGCTATTTCCCTAATTATAAATTACAAATTTCAGCTACAACACGGGAAACTATGCAAAAGGTAAAGAAGGTTGCCGAAAAGTATTTAGATTATGTTTATTTAGGAAATATTTAAGCTAAATATTAATTGTTAAAAAAAGTTGAATATGATAGTCTTAGCTTAAACAAAGGGGGGTAGAGGGTGATGGAGGAACAATTTGTGGTTTTTAAATTGGGGCAAGAAGAATACGGGTTAGATATTTTAAAAGTTCAAGAAATCATACGACCTCTAAAACCAGCAAAGATACCTAATTCTCCGAATTATGTATTAGGAATTATTGATTTACGGGAAGAAATAATTCCGATTATCGATTTAAAACAGTTTTTAAACTTAGGAAGTTGGGAAGAAACTGAAGAAACTAGGATTATAGTTGTTAAACAGAATGATAACGCTTTAGGTGTATTAGTAGATGAAGTTGAAGAAGTTTTACGAATTAGTAAGCAGAAAATAAAATCAAGTGAAGACCTTGACCATAATATTAATAAAGAATTTATTAATGGTATTGCCAAAGTAGAGGGAAGACTGATTGTTTTATTAGATTTAGCAGCGGTAATTTAGACAATAGAGATACAGAGGTAGGTTTTTATGCGAGCGATTGATAGTGGGCAGTTAAAAGAAGGAATGCGTGTAGCTAGAACTATTTATGATGATGCAGGTAGAATTCTTCTTAATAAAGGGGTAATGCTTAATTTACGCTATATAAAAAGGTTAAATGAATTAGGCTTGCCTTTTATTTATGTTGAAGATGAACTTTTGGGACCAATAGAGGTTGAGGATGTAATTAATGATCGAGTAAAAATACAAACAGTAAAAGCTTTAAAAAATGTTGTTAAGAGTGCTCGTGTACATGAAGATTTAGACTTACGTCCGATAAGTAATATGGTTAATAAAATTTTGGATGAACTACAAAGCGTTCCTGACCTTTTGGTACAACTTATAGATTTGCGGAATGCAAACACTTATCTTTATAATCATTCGGTGGGAGTAAGCGTATTAAGTATTCTTACAGGGATGACTCTAGGTTTAGATGAGTTAAAATTAAAGGTTTTAGGGATGGGTGCGATTTTACATGATATCGGTAAATCTTTAAGTTTAGGACCGGAGCATACTTTATATGGTTTTGAAATTCTAAGAAAAGATAAATCTTTAAATATAATGGTTGCCCATGCTGCTTATCAACATCATGAAAAATATGACGGAACCGGTTATCCGAGAAATTTGTCCGGACAAGAAATTCATCTTTATGCGGCGATTGTAGGTCTTGCTGATTATTATGATAATTTAGTAACAAATGCTGATGAACAGCAACGTCTATATCCATATCAGGCTTTAGAATTGATTGTTGCTCAAAGTGAGAAAGCTTTTCATCCGGAAGTTGTGAAAGCTTTTTGCAGAAATATAGCGCCTTATCCTGTAGGAACAGCAGTGCGTTTAAATAATGGAGCAGTAGGTGTAGTGATTGCCGTACCTAAGGAATATGCCACGCGTCCTATAATTAAATTAATTACTAATGAGGCTGGAGCTATTCAGAAAGATTTTCCGGAAATTAGTTTATTAGAAGAGAAGGCATTATTTATAAATGAAATTATTACTGAAGATGAACGGCAAGATATTGCTCATGGTATATAAATAGAATAGAAAAAATAAGAGGCAGTCTCAATAATCAATGAGACTGCCTCTTTGTTGTTTATGGTTTTAATTCAATTGTTCCAAATATGTTTTTAAAGCGGCGGAAACTGGGAGATCTTTAGATATCGTGGTGTTAAAACTATAGGGTTCTTTTCCATCAGTTCCATAAAAGGTCACTTCATATATTTTAGCTGCTTCGTATCTGTAATAATAAGGGTTAGAGAGAGTTAACCGGATTAATTCTTCAATTATTTCTCGCTCAGTTATTTTCAGAGGTTTTATACTTTCCCCATCCTGTTGTATCTTTCCCGGATTTTCTAATGTAACATAGTCAATTTCTTCCGGTAATAACATGAAGTCATCAGTATAACCTTTTGCTTGGAGCCACCGGAAAATTGATTGATAGCTGGGACGAAGGGCGTAATACATACGCTCGCCATTAAGATGGATGATGCTGATATTGATAAATTCACGAGCAGGGTAGATTAATTCGGTAGAAGTGGTCGCCAGGATTTCTAGTTTTAATAGTTTCGTGAATTCTTCTATCTCGTTAGTATCGGTAAGCAGTAAAGGTTTTTTGCTTGTTCTGCTATCATTTATTTCAATTAATTTGATTTCTGATGCGTCTTGTATTAAGACAGGGAATCTAGCCTCTTTGTATTCCAGTGATTCAAAGATTGGTTTGAGGAAAAGGGCTTCTTGTTCTTCATCGAGGATATATTGGCGAATAAGGTGTTTCCCGTTACTTAAGTTATAGGCAAAATAATAGCGTCGGCCTTGTTCAGGAGGGGTAGGGTTGGCCACAAGTTCTTGATGGAGGAGCGTAATGTTTTGGATGTTCTTTTTATCGGCGAAAAAGCCAATGCCATCAAATTCATAAGCTATATTTGAACTATCTATTGAGTTTTCTCTTTGAAGCCAAAAATGGATATTAGAACCGAAATAGACGCTTTCTACTTGGGTAAGTTGAGGAACTCTACGCTCGAAACCGGTGATGTCCAGAGAAATTCCTACTAAGAGAAGGACAATTACGGCGGCATAGCCCCAATAACCTTTATATGCAGATGACCAAATGCGGAAGGACTTTTGCAAAAGGACTTCAGCAATCCAATAACCAAGGAGAGAACCGATCACATAACCGCAAAGAAGAATAGGCAAGGAGTCATTATAAATACTGCTAAACAAGGTTCCGCTTAAAAGCATTGTACAGAAGGTGACCCCATATTTGAAGATTGGTTCAATAATAGAGAAGGAGATAATATTACCGGCAGTTTCAAGAGCTCTTTTTTGGTAAAGGTAAGCAGTGATGAGACAAAAGAAAACTATCAGTGCCAGATAAATTGCTATTATGCTGGGCGTAAAATAATGTAGGCTAGATTGGGTAAAAAGAGTAAATATAGGTAGGTGTTCTAGCCAAGCTTCTGAAACAGCGGCACTACTGTAACCGTAAAGGAGGAATTCAAGATTGAAAACTAAAAGAAAAAACAAACCAGCAGGGAGAACATGGAGAATATAGGTGAAGGCGAGTTGGGCAATGGGGTTCCCCGTAAACATTCCCACAAACACAGTGATAAAAAAGAACAAGGTGTTATAAAGCCCGGTTAGTCCTATCCACTGAAAGATATTAAGGAATGAATAATATTCTTTTAGGGAAGTTGTCATGTTTAAAATCATGAGCAAGAGCCCAATTAACAGCACCGGGAAAAGCAGTAAACACAAGCCGGCTAGAGAGTGGCTAGCGTAAAGCGTCTTGCGACTACAAGGCAAACTATGCATCATGGTGGTCGCTTTATTGGAATTTAAGTATTGAAAAATCAGTACAGCCAGAATAATGGGGACAGTACAAATTAAGATTGTTTGTAGAGAGGTATTAAAGATGTCTAAAGAACGTTGCAGTTCTTCTATTTGCCATTCATGTTCCAGGTTATTCATGTTTAGGAGATGATTAAAAGGCAAGATGAAAAACAAGGCGAGGGTATAGAGAGCGCTAAACCAACCCCAGCGCTTAAAATCGGAGTTAATTAAACCTTTGTTAAATAAGGATGTTTTGGATGTCATAACCGGTTCCCCCCAATTCATAGATAAAAATTTCTTCCAAGGATAAAGGCAGAAGATCAAGCAGTATTGGATTGGTTTGTTGCACTGCGTTCAGTAGTTTTTCCCGTTCTCCTTTGACGATTAACAAAAGGACACTGCCGTTTTGTTCCTGGTGGAGAATTGTTTCTTGCGGTAAGATGTTTTGCGGGAATCCCGTCGGGATTTCTCCGGCAAAAGCTATTTGCAATTTATGGAGATCCATTTTTAAATTATCCAGTTCTCTTTCCACTAAAATAGTGCCATTGTGCAGGATACCCACATGGTCACAAACATCTTCCAGTTCACGCAGATTATGGGAGGAAACCAAGACCGTAGTTTGGCGTTCGGCCACGTCTTGCAGAATCAGATTCCATACTTTTTTCCGCATGACCGGATCCAGTCCATCCACCGGTTCATCAAGTACTATGACTTGGGGCATAAGGCAGATGCCTAACCAGAAGGCCACTTGTTTTTGCATCCCTTTCGACAAGCGCACAATTCTTCTCTGGGTATCAATGGTAAAGACATTTTTCAGTAGTTCATATCTTTCTTGATTCCAGGTAGGATAAATTTGAGCATAGAATTTAGCAGTTTCCTCAATATTATATTGCGAAAAGAAATATAAATCATCGGGAATGTATACCATTAAAGATTTTATGGTCGGATTTTCATAAACAGGTTGACCGTTAATCGTAATTGTGCCTGCATCCGGTCGATAGATTCCGGTAAGATGTTTAATTAAGGTGGTTTTACCGGCACCATTAGGACCGAGGAGTCCATACACAGAGCCTTTACGGACGTGAATATTTAAGTCAGTTAATACTTTAAATTTATTAAAGCTTTTCTGGAGATTGGTAATTTCAATCATCCTTTTTTTCCTCCTTCTCTTTATAGATAGCATGAATTGTAGAAATTAATTGTTCTTCTGGTTCATGGAGATAGATTAATTCGGCTACAATTTTTTCTAATTCGTTTTTTAATTCCTCACGCCGAGGGCGGATTATTTTTTGTTCTAGTGGAGCGACGAAATTACCTTTAGCCCGTATAGAGTAAATAAATCCTTCTGTTTCTAGTTCCTTATACGCTTTTTGAATTGTATTAGGATTAATCGTAAGAGTTTGAGCTAATTCGCGTACCGAGGGTATGCGTTCGTCTGTTTTTAAAGCTCCATTAATAATTAAAGCTTTCATTTTTTCTTTAATTTGTTCATAGAGTGGCTTGTTTCCCCGTCTGTCTAATTGAAACACATAGGCACCTCCTGTCTGTATTGCGAGTAATAATACAGTTAATACAGCATCATAATATAATTAAAATTTATTCTTGTCAAGCAAAAAATAATTTTTAAAGAGGTATTGAATAATTATTCGCATATATGTATAATTATAAAAAGGTTTATTTTAGTTCTGAAAGAAGTTAATTAAAAGAAGGAAATAGATTAAAGGACGGTGTAATTTAAAGATGGTTAAAGTAAGTATACTAGGTGCTACCGGTTATACAGGACAGGAATTAGTAAGAATGTTAGCTCAGCATCCGGAAGTTGAATTGGTGGGCCTGGGGACACAGAGTTATGTGAATCAGGCTTATGCTGATGTTTATCCTCATTTTAGGCAGATTGTTGATTTAACTTGTCGGAAAACTAATGATCCGTTTTTAATAGAGCAGGCTGAGGTGATTTTTTTAGCTTTACCACATGGCTTAAGTGTGCCTTATGCAGAAAAAGGTTTAGTGCAAGGAAAAAAGGTGATAGATTTGGGAGCGGATTTTCGTTTACAAAGTCCGCAAGTGTACAGTGCTTGGTATAAAAAGACGGGTCCGACAGCTGAATTGTTACAGCAAGCTGTTTATGGTTTGCCTGAAATTAACCGGGAATTAATCAAAAAGACGAAGTTAGTTGCTAATCCGGGCTGTTATCCGACGACAGCTATCTTAGCTCTATATCCTTTGTTAAAAGAAAAATTGCTTGACCCTAGTCTTTTGATTATTGATAGTAAATCGGGGGTAAGTGGAGCGGGGCGAAGCCTAAAGACCACTTCCTTATATAGTGAGGTTAATGAAGACTTTAAGGTCTATGGCTTACCTCATCATCGTCATGCCCCGGAAATAGAACAGGAGTTAACAAAAGCGGCGGGAGAAGAGGTTAAAGTGAGTTTTACTCCGCATTTAGTACCTTTGACGCGAGGGATGATGAGTACAATTTATACAAGACCCTTTATTATGGATTTAGATAAAATTGCGGAAGTGTATCAGGAGTATTATGGTAAGGAACCATTTGTTAGGATTTATCCGCAAGACCAATACCCTCATACCAAATGGGTACAGGGGACTAATTTTTGTGACTTAGGTTTTTCTTTAGATTCGAGGACAGGCAGACTGATTATTATTTCAGTGATTGATAATTTGACTAAAGGAGCTTCAGGTCAGGCTATTCAGAATATGAATTTAATGTGTGGTTTTGAGGAAACGTTAGGTTTGCCGAAAGTAGCGCTCTTCCCTTAATCTATAAATTAGTACTTTTAACCAAGGTACTGCCTCGGGTTTTCGTATCTTTAAATAAAAAATAAAGAAGGTGAAGAATATGAAATATATAGTGATAAAAGGTGGAGGAATTACTACTCCACAAGGATTTAAGGCAGGAGTAGCTCAGGCGGAGATAAAATATAAAGGGCGTTATGATTTAGCTCTTGTTGTCTCCGAATCTCCGGTCGTAGGGGCAGGTGTTTTTACGACTAATAAGTTTCAGGCGGCACCAGTACAGGTTTCACGCCAACATCTAGCTCTAAGTGAAAAGATGGGGGGTTTTGTCGTCAATAGTGGCTGTGCTAATGCTTGTACAGGCAAGGATGGTTTAACTGATGCATACAAGATGGCGGAATTTGCTGGGGAGGTTACCGGTTATAAGGCAGAAGAGTTTTTCGTAGCGTCTACAGGGGTTATAGGTGTTCCTTTACCGATGGATAAAGTTAAGCAGGGGATCAAAGAAGCGGGACAAAATCTTTCTTCTAAAGCTGGGGCATTAGCGGCTCAAGCGATTATGACTACAGATACAGTTCCTAAAGAGATGGCCATAGAGGTGGAAATTGAAGGTAAACAGGTTGTTTTAGGGGCGATGGCTAAGGGATCCGGGATGATTCATCCCAATATGGGCACGATGCTCGGTTTTATTACTACCGATGCGGCTATTACTAAGGAATGCCTACAGAAAGCATTGGTTATAGCTAATGAAGATTCTTTTAATATGGTTACGGTAGATGGGGATACAAGTACAAATGATACGTTGGCAGTATTAGCTAATGGGCAGGCAGGAAATACGGTGATTGCGAATATTGATAGTGAGGCATTTCAAATTTTTGTCACTGCATTAAAGAAAGTGTGTATTTTTCTAGCGAAGATGATCGCCCGAGATGGTGAAGGGGCGACGAAGTTATTAGAGGTTAAGGTAATAAATGCTTCTAGCCGAGAGGATGCTCGTAAGGCGGCCAAGACTATTGCCGGTTCTAGTTTGGTTAAAGCAGCAATCTTTGGGGAAGATGCCAACTGGGGAAGGGTTGTCTGTGCTTTAGGTTATTCGGGAGCCAAGTTTGTACCGGATGATGTGTCCATATATTTAGGTGAACTTTTGGTGGCGCAGAATGGTGGAGGTATAGCTTTTGATGAAGTAAAAGCAGGAAGAATTTTGGGAAAAGAGGAAATAGTTATTACAGTGAATTTGCAAGCAGGCGAATTTGTCGGAACAGCCTGGGGTTGTGATTTGTCATATGATTATGTGAAGATTAATGCTGATTATAGGTCATAAGGAAAGTCTGTTTAACCATACTTTCGCAAAGAAACGTTAAACGGTACAGCATATTTCCAGAGTTGAGTAAGGGTAAGACTTTCCAGAATATGAGGGGGTTAAAGGTATGAATAATGAATCAATTAAGCAGATGGGTTTAGATTATGTGATGAAGACGTATTCTCGTCATGACTATGCTTTAGTTAGGGGGCAGGGGAGTTACGTTTGGGATGCTAATGGTAAGAAGTATTTGGATTTGGTTAGTGGTATTGCGGTGAATAATGTGGGGCATTGTCATCCGCAAGTAGTGAAAGCCGTTCAAAGACAAGCGGAGCTACTGATGCATTGCTCCAATTTATATTGGAACGAACCTCAGGTGCAGCTTAGCCAAGATGCTGGTAGATAATTCCTGTGGGAAGAAGGTGTTTTTCTGCAATAGCGGAGCGGAAGCTAACGAAGGGGCCATCAAGCTGGCGAGAAGATGGTCTTATGACAAATATGGTTCTCAGCGTTATGAAATTATTACTGCCGTAGATTCCTTTCATGGTCGGACTTTGGCTGCTTTGACGGCGACAGGGCAAACTAAGTATCAGCAAGGTTTTGAGCCTTTGCCGTCAGGTTTTAAGTATGTACCTTTTAATGACCTTTCAGCACTTAAAAAGGCCATTACGCCTCAGACTTGTGCTATTTTTTTTGGAGCCTGTACAAGGAGAAGGAGGGGTTCATCCGGCGACTAAGGAATATCTGACCGGGGTAAAGGCTTTATGTGAAGAAAATGACTTGTTACTGCTCTTTGATGAAGTTCAGACAGGGTTAGGTCGTACAGGAAAACTATTTGCTTATCAGTATTATGGTGTAGAGCCACATGTCTTTACTTTAGCCAAGGGCTTAGGTGGCGGTGTTCCCATCGGGGCTATTGTTGCTCGCGGGGTAGCAGCTGATGTTTTAGGACCGGGACAGCACGCTTCTACTTTTGGTGGGAATCCCTTAGCTACAGCAGCAGCGTTAGCTACTTTAACCGTACTTATTGAGGAAAACTTACCTCAGCAGGCTGCAGAAAAGGGTAGATATTTACGGCAGAAATTCTTAGAAATACAAAGAGAAAATCCTCGCATTAAAGAGGTAAGAGGATTAGGGCTTTTATTCGGGATAGAATTATCTATTGAGGGAAAAAAGGTACAAGATTTTTGTCAAGAAAAAGGCTTACTGATTAACTGTGTGCAGAGTAAAACTTTACGCTTAATTCCTCCTTTGAATATAACGTATGAGGATTTGGATAATGCGATAGCAATTATTAAGGAGGCGTTAGCAGTAGTTTAAGAATAATATTTTTACTGTAAAGAGATAAAAAATAGAGTTAAGCTCCTTGCATAAATATGCAAATGGGTGTATAATCATACGCAGATAATCTGAAGGAGTGGGTGCAGGATGAACTTAAAGGGTCGTGACTATCTTACTTTAGCTGATTTTAAGCGTGAAGAAATTTGGTATCTTTTAGAATTAGCACGAGATTTAAAAAAGAAACAAAAAGCCGGTCTTCCTCATCAGGAACTAAAAGGGAAGACTTTGGCGATGATTTTTCAAAAAGCTTCTACCCGGACACGTGTTTCTTTTGAAACCGGGATGTTTCACTTAGGTGGCTTAGCGATGTTTTTAAGCGGGAATGACTTACAGATAGGACGGGGGAGAACCGATCAAGGATACGGCAAGGGTTTTGTCGCGCTATGTTGATGGTATTCTTATTCGTACCTTTAGTCATCAAGAGGTCTTGGATTTAGCAAAGTATGCTGATGTTCCTGTGATTAATGGGTTAACAGATGACTTTCATCCGACGCAAGCTTTGGCTGACCTTTTAACAATCTGGGAGCATTTTGGAACTTTAGAAAGAATTAAATTAGCTTATATTGGTGATGGCAATAATATGGTGCATAGCTTGATGTTGACCGGAGCAATTATGGGGCTGGAAGTTACAG
>JBMNJJ010000005.1:0-166084 GCA_050951605.1 Peptococcia bacterium | reverse complement strand
TCTTTTAAATACATTTAATTTGTAAAAAAGGAAATGTTTATTTATCTAGGCAGCAAACATATATAAGATTCTTGAGCGGAATCTATAATAATTTCTGTAGCCGTAAGCATTACGTTTTAGTACTTTAATTTTATTATTGCATCCTTCTGTAAATCCATTGGTGTAGGGGGTTTTAAAAGAATTTAGTATTGGATTTAGCCACTCAAATAACGTTTGCCTACAAGTATAAAATTCCTGGAGATCACAACTATCTCAATCGAGGTATGAATACCAGCCATAGGCTTGAACACTTTATACGACGGGATCTGAGTCCGAACAATGCATACGTTCTAAACCAAGGTTATTAACTACATTATCTCAAATAAAAATAAAAAGGTTCATACCAGATTGAACTGGTTATGAACCAAGTATACGAACACGGCATTCCCGCAAGGCACGGATTAGCAAGTTCAACGGGGCAAGTTTTTGGGGCAAGGCTGAAGCCTGCCGCGCCACATCCCCCAGCCCAAGTCAGGCATGACCCGGCTCGCCTGGGTCTAACATAAGAGCTATGTAAGCCCCGGACTTTACCTTAGGGCTGGGGGACGTCGGGAATGCGGAAACGATAAGCAGATATCACTCGCGCAATGCGCTCGCGACGTCGCCTATCAATAGGTTTACAAAATCCCATCGCCGAGAACTGCAAGCAGTTCTAAGGCTCAGGGACTTCGTAAACCGGCGCCCGATACTAAATTCCCGTTTTGGGCGATAAGGAGGTATATGAATGCCAAATTTATTTTTAAGCCATACAAGTATTGATAAACCATTTGTAGAGAAGCTTGCTAAAGATTTAAAAAGAATTGGAGTTAATGTATGGTTTGATAAATGGGAGATACGAGTTGGTGATTCTATTACTTGGAAAATTGAAGAGGGCATACGCGAAAATGATTTTTTGTGTATTGTATTATCTCCTGAATCATTAAATTCAGAATGGGTTAAAAGTGAATTGGGATCAGCATGGTCAAAACAAATGAAAACAAAAAGAATTATAGTGCTTCCAATTTTATACAGAGGTTGTAACATTCCGTCATTTCTAGTAGATCGCAAATATGCAGATTTTCGAGAGGATTATAATAGAGGGTTAGAAGAATTGGCATATGTATTGGGAATTAAAGAGACGGATACAATTTCAGAGAATAATTGGAGGAAGTTTTATAGGAAACGTAATGTTGATTGGAAGAGTTATCGAAGAATAGAATTTGAAAATTTAGTTACTGTTCTTGTTGACAGGGCTTACGAGTATAATTGGTCTTCGTGGGTTGGAGAAACAAAAAACCTTTTTTCTATTACTCTTAGTGCTTTTCATGATAGAAATAGAAAAAAACATGTCACCATAAAGTTAATTGGTACTGCATATATGGCTTCATTTAGAGAAGAAATAAATCCAAACAATTTTAAAGCTTCGGATTTTATAATTTATGTTGGTAATTCAATTAATGAATGTGAGGAGTTTGTCTGGCGTTATATGGAGGATTTTAAAAAAATGTATGGTAATCCCATTGATAAACCGTTTCATCATACTGAAAGGTTTTCTCAATCTGGTGAAGTTGCTCAAATTGCTAAAGAGATTGTAAATCGACTTGATTGGTATAAGGGTAATAAATTGAAGAAGTAATTATTAGCGGAAACTTCGTAAACCCGCGCCCGTTAGCTGAAATGCCGCTATATGGTCGCTTTGGGGCTGATTATATGAAGTCGTTTCTTTTAAGCGATCTTTTAACCAACATTCTCAAAAAGGCGCTTTTACTTAAGCCGTTATCCCTAGCATGTTTTTTAATAAGCTCATTTTCTTGCTGGGTCAAACGAATAGAAATTATTTCAGTACGATTATCCGGTACAATGACTTCTTTTTCAGATAGATTTTTAAGTGGGTTATAATTTTCGGGACTATATTTTTCCGCATCTTTAATAAGTTGTTCTTTGGTGGTTTGACCTAAAACAGATACATCACTTATGGGTTTGATATTAATTTGGCGTCTGGTTTTTTTAGTCATTTCTTAACATCTCACTTTCTTTATAGTATAAGGATTTCAATTTTTTATTGGCCCAATAAGCAGTAATGATATAAAGATTACCATCAGGGAATAAACGGATAACAACAAACAATACACGAGTTGATTCAGTTTCAGCTAAGATTTCATATACTGTTCCATTCGATTTTAACTTATTGTAGTTATCTAGGGCTTGACCATCGCCTTAAGGCTGGGAGACGTCGGGAATGCGGTTACGTTAGTCGACATCACCCCAAAATGAAAAAACTAGGTATAACCTAGTTTTCAAGGATTTAAACTTTACTTTTGTTTTTCTTATTAGAGTAATCATAAACACCTAAATTTTCTTTAAGAGCCTTTTGTAAAATTTGAGAAAAATTAACCTTTTTATCTTCGCCTAAATCATTAAGCCATTTTGGAATGGTTAGCGTTTTTTTAATAGCTTTGTTGGCCATTTCTTCACGAATTAATGGCATATATGCTTCGATTAAAGTAACGAAAGTCCCCGAATTAACTGAAATATTCTCAGGTTTAGATGGTGAGGGTATTTTATCGTTATCCTCTTCCATTCCATATAAGTGCAGTTCAAGAGCATCTTTCGCCATAAGATAAGCATCTTCTAAATTATCACCGCAAGTTATACAACCAGGTAAATCCGGAAAGGTAACAGAGTAGCCATCTTCATCTTTTTCAAAAATAGCGGGATAAATATATCTATCCATTAATAGTCACCCCCAAGTAAAATAATTATTTTAAACCAGCTTGTTTAAATATAGTCGATATTGTTTTGGTTTTTAAATCTTTCTCCGGATGAGGAACAGTAACTTTACCTTTTTTAATTGGATGTTCAAGTTGTAGATGGGAACCTCTTTGCCGTTTAAGTGTCCAACCATCTTTAGCTAGTATTTGTAATATTTCTTTTGATGAGTATGATGTCACAGATAAACACATCCTCTACTCTGTGATACAACAACATTATAACACGTATGATAACACGTGTAAATAGTTTTGTGACGTAACTAACAATGCCTTCCCGCGAGGCGCGGATTAGCAAATTCAACGGGGGTTGGATTAAAGGCAAGGCTGAAGCATGCCGTGCACATCCTCGAACCTAACCTAGTCGTCTCGCCAGGGGCTAAGATTTGTAAGCAGAACGTAAGCCCCTGACTTCGCCTGTAAGGTTCGAGGACGTCGGGAAGACGCGAGCCGTTAGCCGAAAGAAATAAAAAAGCCAAGAACTCTTGGCTTATAAGTCTAAACAAGATGAAGTTCAATTTTTTTATCTAAGGCTTTTGCTAATTTGTCAAGAAATTCAAGGGAAGGATTATAGTTGCCACTTTCAAGTCGTGAAATGTTAGACTGCTGTGTGCCAACAAGATCAGCTAATTGTTGTTGCGTTAAATTTTTTTCTAAGCGAGCTTTTATAAATTCCCTTATCACGTTATATTCAAGTTCATTTTCCTGTAAGGTCTTTGCTACTTCGGGATCGGCGTTAAGTATCTTCTTAGCATCTTTCCATTTCATTTTTATTCCCTCCTTTTTAAGTAATCCATCATATAATCTTTTGCTTTTTCAAGTTCACTGATTGGAGTTTGTTCAGATTTTTTAACAAAACCGTGAAGGAGTACAAAAGTGCCATGAATATGCAAAAAGTAGAAAATACGAGAAATATCATTTCCAAACCTAACTCTTAGTTCCCATAATCCTTTATACTGTTCACCTGCACCTTTTTAGTGTGAGGATATGCAAGGTTTATGCCAAATTCTTCGAGAAGGTCAATTTCCCTTTCTAATTTCGCTCGATGCTTAGGCGGAAGTGATTGTATAAAAGAAAGAACTGGACAGTCGTTATTCTGTTTTTCATAAAGTTCAATAAACCATTTCTTATCCATAATATAATTATATCATATACGATATAGAACTCAATAGTATTTTATATCGAAACAACATGTTTTATTCATAAATAATTTAAAAAGATAAAGTTTCCATCGGCTAACATTGCATTCCCGAGGGCGCGGATAAGTGGGTTCAAAGGGTCAAGAGATTGAGCGAGGCTGAAGCTTGCCGCGCACACCGCCCAGCCTAAAGTCAGGCATGACCCGGCTCGCCCGGGCTGCACCTGCTGATAGGCTTGCTTGCGCAGAGCGCTCGCGATGTCGCCTATCAGCAGGTTTACAAAATCCCATTGCAAGGAACTGCAAGCAGTTCTAAGGTTCAGGGACTTCGTAAACCCGCGCTAACATTCTCCAAAACCATATGCGATGTGCCACGGATTATTATAGTGAAGCTATGAAAATTCATATGTCACATTAATAGAATATTGTGCAGACAGATATATTATGAGCTTATTTAACTAAAATTAAGATATAATCTACTTAAAATAGAGATTTTGAGAAAAAGAATTTTTAAATAAAGGAGTGGTGAAATATGGCATTGAGTATTATTCTAGCAATAGCTGCACTTGTAGGCATAATCCATGGGATAGCCAAGAAACGTAAAACTTTGGTAATAGCATCAGTAATTGTATTGCTTATCATTGCGACTACAATGTTATATTTTTATAAAAACCCTTATTAAACGATGAGAATACATCAATCATAAAGTATGATTGTATAACCCTTATAGCAAATTTAATCTATCATGAATATACAAAAAATTTAAAATGAGGAGTAAATAATAATAAGTAGTTTAGTAAAATGTAAAGCTTGTAAAAAAGAAATAGCAAAAGTCGTTAGTTAACATTATTATATAAACATAAATATTAGGAGTTAAGGTTTCTTTAGGGTCTTGTCATGTTCCCCGATATTCCTAAGAAAGATTCCATCTTTATAATATTGCCAAGTCATACGATAACCTATCGTATGACTTGCTTCGAAATTATGCTCAAATACATAAAAAGAGTGGTCCCAAATCAACTTCTAATGTCCAAAAAGGTCGTAAAATACCGGGGTATAGTTTAAATCAAAATAATGAACAAATTGATGATGAAACCATAAAAACTTGGCTAATTGAATTAATAGGTGGCGATGGCTATCCTTACGGATATAAGAAATTAAATAAGAGCTTACAAGAAGATTATGGACTTAAAATCAATCATAAAAAAACCTATCGACTCTGTAAAGAATTAAATATACTACGACCGCAAAGAAAAAGGAAACCTTATAGACCCACAAAATTAGCCAAAAAAGAAACTATCACCGGTTCTAATCAACATTGGCAAATTGACCTTAAATATGGATATATACCCGGTCGAAAAAGATTTTTCTTTCAAATATCAGTTATTGACGCTTTTGACAAAACTATTATTGATAGCCATATTGGTCTTCATGCCGAGGCAAAAGATGCTGCTAGAGTTGTAAAAAATGCCATCAAAAAAAGAAATATTAGAAGAACCTTTTATTTTCTTGGTTCTAAGTGAAGGATGTTTGACACTTTGATCCATTAATTCAAGCTTATTTTTTAAAGCTTTTTTAACATTTTGATCTAATAATTGTATTTTTTCTTTAAAAAGGTCGGAATAGTAGTACTTCATAGACCTAGATCCTCATACAATTCATCTTTTGATTTAGCAGACTTAATTTTATTGTTTTTAATATCAGATTGAACAAGTTTTTCTTCATGTTGCCATTCTTTAGTCCAAAAATATGCCTGATCTTTTGGAATTGTAATAACAGGGCGTAGGATTATTTGATCACCCTCAACGCTAACTTCTAAAGTATCGCCTTTTTTCAGATTAAGTTTCTTGATGATTTCAGAGGGGATAGTAATTTGAGATCGACTTCTAATTTCTGTTAACATAACAAATCACCCCTTAATAGAAAATCAGAAATTCTTACATTCTTATTTTATGCAAAATTATTTAAAAATACAATTGTTTGTTTAAGCATTGTTTTATAGTGACGAAGCGCCACGATAATCAGAAGATGATGATAGATTTTTTTGAGCCTTGGATTAGCTTGGTGGAGTGCAACACTGGTAGCTAATGCCCCGGGCTTCTTTTTTAATGTGTTTAAATAATGTTCTAATTGAATACTCCATGCATTTGAGCCCATCTTCCTAGTGTGGGTAGCAATTAAATCTCCCTCGTAAAAGCAACGGATCTCATTAGAGTAGATTTTGGTTAAAACCAGCTTGCCAACATATTTATCCGGAACCGAGTAATAGCAGTTATCCACTGTTATGACTGAATATTTATTAACCCGTAATTCCGTAATTCGTGCCGCGTCATATGGGGGTAAATTAGGTAATAAATGCGGTCTTTCCAGTTCTAGAATGTCTATTGCCGTTTTATCATTAAGACCCTTTTGTGGCTTTGCATTTAACCGAGAACAAGTTTTAGCCAGATATTCATTCGCTTCTGCAAACAAATTAAATGTACTTTTATGGGCGAAAGCCTTGCGCCGCACATACTCTACACTTCTTTCCACATGACCCTTTTCGTTTCCAGCATTTATATTGCAGAAACGGAACTTAAAACCGTAATATAGCGATAATTGGCGCAATGCTTCCGTTGGTTCTCCTTCGGCACCGGCAAGTTTTTTAACAGCCACTCTAGTATTATCGTACACCATCAGTTTGTACACATTGCCCAAATGTTCAAAAAACTTAGCATGGGATTCTAAAAAACAGGCTGTGTCTTGCTTTAGGAATAGAGTTGCATAACGATAGTTTCCGGCGGCACTGGTAAAAACCGCAATCTGTAATTTTATCAATCGACCAGCGATGGTTAATTTTACTTCACCCCAATCAAATTCGCATACCTCACCAAGGGCATAAAGGGCTTTAATATAGGCCTCTTGGGCTTGATTAGTCAACTCCCTAACCGTATTACAGACGGTGGAATAGCTAATATCAAATCCTGCATCTACAAGTGCTTCATGAATATCAATTTTCTTTTTCTGTATTTTGGATTGTCCATTATGTCTTTTTAATTCATTTTCTTCCAAATGGGCTTTAATAGCATCTACTAATTCCTTAGTTACTTTACGCTTTTTTCTACCGCTAGAATCATATTTAGGCGGTGTAACGATGTTATCCGTGAGCTCCTTAATATCACCAAAGGTTTTCGAATTTCCTTCTTGTAATTGGGCCCTTTGTTTTTCATATTTCTTGATGTATTTGCTGATTGTTTTTCTTGAAATACCCGTTTCACGCTCAATGGCTCGTTGGGATTTGCCATCCCGTAAAAACATAAGTAAAATGTCCTGTTTTTCCATTAGCTTTATCAATCTCCCCTCACCCTCCACATGTTAAAAATTTATTAATAACATGTGGAAGTATATTTTAATGTGGGGTACTTTTCAATTATTATTTGGGGTACTTTTAGTTTAATATAAACACATTCTTATTTTATGCAAAATTATTTAAAAATACAATTGTTTGTTTAAGCATTGTTTTATAGTGACGAAGCGCCACGATAATCAGAAGAGCGAGCGCAGCGAGCGAAGTCTGCTTATTAGCGGAGTTTACGAAAATTCATTCGGCAAGTGCAAGCACTAGGCCTCATAGACTTCGTAATTCCCCTCAACTTCGCTGTGGTAATTCGTTGGAGATATTGATATTCTTTAGCATAGGTTATATATAATAAAAACTATTGAAGGTATAGTTAGAGTACGATAAATTACGAGGAGAGTTAGGATGGATAAATTACTTTATGTTGGAGTTGGTGGTTTTATAGGTGCATCACTGAGATACTTGACTTCATTATTATCTGTTAGAGTGTTTGGAGAAAATTTCCCATATGGGACGCTAGCTGTAAATGTTATTGGTTGTTTTCTCATTGGATTGATAATGGAGTTAAGTTTAACGGTATGGAATGTATCGGAAGAGTTGAGGGTTTTTTTAGTAATTGGAATTTTGGGAGGGTTGACTACTTTTTCAACGTTTGGATATGAAACGATTGAAATGTTTTCAAAGGGTAGAATGATAACTGGTTTATTAAATGTAGTTCTCAATGTTTTCTTATGTTTAGCAAGCGTTGGGTTAGGTAGGCTTGTGGTTCATATAAAATAAGCCGGAATAATTATTTTAACGGGTAAAGCTTCCTAAGAGAGGGAAAAACTTCACATAACAATACGTTCCTGCAAGGAGCGGATTAGCGGGCTCAGCGGGGGTAGGGTTTAGGGCGAGGCTGAAGCTTGCCTGCCACGTTATCTGAAATCACGTTTTGGAGGAAATAATGAACGTCAAATTAAGTAAATTTAAGCGAAAACATATTATAAGTATAATTTTATTCAGCCTAATATTAGGTTTCATTTTATATGTCCTTGCTCCATTCCCTAAAAAAGCGGGTACACCAGGAGAGTATCCACCTATTTACTACATAACAAAGATAAATAAGTTTGAACAACAACCGCCAAATCAATGTGCAGCATATACAACAGCGTATGTATTAAGAAGTTTTGGACAGGAAGTTACGGGGGAAGAGATATATAAAAGAATGTCATTCAAAATACCGATATCGGGATATATACTGCCAAAAGGAATTATTACATTTATGAAGACATATGGGCTTAAGTCTGAGATATATAAAGGTAACTTGTCAAACTTGAAAAGCAAGGTAGCCGAAGGGAACCCAGTTATTGTTTTAATTGGGAAGGGGCTTTACTGGCAGCATTATATGACCTTGGTAGGTTTCAATGATGATAAGAAAGAATTATATTTCTATGATGCAAAAAGGACTAAAGATGAGAATAATTCGATCGTGGGAAATCGATCCATGGCAGAAGAATACTTTATGGAATTATGGGAAAACGGCTTGCCAATATTTAATAGAGTTTATATTTCGGTATCAAAGTAAGGTTGCTTTACGTGACTTCAGATAACAATACCTTCCCGCGAGGCGCGGATTAGCAAGTTCAGCGGGGTAGTTTTTGGGTGCGAGACCGAAGCGCGCGCAACACCTCTTCGTCCGGTGGTAAGCATCATCAGGAAAAAAGGCTCCGCACATCCGGTTCAAGGACATTGCAACCCCGCACTCGTTAGACGACAGATAGCAAATGGAGGTATGTTGTAGTTTGCAAAAATAATATTTTATAAAGATAGTAAAGGGGGAAAGGGAAAATGAAAAAACATTTATTATCCGTGTTTATGGCGATTGTTTTGATATTTACGTTAAAAGTTCAAAATATAATTAATTTTAGATTGATAATGAGGTGTTGTAATGTTTAAGGATTATAAAACAATTTGTATCGCTATAATTTGTTTTGTGATGTTGGGGACAGTAATCACAGGATGCCATCATACCGCCAACACTGATACTATTAGTAACGACGAACAAAAACAAGAACCGTCTGAAGTACAGTTTACCTTTTACCCCAGTGGTGCTGATTTTATTGAAAGCATCATCGATAAGCGTGGTAACGTGGAAATTACCGACGACATGCGTAAGAAGTTCAACTTGTTTGCCAGGGATTATCGTTGGTGTTACATGCCGGATATGGATGGCTATGAATCTTTTTTTGAGGCTAACGAATACGCCAAATCTTTTGGATATAATAACTTTGGTTTTGCCGTTTTTTATGTGCTGCACTATATGAAATGTCCTGAAAAGATGAGTGATGAAGTTATGCAAAATGCTATACAAAGCCTATTTGTTGCCAAGGATAGTTATCAGGACATGCCCCATCAAGTTTATCCGAGATTAGCCAACTATGAGGACGGCCATTATTCCCTATGGCCGGAAGGAATGCCTGACCATAACAGAAAGTTTTATTTGTTAACAAAACTGGATATAGTACCGCATGAAACCGATGGTGTCTATATCACGGTTCACACTAAAGAATACTATTTTCATGATTCACTCTATGAGCCGGGAGAAAATGAAAAATGGCTGGCAGAGAAATCGCAGGAGTTGGGTATTCCAGAGATGCAAGCTGCTGCAAAACTTTTAGCCAATGGGGAGATGGAGGAAATAGAGGGTAGATATGAGTTTGAAACAATAATCTATATTAATAACAGCGGAGAAAATCCTCACGGTATGAATCCACGATTTGTATCTAGCCGTAGTCGCGATATTGAGTACCAATAGAAGGATGCTACGGCTGGGTGGGGTTATAAAAATGTGTTAAAAAGTTGTTGACATTCTGAGGTTACTTGTGTAGACTGGAATCAGAGTTTACACAAGTAACCTGAGAGGAGAAATATCGATGAGCACATTGGTTTCCAAAATAACAGATGCGGAAGCAGAAGTCATGCGAGTATTATGGGAAGCAGGTTGTGAACTTCCTTTGGCAGAGATTAGAAAAACACTTGAGCAGACGAGTAATTGGGAAGCCTCTACCATAAAAACATTATTACGCAGACTCTGTGACAAGGGCGTAGTCGCAGCGACGAAAAAAGAAGTATTTTATTACAGACCTTTAGTCAGCGAAGCAGAATATAATGAATATACGACCCAAGGGTTAATTGACCGTTTGTACGCCGGCAGTGCCAAAAATCTGGTTACCGCTCTCTTAGACAGTAAAAAGCTTGATGATACAGACATTGAGGAGCTACGTAGCCTATTTAAGGTGGGTGAGCAAGATGAATGAAACAATTAAGCTGATTCTCTCCCTGTCCTTATCAGGTAGTATTCTTGCGTTATTAATCTTTGCCCTGAAGCCTTTACTCAAGCATAAGTTATCTAAGTCGATTCAATATTACATATGGCTCGTGGTACTTTTAAGACTTGTTCTTCCTTTTTCTTTTGAAGGGAGTATTATGAACGAGGTATTTTATGGTGATAAAACACTTCCCAAGGTAAACGCCCAAAGGACTACAGTTCAGCACCTAGACAGGGCAGGCAAGAAGATAAGTAATACCTTGATTATGCCGAACGTTCAAGAAACTGTAGTTAATGGTGTCAATTATGGTGCTGCCGATCATGCCGGATCTTTTCGGGATTTATTTTTTAATCAGTATGCACTATATCTTTGGCTATTTGGCTTTATTATAGTTCTCGCGGTTAATCTATCCGGTTATGCTCGCTTTTCCAAACATTTAAAACAAGCAAATATGCCGGTCGCTGATGAGGAAAAGAGAATATTGGCTTCCTTATGGAATGGGCGAAATATGGTTAGGCTTGTACGCAATCGTTTTGTGACTACTCCCATGCTGATGGGGATAATCAGGCCTTGTATTATTCTTCCCAACCTTAACTTTAATGAGGTGCAGCTTAAAAATATTCTTCGGCATGAACTTGTCCATCTAAGACGTTTTGATATTGCGGTAAAGTGGCTGACGATGATTGCTGTATCCGTTCATTGGTTTAACCCGTTAATGTATTTTATGAAAAAAGAAATTAATCATGCTTGTGAATTGGCTTGTGATGAAGCGGTGATTAAAGGTCTTAATTCGGCCGAAAAACAGGCCTATGGTGATACTTTAATCTCTGTTGTAGCAGAGCATCAATATCCGTTGGGGGTATTGCAGGCAACGATGTGTGAAGAGAAGAAAAGCTTAAAGGAAAGGCTGGTAGCAATCATGAAATACAGCAAAAAATCAAGGCTAATCATATTGTTTTCCGGAATTTTGCTGGGAGCCGTAGTCCTAGGTGCACTATTTTTAGGTGCAGGAGTTGGAGTAGGGAAAGGCGTTGGAAAAGATACCCCGCCTAATCTATACATTGGGTCAGAAAAGGAAGAAACAAAAGTAGCCCTTAGGGGGACTTATGATTGGTCATACCGGGGAAAACACATTCACGCGGATGCAGACCATCCCGTAAATTTTGAATATAACCCGGACAATATTGTTTCGGTAAGAAGCCAACAGCAACTGATAATTAGCACACAAAAGCTTAAAGCAGATAAAAAATATGACTTTACACTGGAACAAATTTCTGTATATAAAGACGGGCAGTTGGTAGAACTTGAAACAGTAGAACCCAGTTACATGAAGGGTGATTTATATTTACAGGCACCAGCGGAAGCAGGGGAATATATTTATGTGTTGAGCTTGAATTTTAAGGATAAGGGAACTGTTAATTATGGGTTTGTAGTAAGGGCTGATCTACTAACATATGATTTGGCCGAGATTTCAAAATATAAAACACCTTATCTGGGTCATCACACCAAAGTTCTGTCTCTTGTCAGCTGGCTACCGGTTCCGGATAACTATTTTAAACAGCAGTTTATCTCGATGGAAACGAAGCAAAAGCCTTATGGCTTGACGATTTTTTACGAACCGGCATCAGCTAGTGGGTCTGAAGGTGGGCAGTTCGAGGTTGCCCCGGATACTGTTAGCGAACTAAATGCTTTAGTCGTCTTTTGTATGATTGACAATCTTGATGAGGTGACTTTTGCTTTCCGTGATTCACAGTCCGACGGAAAACTGGATACTTCGAAATACGATGCTACCTTTACGTTTTCACGGGCCTCTTTGGCAGAAAAATACGGTGACCTTGCTGTACTTGCAGGTGATTTACACTTACTTCAAGATGTTTTGACAGAAAAAACAAATACATCTGTGGTAACTTATGAGATCGTAAATTTTGCCGATGAACAGGTAGAAATTGCCGGGGAAAAGCTGAACTACAAAGCAGGGAATTTAGGCCCTCTCTACGATAAAATCGGTGAGGCACGGGTGGAACAAATGATGTATCGTGCAGTTGTTTTTTACAAAGCAGCTTTTACCCACGATTTTGACACGGTCAATAGGTTAGCCAACGAACAATTAAAGGATGAACTGAAAAGGTGGGCGGATAATACCTCTAAAGAAGAGGATTCTTCGGCTATGCCGATCATGAAGCTGGATAATTATACCGATGTGGACTTCCCCATTGGAATTTCTGCGCCGAGGTTACACCCTATTGAGTCTGATCGGTATATGGTGATGCTGGAGATATCAGAGAAGATGAAAGCGCAGATATACTTTGAAGTACCGGAAAAAGGGGAGCCGCTTGTAGAAGGTTTTTCATTAAAGTAGAACAGTAGGAGAAAGCAGCAAAAAGAAGGCGCTTCGTATTATTTGGAAGCGCCTTTTGAATGCGAAAAATAATAATATGTAAATAATTGAAATATTTAGCATAATGGCGTAAGATAATTTCATATAGTATTAATTTTTCAGCAAACAAAATAATAGATAAAATAATGAAAATTAAAGCAAAAACGTAATTAAGTATTCTCCAAAACCACACGCGATGACGTGGTGTCCTGCCGAGGATTAGTTTAGTGTAGCCTTGAAGGTTTATTTTCAATATTGATAGGATTTTGATAAGTATTTTTATTAATTCGGGGAGGATTGTAAAATGTCAAATAGTAATAAGAATAAATATTCAATAGGTGTTTTTGTTTCTTTGAGTATTGGCAGTGTATTATATTTGATATTTACCCATTGGATATTTCTGGCTGTAGGTTTGATTTGTGCAATAGTTTTTTTAATAAAATTAATAGCAATTAAATAAGCATTTTTGATTCATCGGATCATAAAAAGACAGTAATAAAGATTAAGAGCATTATCTATAATTGTTTACATGCATTCCCGCGAAACGCAGATTAGTAGGTTCAGTGGGGGTAGGATTTTGGGATAGGGGCAGTCGTCTCGTCCAAACCTAAGAGAGGAGCTATCTGAGGCTTAACCTGCACTTTAAGGCTAGGTGATGTCGGGAAGACGGGTACGTTATTTGAAATGTGGCAGATATGCGCCCTTCCATGGTGCGCGAAGGCTGTTAATCTAATTTAAAAGAGGGAATAAAGTGAATGATATATTTAACAGGTCAATTGTTAACAAAAAGAAAGCACAAATAGTATATTTTTCAGGAACTGGCGGAACAGCACGTGTTTCATCTCAATTTGAAAAGTCATTAATAAGCCATGGGATAGAAGTTCAAAAAATAGCTTTGGATATGCAAAAAGCTGATTATCACATTTTATCAACAAGCGGGCAATTTGCAGATGTACTAATTCTTATTTTTGCAGTTCATGCTTTTGATGCTCCTGAGCCAGTTTATGATTGGATTAGCACAATTTCAAACGGAAATGGGCAAGCGGTTGCGATTATTTCTGTTTCAGGTGGAGGAGAGGTTTGGCCAAACACTGCTTGCCGAGCCGGTTGCATAAAAATATTTGAGCAGAAAGGGTATAACGTATTCTATGAACATATGCTCATTATGCCTTCTAATATTTTTGTAGCTACAAAAGAGCAATTCGCCATCAGACTATTGCAGATATTACCATCAAAAGTAGAAAAATGTGTTTCGGAAATTCTCTCTGGAGTTCGACGTAGGAAAAGACCACATATAACGTCGAGGATAATGACCGCAATTTTTAAATTTGAAAAGAAAGGGGTTAAAAAATTCTCCAAAAAATATCTTCAAGTTGGTGAAAATTGCACAAGCTGTGGGTGGTGTACAAAAAATTGCCCAAGAAAGAACATTGAATTAATAAATTCCCGTCCTTCTTTTGGTGAGCAGTGTGTAGCGTGCCTTCGTTGTATTTATGGCTGCCCATTTAAAGCTATACATACAAGAAGGTTCAGTTTTATTACAATCAAAGAAGGGTATAACTTGGATGAGCTGGAGAAACGCATGAGAGATATCAAACTTGAACCAATAGAGAAGGTTTCAACAGGAATTTTATTTTTGGGAGTTCGTGACTATTTGTTAGATAAAGATGTGTAATAAGTATAAATAAACGTTCGATTTCGGAGAAACAATTATACTTGCTTTCTACTTTCTTCCCACCATCCAAGGGCTACTATTGCCGAAAATATAGTTGTTACCGGTCCGGGAGCGGTTAGAAAGAGAACCCAGTTACCTCCGGGGGGAAAGATAAACTTTCCATCTTCTTCACTGGCAAGTGTTGTGCCAGGAGGAACTATCCGGTCGAAGACATTAATACCACCAAGCGGAATTCCATTGACATTTTGGTTAAATTGAACTTTCACTTTTGGTATCGGATGTGGAGTTAGCGCTGTATTAGCAGGACTAACCTTTGTAGATATTGTTCCTGTTCCAGGCGGATTTGTGTTAAACCATATTTGTACTAAGAACGGTTTGTCTGATAAATTTGAAATGGTATACACATTAGCAAACAAATTAACACCAGAATCGATCGGATTTATTAAAGCTCCCCAGGCATTTGTAGTATTGCTAAAAGCTAAGGATTCTGTCTGTCCGGCAAAATATTTGCCTTGGATAGATTTTGATAGTGGATTAGGGATACTTACCACTTTAAACGGTCTTTTGGGTTGGCAATTCGAGTTTAGAAATTTTGACATTACACACACCTTCTTTTAAATAAGTTACTTTATTATATTAGGCTTGGTCTAGATGGTGCATAATGTCCTAATTTCTCTCAAAATAGTGATTTCGTATATTAAGTTTATTAAAAATAATTTTAAGGTAGGGATACATTAATGAAAAAACAGCTTACTATCAAAGTATTTGAAGAAACTCTAGGGGTTTGCAGATTAGATAAAAATGCTCAAGTACCAGACTGGGCAAAAGGGGATTTTTTATCTGTGACAAGGACTTCTGACGAATTGTCAATTGTTTGCTGCCAGAAAAATATTCCTGAACAAGTTAAGTGTGAACAAGGTTGGCGATATTTTAGAATCGAAGGGATATTAGATTTTACGCAGGTTGGAATTCTTTCATCTTTAAGTGGGACATTGGCTCGTCAAGGTATTAGTATATTTGCGATTTCGACATATGACACCGATTATATATTGGTAAAGGAACAAGAACTAGATAGGGCAGTTGAGGCATTGAGATTAGAAGGTTATCATGTATCCACAGATATACAATAGGTTAACTCAATTATGGCAGGATCACGTGGAACACCCGCATATTTAGAGATTACCAATTTTTATGTTGAATACCGGGAAGAAGAACAGCGTACGACTATTTAAGTTACCTTCTTTTTAGGGATTTATGATGTTCACGTTTATTTACTCTTTAGCAGGTTTAAAAATTAACCTGCTATTTTTATGGAAAGGTTGCTTTACATCTCGCCTATCAAATGTTATATTGGATATGGAAAGCAAACTTTCCATTGCAGGAGGAGTGAGCACATGAAGAATAATTTGGAAGAAATACGCAAGCAGCGAGGAATAACGCAAGAAGAGTTGGCTACTGTTCTGGAAGTATCAAGACAAACAATAGGTTCGCTTGAAAATGGACGATATAATCCATCAATTATTTTAGCGTTTAAAATCGCACATTACTTTGGCAAGAATATTGAAGAAATATTTATTTATGAGGAGGAAGAAAAATGAAGAAGAATATTAAAGCAGTTGGCTTTACTGTTGTGGGATTGTTCTTGATAGTAATAGGATTAATTTTGATCAAAATTAATCCTGAACTACAAAGCATTATGAAAGCCTTACCATATTTATGTATCGGAATCGGCTGTGGAATATTTGGTGATAATTTAGAGGAAATCATAAATAGCATGGTTTTAAAAAAGTATCTGGATGAAGCCAAGAAAATTGAAATTGAGCAAAATGATGAAAGAAATATAATAATTGCTAATAAAGCGAAGGCAAAGGCATATGATAAAATAATATATATTTATGGTGTGTTAATAGTAGCATTTGGATTAATGCGGGTTGATATAATGGTGATTATTATACTGGTTATATCTTATTTATTTGCCGTATTCTCAGGAATCTATTACAGGGCGAAGTATGAGAAAGAAATGTAAATGTAATTCTCTAAAATAAGGGAGGTGATAATTATGAAATTTAGACAGCACTAATACTTTCGGTTAGCAACAGATAAATTAGAAAAAGCTATGGAAAAGTCAAACTTCAGGCAGGTGAAAGGCAATATGATGAAGGCATTAAGCCAGTTTGGGTTAATATACGTGAAGAAATGTATGCCGAAACAAGAAATGAAAAGAGAAAAAGTATATCCCTACTCCTTCCCGGAAGAGGTATTAGGGTTTTGTATGAGAACTTTTACTTAATGCTAATTATCCAATTAGCAATGTCCTCGATAACTTTATTCTCGACATGTCCGACCAGGTTATATTCTTGAGGTGTAGATTTATCTTCCCCTATCATAAAAAGGTGATTTAAGTCAGGATAACTGATGAAACGGACATTTTTCTTATCTTTTAGTTCCTTTTGCCATAATTTTAATTCCCGCGGTGGAACTTGATAATCTCTTTCTCCTTGTAGAAGGAGAAGGGGTTTTTCAATTTTACGGGCCCGTTTAGCCGGCTCGTAATCTTTCAAGTCTAACCAATAAGCTGAGGGTATGCCAAAAAGTTGGGCCGGCTCGATCCGGGAATTTTTGTTTAGCTGTTTAACATTGTTGCGCATTTTTTCATAGGCACTAATGGTTTGTTTATCTTGAGCCGAAAGTCCATCCAAGGCACTAATGTATTTTATTTGTTCTACGATTAAGTCCTCTAGGGGTGTAACAGCACCGGTCATGATGATAAAACCGGCTGCGTCAGAAGCCTTTTCCGCAATTCTGGGGATTAAAGTCCCTCCTAAACTATGTCCCAAAACATATATTTTTTGGTGATTGATTTGCTTGTGGTTGGATAGATATTCAATAGCGAGCACAGCATCTTCAATAGTTTCCTCTTCTACGGTAAAGTTTTTTAGGTTTGCTGTGGTTAGTTTATCTTGGTAGACCAGGGTTCTTTTATCATAGCGTAGTGTGGCAATCCCTTTTTGCGCTAGACCCCAAGCGAGGTCGCGAAAGGGTTTATTGGCGCCAATTGTTTCATCACGGTCATTCGGTCCAGAACCATGGACAAGAAGCAGCACAGGATATTTCCCCTCTTTTTTAGGGGTTGTAAGCGTGCCCGGTAGTTCCCATTCTTTTTGACCGAATTTAATCTCAGTTTCTATAACTCCTGAAGGAATCTTTGCCGTTTCTGTTTCCAGATCCGGGGTATAATTAATGCCAGCAATAAGTTTATTTTGCTCAAAGACAATGTTAAGATTAAGTTTAGCTTTAGCAAAAGTAGTTTTTACGCTAATCACGTCATAACCTTGAGTTTGCGAGGCGGTCGTACCTGTTATTGTTTCAAAAGCACCATAAGTTTTGATTAAAGGTTGCCAAAGTTGTTCCTGCATAAATTTTTCACTGACAACTTTTTTCATCTCTGCTGTATAGTGATATTCATTTACTGCTTTAGCAAATTCGCCTTTACTTAGGTCGGTGACTAGATTTACGGCAATGTCTTTAAATTCACCGCTAATTTGGGGTGGATTGGTTTGTTTTTGTACACAACCTACTACAAGTAGAGTCGTAATTATTAGACTGAAAAGAAATTTTTTCATGGTATGCAACTCCTTAATTTTTAATGTCTATAGTCTACAGTTTCCCCATATTCCTGTCAATTTAGGCGGAAAACAAGGTAGCGTTTTTAAATTATGTTTTGAAATTAGGAAGACGTTGTCTTCTTTTTTTGGTAGAATATTTGAAGGGGGGATAGAAAATTGGGGAAAATAGGTTATTCAGAAGATAGATTGCAGAAACAGCTTGAATTTATTGTAGAAGTGGACAAGCTTAAACATATTTATCGACAAACTTATCTTGCAGATGGTTCCAGGAAAGAAAATGATGCAGAACATTCTTGGCATTTAGCTTTGATGGTTTTTCTGTTGTTTGAACATACTCTTGTCGAAGAGATTGATTTGTTTCGCGCTATAAAAATGGTCTTAGTGCATGATTTGGTAGAGATTGATGCCGGGGATACTTATTGCTATGATGAAAAGGGAGCTTTAGATAAAGAAGAACGGGAGAAAAAGGCGGCGGAGAGAATTTTTAATCTTCTTCCTGCTGACCAAGCAAAAGAGTTGTGGTCACTGTGGGAGGAATTCGAAGCAGTATCTACCCCTGAAGCGCGTTATGCTGCAGCGTTAGATAGGTTACAACCTTTATTTTTAAATTATGCCTCCGAAGGTAAATCTTGGCAGGAGCATGGAGTGAAAAAAAGTCAGGCTATAAAAAGGAATGCTCCTATTGAGAATAGTTCTACTGTTTTATGGGCTCATGCTTTACGCACTCTTGATGAGGCAGTGAAAAAAGGGTATTTAGCAGAGTAATAAGTAGAAAGATAGGCAAGTTTGGGGGTAGTTCGAAATGTCTTTTTTCACTTCGGGGGCTTGCCGAAGAATTCATAAATGCCCATGAGGATAAGAAAAATACCAAAAATCTTTCTCAGGAGAGCAGCAGCGACATGGTTAGCTAGTGCTGAACCGAAAAAGGCTCCCACTAATGCCCCTACCGTTAGGTAGAGGGTTAGTTTTATTTTGACATTTTTCTGTTTTAAATGGGTGATTACAGCGATAAGAGCTGTAGGAATAAAAGCAGCTAAGCAAACTCCTTGAGCGGTATGTTGGGGAATCTTCATAATAATAACGAGAGCAGGGACAAGCAAAGTCCCTCCTCCTAGGGCTAAACCACTCAGGATACCCATGAAAAAGCCAATTAGATAAATTAGCATTAGAAAATCATCCTGATTCCGGCAACTGTCATGAAAATACCAAAGATTTTACGCAGATGAGGAGCAGGAATATATTGCATTAATCTCGCTCCTAAATATCCTCCCACCATTCCACTAAGGGCAATTTTGAGGACTAATGTCCAGTCGATATGGCTATTAGCCTGGTAAACAAAAGTACTGACAATAGCTGTGGGTAGGATTATAGATAAGGAGGTACCATGGGCGATATGTTGTTTTTCTCCCAAAAGAAAAACCATAGCCGGGATAAGGATGGTGCCACCACCAATCCCTAATAGTCCGTTAACAAGTCCTGTAAAAATACCGATAATGCCTAGCGTAGCAATAGTTTTATAATTTAGTTCCATAGTCCCCTCCTCTTACAGTTTATAGTCTTTGTTAGGAGGGGTTTTTTTATTATTTTAAAAAATAGTTTTAATTTAATGGTGAAGCCAGCCTAGAGCCAGGATGAGGACTACACCTAAAACAAAACCGAATTGGGCAAAACGAGAATGTTGGCGATGTGCTTCAGGCAGGAGCTCATTTTTGACGATAAAGGCCATGGCCCCACCGGCTAAAGCGAGGAGCAGAGAAATAAAGTGAGAGGTGATGGATACAAGCAGAATCCCTAAAAGTGCACCGAGGGGGGTAAAAAGACTAATTAGTAAGCAAATAAAGATAATTTTAGCTTTCGATACTCCCCCCATGGACAAAGGGGCGGCTGTAGCCATGCCTTCTGGTATATTATGTAAGCCAATAGCTAGAGCAATAATTAATCCTAGATTTTCTTTAGCGGCATAACCTACAGCAATCGCAATTCCTTCAGGAAGGTCATGAAGGGCGATACCGATAGCAATAAGATAGCCCATTTTAAGAAAACGCCCTTGTTGTTCCGCTTTTTTTGTATTTTTTAAAGAGGGAAAGAAGGAAATTGTCAGTTCTAAAAGAAACATAAAGAAAAGACCACAAATAAAACCCAGTGTAGTTACCAGAATATTACTATAAACGAGTGCTGAAGGAAGCAAGTCAAAGATAACAACTGCGGTCATTACTCCTCCGGCAAAACCCAGCAAAAGTGCGAGAGTTTTTTCCCCTGGTTGTCCTGTAAGGAGAATAATGCTAGCACCAAGTACTGTTGCCAAACCGGCGATGATACTTTGCCCCATGATTATTTGAGTCATTTTCAGTTCTCCTTAAGATTGATTTCTCTGATTTGTTTAAACATAGTTTAAGAAAGAGAGATTTATGAATATAAATTAATTTTTTTTATTAGTACAAACTATATTGGGGTTGGACAAAAAATATTTTCTCTGATAAGCTAAATATTCGGTAATTATGGTATAATTAGGTTAAGTTAAGATAGATTTCCTTTAGCCGATAATGATTTCATAGTAAGGTGGAAGATAATTATGGGATGAAAAAAAAGAAGGGGCTAGCTTTAGGAATAGATGTAGGAGGAACAAAGATTAAAGCAGGTTTAGTTGATGATGAAGGTAAAGTTTTAAAATCACAAGTGATTTCTACACAGAAAGAAAAAGGAGCAGAACATGTTTTAAAGCTGATTGAAGAATTAATAAATAAATTATGCAGGTCTACTGCTGACAAGATATTGGGAGTGGGTTTAGCTTTACCTGGTGAAGTGGACGACCAAAAGGGCTATTGTCTTTATTGTCCTAATTTAAAATGGGGTAAGTTGGAAGTAGGTAATCACTTAACTAAGCAGACGGGTCTTCCTATAAGGTTAGTTAACGATGCTAATGCTGCATGTCTAGGAGAGTACTTTTATGGTGGCGGAAAGGGTGTACCTACCTTTCTTAGTATTACTCTGGGTACTGGTGTAGGTTCGGGTTTGATTCTTGCCCAGCGGCTTTATACGGGGCGTTTCGGATCCGGGGTGGAGGCAGGGCATATGGTGATAGAACCTGCTGGTTATCCGTGCGCCTGTGGTAGGAAGGGTTGTTGGGAGACATTGGTTTCAGCACCCGGTATAATTAGGAGAACTAAAGAAAAGATGAAAAGTATGCCGGAAAGTAAACTTACTCAAAATTTATCTCTTGTGGGACAAAAATTAGCGCCGGAAATAATTTTTCAAGCTTTTCGAGAAGATGATCCTCTTGCTCGGCTGGTGGTCGAGGAAACTATTTCTTATTTGGCAGTGGGGCTAGCTAATTTAATTAATTTATTTAATCCTTATAAAATAAGTTTAGGGGGAGGGGTGGCTGAAGCAGAAGAAATTATGTGTTCTAATCTTATAGAGCAAGTAAATAATAATGTTTTCCCTACAATTAAGGGAAAAGTAGAGATATTTAAAGCGAGCCAAGGTTATTACGGTGGTGTTGTTGGAGCGGCAAGTCTGTGGTTGCATAAAATTGATACAATTTAACTCGTTTAATTGACATTAATTAAAAATTTTTATAAAATTATGAATAGAGAGGAGTACTATGGTGAAAAATAGCAGTCCAACTCCTTATGAAAGATATCTTTTTCATCAGGGCAATCTTTTTAAAAGTTATGAAATGTTAGGTGCCCATATATGTAAAGAAAAAGGAGAAAAAGGAGTTAGGTTTTCGGTATGGGCCCCTCATGCGGCGGAAGTAAGAGTAATGGGCGATTTTAATGGTTGGCATGGTTGTGCTAATCCCATGGAAAGAATAGAAGAGTCGGGAATTTGGACAATTTTTGTTCCCGGGGCGAGAAATAAGGATAGCTATAAATATGAAATTTTAACACACTATGGAGAAGTGTTACATAAAGCGGATCCTTATGCTTTTTGGTCTGAGGTTAGACCGAAGTCGGCTTCTCGTATTTTTGACCTGGCTGGTTATAAATGGCGTGATCAAAAATGGCAAGAAAAAAAGAAACAAGAAACAGATATTTTTAATCAACCACAATTAATTTATGAAGTGCATTTGGGTTCTTGGAAGCAGAAAGAAGACGGAAGTTTTTATACCTATCGGGAATTAGCGGAAACTTTGGTTGATTATGTAGTAGAGATGGGTTATACCCATATTGAGTTGTTGCCTATATGTGAATATCCTTTTGATGGGTCTTGGGGTTATCAGACTACGGGTTATTATGCTGTTACTAGTCGTTATGGTACTCCTCATGATTTTATGTATTTTGTAGATTGTTGTCATCAAAAGGGGATCGGAGTAATCTTAGATTGGGTTCCAGCCCATTTCTGTAAAGATGCTCATGGTTTGGCCTGGTTTGATGGTACTCCTTTGTATGAATCAGAGGAAATTCGGGGTTGGGGTACCCTGAAATTTGATTATGGTAGACCGGAAGTGAGAAGTTTTCTTATTTCTAATGCGATATTTTGGTTTGACTGTTTCCATATTGATGGCTTGAGAGTGGATGCGGTAGCTAGTATGCTTTATCTCGATTATGGGAAAGAGCCGGGACAGTGGATTCCTAATAAGTACGGAGGAAATGGCGACCTTAATGCAATTGATTTTGTGAAAAAATTGAATGAAGTTGTTTTTTCTGAATTTCCCCAAGCTTTAATGATTGCTGAAGAATCAACCGAATGGCCTTTAGTAACCGGTCCCACTTATGCCGGAGGTTTAGGTTTTAATTTTAAATGGAATATGGGCTGGATGAATGATTGCTTGGAATATATGTCTAAGGATCCTATTCATAGAAAGTGGCACCATAATTTATTAACTTTTTCCTTTATGTATGCTTTTTCGGAAAATTTCATTTTGCCTTTATCACATGATGAAGTAGTACATGGTAAAAAGTCACTTATTGAAAAGATGCCGGGGGATTATTGGCAAAAATTCGCTAATCTTAGAACTTTTTTAGGTTATATGATGGCTCATCCCGGTAAAAAGCTATTATTTATGGGTGGGGAGTTTGCCCAGTTTATTGAATGGAGATACTATGAGGGGCTAGAATGGGAGCTGCTTAATTTTGAAATGCACCATAAGTTTCAGAAGTATGTTCAGAGCTTGAATTGGTTATACCGTAAAGAGAAAGCTTTTTGGGAGCAAGACCAAGGCTGGGAAGGTTTTCAGTGGATAGATTGCCATAATCAACAACAGAGTATTCTTGTTTTTGTACGTTGGAGTAAGGATGTTGATGACTTTATTGTTGTTTTATGTAATTTTACACCACAATATTATGAGGGTTTTCGTGTGGGCATTCCCAGTGCCGGTATTTACCAAGAGGTGTTTAATAGTGATTTGGTAGAATATGGAGGTTCGGGAAAAAGAAATGAAGGAGATTTAGTTTCTGAAGAGCAAGCTTGGCAAGGACAAGAATTTTCTTTGACGATTAAAGTGCCTCCTTTGGCTTACGTTATTTTTAAAAAAAAGCAGGAAATAACAAAACATCTTCTTGGGGAAAATAGGGTCAAAAAACGAAAGCAAAAAACTAGGGCGGGAGGTTCTTGATGTTTAAAGATAAGGATACTTTTCAAAAAGCATTTCGAGAAAGATTTAAAGTATTATATGGCCAATCAATTGATGAAGGTAATAATTTAGAAAAATATAAAACTCTGGCAAGTCTAGTGCGTGATAAGATTAGTGAACAATGGTATCAAACTAATAAGTACTATAAGCATACTAAGCAAATTAAAGAAGTGTATTATTTTTCTATTGAGTTTTTATTAGGACGGCTTTTGAGTAATAATTTACTTAATCTTGGTGTACATGAGATTGTTGCAGAAGGATTAAGTGAATTAGGAATAAGTTTACAGGATTTAGCGGGCGAGGAAGAAGATGCAGGTTTGGGAAGTGGCGGTTTAGGTAGGCTGGCAGCAGATCTATTGGATTCAATGGCATCTCTTAATTTACCAGGTCATGGTTGTGGGATTAGATATCGCTATGGTTTATTTGAACAAAAGATCGAACAAGGTGAACAGGTAGAGCGTCCTGATGACTGGCTAAAGAAAGGTTTTGCTTGGGAATACCGGAGACCGGATAAAGCTGTAGAAGTTAGATTCGGGGGAAAAGTTAGAGTTAATTGTGTAGAGGGTAGAACAGTTTTTATTCATGAGGAATACGAAACTGCTTTAGCAGTACCGTATGATGTTCCTATTGTAGGGTATGAAAATGGTATTGTGAATACGTTACGTTTATGGAGTGCAGAGGCTCCTGAGGCAGAATTTGATTATTATTCTTTTCAAAGAGGCGATTATTTAAAAGCTGTAGAAAGAAAATATTCAGCAGAATCTCTTTCTCAGATTTTGTATCCTGATGATAGTTTTTATGAGGGGAGAAAGTTAAGGCTAAAACAGCAATATTTTTTCGTTTCAGCCGGGTTACAAAGTATTGTACGTCGTTACAAAAAACGGCACGCAACTCTTCACAATTTTCCTGATAAGGTAGCTTTACATATTAATGATACTCATCCCGCTTTGGTTATTCCGGAACTGATGCGAATTTTACTGGATGAAGAAGGCATGGGCTGGGACGAGGCTTGGGAGATTACAACTAATACGGTTTCTTATACAAATCACACTATTTTACCGGAGGCATTAGAAAAGTGGCCTATTGATTTATTTAAACAGATTTTACCGCGAATTTTTATGATTGTTGCCGAAATAAATGAGCGATATTGTCAAGAATTATGGAATAAGAATTTAGGTATGGAAAAAATCAGAGAAATGGCGATTGTCGGTGATGGTTATGTAAGGATGGCTCCTTTAGCAATTGCCGGAAGTTATAGTGTCAATGGTGTGGCGAAAATACATTCGGAAATATTAAAAGAACAGGTTATGCGTGATTTTTATGAAGTTAGTCCACTTAAATTTAATAATAAAACTAACGGGATTACTCATCGCCGCTGGCTTTTAACGGCTAATCCGGAATTAGGGCAATTAATAACGGAGATGATTGGTCCTAGTTGGCGTAAATATCCTAGAGATTTAACAAATTTGCTTTATTTTAAAGAGGATGCTTCTTTTCAAAAGGAATTTGCTCAAATAAAATTACAGAATAAAATTAAAGTCGCTGATTTTATTAAAGAGCAATATGGTTGGGAGATTGATTCCAATTCTATTTTCGATATCCATATTAAGCGAATTCATGCTTATAAAAGGCAATTATTAAATGCTTTACATATAATGCACCTGTATAATCGTTTACTAGAAAATCCGCAATTGGAAATAACCCCACGTACTTTTATTTTTGCCGGAAAGGCAGCTCCGGGTTATTACTTGGCTAAAAAAACGATAAAGTTAATTAATACTTTAGCTGAGGTGATTAATAACGATAAAACCATTCAGGGGAAAATAAAAGTTGTCTTTTTAGAAAACTATAATGTTTCTTTAGCTGAATTGCTTATTCCCTCTGCAGACGTGAGTGAACAGATTTCTACAGCTAGTAAAGAGGCTTCCGGTACTGGTAATATGAAGTTTATGATGAATGGTGCGGTAACGATAGGAACTTTAGATGGGGCTAATGTAGAAATATTGGAAAGGGTGGGTCCGGAAAACTTTATTCTTTTTGGCTTGAAAGCAGAAGAAGTACTAAACTATTACAAATATGGCGGTTATTCCGCCCAGAGTTTGTATAATAGTGAGCCTACGGTAAAGAAAATTTTAGACCAATTAATTAATGGTTTTTTAGGTGTTCCCCAAGAAGAATTCATGGTAATTTATGAACATCTTCTTAATTACAATGATGAGTTTTTTGTTTTAAAAGATTTAGGTGCCTATATAAAGGCACAAGAAAGAATTGACGATTTATATAAGGATAGGGCCAAGTGGCTGAAGATGTGTATTACTAATGTGGCTTATTCCGGATTCTTTTCCAGTGATCGGACGACTAATGAATATTCGGTTGGTATTTGGAACTTAAAACCTGCTGTGATAAAAAAACAATAGTGAAGAAAAATTATTAATATGTTGTGGTCTCTATGTTTTTAGGTGTAGGATTGTTTTTAATATAATACTGGGAGAGGGTAATAATGAAAAAAAAAGAATGTATTGCGATGCTCCTAGCTGGTGGGCAAGGAAGTCGTCTAAGGCTTTTGACAAAAAACTTGGCTAAACCGGCGGTACCCTTTGGCGGTAAATATAGGATTATTGATTTTAGTATGAGTAATTGCATTAATTCCGGAATAGATACGGTAGGTGTCTTAACACAATATAAGCCACAAGTCCTTAATGCCTATATTGGAGTTGGTAGTGCGTGGGATTTACAATGTTATAGTAAGGAGGGAGGAGTAACGATTTTACCGCCTTATATGCATGAGGACGGTGGAGAATGGTATCAAGGAACAGCTGATTCTGTATATCAAAACTTAAAATTTATTGAAAAATATGATCCTCAATATGTATTAATTATTTCTGGTGACCATGTTTATAAAATGGATTATTCACTGATGCTTAAAGAACATAAAGAAAATAATGCTGATGTGACGATTTCAGTGGTTGAGGTTGCATGGGAGGAAGCCTCTCGTTTTGGAATTATGAATACTGATAACAATGGCTTTATTGAAGAGTTTGAGGAAAAACCGGCTCATCCTAAAAGTAATCTTGCTTCTATGGGAGTATATATTTTCAATTGGCCTGTTTTGAAAAAGTATTTGCAAAAAGATGCAGCAGACCCTAAGTCCGAGCATGACTTTGGTAAAAATGTAATTCCTTTAATGTTGAAGGAAGAAATAAAATTATATGCTTATTCTTTTCAGGGTTATTGGCGAGATGTAGGTACTGTAGAAAGTTATTGGGAAGCCAGTATGGACATTCTGGATGATTGTGATTTTTTAAATTATTTTGATGATAACTGGAATATTTACTCTGCACCGATTATGCAACCACCTCATTATATAGCCCCAGGGGTTAATATAAAAAGGTCTTTAATTTCTGATGGGTGTTATGTTAATGGCGAAATAGAGCATTCTATACTTTTTCCGGCAGTTTCTGTAGGTAAGGATTCTATCATAAAGGATTCTATCATTATGTCGGGGGCTCAAATAGGTCCGGGAGTTAAAATTGAAAAAGCGATCATTGGTGAAAATGTTTTTGTTGGTAAAAATTCAGTTATTGGCGGCGACGGGATTACGGTTATTGAGGATAAACAAAAACTTAAAGAAAATTCTCAGGTAGGTAGACTTTATCGGTTAAAAAGAGTGGAAAAGAAATCAGAGGAAGTTGCACAGTACTTAGCTGAAAGCCCATGAACTAAATTACTAAGGATGAAGGCTTAGTTTGGATAAGGAGTAATGCGAGATGAAAAATGTAATGGGAATTATTCATCACATCAAAGACGAAGCGGCTTTTCGAGAAATAACGAAATATCGTTGTGTTGCGGCGATCCCTTTCGGGGGTAAATATCGTTTAGTAGATTTTCCTTTGTCAAATATGACTAATGCGGGTATCTCTAATATTGGTATTATCACTTCTTTAAAATTGAGGTCGTTAGTAGATCATTTAGGTACAGGAAAGGAATGGGGGCTGGATAGAAAACGTGATGGGCTTTTTATTTTACCTGCCGCGTCTGGTGGTAGTGAGAAGAATAAGCGGCGGTTGGATTTAAAGGATATTTATGTTAATTTGGATTATTTAAGTAATAGTCAGCAAGAGTATGTCTTGCTAACAGGAAGTAATATAGTTTGTAATCTTGACTTGAATAAGGTATTAGCTTTTCATCGAAAGAAAGAGGCTGATTTAACAGTAGTTTGTAGTGAGGAATATAAGTTTTTGCCTGGAGATGTTTCACGAGGGGTTTATCTACAAAAGGAGAAAGAAGGGCGGATTTCTGCTGTTAGTTTAGGGATACCGCACAAAAACTCAGCAGTGTCTATGGATATGTATTTGTTAAAAAAGTCTTTCCTGTTTAAACTTTTAGAGGAATGTTCAAGTTCGGGCAAATGGGACTTTGTTAGTGAAGTTTTACCTGCAAAATTAAAAAAAATGGGAATATATGGATATGTCCATCAAGGTTATTTAGGCATTATTAATTCTTGGCAAAGTTTGTATAAACATCAAATGGAGTTACTGAGCCCGGAGGTATGGCGGGAGTTGTTTTTTAAAAAAGGTATGATTCGTACTAAATTAAAGGATGGTCCTCCAGCTAGATATTATGAGGCTTCAGAGGTAAAGAATATTTTTGCTACTCCGGGATGTTTGATTGAAGGCAAGGTAGAAAATAGTATTCTTTTTAGAAAGGTAAAAATAGGTCGTGGTTCCGTAATTCGTAATAGTATTTTATTGCCTAAAGTGGAAATTGGGGAAGACGTTGTTTTGGATGGGGTGATCATAGATAAGAATGTACAGATTAAAAAAGGGACACAGTTAATAGGTAGCAATGAGAACCCTGTTATAATAGAAAAAAATCAAGAAATTGGAGGAGGTTTATAAGTTAAATGTTAAAAGTATTATTTGTTGCTTCTGAGTGTACGCCTTTTGCTAAAACCGGTGGTTTGGGTGATGTCATTGAAAGTTTACCTGTAGCTTTAAGAGAAAGAAAAATTGATGCTAGAGTGATTATTCCCAAATATAGCAATATACCTGCAGAATATAAAAAGGAAATGGTACATAAAAAAACTTTTACCGTACCCGTTAGTTGGAGGCAAGAATATGGTGGTTTAGAAATTCTGAAACACGAAGGAATTACCTATTATTTCTTGGATAATGAGAAATATTTTAAAAGAGATGGTTTTTATGGCTATTTTGATGAAGCAGAAAGATTTGCCTATTTTTGTCGTGGGGTTTTGGAGTGCCTTCCGTATTTAGAATTCAAACCCGACATTTTACATTGTCATGACTGGCATACAGGGTTAGTTCCTTTATTTTTAAACTCGTTTTATCAGCAGCGGTCTTTTTATCAAAACATAAAAACAGTTTTTACTATTCACAATTTAAAATACCAAGGCGTTTTCCCAATGGAAATTCTTGATGACTTATTAGGTTTAGATGACTCGTATAAAAGCAATGAAGGTATAGAGTTTTATGGTAAAGTGAATTTTATGAAAGCAGGTATTGTGTACGCAGATAAAATTACTACAGTTAGTGAAACCTATGCTGAAGAAATAAAGACAGCATATTTTGGGGAGAATTTAGATGGCATCTTACGTAAATATGAAGGAAAATTGCAGGGTATTGTTAATGGAATTGATAATAAAAAATATAATCCGGAAACGGATCCTTATATTTATGTAAAATATAGAAGTTCTGTTGTTAAAAAACAACAGAATAAAGCTAAATTACAAGAGGATTTACGCCTGCCTGTTAAAAATGTTCCTCTTTTAGCGATGGTTTCGAGATTGACACGACAAAAGGGTTTAGATCTACTAATTTATATTTTAGATGAATTATTAACACAGGATGTACAGCTAGTTGTTTTAGGAACGGGCGAACCCGGATATGAGCAGGCTTTGCGGGAAGCAGCAGAAAGGCATCCGCAAAAAATGAAAGCGTACTTTATGTTTAATGAGGCTTTAGCGCATAAAATTTATGCCGGAGCAGATCTTTATTTGATGCCTTCATTGTTTGAACCCTGTGGCTTAAGCCAATTGATTGCTCTTAGATACGGTACTTTGCCTATAGTAAGGGAAACAGGAGGATTAAAGGATACAATAGTTTCTTATAATGAACAAACTGGACAAGGCAATGGCTTTAGTTTTACTAATTTTAATGCTCATGACTTTATGCATACGATTAAACGTGCTTTAGATTTTTATAATAATCGCAAGCCCATTTGGAATAAACTATTTAAGAATGCCTTTAAAGCTAATTATAGTTGGAATAGTTCTGCCCAAAAATACATTAAACTTTATGAAGAATTGTATTCCGGTTCAAAAGAAGCAAATAATAACTTTTGCTTAAAATTGTTTAAAAAAGGGTGAGAAAGTACGATGATAGAATGGGTCTGTCATGACACTCATGATCGGGAATATCGCAGCCCCTTTGGGGCTGTTCCTTGTTTACAAAAAATTGTGCTTCGTTTAGGAATAAAACACTCAGAACAAATAGAAACAGTTGTTTTACGTATTTGGGAAAACAATAATAAAGCACGTGATATCGAAATGAAATTAGAAAAGATACAAGAGGGTATAGATTTTTATCGTACAGAAATAACCGTTAAGGAGATTGGTCTTTATTGGTACTATTTCGTAATTATCAGTAAAAGTCGTGTACACTATTATGGTAATAATAACGAAAGATTGGGCGGGCAAGGAACGCTCCGGGAACAGGTTCCTCCTGCTTTTCAGATTACGGTATATGAGAAGAACTTTACAGTTCCTACTTGGTTTACGGAGAGTGTGATGTATCAAATTTTTGTAGACCGTTTTTATAATGGGCACGATCAAGGGAAAGTAGAAAATTTAAAAAAAGGATGTCTGCTTCATGGACGGTGGGATGATACTCCTTGTTATTTAAAAGAAGCTGATGGCTCGATTCAGCGCTGGAACTTTTTCGGTGGTAACTTACAAGGGGTAATTAAGAAACTCCCTTATTTAAAGGAGTTAGGAGTTAGTGTTATTTATTTGAATCCAGTTTTTGAAGCACCCAGTAATCATAAATATGATACAGCTGATTATAAAAAAATTGATCCCATGTTTGGTGATGAAGAAACTTTTAAGGAATTATGTAAAGAAGCTCGGAAATTAAATATACGTATTATGTTGGATGGTGTTTTTAGTCATACAGGTAGTGATAGTATTTATTTTAATATAGAAGGAAATTATCCTGAGGTAGGGGCCTATCAGTCAAAAAAATCGCCATATTATAGTTGGTATCGTTTTAAGAAATATCCGGATGAATATGAGAGTTGGTGGGGAATTGGGACATTACCTAATGTCAATGAACTGGACTCTTCTTATCTGGAATTTATTTTGCATGGTGAAGATAGTGTAGTGAAGCATTGGATGAAGAAAGGGGCAGCCGGATGGCGGTTAGATGTAGCTGATGAGTTGCCGGATCAGTTTATAAAAGAAATGCGTCAGGTGATGAAGGAAGTTGACCCTGATTCGATTTTGCTGGGTGAAGTTTGGGAAGATGCTTCTAATAAAATTAGCTATGGAGAGAATCGTCAATATTTGTGGGGTCAAGAATTGGATTCAGTGATGAATTATCCTTTCCGTAACATTTTATTAAATTTTATTTTAGGATATGAAGATGCTTCGATGTTACATCGTAGATTGATGAGCCTTTATGAAAATTATCCTCGTCCTCATTTTTATAGTGCGATGAATTTAATCAGTAGTCATGATGTACCGCGAGTTTTAACTCTTTTAGGTGAAGCTCCCGCAGGACATACTTTAAGTGAACGGGGTCGAGAAAAGTACAAACTTAATCCTCGTCAAAAAAGGTTGGGTTTGACTCGGTTAAAGTTATTAGTTCTTTTTCAGATGACTTTTCCTGGGGTACCGGCTATTTATTATGGAGATGAAGTAGGGATGGAAGGATATTCTGATCCTTATAATCGTGGGCCCTATCCCTGGGGGTGTGAAGACATGGATTTACTTACTTATTATAAAAAAGTAATTGCTTTACGCAACAATTATACAGCTTTTCAAAAAGGAGACTGGGTTACACTTTGGGCGAAGGGTGATGTCTATGGTTTCTTAAGGTCTTATCAAGAAGAAGTCTTTATAGTAGTTTTGAATCGTCATCAATCTGCTAAACAGAAAGTTACATTAGAATTAAGCCAAGAGTATCAAGGAATATGGAAAGAAATTTTTCCACAGGAAAAAGAACGACAAAAGAAAAGCAAGACATTAGACGTAACTCTTCGTCCTCTGGAAGGTAAAGTTTTCACTAAAGTAAAGTAATATATTTGGGGAAAGGAGGTAATTTTATTGCAACTGGATCGAGCAAGTGGGGTTCTTTTACATCCTACTTCCCTCCCTGCTAAATATGGGATTGGAGAAATAGGAGCTGAAGCCCGTAAATTTATTAATTTTTTAGCAAAGGGTGGCTTTAAGTTATGGCAGATTTTACCACTAAATCCGGTAGGTTATGGTGAGTCGCCTTATCAGTCCTTTTCAGCTTTTGCCGGGAATCCGCTCTTAATCAGTTTGGAAGATTTAAGAAGAGAAGGGCTTTTGTCTAGAAAAGATTTGGCTGATGCACCTTTTTTCCCAAAAGATAAGGTAGATTATCCTCTTTGCCGAGAATTTAAAAGTAAAGTGTTGCGTCAAGCATATTTAACGTTCCAAACTAAAGGTTTGAAAAGTTCGGACTTTCAAGAGTTTAAAGAAAGAAATAGTTTTTGGCTAGCGGACTATGCTCTTTTTATGGCTTTAAAAGAACGTTTTGATAATGTCCCGTGGAATCATTGGGATAAATCAATCGCTTTACGGGAGCCTTTAGCGATTAAGTTTTGGGAAGAGAAGTTGGCGGATGAAGTGAATTATCATCTATTTTTACAATATAAATTTTTTAGTCAATGGCAAGACTTGAAAAAATATGCGGGGAAAAAGGGGATTAGAATTATCGGCGACTTGCCACTTTATGTATCTTATGACAGTAGTGATGCGTGGGTATATTCTCATCTTTTTGAATTAGATGAGACTGGAAATCCGCTTAAAGTAGGAGGTGTACCACCTGATTACTTTAGCTCTACAGGTCAGTTGTGGGGTAATCCTCTTTATAAGTGGGAAGAAATGGCGAAAGATGATTACCTTTGGTGGCGGGAACGGATTAAAGTTTTATTAGAACTGGTAGATGTGATTAGGCTCGATCATTTTCGAGGTTTTGAAGCTTATTGGGAAGTTCCGGGCTAGTGAGAAAACTGCAGTTAATGGTAGATGGGTGAAGGGACCGGGTGAAAAGTTTTTTTCTGTTATCACTGAATATTTAGGTGATTTGCCCTTAATGGCAGAAGATTTAGGTTTTATTACTCCGGAAGTAGTAGCTTTAAAGGAAAAACTTGGTTTTCCAGGAATGAAAGTATTGCAATTTATTGATCGTGAGCCTTTTCCTGCTCCTTTAACTGATGTGGGGAATTGGGTCTATTATACGGGGACACATGATAATGATACTTTATTAGGGTGGTATGAAAAGACAATTCTTGCTCAGTTAGCATCTGAAAATAGGGAAAAATGGCGCGAGAATATCTGTTGGGAATTGATTGAGCTTGTTTATCAAAGTAAAGCCCAATGGGTAATTATTCCTTTGCAGGACCTTTTGGAGTTAGATTCAAACGCTAGAATGAATACTCCGGGTACAGTAGGGGGAAATTGGGATTGGCGTTTTCAAAAAGGGGATTTAACAAGAAAAATGGCTAAGAAAGCACTTGATTTACAGAATAAATATGCGCGGTAATTTAAGTTGAATAGTCAATATTAAATATACTGATTAGGGTGATTTTAGATGGAAAACGGTTATAGTTGGGAAAGGTATCAAAAACATCTTTATACAAATGAAGCATTAGGTCTTTCTTTGGATTATAGTTGTATTCATTTTTCCGAGGAGTATTTGCAGGAGATGGAGCCACGAATTGAACAGGCTTTTTGTAAGATGCAGGAATTAGAAAGAGGAGAGCTAGCTAATCTTGATGAACAGCGGATGGTAGGCCATTATTGGTTGAGAAATGCTGCTCTGGCCCCGAGAAAAGAAATAAGTACGGAGATTGGGCAGACCTATGAAAAAATCAAAGAATTTGGACGGGCCATTAAGGCCGGAGATATCGTTTCGGGAACAGGTCAATTGTTCAGCCGATTTTTGCTTATTGGTATTGGAGGTTCAGCTCTTGGGCCTCAATTAATTTGTGATACTCTGGGTGTATCCGGGTTGCAGGCATATTTTCTTGATAATACTGACCCGGACGGAATAGATTGGATTTTACATGAATTAAGGAACCATCTGGGGGAAACTTTAGTTATTGTTATTTCTAAAAGTGGAGGCACGGTAGAAACACGAAATGGAATGCTGGAGGTGCAAAACTTTTTTACTGCCAAAGGGGTTGACTTTGCTAAACAGGTGGTAACAATAACTACAAAAGGTAGTAAATTAGATCAACAGGCAGAGGCAGAAGGATGGCTCGACCGTTTTTATATTTGGGACTGGGTAGGTGGGCGGACTTCGATTACTTCGGCGGTAGGTTTACTTCCGGCAATTTTACAGGATATTGATATAGATGCTTTTTTACAAGGAGCACGTGATTGTGATGAGACCACGAGAAGAGAGGAACCTTTACAGAATCCGGCAAGTATTTTAGCTTTAATGTGGAATTATGCTGTAGAAAAAGAGCACAAGAAGAATATGGTTGTTTTACCGTATCGAGATAGTTTACAGCTATTTTCCCGTTACCTTCAGCAGTTAGTTATGGAATCTTTAGGTAAAGAAAAGGACCTCGAGAACAAAATCGTGCAACAAGGTCTAACTGTTTATGGGAACAAAGGTTCCACTGACCAGCATGCTTATGTACAACAACTTTTAGATGGTGCTAATGATTTTTTTGTAGTTTTTATTGAAGTACAACAAGACCGGCGGGTGCGTTCTCTCTTTATCGAAGCAGATATAACTAGTGGTGATTATCTGAAAGCCTTTTTAGAAGGGACGCGGAAAGCTCTTTTAAAAAAAGGTCGTGAATCTTTAACCCTTAGTTTAAGAGAATTGACTCCTTATACCTTGGGGGTTTTAGTAGCTCTTTTTGAAAGGGCGGTAGGTTTGTATGCTTTTTTAATTAACATTAATGCTTATCACCAACCTGGTGTAGAACTAGGTAAGAAGGGTGCTAATCAGTATGTGGAGTTACAGCGCCGAGTCTTACAATATTTGCGTTCTAAGCAAGGCATCGCTTTTACTCCGGAAGAAGTAGCTGAAAACTTAGGACTGCGTGAGGAAACGGAATTTGTGTATAAATTACTAGAGCATCTTTATCTTAATAAATATCACGAGGTGAAAAAAGAAAAAGGAATAAGTATATTTACTGGCAAGTATTTTATTTAAATGAATAGGCATCTTGTTTTTAAGTTTGATATATATAAAGGCATATCTATTTAATTTTGGATATGTCTTTTTTTGTTTTTGGGAAGTGTCTTAAAATGTAGAAATAACAATACCTGAGACAGAAGAGTACAGTAAATTGTAAAAAGTACAAGCAATTAAGAGGAATTATGGTTAAGTTACAGAATTATATTATATCCAAATATACAAAATGATGGAAACTAAGCATAATAATTATTTACAAGAGAAAGGAGTTACTCGCGTGGAAAAGGAGAATACAAGGAATTTTTCTCGTTGGTTATTTTACGTTGTATGGGGGGGTTTTTTAGTAATTTTTATAAGTATTTCGTTGCCAGTATTAGCTTTAGATAAAGTGGCGGTAATCAGAGATTTAAAGGTAGAAGAAAAATATAGAGGGTCTGTAGGAGATGTAAGTCAGAATGTAGGTAGTCTGAAGCTTGGAAAAATAAAAGAAGAAATGTCTTTGGCCCAAAAAAAACTTAGTACTGATTTACTTTGTTTGCTCGAGGAAAAGTCTATATCTAAAAGTGATACTATGCAAAACCAAATAAGAGAACAGGTGAACGCAAATAAACAAATTACACCGTTAGGAATTTCAGCTAAAATTGATAAAAAGTATTTTACTGGAGACATGGTTTATGTTTACATAAATATGCAAGCCAATACTTCTATTAGTACGATAAATGCTTATGTTTATAAAATAGAGCATTATGATCCGAAAAGTCATAAGGCTGCAGCATGGGTTAAATTGAATAAATTAGAGGACCTAGCCTTACTTAGTGAAGTAAGAAGTATTAGAACGGTGTTTCCTCCAATTGTTCGAAGAGGCTCGGTAACTAGCCAGGGGGATATTATTCATATGGCTGAGCAAGCCAGGGAACAATATGGATATGAGGGAACTAATGTTAAAATCGGTGTAATTTCCGATGGCGTTGATAACAGGAATAGTGCGATAGAAACAGGGGATCTTCCTAATTATTTAGCCAAGGTAGGTGCTGACGAACATGTCTTAAGTAATACTGAAGGTGGTGCTGAAGGGACGGCTATGCTGGAAATCATTCATGATTTGGCACCTGGGGCAGAACTATATTTTCATGATTGTAGTAATAATATTCTTGGCTTTAATGCAGCTGTTGATGCTCTTGTGGCTCAAGGTTGTCAGATTATTGTAGATGATATAGGCTGGCCTTTTGAACCATTTTTCGAAGATGGTGTAGTCGCTCAGCATATTACTTCGGTAGTTGACTCTAATCCTATATTATATATATCTGCGGCAGGGAATGACGGGGTAACACATTACCAAGGTAGGTATACGGATGATGGGGACGGATGTCATGATTTTAGTTATGGAACTGATTCAGAACATAATAAGTTATATGTAAAAATTCCTCATAAGGGGGAACTAATTGCAATATTACAGTGGGATGATAAGTTTGGTGAAGCAAAAAATGATTATGACTTAGGTTTATTTAATATTAGTAATAATAATGTATTAGCCGCAAGTATAATTGAACAAAAAGGAGAAGAAGATCCATTAGAATATTTTTATTTTGAGAATACTACCGGTTCCGAAATAAATGCCTATTTAAATATAGAGAAATATTCGGGAGTTTCCCGAAATTTAGAAATATATTTATATCCAATATCCGGAAGTCAGGTATATATAGATAACCTTATTACGGAGGATTCAATATATGGACACGCTGCAGTCTCGGGTGTTATTACTGTAGGAGCGATTAATCAGGATAATCCGGATAATATAGCCGCTTATTCTTCTAGAGGTCCTGTAACCCTAATTAGTGAAAATAGAAATAAACCCGATGTTTGTGGAATTGATGGAGTTAACGTTACTGGTGTAGGTAGTTTATCGAATATATTTTATGGTACTAGTGCTGCGGCCTCTCATATAGCAGCATTAGCTAGTTTGCTTATGGAAGCATATCCGGAAAAGACTCCTGAAGAAATTAGGGATATGATTATGACATCAGCAATTGATTTAGGTGAGCAAGGCTATGACTTCATTTATGGTTTTGGTAGAGCAAATGTTTTTAATGCGTTCCCGCCACCGACTCCTGTGGTGACGGGTGCAGAGAATGGCGAGACATATGAGACAGCAGTGCTACCGATGTGGGAAGATCCGGAAGGAGTAACAAGTACGGCAACTTTGAGTAAAGATGAGGGAGAAGCAGTTCCTTATCTTAAGGGGACTACAATAAGTGAAGATGGTAATTATGTGTTAACGGTAACCGCAGTTAAGGATATAAATTGTTTGACAAATATTACGGTTGTAAAATTTTCTGTTGATACATTACCTTTGACAGTGAGTTTTAGTCCGATTAATGGGGCTACGAAGATACCTATAACTAGTAAGATAACTATTACATTTAATAAAGCAGTAAAAAACCTTGATGATTCGGAGATTACTGACGTTAATGTAAACGAATTAATTATTTTTAAGGAATCTGATAAGATATGAAATTTATCAAGATGGAGAAAAAATTGATACTACCGGTAGAACACAATATCTGGCAACACAGTTTTTTAATCAAAGCACTCATACTTTTTTTGTAAAAGCTTATGATTCTGCGGGTAATGTTTCGGCAGCAAGTGAAACTGTATTAGTAGAGGCAATAATAGAGACTGATACTGAAGCTCCAACAGTGCCAACAAAATTAAAGGCTAAAAGATTAGGGAAGTCTAATGTATTACTTTCTTGGGAAGCCTCACAGGATAATGTAGGAGTAGCGGGATATGAAATTTATCAAGATGGGGAAAAACTTACGAACATAAAGGGAACGGAGTATTTTGTAACACAACATTCTGATATAAATACGTATACCTTTTTTGTGAAAGCATATGATTCCGCGGGTAATGTTTCGGCAGCAAGTGAAACTGTATTAGTGGAGGCAATAGGTGGTAGAGATACCGAAGCTCCGACAATACCAAGAGAATTAAGGTTTAAAAGGATAGGGAAGTCTGATCTGTTGCTTTTTTGGAAAAATTCGCAGGATAATGAAGGAGTAATAGGATATGAAATTTACAAAAACGGAGAAAAAATTGCCATTACCAAAGCGACGGAGTATCTTGTAACCGGGCTTTCTGAGCGAAATATTCATACGTTTTTTGTTAAGGCTTTTGATGCCGCGGGCAATGTTTCGGCAACAAGTGAAACTGTATTAGTAGAGGCAATAGGTAGTACGGATACCGAAGCCCCGACAGTACCGAATAATTTACGGAGCATCGCTAAAACAACTACTAGTGTAACTTTAACTTGGGATGCTTCACAAGATAACGTAGGCGTAGCCGGTTACGAAGTATATCAGGGAACAGTATTAGTAGAAAAGGTTGCTGATGTAACTTATACGATAACAGGTTTAGAACCCGGGACGGAATATGCCTTTACTATTAAAGCGTATGATAAATATGGGAATGTATCGGATTTTAGCAGTGTAATTAAAGAAACTACTTTACTAGATAAACCAGTAAATTTAAATTATCTTTTCAATGGTAATCAAGTTATCTTAACTTGGGATGCTGTAATAGGTGCATCGGGGTACAAAGTGTATCGAAATAACGAATTAATTGGGAAATCCATTGAAAGTACGACTTTTATTGACAAAGGTTTTATAGAAAATGTTGATAATATTTATGAGATTGTGGCCTATAACGCACAAGGGAATATCTTGCTGAAAAGCGAAGCAATTTGCGTAAAACAAGGGGATATCTTTATTATTGATTCTGATATTACTCTTGATGAAGATAAAGTTTATAATGACCTATACATTCAAGGGGGAATAGTAGACCTAAATGGATATAGATTAACCGTAAAGGGCAACTTACAGCAATCCGGTGGGACAATGTATCTTAATGGCGGTACTTTGGAGGTACAGGGGAATTATGACATAGGGAAAGAGGGTTTTGTAGATGCGTACTTAAAAATGATTAATGAAGCTGATTATGTAAAAGTACATGGGGATTTTTTTACAAATTCTAAAAAAGACCATACAGACTATCTTACCGCGGGGATATTGGAGGTTAAAGGTAATTTTACACGAGAAAGGGAGCGTTATTACAATAATTTTTGTGCTAGTGGTACACATAAAGTAATCTTGAGTGGGGAAAAGCCTCAGGAGTTATCCTTTACCAATCGAACTGATAAACAATTTAATATTTTAGAAATGGACAAGGCGGTTGAGGTTATCTGTAATACGAAAATAATAGCGAATACCTTAATTGGTTTTGAAAAAATAAGTTCTACCTCAAATGTAGATTTAACCATAACTGAGCCCCTTAGGTTAGAAGAAAATATTTTGTTAAACAACTTATTATTAAGTGGTGCAGAGCTAGATTTAGCAGGGAAAACTGTAACTATAAATGAAGGATTACAACTAAAAAATGTTTTTGGTGAACAGTCAAATGTTTTAAATATAAATAAAGGGATTTTAGAAGTAGGAGGAAATGTAATTCAAGGTTACAATACGGAAATTGATCTACAAGGGGGCAAAACTTTAATTAAAGGTTCTTTGAGCCAAAATGGAGGTACATTAAAGCTAAATGGTGGTATTTTAGAGGTTGACCAGGACTATGAGATGTTATATGGAGAACCGGAGCTTGATTTGCAAGGGAGCAGAGCCTTAATTAAAGGCTCTTTGAGCCAAAATGGAGGTACATTAAAGTTTAATAGCGGTACTTTAGAAATTTACCAGAACTATTTGATAGAAGGAAAATCTTCACTAGAGATGGTGAATGAAGCAGATTATATGAAGGTAGGGGGTAATTTTTGCGTATCTTATGCCTTAATGCGGAACAGTGAACTTACAGCTGGAACAATAGAAGTAAAAGGTGATTTTACACAAGGTTGTGTTGACGGCTATTTCAAGCCAAGTGGGACACATAAAGTAATTTTAAGCGGCGAAAATTTCCAGTCAGTTAACTTTGGAAGACTTCTCCTATGGGATGCAGACCCCTTTAATATACTAATTCTTACCAAGCCCATTAATGAAGGGTATTTGTTTAATCGTGTTCCTGTATGGAGATATTTAGTGCAAAATTATGAGATACAGAAAAAATTTGGGCAAAGCGGTATCCAAATCGGAACAGGGAATTTTTCCCGAACCTATACGGACCTGGAAATGACTACCCCCGGCTTCCAAATTAACCTAAGCAGGACATATAATTCTCTTGATAACCGCAAAGATAGTATCATTGGTCGAGGCTGGACTTTTGGTTTTGAAGGGCAAATAGAGAATATCGATAGTAATACTGACTATAAAATAGTAAGATTACCCAAGGGAGAAGTGCTCTGCTTTAAATTAAACGAAGAGGGCACATACACTGCTGTTGACTCTAGAAACACCTTGGTAAAAGGTGTTGATGGAACGCATGTACTTACCACCAAAGACCAATACACCTATGGCTTTAACCCTAATGGCCGGCTTACGTGGATGAAGGATAGAAACGGCAATACCATTACTATTAACCTTGATGCATCTACCGGAAGAATCAACACCATCACTGACCAAGTAGGACGTACCTTTGCCCTTGCCTATAACTCAGATGGTTGTTTAGAACAAATTACTGCTCCCTTAGGAAGAACGGTAACCTACCAATATGCTGACAAACAACTCGTTAAAGTTACCGACCCGCGGGGGTATAGTACTAATTATCGTTATACCAGCTGCAGTCTAGGGGATGAAACGGAACTTGTCCTGACAGAAATAAGGGATCATGACCAGAACCTGTTGGAAGCCATTACCTATTACAGTGAAGGAGCAGATAAAGGTAAAGTTCACCAAAATACCGATAAACATAACAATATTCATACCTATACCTATGACAACTTAGCTGGAGTAACAGAGATAAGTGACAGTAATGGTAGAATAACCAAACAGTGGTACGACTTAGGTTTTAATACCACTAAAAAACTTGACCCTGAGGGTAAGTTAACACTTACTGAATATACGACTGACGAAAATGGCAACAACAAATATAGCGAAATCAAAGCCATTACCGATCGGAACGGCAATAAAACAAGTTATGAACGGGATGAAAGAGGCAACATTACCAAACAAATTAACCCTGATAATAGCTATAAAGAATTCACCTATGACGAGAAAAATAATCTCACCAGTGAAAGGGACGAAGCAGGAAAATATACTTTCTACATCTATGATGCAGATAAAATTAATCTAATCAAAAAAGTACAGCCTTTAAATGGTACAGATCAATATGTTGAGAACGGTGACGAAACATCTTTTGCCATTACCCAATATACTTATTATACTTCAGCAAATAGTGAGACGAGAGCGCGCGGACTTCTCCAAACACTAACAGACCCTGAGAGTAATCAGACTACTTATACTTATGACCAATATGGAAACATCCAAACAGAAAAAGATTCCCTTGGCAATTTGACTACCATGTTCCATAATGTCCTAGGTTGGAAAACCGAAGAGATCAGCCCCATGGGCTATCATACTCAGTATACATATGACCAAAATGGGAACTTAGAAAAGGAAATACGTCATCAGGGCGAAACCACGAGAATTACCTATGATGCTCTAGGAAGAAAAACCAAAGAAATCTTACCGAATCTTTATGATTCCACTTTAGACACAGGTCATAACTATAGCGGTGACCACGGTTATCACTATACCTATACCGCTAGTGGCGAAATAGCTACCTTAACTGACCCCGAAAATAATATTACTACCTATACCTATGATCTTTACGGTAATCTCCTTACTGAAACAAAACCGAACGGAGCCATCTACCTTTACGAATATGACCTTCTGAATCGACCGATTAAACTGAGCTTTAAAGAAGGTGCAGATAGTAGTCCTGTGCTGCTCGAAACATTTTCCTATACCATCCTTTCCGGTGGTAAAACCCGAAAAACACAAACAAAATATCTTAATGATACAATGACAGCCCAAACCATCTTTACCTATGACTATGCGGGAAGACTTCTCGAACAACAAAATCCTGACAGCACCAAAGAAACATGTACCTACTATCCCAATGGACAACTTAAAACCCAAAAAGATGCCAGAGGCAGCATCACTACTTATGAATATGACGGTCTAAACAGACTTACCGCCCAATGGCTTCCGGTAGAAAACAATCAATATATTTACCAAGAGACAACATACGATAAAGCAGGTAATATCATTCAAGAAAGAATTGGTCAAGAAACCGTAGCTCTAAACTCACTTCCTACCCAGTATATAGCCACAAATTATACCTATGACCAAAACGGCAAACTGAAAACAAAAACTGATTCGGAAGGTCGAAGAACAATTTATGAATATGATGCCGATGGTAACTTAATTAAAGAAGAAATTTATACAGATGTCCAAAATAAAAATGTTATTGAATATGAAAACAACCACTTAGCGAAACCTGTTACCCAAAAACAATATATTCGTAAAGGCGATCTTTCCGGGTATGACTTTAACGATACCACTGAAAGATCACTTCTGACCACCTTTACTTATGACAAAAATGGCAACCTTAAAACAACAACCACACCGGACGGCGTAACTACATCCTATACCTATGATAACTTGGATAGACAGACTACTATCAGCCAACCCGGACAAAATGAAAAGGGAGAGGCGGTAGTTCTTACTCAAAAAACCACATACACCTGGGACGGACAACCTCTGACTGTAACCGATGCCAAAGGTTACACTACTATTCATACCTATAATCAAAGAGGGCAGCTGGCAAAAACCACCGATGCTTTAGAAGGGGTTACGGCTTACTATTATGATCGGGGTGGCAGACTTATAGCGGAAGTATCTCCTGCCAACTATGTAGCAGGACAGACCTTTTCCGACCTGAATCGTACTGTCTATACCTATGACACCAGAGACAGACTACTTACGCAAAAAGAGATCTATAAAGACCCTGCAACAGGTAATTGGTTAACCATCACCAGTCAAACCTGTCAATATGATGCCAATGGTAATCTTACCCGAGAAACGGACGGTTTAGGCTACCAGACTAAATACACCTATAACTTAGCAAATCAACTAACGTCAGAACTAGACCCTGTTGCTCTAGGGAAAGGTTTATCCTTTACTTACAAATATCAGTACGATACCTTGGGGAGAAAAGCCATCGTTACTGATGCTAATGGTGTAGAAACCATTTACACCTATGACCAGGTCGGGAATAAACTGCGTACAACTATAGCGGGACAAACTCTTGAAACTAATACCTATGATCTTGTCGGTAACCTCCTCACCCAAACAGATGGGAACGGAAACACCACTACTTACATCTACAACGCCTTAGGTAAAGTTCGTCAAACAACAACCCCTAGTGATGAAACCATTGCCGCTGAAATCATCACTTACCAATATGATGTTATGGGTAACCTTTGCCGAGAAGAAAATAGTCAAGGGAAAGTAGTCCTCTTTACTTATAACCCTCAAGGTCGAGTACTTAGTCAAACTCAGCAAAACAAACAGGGCGGCGAAAAAATAACTCTAACTTACCGCTATGACTTAAACGGCAACAAATGCTACGAAACAGATGGGTGCGGGAACGTAACCACTTTTACTTACGATAAATTAAATAGACTTAATAGTACCACTAAAGCAGGACAAACTACTACCTTTACCTATGATGCCAACAGCAACTTACTCACAGAAACAAACTGGCGGGGCAATACCTATACATACAGTTACGACCCTCTGAACAGACTAATCGAAAAACTAGACCCTGAGGGTAAAAGAATTGAAAAACTTGTCTATAATAATAACCACCAACAAATAAAATCTCTAGATGCTTTAGATAATACTACTACTTTTACTTACGACAAAAACAACCGCTTGCTCAAAACGACTGACCCGCGAGGGTACAGTAATAGCCAAACCTATGACTATGTCGGGAACATCATCACCAAAACTGATGGTAAGGGTAACCTTACCCAATATACTTATGATGAGTTTAACCGAATTCTTACCGTAACAAATGCTTTAAACGAAATAACAACCTATACTTATGACCTCAACGGGAATCTTCTTACTCAACAAGATGGGAGGGGCAACCTGACCACTTATCGCTATAATGTAGCTAACAAAATTAAAGAAAAAACAGATCCCCTAAACTTCAGTGAGACTTACACTTATTATCCTGATGGCAACCTTAAAACGAAAAGAGACAGAAACGGACAAACCACCACCTACATCTATGACTGTCACGGCAGACTGATTCAAGAAACCGTCGGTACCCAAACCATCACCTATACCTATGATGCTAATGGGAACCAACTTACCATTACCGACAGTACCGGAACCACTACTAGAACATATGATGCCTTAAATAGAGTTACGTCCAAAACAGTACCGTACATAGGTACCACTACATATCAATATGACCTGACCAATGGTTTATCTGCAGGATATATTGCTGAACTCATTACTGATCCCCAAGGTAATTCCACCCAAAAGACCTCTGACCGTACCGGCAGATTAAAAGAAGTAACGGCAGATGGTGAAACTACCACCTATACCTATTATGACAATGGCAACAGAGCAAGTGTCCTTTATCCCAACGGGGTAAAGGAAGAATATGAATACTTTAAGAATAACTGGCTGTCGAAACTAACCAACAAAAAAGCTGATGGTACAGTCCTGGATACTTATACCTACACCTATGACCAAGCAGGAAATCAGACCAGCAAAAAAGAAATAATTAACAACATTACTAAAGGGACTACCACCTATACCTATGACAAACTGAACAGACTAGCTACGGTCAAAGAACCCAACGGCAACCTGACTGCTTATACTTATGATGCTGCCAGTAATAGAGCAACAGAAAAACTTATCGGAAACGGTCAAACAATAGAAAATGTCTATACCTATAACGAACAGAATAGACTACTAGGTGTTACGACCTCTACAGACGGGATAGTTACTGTAACCACGACCTATACCTATGATAACAATGGTAATCAGCTGACCGTAACCGAAAACGGACAGGTAATGGTCACCAATACCTATGATGTATGGAATCAGCTGATTAAAACTGTTACCAATGGCTCCACCGTCACCAATATCTACAATGGAGAAGGTTTGCGCGTAGCCAAAGAAGTAGACGGAGTAAAGACACAATATTTGTATGAATATGATAAAATAGTCTTAGAAGTTGATGAGGAAAACAATGTTACCGCTCGTAATGTTTATGGGCTCAATCTGCCGCGAAGAACCGTAGCCGTAAAAGTAAGCTAGTTCTGATGTTGCTAGAATTATCATAATTAATAAAGCAAAGGTGGTTTTACGATTATGAGTATTTTTGAAATTATTATGTTACTATGTTTTGGGTTTGCTTGGCCCTTTTCAATTTATAAATCCTATACATCCAGGTCTATTGAAGGTAAAAGTTTTTTGTTTTTAATGGTAGTTTTTGTAGGATATTTGGTTGGTATCTTACATAAAAGCTTTTATTATTACGATAACGTAATTTATCTTTATATCTTAAATATGACGATGGTAGGAATTGATATGATTTTGTATATGCGTAACCAAAGATTGCAATCGAAGGCTTAAAAAACTATAGATCTTTATGATAATAGTTTTAGACAAAAAGATGCATTCTTTTTGTCTATACGTTATTTACGGGGTTCTTATTAATCTCAAGGTTGGGTTGTGTTTTAGCGAGTATTCTGCACTTCTGATCAATTCTAAAAGTTCATTGGTTTCATTCAGCCACATTTCGTCTAATTCTTCTTCACTATATATTTTTAAATAATAAGCACCACCAATTTTTTCAATATATTCGCGAATGTATTGTTCTATTAGTGCGGCAAGATAATCCAATTCTCCTTGTTCGAAGAATCCTAATTCTGTACTGGGAAAATCTTGGCTAAATCTTTGACACATTTTAGTAATATCAGTATAGCCATCGGCATAAAAATCGGAAATAAATCTTTCCACTTCATCTCCATAAAAAAAATCCCAAGCTTTTTGGGGTGTTAAACTTTTCAACCATTGTTTACGCATAATTTTACCTCCTGTTTTCCTTTTTTAACTTCTTACCAAGATTTTTTTGTTAAAAAATCTTTCAGTAATCTTCTTTCAGTTGTTTCTGCTGTTATCAAATTGACTAAGTCTTCGTTGGCTTCGTCTCGGGTCTCATATTCATTTAAAATTTTGCAAAGCAAATTTTTTCTTCCTACTTGATGGACGAAATAGCCTTTTTTATAGTATTTTTTTTTAAAAATGCTGAATATGATGCTCACCCTCCTCTCTTTTTTTAATTTTGGGCCTATAATATAATATCCGGCTGAGGGACAAAACGTAAACTTTATATAAATTAGCCTCGCTTAAAAGCGAAGCTAAATGGGTTAATTTTTGATGAGCAGATAACCGTTAATGTAGAAGATCTGAGATTACAAAAATCCGAAGCGTCTACTTTAGGTGTTTGTAAAACTGCTGACAGGCTATTGTCTCTAGTGTCGGTCCCCACTTTGGTGAGGAACCGGTACCTAGGATGATGCTTCGTGTTCAGGCGTGTGGGGCGGAGAATTAAGGTTAAGGAATACCAAGACGCATTGGATATAGCTTATAAAGTTGGATTAACTAGGGTACAGGCATTGTAGTTGTACGATGTGTTAAATTTTGCTAGCTAAAAAGTAATTATATGGTATAATATAATTTACGTTAAACATTTTCATTATTGCAAACTATCTTAAAATATTAGATGAAAGGGGTGGAAGGAGTAGTAATATATTTTAATTAAAATAAATTTGGAGGTGTTTTATTTAATGAAAGGTTTTGCAATGTTAGGTATTGGTAAAGCAGGTTGGATTGAAAAAGAGGATCCTGTAGCCGGCCCATTTGACGCCATTTGTCGCCCCTTGGCTTTATCTCCTTGTACATCCGATATTCATACTGTATTTGAAGGGGCCTTGGGTGAACGTACGGACATGATTTTAGGTCATGAAGCAGTAGGCGAAGTGGTAGAAGTAGGTAGTGAAGTTAAGGACTTTAAACCCGGCGATCGTGTTGTCGTACCAGCTATTACTCCTGATTGGCGTTCTTTGGAAGCTCAAGCAGGTTTTCCACAACATTCGGGTGGTATGTTAGCAGGTTGGAAATATTCTAACTTTAAAGACGGTTCTATGGCTGAATTATTCCATGTAAATGATGCGGATATGAATTTAGCCTTATTACCGGAGGGAGTTTCTTTAGAATCGGCTGTAATGATTACCGATATGGTAACTACCGGTTTTCATGGTGCTGAAAATGCCGAGATTCAGTATGGAGATACTGTAGTGGTAGTAGGTATTGGCCCTGTTGGTTTAATGGCTGTAGCTGGTGCTAAATTGCGGGGTGCCGGTAGAATTATTGCCGTAGGTAGCAGACCATTATGTGTGGAAGCGGCTAAATTCTATGGGGCTACCGATATTGTTAATTATCGTGATGGTGATATTGTAGAACAAATCTTAAAATTAGTGGGCGGTAAAGGTGTAGATGCTACAATTATTGCCGGTGGTAACCCACAGGTTGTTGCTCAAGCTGTTAAAATGACTAGACCCGGTGGGCATATCTCTAATGTTAATTACCATGGGCAAGGAGAAACGTTGCCTATTCCACGGGTAGAATGGGGTAGCGGTATGGCTCATAAAAACATTCAGGGTGGTTTGACTCCCGGCGGACGTTTGAGAATGGAAAAGTTAATTAGTTTAGTGGAACATAATCGTTTAGATCCCAGTAAATTAGTTACGCATGTCTTTAGGGGCTTAGAGAATGCTGAAAAAGCATTATTATTAATGAAAGATAAGCCGAAGGATTTAATTAAGCCAGTAGTATTGGTAGAGTAGAATAGTACGGAAAATAATAAAGCCTCGTTTAAACTTCATGTTTAGACGAGGATTTATTATATAAAGTCCTACTTAATTAAATTTTTAAGTAGGACTTTAAAACTTTTCATCTGACCTTACCCGTCTATAAAGTAAAGGGAACAATAAAGGTGTACACCAAAATAAAAGGAAGGAGAAGTTCGTACGAATGGGGAGAAGTAGTTTAAAAAGAGAACTTGCAAATTTTGTGATTCAAGACCAAGAAAAATATTATAGGCTAGCTTATAGTTATGTAAAAAATGCTGATGATGCTTTAGACATTGTCCAAGAATCTATCTATAAAGCAGTTTCTTCAATAGAATCTTTAAAAAACCATAGTTATATAAAAACGTGGTTTTACAGGATTGTGGTCAATACATCTTTGGATTTTTTACGTCAAAGAAAAAAAGTAGTTGTGGTTGAGGAAGAAGTTTTATCTAGCTTTGATGAAAGTAAAGTTGATACGTACGCTGACCTAGATTTACAAAGAGCTATAGAAAAGTTGCCTTTGAGTTATCGTAGTATCATCGTCTTAAGGTTTTTTGAGGATTTAAAAATAGAGGAGGTTGCGGAAGTTCTAGATATAAATGTGAATACAGTAAAAACCAGGTTATATAAAGCATTGGAAAAGTTACGTTTGGAAATAAAAAATCAAAGTGAGGGGGATTAAGTTGATGAAAGGTCAAAATTTAGAACAATTAAAAAAGGAATATATGGAGACACCTATTCCAGCAGAATTGGATTTTGTAGTAAAAAAGTCTTTACAGGAAAGTAGAAAAAAGATGTCGCGAAAAAATAATTTAAGTAAAATACGTACTGTAGCTATTTCTGTAGTAGCTGCTGCAGCTGTTTTCGTGGTGGGTATTAATAGTAGTCCCGTATTTGCCAAAACTTTATCTGACGTACCTTTTATCGGAGACATAGTTAAGGTCTTGACTTTCAGAGAGTACACAATTAATGAAGACACTTTTGATGCCAAGATTAAAGTTCCGGCTATAGATGGTTTACAAAACAAGAACTTGGAAAACAGCTTAAATGAAAAATATTTTGTGGAAAACGAAAAGTTATATAAAGAATTTATAGCAGAGATGGAGGACTTAAAGAAAAAAGGTGGAGGGCATTTAGGTGTAGATAGTGGCTATGTTGTCAAAACTGACAATGAAAGAATACTTTCCGTGGGTCGTTATGTTGTCAATACTGCCGCTTCCTCGTCAACAGTATTTAAGTATGACACGCTAGATAAACAAAATGAAGTTTTAATCACTTTGCCTAGTTTGTTTAAAGACGAGCATTATGTTGAAGTTATTAGTGAGAATATCAAGGAGCAGATGAGGGCACAACATCAAGCTGATGAAAATAAGATTTATTGGGTAAAAGGTGTGGAAGACGAAGGCTTTGTTGACTTGTTTGAAAAAATAGATAAAGAACAGAGTTTCTATATCAATCCGGAAGGTAAATTAGTTATTTCCTTTGATAAGTATGAGGTTGCCCCCGGCTATATGGGTGTTGTAGAATTTGTTATTCCCACGGAAGTAATCGCAGATATTTTAGTTAGTAATGAGTATATAAAATAGATTAAATAAAAGTCCTGCTCAAACTGAAGTTTAAGCAGGACTTTTTTATTTTAATTGGAGCTGGTGATGTGATTTGAACACACGACCTGCTGATTACGAATCAGCTGCTCTACCCCTGAGCTACACCAGCAAATTATAGTAAGCAATATTAATTATAAGAAGGTAGAAAGCAAATGTCAATTCACATTATTTAAAAATCGAGTAAACGAGCTGATTCTTTGGCAGCCCAGCGTATTTTGTAAGTAATCAGGGAGACTTCAATTAAGGCGTGGAGATTGTAGCTTTCATCACAGTTATGGCTATGCCATTGGCTAATAATCCGGTCAAGTTTACTCCAAATATGAGGCTCATCAACATAAGTTATAGCTTCTCCTAATATTTTATCATGTAATTCTTGGTTATATTGATTGAGCAGTTCTAGGGTACTATTAATAAGTTGCAGGATTTGCTGAAAGTCTTCACTAATCGGTAAGTCTCCTGCTTCTTTTCTTCTTTTGTCGCGTTCTTGTGCTAAAAAGAAGATGTCTTTTGTTCTTTGCCAAAGCCCTCGATTATAATTCAGATAATTCCTATAAAGTTTAGTTTTTGTTTTTTGGTTAACTTTTTCTTCATTATTCAAAAGCCCAAGGTCATGTTTATATAAGTCATAATAATCGTGAACTTCATTAAAAAACTTACCTGCTTTTTTATTTAATTTTTTTAAGGTTTTAGGAGCAGGGGGTGTTAATTGGAGATAGTTTTGCACAACCTGGTTAAAGTTATCCATAATGAATTTATTTAGCTCAATTAATTTAAGGCGAAGGGGTATTTCATAATGTGGCCGGGCAATGGTTATATTGACGAGAAGGGCAGCTCCTACACCGATAAAGATAGCTAGAGAACGAATAAGAGCATGATTTAAAAACTGGTCAGGAGGAGAGGCTAAGACAAAGATAGTAGCCATAATTGCTCCGGAGATACTACTACGCCACTGAAAATGATTACAGATTAAAATGACTAGAATGGTACTTAAACCCATGACTAAAGGATTGCCACCGATGGTTAGACCAAGGATAATAGCAATGCCAATGGCTATGAATTGGGATAAAATTTGTTCTAAGGCGTTATAAAAACTTTTTCCCAGTGAGGGCTGTAGATTTAAAACGGCTGCAGCACCTGCAAAGATAGCTGGTTGGATATTTAAAAGAACACAGGTAAACATGCTAATTGTTACAGCTAGACCTGTTTTTAAAACACGTGCTCCGGTAATCATGAATTTTCAACCTCTTTTGAATTTAAATTTCGGTATAAGCGGAAACGTGTAACCAAGCTTGTTCCAGTTCTTGGATTTCTTTAAGTGTAAAGTCGCCCGTTTCTGCCGCTCTAATTTTAGTTAAAGTTTGTTCTATCGGAAGTACCTTAAAATGTACTTTATCTTCTTTTAGGCATCTTCTCGTCCAAATAGGAACATAGGTTGCTTCTTTAAAATAAGGCTCTCCAGTGAAATTATCTATGCCAAAATGTAGGTTAAGGATGACACTTGATTTTCTAGCTAGACCGATTTGGTCAGAGATAAAATTCCCTAAAGAGTATATAACAAATTGAGTTTTTTCATCTTCTTGAGTATAGGCTTCGGAGCGTTGTAAAACATGGGCATGACTTCCCAAAATGATATCTGCTCCTGCATTGAAGAATGCTTTCGCAAGTCGAATTTGGTTACTATCAGGATGTTCGTGGTATTCTTGTCCGAAATGCAGATACAAAATAACTAGTTGCGCGCCTTCGTTGCGGGCTTTTTTTAAGTCCGAGATAATTTGGTTTTCCTCGATAAAGTTTACAGCAAATTCTTTTCCACGAGGAGGCATAAGACCATTAGCTCCATAAGTATAAGCAAGAAAAGCAACTTTTACATCTTTAATTTCAGTGAAAAGGATTTTTTCTTTTTCTTCTTGACTACGAGCGGTTCCTACGTGTAGTAGTTCTGCTTCATCTAAATAGTCTAAGGTATTGTTAAGCCCTCTGATTCCTTTATCGAGACAGTGGTTATTAGCTGTAGTTAATAAATCAAAACCTGCTTCTTTTAAGTTTTGGGCAAGGATGGCGGGTGAATTAAAACGGGGGTAACCACCGTATTGGCTGGGGTCTTTACCGAGGGTTGTTTCAAGATTGCCGATAACAAAATCCGATGCTTGAAAAAAGGGTTTTACTTCAGTAAAAAAAGAAGAAAAGTCGTATGTATTGTATTGGTGTTGATATCCTGCTTGGATTTGAGTATTATGCATCATAATGTCCCCTACGGCAGTGACTATAAAGGTTTTTTCTGGGGGAGGCTCTGGTGTTGTTGTTAGGGAATCGTTATTAGAGGGAGAATGATTACAACTACATAAAAGTGTACCTAGAGAAAGAAAAAGAAAAAAGAAAAAAACAGGGAATGGTTTTTTCATAAAATTCACATCCTTTTAATGATACTAACATTATAGCAAGAAAGAATGAATTTGTCCCAAGACAGTGACGAAAATACTTTCTTTCGCATAAGTTACAGCAGATAAATATTATTATTCTTATGCAGAGAAAGGGGATGTTTTTATGGAAAAAAAGACGTCCAAAAGAAAGATTAGAAAAATAATAACTCTACGTCATCCTGAAGATGAAGATTTTTTAAGACGAAGCTTGGAGAGATCTGGGGGTAGATTGATTAAAAAGTTACCTCTTGTGGAGGGATATGTATGTGAGTTTTTATCTGAGGATGATGTTTTATTTGCGGTAAGAGATGAAGAAAATAGGTTACAAGTAGAGGAGGATCTAGAATTTAAACTTTGTTGGTACCCGTTTCCGCTTTTTAACCAAAAAAGGATAGGCTGGGGTTTACGAAGAATTGGAGCACCACAAGTTTGGGAAAAGCTTAAAGAACGACGTGTACGTGTAGGAATTATTGATACTGGTATTGATTATTATCATCCGGATTTGCGGGGCAATATTAAGAGCGGGATTAGTACTTTAGAGGGGCATCGTCAATTTATGGATGACTATGGACATGGGACTCATATAGCCGGTATTATAGGGTCTTCTGGTAGAAATGCAGGGATGACGGGGATTAATCCTTATGTTGATTTTTATATAGTAAAAGCTTTTAATCAGAAAGGGAAAGGTAATTTATCGGATATTATTGAGGGATTAGATTGGTTAGCGAGGCAACAAGTGGGAATAATTAATATGAGTTTTTCTACTGCAGAAACTAATCGGACTTTTTATAGAGCAATTCAATACTTAGATCGGCAGGGTATAATTTTGGTTGCGGCGGCAGGAAATGATGGTAGAAAAAATTCTGTTAATTATCCAGCTCGCTTTTCCCAGGTTCTAGCGGTTTCAGCTACGGATAAATATGATGATTTAGCGAGTTTTTCCAGCACGGGACCGGAAGTTAATTTTTGTGCTCCTGGTGTGGAGATACCTTCTGCTTGGCTGGGAGGAAGGTATGAAGTAAAAAGTGGCACTTCTTTTGCTGCTCCTCATCTTACGGGGACGGTTGCTAATTTGTTTAATTATTATGGTTTTTTACCTCCGGCTAGGATTAAAGAAATGATGGTTGGCGGAGCAGTGAGACTTTCTAAGTTAGGGAAAGAACAACAGGGAGCGGGAATGGTAGAATTGCCGAGAATTATTAGCTGAGGTCAGGGGCTACCCAAAGTTTAGTAATATAGCGATGGTCATAGCCGCAGTTTGGGCAATAAAACAAATGGGTACAGTGATTTGGGGTGACCTCATTGGTTTGATTTAAAACTTCCATTGGTAAGTAGGGACTGTAAGGTTCATAATAGTTTTCAAGTATTCCCCCGTCTTCCATTTTTATATTACAATTAGGACAGAGTATGTTTTTAGTGTGGATGCCATTACACAAGGGACATAAAGACATAAAGTTACCTCCTAGTGTTTTCTTTATTATTATCTATTTTTTGCTGATTTTCTGGTAATATTATAAATTAATTAATCGAAAGTGCAGGATTTTTGTAAAATTTTTTTGAATATATAGTTATAGAGGGGTGAGGGGCTTGTCCCATGTACGCATTACTTTATCTAGAGAAATGCTTCAGGCTCTTTTGGTTAATCTTACTGATTTACGCTCCCCGGCTAGTGAATTTATTATCGAGAATGAAATAAATGGTCTTAATGAAATAATTAGAGTAATAAATTTAGTTAGTGGTGATGTTTTTGAGCAAACAGTTCAAAAACAAGAAGTTCAAACCGGTTTAAAAGAGGGATGCAAAATATACGAATTTCCTTTAAAATTAAAAGAGAGTATTATTAAAGATGAAGAGTAAATATATTATAATGAAGTGTAATTTAAATTAAGGGAGATTTTTTAAAAGGAAGGTTGAAAAAAGTGTGGATTGGTGCTCATGTTTCTAGTTCTAAAGGATTATTTGAAGCAGTGAAGACAGTTGTAGAAATGCAAGGGAATACTTTTCAGTTTTTTACTCGAAATCCGCGAGGCGGGAAGGCGCGGGCACTTGTTCCTGAAGATATTAAGGAAGCTCATGATTTAATGAAAAAAAATAATTTTGGTTTAGTGGTAGCACATGCTCCTTATACATATAATTTAGCTTCCGCTAAAAAAAATGTGCGTGAATTTACACGGATAACTTTACAAGATGATCTTCTCAGAATAAAAGTGCTGGGAGTTCCATATCTTGTTTTACATGTGGGATCACATGGTGGACAAGGCGAAGAAAAAGGATTAGCTTTGGTTGTAGAAGGTTTAAGAGATATTTTAATTAATCTTCCTGAAGAAACAATGCTTCTTTTAGAAGGAATGGCAGGTCAGGGTACGGAGCTAGGTTATAATTTTGAACAGCTTGCAAAAATTATCCAGGAGTGTGATAATCATTCTGGCTTAGGTGTATGTTTAGATAGTTGTCATTTGACAGGGGCTGGTTATGACCTTGCTGATTTTGCTAGAATTAAAAATGATTTTGATAAAGTAGTCGGTTGGGATAAATTAAAGGCTTTTCATTTAAATGATTCTTTATATTCTCTTGGTTCTAAAAGAGATCGGCATGCTAAATTAGGTGAAGGGCATTTAGGGTTAGAAACAATTAAAAAAATTGTTTGTGATCGGGATATACAAAAAATCCCCTTAATCTTAGAAACTCCTAATGATAATCTTGGTTATGCACAAGAAATTGCTTTAGTTAAAAAAATTTGTTCATAAATTGTTAAAAATGCACTAAAATATTTGTAAATATCGAATTTTTATAATAAAATTGTAGTAAAGAGTAATATCTTTTATAAAAGAGGTGAAAAATGCTTTAATTAAAGAAGCGGAAAATAAAAAAGAAAGGGGGTTACGCATATTTTAGAAATGATAAATCCTTGGGTTTGGATAGTTTTGGCACTTGTTTTTGGATTTATAGAATTATTAACTCTTGGATTAACGACTTGTTGGTTTCTTGTGGGGGCTTTTGTAGCCTTTATAGCTGCTTGGTTAGGCGTCCCCTGGGATGTACAGGTAGGAATATTTTTATTAACGGCAATAATTCTTTTAATTTTTTTCCGACCGCTTGCTAAAGATTATTTTAAGATCGGGGCAGTTCGGACTGGTATTCCCGCTTTAATTGGGGAAGTTGGGTTTGTACAGGAAAAGATTATTCCTTATAAGAGTGGTGTAATAACTGTTAAAGGTCAAGTGTGGAATGCAGAATCAGTCGATAATGAAATAATAGAAGCAAATGAAAAAGTAAAAATTGTCGGAATTGAAGGGGTGATTTTAAAAGTTCAAAGATTAAAAGAACGTTAAGAAAAAGGGGGTAAAAAGATGTTTTGGGTTTTTTTGATTATAATAATTGCTCTTATTGGTACAAACGTCAGAGTAGTGCCACAAACAGAAGCCTATATTATAGAAAGACTGGGTGCTTATTTAGGTACATGGTTTGTGGGGCTGCATTTTAAAATTCCTATAATTGATAGAATTGCGATGATAGTACCGTTAAAAGAACAGATTAAAGATTTTAGGCCTCAGCCGGTAATAACCAAGGATAATGTTACCATGACTATAGACACTGTGGTTTTTTATCAAGTTACTGACCCTAAAGCATATGCATATGGAGTAGAAAATCCGCTTTTAGCAATAGATAATATTACGACAACAAGTTTGAGAAATATAATTGGGGAATTAGAATTAGATGAAACTTTAACTTCACGTGATGTTATCAATGCTAGAATGAGAAGTGTTTTAGATGCCGCTACGGGAGCTTGGGGAATTAAAGTTCATCGTGTTGAAGTGAAAAATATTGTTCCACCAGCTGAAATTCAAGATGCCATGGAAAGGCAAATGAAAGCAGAAAGAGAAAGAAGAGAAGCAATTCTTCGTGCTGAAGGGGAAAAAGAATCCGCAATTCGTGTGGCTCTAGGGCATAAAGAAGCCATTGTTTTAAATGCTGAAGCTGAAAAAACGTCGGTAATTCTTGCTGCGGAAGCAAAAAAAGAAGCGGCGGTTAGAGAAGCCGAAGGGGAAGCAGAGGCAATTTTAAAGTTGCAAAGAGCAACAGCCGAAGGATTGAAGATGTTGAAGAATGCTGCACCGGATAATCAGGTAATTGCCATTAGAAGTTTAGAAGCTCTAACTAAAGTAGCTGATGGGCAAGCAACAAAGCTTATTATTCCTTCAGAGATTCAAAATTTAACTGCACTTGCTGCTTCTTTAGCTGAGGTGGTTAAAGATAAAGAGGGGTTACCGGTTCCTTAAAAACCGATTGGAAATGAATAGGTTTAACGGGTAAAGTTTATAATTGAGAAAAGGACTGTTTCATTTTGTTATGAGATAGTCCTTTTTTTTATATATAAAAATCTGATATAATTAAGGTGGCAAGAAATTACTATACAAAAATTGCAAAGGGTGAAGAAATGCGTAAGTTGTGGTTACTGTTATTTTTAATAGTGGTTATACTTTTAATCTTTATATCTATTTTTGTTTATCCTTATTTAATGCCGACAGTGTTTTCCTATGATGTGGTTATTTATGGGGGTGGATTTGCAGGTTGTGCTTCTGCATATAGTACTGCTTGGGTAGCACCGGAAAAAGAGGTGTTGCTTATTGTCCCTGAACCTGTTGCCGAATTGGGTGGGTTGGGTACGGTAGGTGGACAAAACTTTGCTGATATTCGTTATTGGCAGAATCAACTGGTTACAGAGGGTTCTTTTAAACGTTGGTTTGAGAAAAGTGGGCAATTTTATAATACAGAACAAATGGCAGAACTGCTCGAAAAAGATTTAAGTCAGTTTCCTAATTTGACGATTCTTTATCAATATGACCTAAAAAAAGTAAAAACAAAAAAAATTAAAAAAGATAAAAAGATAATTAAATCTATCATTTTAGCACCTGTTTATAGAGATGAGCAAGGTTATGTTCTGTGGGAGAAAGGGCGTTTAAAAGTAGAGGGGGAGGTCTTTATTGATGCTTCAGATGAGGGTAGGCTGACCCGTCTTGCCGGTAATTTTTTATCTGTGGGTCGCCAGGACTGGTCATTAGAATATTTGCCAACAGAAGAGCAAGAAGGAAGTTGGGCTAGACAACAAGCTGCTACTTTAATGTTTAAGGTGACAGGGATAAAAACACCTGCTCAACCCGATGTAAAAGGAGACCTACATTTTGTTAATGATGTCCATGGTAGTTGGGCGATAGTGGGTGGAAAAGAAACTTGGCAAAATAATCCTGTGGTGAAGCACTTTAATGAATTGTATGGGGTACAAGGTTTTGCACTAAAACCGCTTAATGCTGCTCAAAATGGAGCTAATAGTGAAGAATGGTGGGTTAATATGCTCCTTGTTTTTGATGTAGATGGGCGAGCACGGGAGAAAGATCGCGGCACTTCTCTTTTTGTGAAAAAAGGAGCAGGTCAGAAAACGGTGGACCAAGCTTGGCAAGAAGCGAGAGAAATATTGCAAAAGCCGGAGTTTTTAGAGGCTTTACGGCAATTTAAGGTAGTAGAAAATGGACAGATGTATGGTTTTGGGGAAGCAAGTTTAGTTTGGAATGAAAACAAACAACCTGTTGTTGGTGAAACTATGTATCTTCGGGAAACTGTACATACTTTACAGGGGTTTAAAGAAGGGGAAGAGTGGGATAGATATGCTTTAACTACAAATGAAGTTCAGAAGGCGGGAAGTAATCCTCAAGAAGGTGCAGACCGAGAAAATTATGCTGAAAGAATTGGTTTAGGTTATTACATGATGGATATTAATGCTTTTACGTATAACGATATTTTACAAGAGGGTCATTATGTGTGGCCAGTAACCAGTTATTTACGACCTGATTGGGTAAAGGGAAGGAGGACAGCCTGTTAATCCTGTTTATTTACCGTATTCAATGCTCAAGGCTATTGGGTGTGCTAATCTTTTAGTACCTGGTTATGCTACAGGGTGTTCTTCTTTTGCTTGGGCTGAGGTGAGGGTTTTACCTAATTTAGCTGTATTAGGGGATGCTGCAGGAATAGCGGCAGCAAGGGCCGTTCTCTTTGGGGAAAGCCCGGCTGATTTTAAGGAAGAGCAAATTAATTGGGTGCAAGAAAAATTGTGTACAATGGGTGCCCGGCTGGATAAATAGTTTTATTTTGACGGTCGAAAACCTTCTCCTAAAACTTCATAAACACTATTGACAATAATAAAAGCTCTTGGGTCAATCTTGCGGATTATTTTTTTTAAGTGGAGTAGTTGTTGTTTACTAACAACTACATAAAGTACATTTTTTTCTTTTCCTGTATAAGCGCCAGAACCTTTTAAAATTGTGGCTCCTCGTTCTAATTCATTGATAATTGCTTGGGCAATGACCTGATTTATGCCGGAGATGATGGTAACGGCTCTGGCTTCATTACCTCCTTCGAGTAAACGGTCGATTACTTGACTAAAGATATAAAGAGCCACTAAAGTATAAAGAGCTTTTTCTAAGCCAAAGAAAAAAGCGACAATAAAAATAATAGCAAAATCAAAGCTAAAGTAAACTTTCCCCATATTTATTCCTACTTTCTCATAGATGAGGCGGGCGATAATATCTACACCCCCTGTTGTAGCACCGGAACGTAGTACTAGACCGATGCCTATTCCTGATAGCACTCCCCCATAGAGGGCTCCTAGGAGGAGATCGTGAGTTATGAATCTAAAGCCACTGGTAAGGTCTACGGCGAGGGAAACGGCGAAAACGCCCAGCAGGGTCTTTATGACGAAAGTTTTCCCCCACAATTTCCAACCAATAAAGAATAAGGGGATATTTAATGCTATTAAAATTCCCCCAACAGACCATCCTGTAAGATAATGAATGATCAGGGCTAGTCCCGTAAAACCACCTTCGGCTAGACCGTTAGCAATAATAAAATAATTTAAACCAAAGGCAAAGATAAAGGAACCTAAAGTTATACCGAGATAAGGCAATAATTTTTTCATCTATTTTCCTCCCTTAAGACAAACCCAAGATTAGTATTCCCTTAAGGTAAGAGAAGCTAATCGAGAAAGAATTAGGGAAAGATTTGTTTAAAGGTATTGCCTGGGGATTATAAATGGCATATACTTAAATTTAATATTTGAAGGAAGGTGGAAAAGGATGTACTGGAATCAGCATTATGAATGTATGCCTCATGATCAATTAGAAGAAGTGCAATTAGAGAGGTTAAAAAATATAGTTGAAAGAGTTTATCACGATGTACCTTTTTATCGTAGTAAGTTTCAGGAAATAGGATTAGAGCCAGGAGAGATAAACACTTTAGACGATTTGGCAAAACTACCTTTTACAACGAAACAAGATTTACGAGATAATTATCCTTTTAGGATGTTTGCTACCTCAATGTCTGACATTGTAAGAGTTCACGCTTCTTCGGGAACAACCGGTAAGCCTACTGTAGTGGGCTATACTCGTTCCGATTTGAATACGTGGTCAGAATTAATGGCCCGAGCTTTAACTTGTGGAGGAACAACAAAAAATTCGGTAATTCAGATAGCATATGGTTATGGTCTTTTTACAGGTGGTTTTGGTTTTCATTATGGAGCAGAGCGGATTGGCTCTACGGTAATTCCTATTTCCGGTGGTAATACTCGGCGCCAGTTAATGATTATGAAAGATTTTGGAACAACAGTTTTAGCTTGTACGCCTTCTTATGCGATACATTTGGCTGAAACTTGGGAAAGTTTAGGTATAGATCGTTCTGAATTAAAGTTACAACATGGTATTTTTGGAGCAGAGCCTTGGTCAGAAGGAATGAGGCAAGAAATAGAAAAAAGGTTGCAAATTAGTGCAGTTGATATTTATGGTCTTTCTGAAGTGATTGGACCAGGGGTAGCTTGTGAGTGTCAAGAAAAGAACGGACTGCATATTTTTGAAGACCATTTTATTCCGGAAATTATCAATCCGCTGACTGGTGAAAGGTTGCCTTACGGGGAAAAAGGGGAGCTTGTTATTACTACTTTAACTAAAGCGGCATTGCCTATTTTGCGTTATCGGACGAGGGATATTTCAGTGCTAACCAAAGAGCCTTGTGCTTGTGGTAGGACACATGTGCGGATGCATAAAGTGATGGGTAGAACTGATGATATGTTGGTTATTCGTGGAGTTAATGTCTTTCCTTCACAAGTTGAATCTGTTATTTTGGAAGTGGGTGGAACAGAACCTCATTATTTACTTATTGTTGATCGCAAGGGAAGTATGGATGAGCTAGAAATTCAGGTAGAAGTATCTCCGGAAATGTTCTCAGATCAGGTGAGAGGGTTGGAGGATTTAGAAAGGAAAATTCGTCGGCGACTTGAATCTTTGTTGGGTATTTCGGCGAAAGTAAAATTGGTCGAACCTCATTCCCTGCCGCGGAGTGAAGGAAAAATACAACGGGTTATTGATCGGAGAAAAATATAAGGGGGGAAAATTGTGATTAAACAGATTTCGTTATTTTTGGAAAACAAAAAAGGTCGGTTAGCCCATGTTTGTCGTGTTTTAGGTAATGAAGGGATTAATATTAGGGCATTATCTATTGCTGATACTACCGACTTTGGTGTCTTGCGTTTAATTGTAAATAATCCGGAGAAGGCTTATGAAGTATTGAAGGCGAACAATTTTGCTGTTAGTATGACAGATGTTTTAGCGATGGAAGTGTCCGATACTCCGGGGGGATTAGCCGGTACTTTGGAAAAGCTTGATGAAGCAGAAATTAATGTAGAATATATGTATGCTTTTTTAGGGACTACCTCCCAGGCGGCTTTAGTAATTATTCGGGTAGAGAATCCTGAGAAAGCTGTATCAGTTATTAGGCGAGCTGGTATAAATATTTTAGAGGGTGAACAGGTTTACTCCTTATAGAAAAGGTTATTCTAACGGATAAGGAGGAAAATTTTGATGAAGATTATTCCTGACCCGGTTGCTTTTCATATAGGTTCTTGGCCTATTTACTGGTATGGGATTTTGATTGCTCTGGCTATTCTGCTCGGTACAATTTTAGTTGTGCGTGAAACTGAAAGACAAGGGCTTAATCAGGACCATGTGCTTAACGTAATTCTCGCCGCTATACCGGCTGCTTTTCTTGGTGCTAGGTTGTATTATGTAATTTTCAATTGGCCCTATTATAGTCGTTTTCCTAGAGAGATTTTAGCAATTTGGCATGGAGGTTTGGCAATTCATGGGGGGCTGATTGGCGGTTTTTTAGCGGCTTTTTTTCTTTTAAAAAAATATCGAATTAATTTTTGGCAAGCCGCGGATATTGCTGCACCTAGTATTATTCTTGGTCAGGCCCTGGGACGATGGGGGAATTTTTTTAATCAGGAAGCTTATGGTTATGAGGTGGATCCTTCTACATTACCGTGGGCGATGTATATAGATGGTGCTTATCGTCATCCCACCTTTCTTTATGAATCCCTTTGGAATTTAGGTGTATTTTTCTTTTTACTTTGGCTGAGGAGAAGAAAGGGACTGCCAAGAGGAGATGTTTTTCTGTCCTATGTTGTTTTATATTCGGTAGGTCGTTTTTTTATCGAAGGCTTACGGACTGATAGTTTGATGCTAACTGCTAATTTACGAGTAGCTCAGGTGGTTAGTGTTATAGCTATAGGGATAGGATTAATTTTAATTTTATATCGGCATAAAAAGAAAAGGAGAGATGAGACTGTCTCATAACAAGATTATGAGACAGTCTTTTTTTCATGATGGATCGTTTCTTCTTGTTTACAGCTTCGTTCAGTTGTTTTAACCTAAGTACTGCCTCGGGTTTTCGTAGCTTCGGTCAGGATGTCCAAGAGCTTGGTTCGGAGTAATGCCGAACGGGCTCAATTCGCATCCGTGCTCAGTTCGCCCTGGTGCCGACGTCCTTGTTGCCACCTCGTCATTACTAATCTCACCTTCGCTAAGGACATATAGCCGCCCTTCGCTAAGTCATCCCTCGGCAGTACTTAGGTTAAAACTAGTGAGGTAGAAGGTACAGCCTTGGGCTTTCGTAGCTTCGGTCAAAACGTTTGCTGTTCGCAAAATTTAAAGTATTTACTGATATTTGTAGGCATATTTTTTTCTTAGACAAATATTATGTAAGGAGAAGTTAAAGGGGAAGGAGGAAGAAAAGGGATGAAAAAGACGGCTTTAATTTTAATTATTAGCTTAATGGTTTGTCTGATTTTTTCAGGTTGTGGTTTATTAAATAGGGTTAAACAGGACTTTGACAAAAGTGAGGGAGCATTAGAGGATAGTGTGTTTGACGAACCTATTGTTGTTATGGAAACACCAACAGATATGACTACTGTTACTAATGAAACTAAGTTAATTACTTTATACTTTGCCGATCCGTTAGAAGATAAATTAGTAGTGGAGGAAAGGGCGATTCCTAAAGTTACGGGAATAGCTCGGGCGACGATGGAAGAGTTAATTAAGGGACCTGTAGGGCTGGAGTTGGAATCTACACTTCCTGCTAATACTAAACTTTTGGATATTAATGTACGGGAAGATGGGTTGGCGATAGTAGATTTTAGCGATGATTTAATCAAGGATTTACCGGCTACGGCTACAGCAGAAAAGTTGGCGCTGTATTCTATTGTGAACACCTTAACTCAATTTCCTACTGTGCAAGAAGTAGAGATGAGAGTTGAGGGAAAGAAGATTGATACTTTACTCGGGCATATGCAATTAGAGGATAATTTAACAAGAGATGCAAGTATTGTCAAATAAAAGCACCCCCGGAGGGTGCTTTTATTTTAGGAGTATATTAATTGGGAGGAAGGTGATTATTACATCTTCTTTTTATTTTTCAGGGAACAAAAGGATAAACGTTTCGTCTTAATTAAAAAGAAGACATTTTTCTACAGATAACGAGTTGTTATAAATTGCCACTATCATTTCTAAAGGAATTTTGACAAGAAAGTAGAATAAGAGAAAGGATTGGTAAAAAAATTTGGAGGAGGTGATGTAGTGAGGGTGATTAGACCCAGGTCTCTATGTCAGTTATGTTTTTTGAGTTTTGTTTTGGTGCTAGTATTTTTTGCAGTTCCTGTATTTGCTGCACAAGAAGGAGTAGTGAAAGGCAGTATTGTTAATATCCGTGAGGGACCGGGGTTAACTTATGCGGTTACGACACAAGTTAAAGCAGGACAGGCATTAACTGTTCTTGAGGAAAAAAACAATTGGTTTAAAGTTTGTGTACATAAGGGGCTAGAAGGATGGATTAACGGTGACTATGTAGGTGAAATTTTAAAAAAAGTTACCGTAACAGGCTCTACAGTTAATCTTCGTCAGGGACCAAGTACCGGATACAAACAAATAGGGCAAGTACAATCCGGACAAGTCTTATCAGTTCTGGCTGAAAAAAACAGTTGGTACAAAGTACAAATATCAGGTCTTGATGAGGCTTGGATTAGTGGTGATTATGTTGCAGAGTTAAAAGCAGATTTGAGTACAAAAGGTTATGTCATTATTACTTCCGATGTACTTAATGTAAGAACAGGACCAGGTACTGGTTATGCGTTAGTAACTAAAATAGGTCTTAATGAACGACATGAGGTTTTGGATGTAGAAAATGGTTGGTATAAGATTAAAGTGAAAAACATGGAAGGTTGGGTTTCCGGAGAATATGTTCAATTTACTCCGAGTAACTCTAAGCCTGAGGAAAATAAACAACCTCAAGATAATGTACAGTCAGGAGGGCAATTGCCGTCAGCAGTTATAGTTACAGGTAATACGGTCAATATTAGACAGTGGAATAGTATGGAGGCACCTGTAATTGATCAAGTAAAAAGTGGTGATGCCTTAACTGTTTCAGGTAGTCAAGGTGATTGGTATCAAGTTCGTCTTTTAAATGGGAAAACCGGTTGGATTGCTAATTGGTTAACTAAACCTCTAGAAGGGAACGTTCCTTCGCGAGATAACATTCCTAAAAAAGAAGTTTTGATTGTACCTATTGCAGATGGGAAAACTTTTATTGTAGTTGACCATGGGGGAAAACCGGAGTTAGTTTTAGAAGGATGGACTAAAGACCAATATAAAATAAAGCAGGAAGGGGATAAAAAAACTTTATGTTTGGAGCTCCAAGGTCCTAGTACAAGGAGATATGAAGGAAAAATTGAGCGTTTAGGAATCTCTAAAGTAAAAGTATATCCTCAGCGTGACCAAGCTTTTGTAGAGTTAGAGTTTAATTTTATTCCTGAATTTAAGGCAAGTGTAACTGATGCTAATAAAGTGACGACAATTCAGCTAGGGGTTATTACCATTTCTGCAAAAGGATTACGTGATAAAGTTATTGTTCTTGACCCTGGACATGCTAGTGTGCAACCGGGGGGAGGCTTGGATCCGGGAGCGATTGGGTTAAGATTGAAGTTGAAAGAGAAAGATGTTAATTTGTCTGTAGCTTTAAAAATAAAAAAATTACTAGAAGAAGCAGGTGCTAAAGTTGTGATGACTCATACCGGGAGAACTGAATTAACTTTAGCTCAACGAGCCGGGATTGCCAACAATCTTCAGGCCGATATTTTCGTTAGTATCCATGCTGATTCAGGTAAACCGGGGATTGCGGGACATACTACATATTATTACGCTCCTGTGTGGAATAGTATTTTAGGTGCACAAAGATATGAACGTCAAAAACTTGCAACTTTGGTACAAAGGGAATTAGTGAAAAGTGGAGGTAGAAGAGATGTCGGTGTGCGTGAGGAAAACTATGCGGTATTAAGGGAGACGAAAGTACCGTCTATCCTTGTAGAGACTGCCTTCCTTTCCGATAAAGAAGAAGAAATTTTACTGAGTCAAGATTGGTATCGTCAGAAACTGGCTGAAGGGATTACTAATGGTATCAAGGCTTATTTTGATTAACTGAAAGAAGTGAACATAAAAAACTCTCGCTTATTTAGCGGGAGTTTTTTATGGTGCAATGCTACTGCTCTTTTTAAAAGATTTTGCTGAAGATGGCTAAGAATATGGTATACTGAGATTATAATTTAGATAATATTTTAAGGCAGAGGAGAAAGAGAAGAAGAATGTGGGCTCTAATTGGCGGATATTTGTTTATTTTCTTTGCACGGGTTTGTGATGTATCTTTAACTACAATTCGTATTTTAATGGTAGTAAGGGGTCAGAAACTTTATGCAGCAATTATTGGCTTTTTCGAAGTAATTATTTATATTTTAGCATTAGGAAAGGTTTTTTCTGATTTGGGTAATCCTCTTAACCTGTTTTTTTATGCGTTAGGTTATGCTACTGGTAATTATGTAGGGACTTATTTGGAAGAAAAATTGGCCGTAGGTACTTTTACGGCGCAGGTGATTACGTTAAAAGAACCTATGCAATTAACAGAAATGCTGCGGAAAAAGGGATATGGCGTAACGGTAATTGAGGGTGAGGGACGTGAAGGTAAACGCTATATTTTGCAGATTATTTTAAAAAGAAAAAGATTTGGGGATTTACGAAAAGAAGTCGAACAATGGGATGAAAATGCTTTCTGGACGATATTTGATGCTAGATTGACTAGAGGAGGCGTATTGGCTCAGAATCGTAAAGAAAAGTAAATAGAATTTATATAATAAAAAAGTGGGAGCGAAAAACATGCTGGAAAATAGAGAAGCCCCCTTGGGTGTTTTTGATTCGGGGGTAGGTGGTTTAACTGTTGTCCGCGAAATATTAAAGCAGATGCCAAATGAATCAATTTTATATTATGCTGATACTGCTCATGTTCCTTATGGTTCTCGTAATCCTCAAGAATTAAAGGGGTTTGCGAGACAGATTACAAGTTATTTGGTTGCCCGGAAATGCAAAATGATTATTATTGCTTGTAATACGAGTACTTCTTTAGCTTATGAAGAGTTGCAAACTCTTTTTTCTCTTCCGATAATTGGGGTTATTGAACCGGGAGTTGAAAAAGCGTTAAAAACAACTAAGAATTTGCAGATAGGTGTTATTGGTACTGTAGCCACGATTAATAGTGGGGTTTATCAAAGAAAACTGCAGACTAAGAATCCTGATGTTCAGGTGTATGCGGCGGCTTGTCCGCCTTTTGTCCCTTTAGTGGAAAAAGGTACAATTACAGGAGCAGATACAGAAAAAACGGTGGCACATTGTTTACATCCTTTGTTAGAAGAAAATATTGATACACTTATTCTTGGCTGTACCCATTATCCTTTTTTGCAATCGGTGATAACTAAGGTTTTGGGTCCTCAAGTTAAAATTATTGACCCTGCTTATGAAACAGTAAGGCAGGCTTATGGAACTTTAAAGGAATTAAATCTTTTGGCTCAAGGGGAAAAACCTGTTTATAATTATGTGAGTAGTAAAAAACCGGCAGACTTTAGAGCAAGAGGTAGTGTATTTTTGGGTAAAGATTTGGGGACGGTAAAAGAAATTCATTTGTAGGAAGGTGGAAAAAGTTTATGGAAAGAGATGCAGGAAGAAAAGTTGATGAATTAAGGGAAGTCAAAATAACACCCCATTACATAAAATATCCTGAAGGGTCAGTATTAGTAGAAATGGGAGAAACAAAAGTGCTTTGTAATGCGACAATTGAAGATAAAGTACCTCCTTTTTTAAGGGGACAAAATAAAGGGTGGGTTACCGCGGAATATGCAATGTTACCTAGGGCGACTGAGGTTAGAAACCAACGAGAAGCGATAAGGGGAAAAATTAGTGGTCGAACTAATGAGATTCAGCGTTTGATTGGGCGGTCTTTACGGGCTGTTATTGACTTAGAAAAGCTAGGCGAAAGGACGATCATTTTAGATTGTGATGTGTTGCAAGCTGATGGAGGGACAAGAACAGCTTCGATCACAGGTGCTTTTATGGCTCTTGTTCTTGCTTTAGGGAAAATGGTTGAAGAGGGTGTTTTGGAGAAAATACCACTTCGTGATTGGTTAGCAGCAGTAAGTGTAGGAAAAGTTGAAGATACGTTGTTATTGGATTTGGCTTATGCCGAGGATTCTCAAGCCATTGTTGATATGAATGTGGTGATGACCGGCTCAGGTAATTTTGTAGAAATTCAGGGAACAGCGGAAGGGTATCCATTTACACATGAAGAATTAGATCGTCTCTTGGCTTTAGCGTCACAAGGTGTTAAGCAACTAATTGCTGTACAGAAAAAGGTTTTAGGTGAAGGGTATGACTTTTAAGGTCTTTATGGCTACACATAATCGTGGGAAGGTAGCCGAATTAAAAAGTTTGTTAGAGGATGTTTCTATACGAGGTTCTCACTTTAGAAGATTTTCCTTCTTTAGCCGAAATTGAGGAAACGGGAACAACTTTTTTGGAAAATGCTTTACAAAAAGCTAAAATGGCCGCGGAGGCTTCCGGTTATATTTCTTTAGGTGATGATTCAGGTTTGGTGGTTGATGCTTTGGGAGGTCAGCCTGGTGTTTATTCCGCTCGTTTTGCGGGAGAATCTTGTAATGATCAGAGAAAATAATCTTAAATTGTTAAGGCTTTTAAAAGGGGTGCCGTTTTCTCAAGAGGACAGCAAGGTTTGTTAGTGTCATTGCTCTTGTTACACCACAAGGGCAAGTTTACACGGCAGAAGGACGGTGTGAGGGAATAATTTTAGAGAAATTACGCGGTACAGGCGGTTTTGGCTATGACCCTCTCTTTTATCTGCCTGAATTAGGTAAGACGATGGCCGAATTAACTTTAGCAGAGAAAAATATGGTTAGTCATAGAGGTAAAGCCTGGCGAGAAATTATTCCTTTTCTGCAAACAATTTTTCAAGAAACAGAGAGGTAGGAGATGTGGAAACAGGAGTGGCAGGGATGAAAATAGGTCTTGTAGGGGATACTCATGGTTCTAAAGAAGCTTTGGTTATAATTCGTAGAGTCTTTCATGATGTTCAGTTGTTTTTCCATACTGGTGACCATTGGAAGGATGGCGTTTATCTTGAACAGGAAACGGGTATTCCTGTTTTAACGGTTAAAGGTAATTGTGATTATGGCTCAATGTCTAGTGAACTTATGTTTACGATAAAAAGTAAAAAATTCTTTTTAACACATGGTCATTTATATGGAGTTAAATATGGACTTACTTCTTTATTCGCGAGAGCACAAGAATTAGATGTTGATTATTGTTTCTTTGGTCATACTCATTGTCCGTTACTTACTAAGCATAAGGGTATTTACTTTTTAAACCCGGGAAGTTTAGTTTGGTCAAGGGGGAAAGAGACTTATGCAGGAATAATTTTAGAATATCAGGAGAATAATTTTATTTCTCGTTTTATCAATATTGACAGAGAATAAATTTTTTGTTAAGATAACACTTGCTGTGATAGTTCTGTACAGCATGTGCCCATAGCTCAGTTGGATAGAGCAACGGCCTTCTAAGCCGTGCGTCCGGGGTTCGAATCCCTGTGGGCACGCCATAATTTTTAATTAATGGTGGTTGTGGCGAAGTGGTTAACGCACCGGATTGTGGCTCCGGCATTCGTGGGTTCAAGTCCCATCAGCCACCCCAATATGTCTAACTTATTGTTGGGGCGTCGCCAAGCGGTAAGGCAACGGACTCTGACTCCGTCATGCGTAGGTTCGAATCCTACCGCCCTAGCCATTTTTTATTGAGCCATTAGCTCAGTCCGGTAGAGCACCTGACTTTTAATCAGGGTGTCCCGCGTTCAAGTCGCGGATGGCTCACCATTCATTTTCATAATTAATTTTGGGCCATTAGCTCAGTTGGTAGAGCACCTGACTCTTAATCAGGGTGTCCCGGGTTCGAATCCCTGATGGCCCACCATTTTGTTTTCATTGGGTTGGCGGTTACTAAGCGGGAGTGGCGGAATTGGCAGACGCGCTGGATTTAGGTTCCAGTGGGTAACCGTGGGGGTTCAAATCCCTTCTCCCGCACCAAAAACTCTGTCTTATAGATAAGCGGAAGTGGCTCAGTGGTAGAGCATCGCCTTGCCAAGGCGAGGGTCGCGGGTTCGAATCCCGTCTTCCGCTCCAGTTTAAAACAGGGGCAAATTAAAGCTCCTTTTTTATATTTAAACGACAACTCTAGCTATTTTTTAAAATATATTGTAAAATAGTACTTATGATAATTTGTCTAAAGAGTTGTTTTAAAAAGATTTCTTTATTTTAGATTTGGTTATAATGTAAAGAAGTGGTGGAAGTAAATTAACCTTTTTTGAGATGTTTAATATGGTATAGGAGGAGAGTTTTCATGAAGGTTACCGCAGAAGAAGTAAGCAAAAACAGGGTTGAGTTAACTATTGAAGTGCCGGAAGAAAAGTTTGAGGAGTCTTTAGAAAAAGCGTACAGAATAGTAGTTAAAAGAATTAATGTGCCGGGTTTTAGAAAAGGCAAAGCACCACGGGTTATTCTTGAAAATATGTATGGGCGGGAAATACTCATGGAAGAGGCTCTTCAAGATGCGGTTCCCAATGCCTATCAACAAGCGCTAGAGGAAGTTAAGGATAAGTATACGGCAGTAAGCAATCCTGAATATGAGATGGTACAGATAGATAAAAAGAAGCCATTTATTTTTAAGGCAACTTTTGATATTAAACCTGAGGTAAAATTAGGTCAATATAAGGGTCTAGAAGTAGAAAAAGCATCTACGGAAGTTAAAGATGAAGAGATTGACGCTGAAATTGAGAAAATGCAACAGAGATATGCGAAACTTATTGTAGTTGAAGATGAAGAAACTTGTGAAGGGGACCTTCTAACGATAGACTTTGTGGGAAAGGTAAAGGGAGAACCTTTTGAGGGAGGCACTGGAGAAAATTATCCTTTGGAATTAGGTTCCCATACTTTTATTCCCGGTTTTGAAGAACAGTTGATTGGGGTTAAAGTTGGTGAAACAAAGGATGTTGTGGTTACTTTCCCTGCTGAATATCAGGTAGAAAATTTAGCGGATCAAGAGGCGGTATTTACAGTTACGGTTAAAGAAGTTAAACGTAAAGAGTTGGCTCCGTTAGATGATGAGTTTGCAAAAGATGTTTCGGAATTTGCTACATTGCAGGAATTGAGGCAAGATATAGCGAATAAATTAAAAGAAACAGCTGAAAACAAGGCCGAATATGAGTTAAGGACAGCAGTTGTCAAAAAAGCGGCTGAAAATGCAGAGGTAGAAATTCCTGAATCTATGATTGAGATGCGGATTAATCAGATGATTAATGATGTTGCTTTTCGTTTAAGTCAACAGGGGATTCCTTTTGAAAAATATTTAGAAGTAACGAACAATAAAATTGAGGATATTCAGAAGATGTATCGTCCGGAAGCAGAAGCTCTAGTAAAGTCTGACCTTGTTCTGGAGAGGATTGCCAAAGAAGAAGATATTCAAGCAACAACGGAAGAAGTTGACCAAGAAATTAAGAAAGCAGCGGAGAAACATCAACAAGATCCTGAAAAACTACGTAAAGTTTTGGAAAGTGAGGGGCAGATTTCCTCAATCGAATTTGGTATAAAGTTAGATAAAACTGTAGATTTTATTATTGAACAGGCTAAGATAAAATAAGTTTGGTGTAATTTTAGGGAGGTAAATATATATGGATATGAGTACACTTGTTCCCATGGTAGTTGAACAAACTACTCGTGGAGAAAGAGCCTATGATATTTATTCTCGGTTATTAAAAGATAGGATCATTTTTTTAGGTACGGCGATAAATGACCAAGTAGCAAATTTGGTTATTGCACAGTTATTATTTTTATATGCAGAAGATCCGGATAAAGATATCTCTTTATATATTAATAGCCCCGGTGGTTCAATCACTGCAGGAATGGCAATTTATGATACTATGCAATACATTAGAGCAGATGTTTCTACGATCTGTGTAGGGTTGGCCGCTTCGATGGGTGCTTTCCTCCTGGCCGCCGGAACTAAAGGGAAACGTTTTGCTCTTCCTAATGCGGAAATTATGATTCATCAGCCATCTGGTGGGGCTACAGGTCAGGCTACAGATATTGAAATTCATGCTAAAAGAATTATCCACATTAAAGATAAATTGAATAAAATATTAGCGGCGAATACTGGTCAGCCTTTAAAGAGAATTAGGGAAGATACGGAACGGGATCGTTTTATGGATGCCGAAGATGCTAAAGAATATGGAATTATTGATGACCTTCTTTTAAGGATACCTCAGAATCCTAAAACTAAGTAGGTAAGAGGTGAAATTATGTATAAATTTGGAGATGAAAACGGACAAATAAAGTGTTCTTTTTGTGGTAAAATACAGGACCAAGTTAGAAAATTGGTAGCAGGTCCGGGTGTTTATATTTGTGATGAGTGTATTGAGTTATGTAATGAAATAATCGAAGAGGAACTCTCCGAAGATACAGAGTTAGAATTGGGTGAACTTCCTAAACCTAAAGAAATAAAGGCTTTTTTAGACCAGTATGTTGTTGGTCAGGAAAATGCTAAAAAGACTTTAGCTGTTGCTGTTTATAATCATTATAAGCGGGTTAATCTTGGTTCCAAAATTGATGAGGTAGAATTGCAGAAAAGTAATATTGTCATGTTAGGTCCTACAGGAAGTGGGAAAACTCTTTTAGCTCAAACCTTAGCACGTATTCTTAATGTTCCTTTTGCGATTGCTGATGCTACATCCTTAACAGAAGCCGGTTATGTAGGCGAAGATGTAGAAAACATTTTGCTTAAACTTATTCAGGCGGCTGATTATGATGTAGAGAAAGCGGAAAGAGGCATTATTTATATTGACGAAATTGATAAGATTGCTCGAAAATCTGATAATCCTTCTATTACGCGAGATGTTTCAGGCGAGGGTGTTCAGCAGGCTTTATTAAAGATTTTGGAAGGAACGGTAGCTAGTGTACCGCCTCAAGGAGGAAGAAAACATCCTCATCAGGAGTTTATTCAATTAGATACCTCTAACATTTTGTTTATTTGTGGTGGTGCTTTCCAAGGTATTGAAAAAATTATTCAAAATCGTATTGGGCAAAGGGTAATGGGCTTTGGCGCTGATATTGTTAAGAAAAATGACCTAAGAGTTGGAGAATATCTTGAGCAAATTATGCCTGGTGATTTGCTTAAATATGGTTTAATTCCTGAATTTGTGGGGCGTTTGCCGGTTATTGTTACTTTAGATGCTTTAGATGAAGAGGCTTTAGTAACTATCCTTACAGCACCTAAAAATGCTTTAGTGAAACAATATCAGAAATTCCTAGAATTGGATAATGTTGTTTTAGAGTTTAAGCCGGAAGCACTTAAAGAGATTGCGAAAGAGGCTATCAAGAGAAATACAGGAGCACGTGGCTTAAGAGCTATTGTGGAAGAATTAATGAAAAATGTAATGTATGAAATACCTTCCCGCCCTGAAATTAATAAATGTATTGTCACTAAAGAGGCCATACAAAATAAAGAAGAATTACTTTTGGTTACGGGCAGTGGTCATAAAAAGAAGAAAGAAGAAAGCGCTTAAAGTTAGTGGTTAGATATTGAAAGTTAGAGATTAGAAAATAAAGGTATATTGTAGACTGCTCAAAAACCGGAATTTGAGGCAATAACGAAGAAATTCGAGATTTTTCAGCAGCTAGATTAATAGCCAGGCAGAGACGCCTGGCTATTGAGCTTCTTAACCCTGAGGGATTCCCTTATTTGTTCCGACACCTCTTTCGGCAATTTCAATAGCTTTTCTAACCATAGAGCCACAGTTACGCGAGGAAACATTACCAAAGTCGCCATCTGTTTGTACTTGGTCAAAAAAACCTAGTTCTTTAGCACATTCCATCTTTAAAGCATCGGACATAATACTGCGCCGTCTAGCCATGTTGTCATCCCCCTCTACGGATTTTTGGCTCATTATATTATTCCCTTAAAAAGAAATTTAATGTTTCCTTTATTTTCAAAAATAACAATTTTAGGACAAGGATAAAAAGGGTCTTAGCGGGTCATGATACTACTAATAGTAGGAATGGGGACGGTGAAGGTAAATAATGGGTCTCTTTAGTTTAGGTAGTATTTTGAGTTTTATTCAAATCTTTTTCATTATTGTTATCGGAATTTATTTCTTAAATCTCTTAAAAGGACAGCAAGGTACTAAGGTAGCCGTAGGGCGTGAATCTCGTAAGGAAATTGAAAAACTGGAAAAAATGCGTCAAATAAAGTTAAGTGAGCCACTTTCTGAACGAACAAGACCACAAAGTTTTAAAGAGATTGTTGGACAAGAAGAAGGGATTAAGGCTCTTCGTGCGGCACTTTGTGGACCAAATCCGCAGCATATTATTATTTACGGTCCACCCGGTGTAGGAAAAACAGCTGCTGCCCGGTTAGTTTTAGAAGAGGCTAAAAAAAATTCGCTTTCTCCCTTTAAACCTGATGCTAAATTTATGGAAGTAGATGGTGCTACTTCACGTTTTGATGAAAGAGGCATTGCCGACCCCTTAATTGGTTCTGTACATGACCCTATTTATCAGGGTGCTGGGGCAATGGGTGTAGCCGGTATTCCTCAACCTAAACCGGGAGCTGTAACTAAAGCTCACGGAGGAATTTTATTTATTGATGAAATTGGGGAATTACATTTAATGCAAATTAATAAGCTATTAAAAGTTTTGGAAGACCGTAAGGTGATGCTGGAAAGTGTTTACTATTCTCCGGAAGATACGAATATTCCTAGTTATATTCATGATGTTTTTCAAAATGGTTTGCCAGCTGATTTCCGTTTAATTGGTGCTACTACTCGGTTACCCCAGGAGATTCCTGCAGCGATTCGTTCGCGTTGTGTGGAAATTTATTTTCGGAGTTTGACTCCACAAGAAATAAAAAGTATCGGTAAAAATGCTGCGCGTAAGTTAGGTTTTCCTGTAAAGGAACAAGCGTTAGAGGTTTTACAAAAATATGCTACTAATGGACGTGAAGCTGTTAATATTATGCAAATTGCGGCAGGGATAGCTTTAAATAATAATAGCTTAGCGATCATGCCTACGGATATTGAATGGGTAGTACAAAGCGGGCACTATACTCCCCGCCCTGAAAAAAAGATTTCGTCTGAAGCTCAAATAGGCTTGGTTAACGGGTTGGCGGTATATGGTGCCAATATGGGTATGTTATTGGAAATTGAAGTTTCGGCTTTACCGGTAGATAAAGGTGCAGGCCGAATTATTATTACCGGGATTGTGGAAGAAGAAGAAATGCAGGGTATGGGTGGACAGACAATGAGAAGGAAGAGTATGGCCAAAGGGTCAGTAGAAAATGTTTTGACGGTATTAAGGCAGAAACAAAAATTAGATTGTCTTAATTTTGATATTCATGTTAATTTTCCCGGTGGGATTCCTACTGATGGTCCTTCTGCAGGGGTAGCGATTGCTACGGCGATTTATTCTGCCATCAAGGAGGTCCCTATAGATAATCAAGTTGCTATGACCGGTGAATTGTCGGTAAGGGGCTATGTTAAACCAGTGGGTGGTATTGTAGCCAAAATAAATGCAGCTCGTCAGGCCGGAGCGACAAGAGTCTTGATTCCTAAAGAGAATTGGCAATCTATTTTTGCAGAAATGCACGATATCGAAATTATTCCTGTAGAGAAATTGGAAGAAGTTTTGGAGAATGCTTTGCTTTGCCCATCTCCATATGTAAATTCTCTTTCCTCTTTACAAACATTGGGACAGAAAGTACAAAAAAGTATTCAGCAGAACATAGTCTGTTTGTGACTTACTCTTTATGTGCTTTTATGATAAGCTTTTTCATAGCCGGTATTTTTTGCATGGTTAATATTAGAAAATATTGCTGTATTAAATGGGGGAGCGTAATTTTATGGAAAAGAGGATGAAGAAAACATTACCACTTTTACCTTTACGGGGTATTTTGGTGTTTCCTTATATGGTTGTTCATTTAGATGTAGGTAGGGAAAAATCGGTTAAAGCATTAGAAGAAGCAATGTTGCAAGAAAGAAAAATTTTTTTAGCTACACAGACAGATATGCAAACAGATGACCCCGGTAAAGAAGAGATTTACCGGGTTGGATGTGTTGCCGAGCTGAAACAATTACTTAAGCTCCCTGGAGGTACTATTCGTGTTTTAGTGGAAGGCTTGCGGAGAGGGGAAATAGTTGAGTATCTTGCAGAGGAGCCTTTTTACCGTGTGAGCATTATGGAACACGAGGAAAAGGTAGAAAAGACTTTAGAAATAGAAGCGCTTATCCGCAATTTGCTTGAGCAGTTTGAACAGTATGTAAAACTTAATAAAAAGATTGCCCCGGAAACAGCTTTAGCCATAATAACAATAGAAGAACCTGATCGTTTAGCTGATTTAATTGCGGCACACCTTTCTTTAAAAACAGAGGATAAACAGCTTCTCTTAGAAGCCATTGACCTTAGAGAACGCTTAGAAAAGCTATGTGAGATTATGGCTAATGAAATAGAAATATTAGAACTAGGGCGTAAGATTAATCTTCAAGTGCGTAGACAGATGGAAAAAACACAGAAAGAATATTATTTAAGGGAACAAATGAAGGCTATCCAGAAAGAATTAGGCGAACGTGACGAACGAGGTACAGAAGGGGAGGAATATCGTCAAAAAATCAAGGCAGCACATCTTCCTTCCGAGGCTGAAAAAAAGGCTTTAAAAGAAGTAGAACGCTTAGAAAAAATGCCTCCCATGTCTGCTGAATCTGCAGTAATTAGAAATTATTTAGATTGGTTTTTAGCTATACCCTGGCATAAAATGACAGAGGATCGGGTAGATATTAAACAAGCCGAAGATATTCTTCATGAGGACCATTATGGTTTAAAAAAACCTAAAGAACGAATCTTAGAATATTTAGCCGTACGTAAATTGACAAAAAAAATTAAGGGTCCGATTATTTGTTTTGTGGGACCACCCGGTGTAGGAAAAACTTCTTTAGCTAAGTCTGTAGCGCGTGCCTTAGGAAGAAAGTTTGTACGTATGTCTTTAGGTGGGGTGAGAGATGAAGCAGAGATTCGGGGACATCGGCGTACTTATATCGGGGCGATGCCGGGACGGATTATTCAAGGTTTGAAAAATGCAGGAACGAAGAATCCGGTTTTTCTGCTTGATGAAGTCGATAAAATGAGTACGGATTTTCGGGGTGATCCCTCGGCTGCTCTTTTAGAAGTACTCGACCCCGAGCAAAACAATGCTTTTAGTGACCATTATATTGAGACTCCTGTGGATTTATCTCAGGTTTTGTTTATAACTACAGCTAATGTCTCTTATAATATTCCGCGTCCTTTATTGGATCGGATGGAAGTTATTACTCTTTCCGGCTATACGGAGGAGGAAAAATTTCATATTGCGCAAAAATATTTATTACCTAGACAAATTAAAGAGAATGGTTTACAGAAAGAGCAAATTGTTTTTAGTAAAAATACTCTCTTGCATATTATCCGTCATTATACGAGGGAGGCAGGAGTTAGAAATTTAGAACGTGAGTTAGCTAGTATTTGTCGTAAGGCGGCTAAAATTATTGCCGAAGGCTCACAAAGCAAAGTAAGAATAACTGTGCGAAATTTAGAGAAATATTTAGGTATACCTCGTTATCGTTATGGTGTTTCGGAAAAGGAAAATCTAGTGGGTGTGGTGACAGGGTTAGCCTGGACAGAGGTAGGGGGCGATGTGCTTAGTGTTGAGGTTGCTTTATTACCGGGAAAGGGTAAATTAATTTTAACCGGCAAGTTGGGTGAGGTAATGAAGGAATCAGCTCAAGCCGGTTATACGTATATTAGGTCGCGGGCACAAGAGTTAGAGATCGAAGAAAAAATTCAGGAAAAATATGATATCCATATTCATGTTCCGGAAGGAGCTATTCCTAAAGACGGTCCTTCAGCCGGGATAACGATGGCTACAGCTTTAGCTTCAGCCCTCACTAATCGGAAGGTTAAAAGTTATGTAGCGATGACCGGAGAAATTACTTTACGTGGTCGTGTACTTCCTGTTGGTGGAATTAAAGAGAAGGTTTTAGCTGCTCATCGGGCAAGGAGCAAAGTGATTATTTTGCCACAGGAAAACAAAAAAGATTTAGAAGAGATTCCGACAAAGATTAAAAGGGATTTAAAGTTTGTATTAGTGGAAAATATGGAGGATGTTTTAAACATTGCCTTGGAGGAGATATCATGAAAATTGTACAGGCCGAATATGTGCTAAGTGCGGTTAAACCTAGTCAATATCCGCAATCTTCACAACCGGAGATTGCTTTAGTGGGGAGGTCTAATGTGGGAAAATCCTCTTTTATTAATAAATTTTTGAATAGAAAAAATTTAGCACGTACTAGTAGTACTCCTGGAAAAACACAAACCATAAACTTTTATCAGATTAATGGGTCTTGGTTTTTTGTAGATTTACCCGGCTATGGCTTTGCCCGAGTTTCTAAAGGAAAAAGGTCTCTCTGGGCACGGTTTATAGATGAATATTTATATACACGTCAGCAATTGGTGGGTGTAATTCAGCTGGTTGATATTAGGCATGTTCCTACTGAAGATGATATTTTAATGCAGGAGTGGCTTGTAGAGCAAAGGTTACCTTATTTAGTACTTGCCACTAAAGCAGACAAGCTTTCGCGGAATAAGCAGTTAAAACAAAAGGCAATAATTAAAGATGTTTTTCGTTTAGGTTCAGATACTCCTCTGATTGTATTTTCCGCTTTAACAGGTGAAGGAAGAGAAGAAGTGGCGACGTGGATAGAACAATATACAAATCCCCCAACCTACAATTCGGGTCTTGACAACAAGTTGTAGGAGTGATAATCTTATTAAGTAATCTAATTAAAAAATAGATTTTAAATATTTCATGGAGGTGTTTAGTAGCATGCAATTTAGAATTCCTAGAAAAAAATTGCTGCCTGTGATAATTAGTATTATCTTAATGGGAATTATGGTTTTTTGTACAGCTTGTGGGACAACAGAAACCACTTCCTCTGAACAAAAAGGCAAAACAAAATTAGTTTTTGCCGATGCCGGCTGGGATAGTATTAAATTTCATAATGAAGTAGCACGATTTATTATCGAGGAAGGTTATGGTTATGAAACAGAGATAACTCCCGGTACGACAGGCGTTACTTTTGAGGGCTTAAAACGAGGGGACATCGATATTTATATGGAAATTTGGACTGATAATTTGTCAATGTATCCGGAAGCCGTGAAAAATGGAGAGATTCTAGAAATGTCAGTTAATTTTGGGGATAATCGGCAAGGATTTTATGTACCGACTTATGTGATCAAAGGTGACCCGGAAAGAGGAATAAAACCTTTGGCACCCGAACTAAAATCGATTGCCGACTTACCTAAATATTGGGAAGTTTTTCGCGATCCCGAGGACAAAAGTAAAGGACGGATTTATGGAGCGATTCCTGATTGGGAGGCAGATGAAATTGTCAGTCAGAAAGTAGAAAACTATGGGTTAGATAAAACTTATAATTTGTTTAGACCAGGTTCTTCAACAGCTTTGGCGACATCTATAGTTAAGGCAATCGAAAAAGGTGAACCTTGGCTAGGTTATTATTGGGAGCCGGAGTGGATCATGGGTAAATATGACTTGACTTATATAGAGGAGCCTGTTTTTGATGAAGAAAAATGGGAAAATGGTTATGTTTGTGCTTTTCCTTCTATTCCCGTAACAATTTGTGTGAACAAAGAATTGCCACAAAGGGTACCGGAGATTGTAGAGTTTTTGAAAAACTACAAAACTAGTACGGCTTTAACGAATGAAGCATTGGCTTATATGGAAGAAAATAATGTTGAGCCTACGGTTGCCGCGCAATGGTTCTTGAAGAAGAATAAAGATTTATGGACTGCGTGGGTGCCTAAAGATGTTGTGACAAAAGTAGAAAAAGCAATTCAATAAAAAAGTAGAAATAGAGAGGTGAACTAGTTGCTGCTTTCAAGCAGCAACTAACTTATTTATGCAAGTATTTCCAGAATCTATTAATTTTAAACTTGGTATTTATGTAGAAATTTTTGTTAAATGGCTTTTAGATAATTTTATGGGGTTTTTTGAAGCACTGAACAAAGGAATTTTGTTTTGCCTACTTCAAGTAGAGTCGTTTTTGCATTGGGTACCTTGGTGGGTCTTAGTGCTTTTAGTTTTTCTCCTTGGTTGGAAATATAAAAATCTGAAGTTGGGTATTTTATATGCATTTTCTCTTTCCTTAATTGGTGTTTTCGGACTTTGGGAATTAACGATGTCTACCTTAGCGATTGTTTTGACTTCGGTAGTTTTGTCATTATTGCTTGGTTTACCCATTGGGATCTGGATGTCCTATAGTGTAAAGGCAGAGGTGGTCATTAAACCGATTCTTGATGCCATGCAGACGATGCCTAGCTTTGTTTATTTAATTCCGGCGATGATGTTTTTTGGTTTAGGTATGGTTCCGGCAGTTTTTGCCACAATTATTTATGCTTTGCCACCTGTAATTAGATTAACTAATTTAGGGATTCAGAATGTTTCTAAAGAAATGGTTGAGGCCGCTTATTCTTTTGGTTCTTCATCTTGGCAAACCTTGGTTAAAATCCAGCTCCCTCAGGCTTTGCCAACGATTATGACAGGAATTAACCAAACGACAATGATGGCTTTATCTATGGTTGTTGTTGCTTCCATGATTGGGGCTAAAGGTTTAGGGTATGAAGTTTTGGCCGGAATTAGTAGGATTGAAATTGCCCGGGCTTTTGATGCCGGTTTAAGTATTGTGATTCTAGCAATTATTATCGATCGAATTTCACAGGGTATTGCGGATAAGTATAAAATACCGGAACAATAAGGGTAAATTTTTAAAAAAAGAAATGGGTGTAGAAGATGTCTGTAAAAATAAAAGTAGAAAATTTAACTAAAGTATTTGGTCGTAACCCTAAAGCAGTTTTAAAAAGATTACAAAAAGGAGAGTCGAAAGAAACAATCTTAAAAGAAACAGGAAATACAGTAGGAATTAATAATGTTTCTTTTGAAGTACAAGAAGAGGAAATCTTTGTAATTATGGGTCTTTCGGGGAGCGGCAAATCAACTTTACTACGTTGTCTTAATTTACTTAATGTTCCTACCGCGGGTAATATTTATGTAGATGGTTCGAACATAGTGGAGTATAAAAAGAAAGAGTTAAGAGAATTTAGGCAAAAAAAAGTAGCGATGGTTTTTCAGCATTTTGGGCTTTTTACGCATCGAACTATTTTGGAAAATGTAGAATATGGTTTGGAAATTCGTGATGTACCTAAAAAACAGCGGGTTGAGATTGCCAGGGAAACCTTGGCTACGGTAGGTTTGGCCGGGTGGGAAGATAAATATCCTCATCAGTTAAGTGGGGGGATGTGTCAGCGGGTGGGGTTGGCTAGAGCTTTGGCTAATGACCCGGATATCTTATTAATGGATGAACCTTTCAGTGCTTTAGACCCTTTAATTAGAAGGGAGATGCAAGTAGAGCTTTTAGATATTCAGGCCAAGCTTAAAAAGACGATTGTTTTTATTACTCATGACGTTAATGAGGCTTTTAAATTAGGGGATCGAGTGGCCGTAATGAAGGAAGGCGAGATTGAACAGATTGGTACTCCCGAGGAAATTTTGACTAATCCTGTTAATGACTATATTGCTGATTTTGTTCAGGACGTAGATAAAACAAAGGTTTTACAGGCCAAGAACATAATGTTTAAACCGGGAGCTCTTGTTTCCATCAAGGATGGTCCTAAAGTAGCCATTAAAGAAATGAAAAATGCCGGCATTTCCAGTGTTTTTGTTGTTGATGACCAAAGGAGATTGTGCGGATTGGTGACGATTGACGATGCCCTGAAGGCTGCACGAGAGCGGAAGAAGCTGGAAGACATTCTGGTTAAGGATTATTTTGTTACCGCGCCTGATACTTATGTTGAGGAGTTACTGCCGGCCGCTTCGACGACGAAATATCCTTTGGCAGTAGTGGATGAACACAATAAGTTATTGGGGATTATTGTCAGAGTTTCCGTTCTTTCTGCACTTGTTCATGAGATAACTTAGGTTGTTTGTTTTTTAATTCTACAAGTAGGATACCCAGAAGAATTAAACCGGCTCCCCAGAGGTCTAGTTTGGTGAGGATTTCTCCTCCATAAGACCACGCGGTAAGTGCTCCAAAGACGGGTTCCATGGCTAGAATAATGGCTGTACGGTTGGCTGTAGTAAATTTTTGTACTCCGTTCATGACCAGAAGAGCTAGGGCAGTAGCCGGAATAGCTGTTAGGGCTAAGGCAATCCGGACATCTTTGCTGAAAAATGTAGGCCAATATTCGGTCGGATGTACTAAAAACATAAAAAAAGAAAAAAGAGCGACTACACCAATTTGGAGCATGGCAAGAAGAGTGGAGTCGTAGTGTGTGGCATAGCGAGCAATAAGGACGATATGGAGTGCAAAGCAAAGAGCACAAAAAAGCATTATAAAATCGCCCTTTTGGATCATAAACCCATTTTTTAAAGTTAAAAGGGCTAAACCAATGGCGGCGAGAAGTGCTCCCATAATCACAATTGGTTGAGGGAAACGTTTTGTAAAATAAATATTCAAAAAAGGCACGATAATTACAGATAATCCGGTAATAAAAGCAGCATTAGCTGCCGTAGTATATTTTAAACCGATTGTTTGGGAAGTATAGCCTAAGAAAAGAACAAAACCAATGCTTGCTCCGGCAAGCAGTATTTTTTTCTGAATTAGTTTTTTCCCCGGTCTATAAAGAAGATAGAGAAAGAAAAAGGCTATGGTAAAACGAACGAAATTAAAAGCAAAAGGGGTGATGCCTTCCAGAGCGTTTTTGACGACGACAAAGGTAGCCCCCCAGATAAAGGCTACACTCAAAAGTAGTACATCAGCTTGGATGGTAGTTAGTTTTTTCATGATGTCGTTCCTCCCTAATCAATAGCATTATTTTTGCATAATTTAGGGAGGTAGTCAAGAATTACAAGTAGGTTGAGCAGGTTTTTGAAGGAAGAGTTTCACTTAGATTCCGGGACAAATGAAGGAACGAATAATTCGTAAAGTGGTAAGGGAGATGTGAGTTCTTGGGCCTCTAACAGAAGTTGCTGAATGGGTAGTAGATCTTTATCTGTAAGCAAAGGTGTTTCTGACCAGCATCCAATGTTTTTGTAACGACAGATTCCTCTTAAAAGTATTTTTTCTTCCTGTTCCGGAAAAAAGTTTTGAGCTACAGTGGCTATTTCTTCAGGAGAATGTTTCTGAAGCCAGTTTAGTCCTTGTTGTAAAGCCATAATAAATTTTCGATAAGTTTCTTTTTTTTCATTTAATTGGCTTTTAGTCGTAAAAAATACTATAGGGATATTAATTTCAAGTTGTTCATCGAGGGAAGTTACTACTTGCCCGGCTTCTTCTTTTTCTAAAAGCGTGGCAGTTGGTTCAGTAGCCAGGATAAATTGAGCAGTACCACTAAGAAAAGTGCCGGCTCGAAGAGGTAGGGGAAGATTATTGATGATATGTACATCGAGAAAAGGGCGCAAGTCATGTTTACGAAGCAAATGTTCTAAAGCAATTGTTGCCGTATCCCCACTCCCTGTACTAATAATTACTTTTCCTTTGACATTTGACCAAGTAAAAGGTGCTTCACTATTGCGGGCGAGCAGGAAATGACCGGTTTTAATTGCTATTTGACCGAGCATAATAAGCTTATCTTCTTGACCTTGTTGATAAGCGTAAAAGACGTTTTCCGCCCCACCTAACAGGAGGTGATAGTCACCTGTTTGTAGCCCTGTGAGAGCTTCTTGGTTATTTGTCTTTTGTAGTTTGATGGTTAGGTTTTCTTTCTGAAAATACTTTTGGTGAAGCGCAACATAAAAAGGTAGATACAAGAAGGAATCTTCTGTGTAGACGATGGTTAGTTGGGCCGGGGATTCCTTTTTCGGTGTTTCCTTTTCTAGACGAGGGAAAAAATCGCATCCTGTACAGAAGAGAATCAAACAAAGAAGAATTATCCGGAAATACGGTTTTAATTTTTTCAACTGTAATCATACCTCCGCTTTCACTAAGTAGTTATGTGCTTTGATTTTATTCATTATATAGTCAATGGCGTTTGAAATTATGACAGAAAAAACAGAGCAACAAAATTGTTACTCTGTTTTTTGGTAAGCAAGTAATTTTAAATTAATAGTTCACAATAAACTGACCTCGAGATTAATGGGTCTATGATCAAGGTTATATTGTTTATTATCCCAACTAACTAGATATAATCTACTTTGATATTTTAGATGCTTAATCTGATTAAAAATAGTTTTAAGGGGATGATTTTCAAAAAGACCCAACATTAGAAAATCATATTCCTTTGAGTATTCTGCTATTTTTTCTATAAAATACTGTGCTAATTTTAGGTTATGACTTTGCACATAAAACAGCGAAACACAGGCATAATTTACCGGTGCATTTTTTTTAGGCAAGGGCGGATATCCCCATAATTTTGTGGGCATTCTCTGCAATATTTTGTAAATTCCTTTGTATTCCGTGATAAGATATTGTTTGTAGTCTTGTTGATTCCAAACTAAACAAGCGGCTAGGATATTACCTTGGGGGTCACTAAGCGTGAAAATATCTTGATTAAAGTTTTTATACATTGAAGTTATCTGTGGTGAAAATTGATATTGTTTTTCTTGCTTTTTAAAAAATTGTAGAAGTCCTTCACGTTGACCTCTCTGAAAAAGATAAGTATTGGTTTTAAAAACTTTCCGCCCTGTTTTAAAGCAAAAAACCGTATAATCACCTTGGTAGAGATACTTTGGCATATTCTTACGCTTTTTTTCCAACATTTTTTGTACAGCCGTATTCTCTTTGAGGATCGTGGTATAGTATATATCTACCTCGTTTTTTGTTTGTTCATATAAGAAATTATAGACATCGGCAATAGGGAGGAGCTTTTTTCGATATTCCGGCAAAATTTTTAACCCTGTTAAATAACCGGTATTTTTTATTTCCCCGTTAAGATAGGCTTTACGTATTACACAACAGCCCATTCCACAGATTTTACCGTTTGTTTGATCTTTTAAGATAGGGATGACGACTTTTTCCCCCTCTTGCCTCAGGGATTTTATCGGATCAGGGCGACGTGTATAGAGAACCGAGATATTTCCTTTAAAATATCCACTTTCGTAAATTTTCAATATTTCTTTTGTTTCAGAGGGAGAAGCCAGGTCAATTATAAAACGTTTATTTCGGCAGTTCATCTAAATTCCTCCCTAGCGGTATCTTCATCTTTTCGTCAACCTCTTTTCCCAGCCGTAAATTCATAGACCAAAAAAGCAACCACATCAAGGGACTAGACCTTTTTATACTATAAAGCCCACGTTTAACCACAGTGGAAAAATTGGCAAATTCCTTGCGCGCTTGTCGGCAAAGCCGGCTTAATTCAGCAGCGGACATATTTTTCGGTTGAAAAGCAATATCGCCGTAAATATAGTGATCATCTAACCACCATTGATCATAAATTAAACGTTTTTCTTCTTTTAATCTCTGATATAATCTGGTTCCCGGATGAGGTAAAAGGTGATTAAAAGCGGCAGTATAAAAATTATGCTTTTTCGCAAAATCCAAGGTCTCTGCAAAGGTTTGATATGTATCGCCGTCATAGCCAAAAACAAAAGTGGCATAGATGCCTATCCCGGCATCGTGAATTCGTTGGACGAGTTCGTCCCTTTCTCCCAGTGCGGTATTAAAGGACTTATTCATCTGTTTAAGGCTTTCCTCTTCTAATGATTCAAATCCGATTAAAATCAATTCACAGCCGCTTTTTTTCATTAACTTTAATAATTCTTTATCCTTAGCCATGGCTAGAGTGCCTTGTCCAGCCCATTTTATTTTTAAAGGCTCAATTTTTTGTAATAATGCTTTGGCGTTATTAAGATCAGCGATTAAATTATCATCAACTAAAAAATAAAAGTTATGTGTGCTGTTCTGTATATCTCGGATAATATTCTGGTGCTCGCGCCGGTAATATTTACAGTGATAATAGGCGGAGATGGCACAAAACTCACAGCTATGACAGCATCCTCTGCCGGTTTCCACTAGAGAAATTGGCAAATATTTTTTTCCGGCAAAAATACTTTTATCCGGTGGAACATCACTATACTCTACAGTACCGTGATAGACTTTTTTTAGCTTCTGTTTTTGGAAATCTTGTAGCATTATCTTCCAAACAGTCTCTGCGTTGCCGGTGATAACACTGTCTGCATATTGGAGAGCCTCTTCCGGTAAAAGGGTAACATGGTATCCGCCCATAATAACAGGTATGCCTCGTTTCCGAAACTCATTAGCTATCCGGTAACTTCTTTTGGCCGTATATGTTTCCACGGTAATGACAACCAGGTCCGTTTTAGTATCATAATTAATACATTCAAGACGATCGTCATAGAATTCAGTTTCAATATCAGGGGGGGTAAGAGATTTTAAAACAGCGATGGTTAAGGGCTCCATTTTCCATGTACCGATATATTTTTCTCCTGGTTTTTTGCCGATTGCCGGTAAAATAAAGGTAATTTTCATTTTGCTGTTTCCACCTTCGGAATATCACTATTATCAGTCATGACTTCTCTGGTGAAAATGGAAAATTTATTAGCATAACCTCTGTAGCCTCCGAGATTAAGAAGTAAGGAGATAAAGGGTACATTTCTAAACGGAGCCAATCGCTTGAAAATTGAACGGTAAGTATAGGTTTCCCGCCAGGCCCAAGTAATGCCTTCTTCTAATTCCTCTTTCGTCATTTTTAAGGGTTTAAAAACACAATGTTCAACGTCATACATGGCCCAGTCGCGCTCTGTAATTCTGCCTTGCTCTTCCAGTTGGGCATAGAGCTGTGTTTTCGGGAAAGGTGTTAAGATGGAATAGCGCGGTAAATCAATTTTTGTTTTGATCACCATTTCCACCGTTTTTTCAAATACTGATGTATCTTCATCATCACCGCCAAAAGCGAAACAGCCTTGCACAATAATTCCTGCATGATGAAGTTTTTTCATTAGTTCTCCATATTCTAAGACCTTGTTTACGCCTTTGTGAATAAAACTTTGCGAGGACTGTTTAATGGACTCAAATCCAATCAAAAGTCCTTTACAGCCGCTTTTTTCAAAGACCTTAAGCAATTCATCATCTATACCGATCGAGGAGGTGGCCAGTCCAAACCACATTTTTTTTAGGGGAATCATCGCGGTAAAAAGCTCTAGAGCATATGCTTTATCGGTGATTAAATTGACATCCGGAAATAAGACCTCTTTGGAATTGAGAGCTTCAATTTCGGCGATCACTTCTTTGACGGGACGTTTATGTACTGTTCTACCAAAAGCGGCCGGATAAGCACAAAAAGTGCAAGGTAAAGAACAACCTCGAACGGCTTCCAAGGTATTGAGGGTAATATATCTTTTTTTGTTTAAGAGTTCTCTTCTTGGCGTAGGTCTGCCGACGATGGTAAAGTCATGGTTTTGCTCATACCTTGGTTTTAAATTGTGATTTAAATAATCAAATAACATTTGGGGAAATGTTTGCTCGGTAAAGCCGGTCATAACTACATCAGCGTGCAAAGCCGCTTCATCGGGTAACATGGTGGGATGTACTCCACCCAAAACGACAGTTTTTCCTAAACTACGAAAATAATCGGCATAGGCATAGCAACGCGTCGCTGTACCGGTAATACAAGTAATACAGACGAGCTCTGCATCTAAATCCAGCGGTATTTTCCCTGCTGTTTCGTCATAGATGGCTGTTTCGGCATTAAGTTCTTCCGGAACTAAGGCCGCCAGAGTGGTAAGAGTCAGTGGTGCATAATGAAGTGCTTTGCCAAAGCTACCGTCGTACCTGTGCATAGCTCCTGCCGGAGCTAAAAAAGCTATTTTCATTGCTAATCTCCTTCCACAATGTAGTTTCCTTTGAATACTTTATCCCAACCGCTTTCTAAGTGTAAAACGGTTGGTTTAATATCACCTAGTTTTTGACCACGTTGGACACATTCATAGATATATTCTCGCAAAGGGTCACCGGTTAATTTAAAGATTTTCACTGCTTGGAGCTGTCCTAATTTTCGGCAATAATCATAATGGAAATTTTCCCGTAATGCTTCATCAAGATTGGGTGGTATTTGTTCTGCTTGAAGATAGAGGACATAGCCATTTTGTTCAGGAGCAAACATATAGAAGCTATCCTTTACCCCTAAGTGATCCATCGTATTTTTAAGAAAATTTTCATGTAACTTTTCCCCAAATAAATCGCAAACCTTATCTCGCTTTCCCCTAAATTTTATAAGGGGGAAAACTCCTTGAAAGCCTACAACCTTAATGAGGTCATTTAATTTATAGCGATAGAAACCACCAGAAGTGGTGATTACTACTTCGTATTCTTCACCTTTGGCCAGTTCATGGGCAAGATATATTTTATTATCTCTTGTGGAGATGAATTCGAAAAAATGAGAATTTATACTAAGTCTAGCTCCTTTTTCATTGGTAAAAGGTAAGGAGATAAACCCTTCAGTGGCCAGTAACCCTTTCGGCTGAAGATAAACATGGGGAAAAAGCTTTTTTAACTTTTCAGCATAAAGATGAGCTTGGGCATCACTCCAACAGCTGATGACCTTTAAATGTGGCCAAAGTTTATGATAGGTTTTATCTTGTAGAAATTTTTTCACCTTGGATCGCCGTTGGGGGGGTAATTCAGAGAGAAGTCTTGCCGAGTTTTTTTCTATATGGTCAAGGATTAAAATTAAAAGAGTAGGATTCCAGATAGAAATAAAGGTAAGATTTTTGCATTTTAACAGGGATAGTGCTGTTTTGTCATAAAAAGCAGCAATATTTTTCTCTTGGGCGACCTTCGCGGATACAGCCATAATATGTTTCAGCAGCCTATTTCCCCAGCCTCCTAAGTAATCACTATCTTCCTCGAAACCAATGGGTAGTCCACCTTTTGTATATTTTTTTTGCATAGTGGCAGGAGTTATGGACCAATAGCTTTTTCCCCAATTAAGTTCACGATTTTGTGTATATAAGTCATAAAGCCAAGGTTTTAAACCTTTTTGAAATTCTATTTGGAGCGATTTTGTATAGGGGATTAGCTTGATAGCAGAGGTAGAACCGCCAGTGGGTTCTAGAATTAAAACAGCTTCACTCGTTAAAATATTTTGCTCACCATTTTTAATTTTTTCAATAAAGGGAAGGTAATCTTCATAGGTGGTTAAAGGAACTAAATTTTGATATGCAGTGATGTTCTTTATTTTATGAAAATTGAACTTTTTCCCATAGGCACATACTTTATTTTTTGTTAGGATCTCCAGAAGCTTTTTTGACTGTTGTTTTTTAAGGTCTTTAATCTTAAGAAATTTTTTATATTCGTTTTTATAGAGCAAGCGGCTAAAAGAATTGATGATGTAGCATTTAATTCGTTCCGGCAAGTGATCACTTCCCCCAAAGTAATCTTCTAGCAGTTGGTCTTAAATTATCAACACAAAGTTTGGTCAGGCAAACTAAGTCGTTCCCTTTGTCATATCCCGGATTAATACTTAAAAAATATTGAATGTCTTTATTCTTAAGTTGTTTTTCTGTAATTTCAGCAACACCATCTTTTAACCTATCCTTTACTGTTTTATATTTAATTACACCGCTGGTCTCATCATATTCATGGGGATATTTTGTTTTTCCAAATGCATGCATAATCGATTTTGCAAAGGGCGGTGTTTCTACATTTACGCGGGGATAAAATTCTTTAAAAATAACAGGTAATATTTTATAGGTTTTATAACCTTTGGAGATGAGAAACCAATAAAACTCCGGATAACTTTCTCCATAGGCAAAAAAATATTGCACAAATACTTTGAAAAGAGTCAGACTACCCCAATAGTCTTTATGGATAATGGTATCTCCGGAAAAGACACCATATATTTCTTGCTTTCCTACTGTAACTTGCATCATTTTTTGTGTCGAAAAACCCTTCAGAGCATTATTTTGATCATATAACATAATACTGTAGTCTTTTTCGCTTAAATCTTTCTTAAAAGCAGAAGGAGTCATCTGGTCATAAAACTCATCCATTAAAGCATACATAGCATTAATGGTTTCTGAAGTTAAAGATTCTATTTTAATGATTTCACCATGTAGTTTCACTTTAATCACCTGCTTTTCTGAGTTTATAGGCGTAATACTTAAAGCCGAGATTAGCACTAAGTTTAATTATTTTTTCTTTTTTAGTATTACGCAATCGTTTTAATATTTTTTTGGTGGTGTAAGACTTTTTCCATATCTCGAAAAATATTTTTTGCAATTCGGTAGGGCTCATGTGTTTAGGTTCAAAAACAACATGCATGGTATCATAGAGGTCCCAGTTTTTTGTAAGGATTCTGTTCTCTTTTTCGTAGTTAGCAAACAATGCTGTACCGGGGAAAGGGGTTAAAATAGAGAAGCGAGGAAGGTCAATGCCAATTTCATCTATAAAATCAACAGTATTCAGGAGACTTTCTTTAGTGTCATGGTCAAAACCGGCGACAAAACAACCGAGGATGGGGATATTAGCTTGATGAAACTGTTTTACGGCATATTTGTATTCAGCAACCTTATTTGTTCTTTTCTCAACTGCTAAAAGATTAGCACTGTTGATACTTTCGAAGCCTGCCAGTATTCCTTCACAGCCGCTTTTGACCATCAGGTCAAACAAGTGCGGCTTTTTTACAATATCAATTGTACTTAGTCCGGACCATTTTATCTTTAAAGGAATTAAGGCTTGGAAAAACTGAGTTGCATATTCTTCGTTAGAGGTGGGACTCGGATCCAGAAGAATAATTCTTTTGGGGTTAAGTTCTTTTATTTCCTGAATAACTTCGTCGAGAGGGCGTGTTAAGCTATTCTTTCCCCAAAGCTTATTAATCGAACAATAGCTACATTGATTCAGACAACCGCGGTTAGCGATAACAGTAGGGATTTTCATATATTTTTTACTGATAAGGTCACGTCTGGGGGTAGGTAAAGATAAATATTCACATTTAGACTTATGCCGGTATAACTTTTGCGGCGTACCTTGCAGATAATCTTGGAGAAATTGCGGAAAAGTTTCTTCCGCCAAGCCGATAAAAATAGTGTCGGCATGTTCTTTTGCTTCCTTCGGCATTAAGGTAGGATGAACACCACCTAAGACAACATAACTTCCTTTTTCTTTCCAATATTTACATAATTCATAAGCGCGTTGGGCTGCTGAGGTTACACAGGTTATGGCGACAAGGTCAAAATCACCTCTCAGGCACGGCTTGTCCACACCTTCATCAACAATCTTGATTTCTGCCTTCATCTCCTGAGGAACAAGAGCCGCCAAAACCGATAAGGTCAGTGGAGCATAGGAGATTGATTTGGTAAAACTGCCTTTGTACTTATATGTATGATCATAGGGCAAAATAAATAAAATTCTCATAACTTTCTCCCTTTATTTTTGCAGGTCTCGATAAAGGTTCGGGAAGGTTTCATTTTTATACTGATGAATAATTTTATATGTTTTTTCCGGGGGCAGAGGTGTTTCTTGTCCCGCTAATTCAGGGTAAATAAACATTTGTAAACAGTCATTAAAGGGTACATTTATGGTATCAGACATTTTCATCCATAATTCACTTAAGGGTTCCTCTAGGGCATTGCCAAAGGAGATAGGACAAAAATCACAGGGAGTTAAATCACCATTGGAATTGATTGCAGAGTGCTGTATCCCCGCGGAGCAACCAAAACTTTTATCGCTGGAATACAATAATTCTGTGCTAATTAGTAGCTTTTTAAATTTTTTATTAGCCTTTTTTTGCAAATTAATTAATGCTTTTTTTTCGTTTTCAGTAAAATAATAAATTTCATGATTAGGGTCGTCCAGGAGGCGACCTACTTTAATCGGTTCTTTTAAAATTACTTCTTGTACACCTAATTCTTCTAAGAAGGCAAAAAAATTAAATAATTTTTCTTCATTGACTTCATTTTTGGGGATTACGGTAATTACTGTTGTGAATAACCCAGTGGCAACTGAGTATTTAATTGCATTGACAGCATTTTGATAGCATTTACCATGTTGACGCTTTTCAATATCAATAATTTCATCACAAGTAGTAAGACTTATTCCTAAGCCAAATACTCCGCATTCTTTTAGTTTTTTAGCTCTTTCTAAGGTGAGACCATCACCTGTAGTTAGGATATACAAAAGTGATTTATCGGTTACGCATTGGCAGAGCTCCTCTAAATCTGGATGTAAAAGTGGTTCTCCCCCGGTAAAAAAGATAATCGGAGTATTCATCTTTTGTAAATCGGCAATAATCTTTTTCCAATCATCTGTCGAGAGGTCAGTTTTATTTTTATCTTTTGATCCGCAATAATAACAATCATAATTACATTTAGTTGTTATGGTAAGACAAATACTTAAAGGAGCAGTTTTTTTACAAAAGGCATGTGAAGTTAAAATATTTTGTTTATCTCGGGCTAAGTTCAGAAATGTTATAAAAGCCGGGGAAGGGAAAACAGGAAAGGCAAAATTAACATAATATATTCCCTGATGAGAGGTCAGTTTATCTCTTGTTAAAAATTTCAAAGCAAATTTTAACATTTTAAACGTGGAATATAATTTGTCATTTTTTATCATTTCCTTGGTTTGCCGTAGTTGCAATCTCACATTTTTATCCGTACTCATTTTAAAAATAACCTTTAGATTAGTTAATAGCATCAAGTCCCCCCTAACTATTTGCGGAATTCCATTGGACTTAATATTATGTAATTCGCTATATTTTTACAATATCCTGTTTTTTCAAACAACGTTAGTACGAATTTAATTAATTAGCATGGTTTGTTGGTTTTGGCATAAGGTATATAAAGATATGACCAAAAGGTAAAAGTAAAGGTGAGTAAAAATGAGTGGTACGGATAAATTAGAGTTGAAAGCGATTTGGCTAGGTGTGACGGTAGCTTTAGGCTGTTGGTTTATGAGTGGGATTATGGCTTTGCTTTGGGTTGTACTCACAGAGGCGAAAGTTTATCATTTAGGGTTCTTACTTTATCTTTTGGGGATTGGCGGAGTATTGGCAGGAGGAGTAGTTGCGGGAAGAAAAGCTGAAGATAGAGGTTGGCTCCATGGTCTGTGGGTAGGGATTTTGTTAGGGCTTTTAGGGATTATTGTCAATCTGGAGCTTGTGCCGGAGTTGTATTCTTGGGCAACACTTGGCCGCCAAATTTTAGTTTGGTCCCTCTGGGGTTTACTAGGGGGTTATTTTGGTACTCATTTCTTGACAAGGGCAGCACAAATAGGTAAGATAAAAGGCGTAAAGAAGAAGCTGAAGAAGGGAAGTAGGAGTCTATAAATCCCTACAGAGAGATAAACTCTAGGGCTGTAAGGTTTATCAGGGCTAGTTATAGTGCTTAAGTCGTCCCGGAGGCGCAGTATTGAAAAGGAAAAGTAGATACTGCCGGATCTGCCCGTTACAGCAGGAATGAGTGTCCCCGAGGGGGGAATTAAGGTGGTACCGCGGAAAAGAGGTCCTTCCGTCCTTTTAAGGATGTGAAGGATTTTGTTTTTAGAGAAGTTGTCTAGGGAGGAAAAAAGGATGAAAGATGAAAAAAGTTTGTCTACGGTATATGACCCACAGAGTGTAGAGGGAAAGTGGTATCAGGTTTGGGAAAAAGAAGGCTATTTTCAAGCTAGAGTTGATGAAAAATTAAGTGTTCAGAAAGCTAAAGGGGAGGCAGAAACTTTTTCCATTATTATGCCTCCACCGAATGTGACGGGTTCACTGCATTTAGGACATGCTTTGGATAATACTTTGCAGGATATTCTCACGCGTTGGCATCGGATGCAGGGAGACGAAACACTCTGGCTACCGGGGACAGACCATGCCGGGATTGCCACACAGGCCAGAGTGGAGGAGCATTTAGCTAAGGAGGGTCTTTCTAAAGAAGACCTAGGTCGAGAGAAGTTTTTAGAAAGAGTGTGGGCCTGGAAAAAGCAATATGGGGGGCATATTACTACCCAGTTACGTAAATTGGGAACCTCTTGTGATTGGTCCAAAGAAAGATTTACTTTAGATGAAGGTTGTTCTCATGCTGTACAGGAGGTTTTTGTCCGGCTTTATGAAAAAGGTTTGATTTATCAAGGAAATTACATTATTAATTGGTGCCCTAAATGTCAGACCACGATTTCTGATATTGAGGTGGAACATGAGCCTCAGGGAGGTAAAATATGGCATATCAGATATCCGGTTGTCGATAGTGAGGAAGAGGTTATCGTAGCGACGACCCGGCCGGAAACAATGCTGGGAGATACAGCCGTAGCTGTTCATCCTGAGGATGAACGTTATAAGAAGTTAGTGGGGAAACAGCTTCGTCTGCCTCTTACGGATAGAATCATCCCCATTATTGCGGATGACTATGTAGATCGGGAATTTGGAACCGGTGCGGTTAAAGTTACTCCGGCACATGACCCGAATGACTTTGAAATGGGACTCCGACATAATTTAGAGCAGATTACTGTTTTAGATCGTCAAGCGGTAATGAATGAACAGGCCGGAAAGTATGCCGGGATGGATCGTTATGTAGCTAGAAAACAAGTTGTGGCTGATTTAGAAAAGTTGGGTTTTTTGGTAAAAGTAGAAGAACATGAACATGCGGTAGGACAGTGCTATCGTTGCGATACAGTCATTGAGCCTCTGGTTTCTAAGCAGTGGTTTGTGAAGATGAAACCTTTGGCAGAGCCGGCTATTCAGGCAGTACGGGAGGGAAGAATTCGCTTTGTCCCGGAACGTTTTACGAAGATTTATTTAAACTGGATGGAAAATATTCGTGATTGGTGTATTAGTCGGCAATTGTGGTGGGGACATCGTCTTCCTGTCTGGTATTGTCAGGACTGTACTCAAGTTATCTGTACGAAAGAAGAACCACAGGTTTGCCCACAGTGTGGTTCTACAGAATTAGTTCGAGACCCTGATGTTTTGGATACGTGGTTTAGTTCAGCGTTGTGGCCTTTTTCGACGATGGGGTGGCCTGAAAAAACAGAAACTTTGCAGTGTTATTATCCTACTTCTGTATTGGTGACGGGACGTGACATTATTTTCTTCTGGGTGGCTCGCATGATTTTTTCGGCTTTGGAATTTATGCCTGATGTTCCTTTTCGTGATGTTTTTATTCACGGTTTGGTACTGGACAGTCAAGGTAGGAAAATGAGTAAGTCCTTAGGTAACGGCATTGACCCGATTGAGGTTATTGAGGAGTATGGTGCCGATACGTTAAGGTTTATGTTAATTACAGGGAACACTCCCGGTAATGACTTGCGTTTTCAGACGGAACGGCTAGAAGCAGTACGTAATTTCGCTAATAAAATCTGGAATGCCTCACGTTTTGCTTTAATGAATCTGGCCGATTATCAAGAGGAAGAGGGCGGCACAGAATATACTTTAGCTGACCGTTGGATTAGAAGTCGCTTTAATCGGACGGCCCAAGAAGTGACCCGTAATTTAGAGCGGTATGAGTTGGGGGAAGCAGCACGGCTGATTTATGAATTTATTTGGGATGAGTTTTGTGACTGGTATATTGAAATAGTAAAGCCTCGTCTTTATGGCAAAGAAACAGAAGAGAGTAGAAGAACGGCGCAAAAGGTATTAGCTCAAACTTTGCGGGAAACGATGGAATTATTGCATCCGTTTATGCCTTTTTTAACTGAAGAGATCTGGCAGTATTTGCCACATGAGGGGCAGACGATAATGTTAGCTCCTTGGCCTCTTGGCGTAGAAAAAGAATTAGATGAACAGACGGAAAGAGAGATGGCTCTACTGATGGATGTGATTAGGGCTATTCGTAATTTGCGTAGTGAAATGAATGTACCACTGGGGAAAAAGGCGAAGGTCGTGTTGATGGCGCAAGATGAAGAAGTTCTAGCAGTATTACAAAAGGGAGAAGAATATCTCTTTAATTTAGCAAAATTAGCTGAAGCTGATCTGGTGTTGAGTAGTCCGGAAAAACCGGAACAGGCAGTTACAGCCGTGGTAAGCGGGGTGGAGGTTTATCTGCTTTTACAAGGGTTAGTGGATATAGAACAAGAAAAAGCACGTTTAGAAAAAGAAAACGGAGTTTTAGATCAGGAAATTGCTCGTTTGGAAAGGAAGCTTAATAATAAGGGTTTTCTGACGAAAGCTCCGCGGGAAATAGTGGCGAAGGAAGAGGAAAAGTTAAAGGATTATCGTACCAAGAAAGAAGCACTTGTAGAAAGGATTGCTACTTTGGGGAGTTGAGCAAATGGAGTATCGCGATGTGTTGACAAAACTTAGTCAATTTACCCGTTTCGGGATTAATCTTGGTTTACAGCGGATTAGTAGCTTGTTGAGGATTTTAGGTAATCCGGAAGAAGAAGTCCCTATGGTTCATATTGGAGGGACGAATGGGAAGGGTTCAACTTTGACCATGCTTTCTTCTATTTTAAGGGAAAGTGGTTATCGGGTGGGGGTATTTAGTTCCCCTCACCTTCTTTCTTATTGTGAACGTTTTGTAATCAACGGAGAAAACATTGCTGAGGATGTGTTGGCACTTTTGTTAGGAGAGGTTTTAGGAGTTGTGGCAGAGGTTCAACATGAGACGGGGGAAGCCCCTACTGAATTTGAGGTTTTAACTGCTGCAGCTTTTTTGTATTTTGCCCGCGAAAAAGTAGATGTTGCTCTCATTGAAGTAGGGATGGGAGGCGATATTGATTCAACTAATGTGGTGAAAAAACCACTACTTTCTATAATTACGAATGTTTCCTTTGATCATCAGGATTATCTAGGAAGTACGTTGGAGGAAATAACGCAAAAGAAAAGCGGGATTATTAAAAAAGGTTGTCCTGTGGTAACAGCAAGTAGAGAGGAAGCGGTTTTACGGGTCATTAGACAGAAGACGAAGGATTTACGGGCGCCACTATGGGAAGTGCAGCGTAAGGCTTCTTGGGAGTGGCAAGAGGAGATAAGTGCAGGACAATATTTTACACTGGAAACCTCACAACATGATTATGAAAAGCTTTTTCTTCCTTTTTGGGGTGAGCATCAGCTGGAAAATGCAGTTACAGCAATTTTGGCCGGGGAGATTTTACAGGAACAAGGGTGGCAAATTGAGGTACAAACAATTAAGGAAGGATTAGCAAAAGCGAAGTGGCCGGGGCGTTTAGAGGTTATGGGGCGGAATCCTCTTTTAGTTGTGGATGGTGCTCATAATCCCGCGGGAATTAAGGCCTTATCCCAATGGTTATCAAAAAAAAGGCAGGAAGTTGAGCGTATAATTTTGGTAATGGGGATGTTAGACGATAAAGATCGTGCTTTAGCGGCACATTTTTTAGAGCCTTTAGTGGAGATGGTGATTATTACTAAGCCTAATTCTTACAGAGCTGAGCATTGGGAAGAATTAAGTAGGAATTTTCATGAAAAGGAGGTTCCTATTGTGGTCAGGGAAAATTTAAAGGAAGCTATCAAAAAGGCTAAACAGGAAGCTCAAGCAGAAGATTTAGTTCTGATTACCGGGTCACTTTATTTGATTGGGGAGGCACGTGAAATTTTGCAAAAGTACTGTGATTAAAGATATTTTAGTTCTAAAAACGCTCTCATTGAACATATAATTTAGAGTTGAGATGGGGGTGTTTTTTTGACTAGATTAAGAATTAAATCTTCGCCATTTGGTTCTTTTGTACTAGTTTTTGCTTTAGTTCTCTTTTTGACATTATTTTTAGGACAGGGATTAGGGCGTTTTTATTTGGGAAATATAACGCGTGAAGTGCCAGAGGAAATACTAAAAAGGAATATTTCTCTTTCTTCGCGGGGAGGAAGTTCAGCGGTTTATGAATCGAGGTCCAAAAAGAAGGTTTTACGTTTAAAACAAGTAGAGTATTATACTTTGCTTGTGGTAACAGCAGACCGAAAGGAACAGGCTTTACAGTTAGGGCAAGAACTTGCCCAAAAAGGTTTTCCGGTAATTGTTACCGGAGAAGAACCATATGAGATTTTACTGGGTTTTGTCAATAAGGAAGAGAGTTTGGTTGCTTTAGCGAAAAGAATTAAGGTGGGGGAGAAAGAAGCTGAAGTAAGAAAAGATTATTTAAATAAGGTTGCTTTTAAATTTTCTGCTGAAGATACTTTTGCTGCAGAGAAAATCGCACCGTTTTTGGGTAAGGTAAGTCTTTGCTTAGAAAAAGGGTTACTTCTTTATCCAGGGACTGTAGTTAACGAGGAAACGATTATTTCTTTCAGACCCAAATTTTCTTTGTTGGCTGATTCTCTAAAAGAAGTAGCACTTGAAGGTCAAAAGATTAGTGAAGAAAGCTCGGAAGAGATGAGTAAGACTCTAAAGCGTTTGTCTAAGTTATGTAGTCAGTGGGGGGAGAGTTTGCATCAAGTGGAGCAAGAATGGACAGATTTTGTTTTCTTAAAAAGCCAACAACAAGGGTTAGCTTTATTGGAGGAATATCATTTTTTTGTGAAAACGGCAAATTAAAACTTTTTTCTTTTCCCTTTATGACTAAATGTACTATAATAAAGATAATATTAGGTGTAGGAGGAAAAGTTATGACACTCGCTGAAATTGCGGAATTATTACAGGCAGTATCATTTACTAAGTTAGAGTTGGATGATATTGAAATACAATCAGCTTGCGGATCGGACCTGTTAAGTGACGTCTTGGCTTTTACTAAGGAAAAAACATTATTGTTGACGGGGCTAGTTCATCCTCAGGTCTTGCGTACTGTAGAAATGGTTGATTTGGTGGGTGTAATTTTTGTACGCGGAAAGGAACCGACTCCGGAAATGGTAAAGCTTGCTCAAGCAAAAGGGATTCCCTTATTGTCTACTCTTCATCCGATGTATGAGGCTTGTGGTATTTTATATCGAGCCGGTTTAGCCGGAAATAGTGAGTTAAAAGATTAAGTGGGGAGATGACTTTGATGATAGAGCTAAAAGAAATCGTAGAAATGGTACAGCTACAATCTTTGAACAAAGTGGAAGTAGATTTAAATAGGGAAATCAAAGGTTGTTATATTGGTGATTTACTTAGTAATGTAATGGCTCATGCTCGAGAGGGAGATTTATGGTTAACAGTACAAACTCATCAAAACGTAGTTGCCGTAGCTCAATTGCTTAATTTAGGGGGCATAGTTTTTGTGGAAGGGCATCTACCTCAAGAAGAAACTATTGTTAAGGCTAAACAGGAGCAGATTCCTCTTTTCAGTACGGCGGATAGTGCTTATATCCTTGCCGGACAACTTTATAAAAGAGGATTAGTTAGAGAAAAATCATGAAGGAATGGGCATTAGATTTGCATCTTCATACTTTGCTTTCTCCTTGTGCTGATAATAGTATGACTCCGGTAGCTATTTTAGGGCGTGCTCTTGAATTAGGACTTGAGGTGGTGGCGATTACCGATCATAATACGGCGGAAAACGTTGCGGCTTTTGTGGACAAGGGTAAAGAAATAGGGATTAAAGTATTTCCGGGAATGGAGCTGCAGACGCGAGAAGATGTGCATTTAGTATGCCTTTTTGAGCAGTTAGAACAGGTTATTAAATGGCAGGAAATAGTTTATGAAAAGTTACCGGAAATGAAGAACAGAAAAGAAATTTTTGGGGAACAATGGGTTGTTGATCAAGAAGGACAAAAAATCAGAGAAGTAGAAAGACTTTTATTGGTAGGAACGACACTTAGTGTCGAGGAAGCTGTGGCAATAGTGCATAAATTAGGAGGGCTTTGTATTGCGGCACATATTGACCGGCAGGCCTTCAGTTTATGGGGGCATTTAGGGTGTATACCACAAGGACTTTCTCTGGACGGGGTAGAATTCACTCCTCATTTGCCTCGTCAATCCGAACAAATAGAACAAATAAAAAAGCAAGGCTTTGTTTATGTGGTCTCTTCAGATGCTCATTATCTAGATAGTATTTATGCACCTCAGTGCTTTGCTACTTTAGAGGAAGTATCTCTAACTGAATTGAGGTTGGCTTTAAAAAATCAGGCAGGACGTTCCATTCGTACTTTACGATAGGAAAAAAAGGAGAAATTATGCGGGAAATATCTTTACACATCTTAGACCTTGTGCAAAACTCTTTAGCTGCACAAGCTAAAAATATTTGGCTTACGGTCATTGAAAATAGTCGGGAAGATAAAATGGTTATAAAAATTAAAGATGATGGGAAGGGCATGTCAGAAAAAACGCTGCAGAAAGTTTTGGATCCTTTTTATACGACAAGGACGACACGTAAAGTAGGTTTAGGACTACCGCTTCTTGCGGCTAATGCGCAAGCTTGTGAAGGAAATTTGGAAGTAAAATCTGTATTAGGTGAAGGGACAAGCGTAGAGGCGGTTTTTCGGCTTAGTCACCTCGATCGTCCACCTCTTGGTGACATGCCCTCGACACTTGTAGCTCTTTTTTCCGGCTCACCAGAGGTGAATTTTTTTTATGTACATCAGTGTGAGGGGCAAAGTTTTCAAATTAGTACAGCAGAGATAAAGGAAAATTTAGCAGGCTTATCTTTGCAGGACCCACAAGTTTTAGGGTGGTTGCAGGAGTTTTTTAGGGAAAAGGAGAAAGAATTGGGCAAACGGTACCAATAATTTCTACAAAATTCTAGCTTGTTTGGGCAGAAGCGGAATGATAAACTTGAGGAGGGATTGTTTTGCGAGGTAGAGGTCTTGGCTTTTTGATTGTTTTATTGATTATAGGTGGTTTAATCGGGAGTCTCATAGGCCTGGCTTTAGGTAATATTTGGCCTATTTTAGATCAAGGCCTTCCCTTGATCGGTTTTGAACCGATGACTATTGATTTATCGGTAATTGTTCTTACTTTTGGTTTTACTTTGAAATTAAATGTGGCTAGTACAATTGGTCTGCTTTTAGCTTTTATTATTTATCTTAAGTTATGAAAATTAAAGCAATTTGGAGGTAAAAAGAATGGACCTTGTTCTTGCTTCCGGTTCACCGCGGCGGGCAGAATTGTTAAAGCTACTCGGTGTGCCTTACCGGGTGGTTGTCAGTGAGGTTAAAGAAGGACAGCCTCGTTCTCCTTGGGTACAATGGGTGCAAGAAGTAGCGTGTCTGAAGGCACGGGCTGTAGCTGCTTCTACGGGGGGGATAGTTTTAGCGGCTGATACGATTGTAGTTAAAGAGGGACGGGTATTAGGTAAACCGGCAGATGAACAGGAAGCTGAGAAAATGCTGACTTTTTTATCAGGAGAGGTTCATGAGGTTTTAACGGGGATTTGTGTGGTTAATTGTTTAACTAAAGACGTATGGCAGGATGTAGAAGTGACAAAGGTTTATTTTCGCCCTTTGACAGTGCAAGAAATAAAAGCATATCTGGTCAGCGGTGAGTCTTTAGATAAAGCTGGTGCTTATGGCATACAAGGTTTAGGAAGTTTACTTATTGAAAAAATTGAAGGCTGTTATTATAATGTGGTAGGGTTACCTTTAATTAAAACGATGACTCTGCTTAGAAAATGTGGAGTAGAGATTCTTGGTAAGACTAGTTATTAATATAATTTTAATAGTATAAATTTTAAAGCAGAGGAAGGAGAAAAAAGATTATGTTTTTATCCAGAGATATAGGTATTGATTTAGGAACAGCAAATACCCTTGTTTATATAAAAGGGAAAGGAATTGTACTCAACGAGCCTTCGGTAGTAGCTTTACACAGGGAAACAGGAAATGTTTTAGCGGTGGGTGATGAAGCTAAACAAATGATTGGACGGACACCGGGTAATATTGTGGCTATTCGTCCGATGAAAGATGGTGTTATCGCCGATTTTGAGGTAACACATACGATGTTGCGTTATTTTATTCGTAAGGCGATGAAAAAGAGTCCAAGTTATTTTTACCGCCCGCGGGTAGTTGTGTGTGTGCCGGCAGGAGTAACTACGGTGGAGGAACGTGCTGTAAAAGAGGCGGCTATTCAAGCAGGTGCTAAAGAGGCATATCTTGTGGAGGAACCGATGGCGGCGGCAATTGGAGTAGGGCTACCTATCTATGAGCCTACCGGGAATATGATTGTGGATATTGGTGGTGGAACTACAGACGTTGCAGTGATTTCTTTGGGGGGTATTGTTACTAGTAGAAGTATTCGTGTCGGTGGTGATGAATTTGATGAGGCGATTATTAATTATATTAAGCGGACATACAGTTTAATGATTGGGGAACGGACTGCAGAAGAAATAAAGGTAAAGATTGGTTCAGCGATAAAAATAAACCCACAAGCTGAGTTTGGGAAAGCGAAAGAAAGAGAACTTGAGGAAGAAACAGAACAGGAAAGTGAAGACACAAAAGAATGGATCAGAGAAAAAGAAAAAAAGTGGAAGCTTGACGAAGTAAAAGAATGGATGCTTGAAGATAAAAAGAGTGAAGGAAGGGAAATGGGTGCCCAAGAGTATCGGGTGAGAGGTCGAGATATGGTTTCAGGGTTGCCTAAATTGATTGTAGTAAGTTCTGCGGAAATAACAGGGGCGATTTCTGAACCGGTGGCTTCTATTGTGGAAACGATTAAAATTTGCTTAGAAAAAACTCCGCCTGAATTAGCCGCCGATATTATGGATCGAGGAATTATGATGGCGGGGGGAGGCTCTTTATTATATGGTTTTGATAAATTAATTAGTGAGCAGACGGGGATGCCTGTGCATATTTCAGAAGGTCCTCTTAATGCTGTAGCTGTGGGTACAGGGAAGACTTTAGATAATATTGAGGTCTTAAAGAGGTTGGCGATATCGAATAAGCGGATAGGCTAGGTGGTTGTAAGGTGACCAAAAAACAAAAAATTATGGTGAGCCTGGTGCTTGTTGTTGTTTTTTTCTTAACCTTTAAAATGATGTTTTTTACAAGAAGAGAAAAAACAACTACCTTACCTTTAGGGGGGGTAGTGAGAGAAGTTTTAGCTCCAATACAGAACGGAATTACGTGGATTACTACATCTATCGGTAATGTTATGGTTTATTTTAATGACAATCAGCTTTTAAGAGAGCAAAATAAAGCAATGAAGAAAAAAGTTGAATGTCTAGAAGAGGAAATCTATTCTTTAAAAGAGCAAGAGTTAGAGAATCAGCGTTTACTGTCACTTTTAGAATATAAAGAAGAAAAGGCAGATAATTATGATTTAGCAATGGCTAAGGTGATTGGACGTAATCATGCTAATTGGTATGAAACGTTAATTGTAAACCAAGGGAGTAGGCAGGGGATTTGGTCAGGAATGGTTGTGGTCAATCATGATGGTTTAATCGGTAGAATTATTAGCGTTACTCCTAACACGGCGGAAGTATTATTAATTTTAGATAGAGAAGGAGCAGTAGGAGCGAGAATATTTGAAAATAGGCATACTCCTGGAGTAGTAGTAGGTACATCTAATTCACAGTATTTACAAATGATTCATCTTCCTCATGATCTCCCTATTGAACCGAATCAGACTGTTGTCACTTCCGGATTAAGCGGAGTTTATCCACCGGGAATACGTATCGGTAAGGTTATTGAAGTATTACCTGAACCGGGTGGGTTAATGAAGAGGGCTACGCTTAAGCCTTTTGTTGATTTTTTCCGTTTAGAAGAAGTTTTCATTATTAAACAGGTAAAAACACCTGAAGAAAAAGTCGTACCGGAAGAGGAAACAGTGGTTGGGGATACTTTAGCCGGATTCGGGGGAGAAAATTAATGCCTTATTATGTAACCATGTTTTTATGGGGTATGGTGTGTTTAATTTTACAGTCTACGCTCTTTTCTCAGTTAATGATTGCCGGAGTAAAGCCTGATTTGTTATTGATTTTAATTATTTTTAATTGTTTTTTTCAAGGTCCGTACAAAGGCTGTGCTTTCGGTTTCTTTTTGGGGCTATTAGAAGATTTATATTTAGGTAGTTATATCGGGATGAACGCTCTGACTAAAGCTTTAACATCTTTTATTGGTGGTTGGTTGCTCAAAGGAGCATTCCGTGAAAATCTTTTAGTTCCGGTATTAGCTCTTTTTTTAGGTAGTGTTTTTAATGGTGCGCTTATGATCTTTTTAGGGCAGATTATAGGGTTAAACTGGGGTTGGAACCTTTTTTATTGGAAAATATTACCGATGGCTATTTATAATACTTGTTTAGTTCCTTTTGTTTATTCAAGTTTTTATCATTGGGTAGAGCAAGATATGGAACAGCAGTCTCTCTAAAGGAGGTGCTTTTTTATGGGACCGCAGAAGCCGAAAATCATGTTGCAGCATACTTTACGTATATATTGGAGCGTTATTATTGTTATTTTTGTAGTGCTTTTTCTTCGTTTAGCCTGGTTGCAATTAATTCAGACAGAGATTTATCAAACCAAGGCTGTTTCCAACACGATGCGCTGGATTGCGATAGAGGCTTCCAGAGGTGAAATTGTTGACACTAAGGGACAGGTGCTTGTTACGAACAGACCTGTTTTTAATATATCGTTAAATTATCTTGGCTTAAAAGACCAGGATATTGATAAGGTTATTCATAATTTAGTAGAAATTTTTAATGATCCGGAAATTACTTTTGAGAATATTAAAACATTGTTGAAAGGACAGAATCGTCTTTATGAACCAATTATGGTTAAGCGGGATGTTTCGATGGAAGTCGTTACGGCGATTGAAGAACGACGACGTGATTTACCAGGAGTGAGTGTAGAGGTTCATCCACAGCGTGCTTATCCTTATGGTAGTTTAGCGGGTCATTTGTTAGGGTATGTTCATTCAATTAAAGAGGAACTGGAGCAGCCGGGGTTTGAAGATTATAGTATAAATGATTTGGTGGGTAAAACAGGGCTAGAAAAAGGTTATGAAAAATATTTAAATGGTCAAAAAGGTTATCGCCAGGTAGAAGTAACCTCTTTAAATCAGCCGGTACGGGAAGTACGTAAAATTTCACCTGTTTCCGGTCATAAACTGGTGTTAACATTGGACTTAAAACTTCAACAGACATTAGAAAATTCTTTTGATGAAGTTTTAGCTCAGGTGCAGAAAAAATATCCGAAGGCGAAGGCTGGTGGAGCGGTAGTACTTGATGTGAAAACCGGTAAGGTATTGGCGATGGTAAGTCGTCCGGGGCTTAATCCAGATGACTTTAATGGTAGGTCTCTTAATCAGGCCCAGGTCGATTATTATTTTAGGAATTCGCCTCCGGCTTTGAGAAATAGGGTTGTTCAAGGCAGTTATGTTCCCGGTTCGGTATTTAAACCGATTACGGGAATGGCGGCTTTGGCTGATGGGCACCTTTCTCCCTCGGAAAAAGTGCTTTGTACCGGTCAATATTGGCATCCTCCTAAAATAAAATGTTGGAATGTTCATGGACAAACTGATTATTATAAAGCGATTGCCCGTTCTTGTAATGTTTATTTTCAGGAAATGGCTCGTCGAGCAGGGATTGAGAAAATTGGTCAAGTAGGGCAGGAGTTTGGTTTAGGTGCGCGGACGGGCATAGATTTACCTTTTGAAAGTTCAGGGTTATTACCGCATGTAGAATGGCAGAAAAAGGAGTTTGCTGCACGTCAAGAGAAAATCAATCAAGCAATTGATAAAAAAATAGCGACTTTAGAAAAAGAATATAATTCTAAAATTGAGGCAGTTACTACGGAAAAGGAAAAGAAACAATTGGAAAAGGAATTAGCTAGTAAAAAAAGAAATTTAGAATATGAACGTCAGAGTGAGATCAGTTTTCGTACAACATGGCATGACTATGATACGTATAATACGGCAATAGGACAGGGGTACAATCAGTTTACGATCATTCAGTTGGCTAACTATGTAGCTACTTTAGCCAATAATGGGCTACGCCATAAACCTTATGTGGTGGAAAAAATTATTGATGATGAAGGTAATGTAGTCCAAGAATTTTTCCCGGAAGTAGTGATGACTACTTCTGTTCCTCTGGAGGTTTTGGAGGAAACAAAAAAGGCGATGACGATGACGACAGCTCCGGGTGGTACGGCGTATTCTCTTTTCTGGAAATTTCCTGAAGAGATTAAAGTGGCGGCGAAGACCGGTACAGCTCAGCCGGGAAGAGCCGGATATGTTAAAAATAAAGATTTTGATGGTTTATTTATTGCTTTTGCCCCGGCTGATGACCCCGAGATTGCTTTTGCCGGAGTAATTGAGCACGGTTATAGTGGGTCCGGTTCGGCGGGGCTTGTGGCTAAAGCTGTTTTTGAAGAATATTTCGGTTTAACGAAACCAAAGCCACAACCACAACAGCAACAGGTGACGCCTCCACCTGTTTCGGTACCGCAAACACCGGTAGTAGAAGAAAATCAGCAGCAGACGGAAGAAGAAATTGAGTCGGAAGGTGAAGAAACAGAACAAACCCCGCCAGAGACGCCGACAGAGTTGCCGGAAGTAATCCTACCTGAACAAACAGAGTTGGAATAGATATGGGGTCAGAAAAAAACGGGAAAACTCCCGTTTTTTTCTTTAGTAGTGGCAGGGATTTGAGATAAGGATCGCGAACATATAAAAATAGTCTGCCTGTCATGTGTCAAAAAGCAAGGGCATCAGGAAAAATGCAGGAGGATATAAAGCTATTGAGAAAAAATGACTTAATTACAATAAAAGGGAATAGAGATGGGTTGCATTTGTTTTGCCAAGAAACAGCTTTATGGAGTGAGGTTATTGCTGAAATTAAAGAGCGGTTAACCGGTGAGCATAGGCGTTTCTTTGAAGGTGCGAGTGTAATTGTGGAAATTGGGGAACGGAATCTTTCTGTAGAAGAAATTAGTATGCTTTGGGCAACATTTATAGAATGTGGGATAAAAATTAAAGGAATTAAAGCAGACACAGAAGTAGATTCTTTTTCGGTAGAAAAGAAAAGTTTTATCTCACTAGAAGAAGAAAGATCAGATACGGAATATATTAGTCAAAAACCTGTTCATATCATTAAAAGAAATTTGCGTTCAGGTCAAAATATTACTTTTGATGGTCATGTACTTATTTTTGGTGATGTTAATCCTGGTGCAGAGATTATCGCTTCGGGATTTATTATGGTGATGGGGTCTTTACGTGGTATTGCTCATGCCGGAGCTACCGGTGATGAAAAGGCTTGGGTGATGGCTTATAGATTGCAACCGACACAATTGCGGATTGCTAATTGTATTACGCGTGCTCCCGCTGAGGAACCACAAGGACCGGAAATTGCTAAAATTCATGAAGGTGTTATTGTTTGTGAAATGATTAAAAATATAGAAAAATACTAGAATTTGTTGGGGGGTTAAGTATGGGAGAAGTTATTGTTGTTACTTCCGGTAAAGGTGGAGTGGGGAAAACGACGACTGCAGCCAATATGGGTACCGGTTTAGCTTCAATTGGTAAAAAGGTCGTAATGGTGGATACAGATATCGGGTTGAGAAATCTTGATGTAGTCATGGGTTTAGAAAATAGAATTGTTTATGACTTGGTAGATGTAACACATGGAAACTGTCGTTTAAAACAGGCTTTAATTAAAGACAAGAGATTTGAAGGTCTCTGTTTATTGCCTGCAGCTCAGACAAAAGATAAGACAGCAGTAACACCGGAACAGATGAAAGAATTATGTCTAAATTTGAAAGAGGAATTTGATTATGTGATTATTGATTGCCCGGCAGGTATTGAAGGTGGCTTTAAAAATGCCACTGCCGGTGCGGAAAAAGCGATTGTTGTAACTACACCTGAAATTTCTGCAGTACGAGACGCAGATAGAATTATTGGTCTTTTGGAGGCCGCGGAGTTACGTAATCCAACTTTGATTGTAAATCGTTTACGCCCTGATATGGTTAAAAAAGGCGATATGATGGATATTGATGACATTATTGATATTTTAGCCATAGAAATTTTAGGAGTAGTACCTGAAGATGAAGCGATCGTTATTTCTACGAATAAGGGAGAACCTGTTGTTTTAGATATGAATTCTTCTGCGGGACAAGCTTATAGAAATATAGCCAGAAGATTAGCGGGAGAGGAAATTCCTCTAACTTCTTGGGAAGCTGATGATGGATTTTTAGGGAAATTAAAAAAATTTTTTGGATTTAATGATTAAGGAGAAGGAGGTAATAATGTGGATATTTTCGGAAAGATGGCGGGAAAACAGGAGCCTTCCAGTAAAAGTATTGCTAAGGAAAGGTTACGTTTAGTTTTAGTTCATGATCGGGCGAGTATTTCTCCCCAGCTTTTAGAAGACTTGAAAGAAGATATGCTTAAAGTTATTTCTTCCTATATGGAAATTGATGAAAAGGGTACAGAGGTAACACTTAATTCTGATGATACTTCGGTAGCTTTAATGGCTAGTATACCGGTAATTAAAATTAACAGGATTTAATTTGTTACAAAAAATGGTAAAAAAGATTTCTTGGGAATCTGCCGTTCTAAGGTTATAATGGGAAGAGGAACGGGGTGAAGTTATGCGCTTGTCTAAAATTATGAAAAGCCTTGATTATGCTCTTTTGGGCGTTGTGGGGCTCATCCTTGTGGTGGGCTTCTTTGTTTTACAAAGTGCGACAGTTAATGCTAGTGTTAAATATGATTTAAATTTTGTTTATCGTCAAATCGCTTGGGCTGTTGTAGGTTTGGTCGCTTTTGTGTGTGTTTTACTTATTGATTATAGTAAGTTATCCAAATATGCAGTGCATTTTTATGTACTTAATTTAGCTCTTCTTTTGGCTACACTTTTTTTTGGTGTTGAACTTAAAGGTTCGCAAGGGTGGTTAGCTCTTGGCCCGGTTAAGGTTCAGCCGGCAGAGATGGTAAAAATATTATTAATTTTGGGTTTAGCGCAATTTCTTGTTCCACGGGTAGGCAAACTTAATACTTTCAAGGACTTGCTTCCTGTTTTTATTTATGTAGCGGTTCCTTTTTTGTTAATTTTAAAACAACCGGACTTGGGAACAGGGCTTGTCTATATTGCCATTATGTTTGGCATGCTTTTGGTGGCCGGAGCTTCTCCTGTTATACTTTTTTTCTTAATTGCCGGGGGAATTGGGCTGGTTAGCTTTACTATATTTGGTCATTTTGCTTGGGATTGGTGGCTCCCTTTGCAGGATTATCAGTTAAAACGTTTAATTGTTTTTATTGATCCGATGATTGATCCGCGGGATGCGGGGTGGAATATTATTCAGTCACAGATAGCCATAGGCTCGGGAGGGCTTTGGGGCAAAGGTTGGGGGATGGGTTCGCAGAATGTGAATGATTTTTTACCTGAACAGTGGACTGATTTTATTTTTTGTGTTTTAGCTGAGGAACTTGGTTTTATTGGGGCAGTTCTTTTGTTAGTTTTGTTTTTTTATTTAATTTATCGGGGGATTATGATTGCTCGTGAGGCTAAAGATACTTATGGTACTTTACTTGCTGTAGGTGTTATTTCTATGTTCGCTTTTCATATTTTACAAAATATCGGAATGACGATCGGGATTATGCCAATTACGGGAATTCCCTTGCCTTTTGTTAGTTATGGGGGAAGTTCTTTGTTGGCGAATATGATTGCCTTAGGTTTATTGATGAATGTATATGTTTATCATGATGACCGGATTATGTTTTAATAAGGGAAAGTTGCTCTTGTATAAATAACGAGGAGGAAAAAAGCGAGATAAAGATAACCAACTCTGATTAAGGTACGGGGTTTTAATTTGTTTTTGAATTGGAGATGGTAATAAATAATACTGGCTGAAAGTAAAGCCAGGATACCACTAGCTAAAGCTAAAAAAGAAAGTTTCCAAGGGGTTAAGAAGATACCTAAAGCAGGAATAACTGAGCTTTGAAAAACCATTGCTCCGGTAATATTTCCTAGAGCAAGGGTATCTTTGCCTTGTTTTATCCAAATAATACTGTTAAATTTTTCGGGAAGTTCCGTAGCTATAGGTGTAATAATAATTGCCAGAATAAAAGCCGGGACTTTAAGGGCGAGAGAAATTTGAGTAAGAGCTTGGATAAAAAGATGTGCTCCCCCGATAATTGTCCCGAGAGAGAAAATTATTTGCAGGAGAATTATTTGCAAAGAGGGTGTAGCATTTTTCCTGTTGAAAATTAAAGGGAGAATTTCTATTTCGGCTAAACTTTTACCTGATTTGATAGTGTGATAAGCATAATAAAGGTAGAGGAGAACGAGAAAAATTGCTACAATTATTTTACTTGGACGAGAGGGGAAAAAAGCAGTACACATAGCTAGAGAATAAACAAGTAGAAAGAAAAACAAATCTTTTTTGATGATATTTGGATTACAAAATAGATATTGCCGTGGTTGTCCTTTAATTTTAAAAAAAGTTGCTGCTATTCCTACGAGCATCATAGCTAGGGTTGCCAGCATTAGAGGAGCACCCAGAATTGTTCCGATACCAATTTGCGATGACTCTTTGCTTGTGCCAAAAATAATAGCAATAAGAGAAATCATGGTTTCGGGAAGTGCGGTTCCTATTGCGGCGAGAATACTGCCGATAGTTCCTTCGCTCAGATGAAGTTTTTTACCTAGCCATTCAATGCTGTTAGTAAATATTCCCGCACCTAAAAGAATAATACTTAGGCTGAGGATTAATGTAAAATAAATCATATTCATATTATAGTACGACAATGGTAATATTATGTAGCAAAGACTGGTAGAAAAGTTAATGGTAAAATAAATTTGGAAAAGGAGGAATTATTTTATGAAGGTAAAAGTTAATCCTGAATTATGTATTGCTTGTGGTGCGTGTATTAGTTTAGCTCCTGATGTATATGATTGGGGTGAAAATGATAAAGCAGAAGCTTTGCCTGGTGAAGTACCTCCTGAGTTGGAGGATGAAGCTAGAGAAGCTTTGGAAAGTTGTCCCACTGAAGCTATTGAAAGCTATTGAAATGACTAAGTTTACGAATTTGGCTTGAGTTTTCTACCGGTCTTTTTCTGATTAGAGTTGCCTTTTTCTGTGGAAAAAGGTTATAATCTAAGGGGGATATTGAGGAGGTGGGCGTATGCGTATAAGAAAAATTAATGAGAACAAAGTACAAATAATTATTACCAGAAAGGATTTGGAGGAAAGAGACTTTAATAAAGGAGAGCTAATGCCTTTAAGTCCTAAAGCACAAAAATTATTTCAAGATTTATTGGATATGGCTTATCATGAATGTGGTTTTGAAATTGAGGATGACTCGCAATTAATGGTAGAAGCATATCCTTTATCGGTAGATAGTATAGCAGTAATTATGACAAAAATTAAGGCAGCCCATGAATATGATATAGAAAACGATAGTCTGTTCACCTTCTGGCAAGATGAGGAGCAAGAAGAGGATGACGAACTTTGTTTTAGCAAAGGGAATAGTCAAGTTTGGTGTTTTTCTAATTTGGAATCTTGTACTCAAGCTTGTGCGAGAGTTGTCCCTGATTATGTTGAGACTAGTGTTTTATACAAATACCTTGACTGTTATTATCTTGTGGTGACCACGATATCTTTAGGTAAAGAGGATGTGGCGGCAGTTTTAGGTGAGTATGGGGATTGGTTACCTGTAGACTCTGCTTTTTTTGCGGAACATGGGAAAATGCTCATTCCACGGGAAGCAGTGGTTAATTTAGCTAGTTTGATAGGGTAAAGTAAAAATTATCAGGAAAAATGGAAAAGCCCTTGAAATCAAGGGCTTTTGTTTTTATTCTTTATTAAATATCATTTTGCGTTATAATATATTATGCATAGAGGGATAAAGAGAAAAAGTGGTAAAACTTAATGATGGTGAGGAGAATATAGAGTATGGAAAAGAAAAAACCTATTAAAATTCTTATTTTTTCTGTATCGATTGGAGCGGGACATGATTCAGTAGCTCGAGCTATAGCAGAGCGATTATTAGTGGAAGCTCCCGGTTCAGAAGTAAAAATAGTAGATACTTTTCGTTATATTAACAGTATGTTAAATAAGGTTGTTGTAGGAAGTTATATGGAGACCTTGCGTTTTACGCCGAAGGTTTGGGGATATTTATATGAACAAGCTGAACAAGGAGATAAACTGATAGAGATAAGTCATTTATTTGCTAAAATTCTCTCTCCCAAGTTAGTGCAGTTAATTGATGAATTTAATCCTCATGTTATTATGACAACACATGCTTTTCCTACGGGAATGTTGGGAGAAATGAAATGCAGGGGTCAGGTTGAAACACTGTTAGCTTCGTCAGTTACTGATTTCCATATTCATCCTATCTGGATTAGTAAGGGTATAGATCTTTATTTTATTCATTCTCCTGATTTAGCGGAACCGTTAATTCGGGAAGGGATTTCTGCGGAGAAAATTAAACCGGTGGGGATTCCAATTAGGATGCAGTTTGGGGAGCAGAGAGATTCATTTGAGGTAAAAAGAAAATATTGTTTATCCGGTGATCCTGTAGTATTAGTGATGGGGGGAGGCTTAGGGTTAGGGAGAATAGAAGCAATTACTAAAGAACTTCTTAGTGAGGAGAAGTTTGGTGTTGTGGTGGTGGCAGGAAAGAATAAGCGCCTTTATGATACTTTAAGAAAATTGAATAATCCTCGACTTCGGGTTTTTGGTTATGTGAAAAATATGGCTAGGGTTATTGCTGCTTGTGATTTAATTGTTTCTAAGCCGGGAGGAGTTACTTCTGCTGAAGTTTTAGCGGTGGGAAAACCTTTAGTTATTTATTCTTCTCTTCCCGGGCAGGAAGATAGAAATACTGCTTATCTTTTAAATAAAGGTGCTGCCATTAAGGTGAAAAAACTAGATAAGCTTGTTGCTGAACTTTGGGCACTTTGGCAGAACCCTCTTTGCTTACGGCAGATGCAGGAAAGGGCGGAAAATTTAGGTTCTCCACATGCCAGTAAATTAGTTTGGGATAATATTTGGTTACACTTAGGTAAGGAATTGGAAAAGGGACACACCGAAAAAGGTAATACTTAATGTACAATGAAAAGATAATGTAGCTCACACCAGGCTTATGGAGAGAGTCGTTTTGGGCAGACGATATAATGAAAAGAAGAAGGAGTGAGTAGAGTTGATCGTTGTTATGAAAACAGGTCTGGGGGAGGAAACTGTACAAAAGGTAGTTGAAAAGTTACGAGAAAATGGCTATCAGATTCATGAGTTCAGAGGTATAGAAAAAGTTTTGATTGGGGCAGTAGGTGGTGAAAAATCTGATTATATTAAACAAGCTCTGGAAGCGATGGAGGGAGTAGAAAAGGTTATTTCTATTTTGCTACCTTATAGATTAGCGAGTAGAGAGTTTAAGCAAGAGGATACTATAATAAATTTAGGAGATATTTCTATAGGTGGAGAGCAGATTCAAGTGATGGCCGGACCTTGTGCGGTGGAAAGCAGGGAACAGCTTTTAGAAATAGCTACTATAGTTAAGGGTAGTGGGGTTCGAATTTTGCGGGGTGGAGCTTATAAACCGCGGACTTCTCCTTATGCTTTTCAAGGATTAGAGGAAAAGGGTTTACAATACTTAGCGGAAGCTAGGGAAAAGACAGGTCTATATATTGTTACAGAAGTAATGGATACGCGAAAGGTAGAATTAGTCGCTCAATATGCTGATATTTTGCAAATTGGGGCCAGAAATATGCAAAATTTTCCTCTTTTGACGGAAGTCGCAAAGTACAATAAACCTGTCCTTTTAAAAAGAGGATTAAGTTCAACGATTGAGGAATGGATTATGGCTGCGGAATATATTATGTTGAATGGTAATCATCAGGTGATTCTTTGTGAAAGAGGAATTCGTTCTTTTGATTCGACATACAGCCGTAATGTTTTGGACCTTTCTGCTGTTCCTATTTTAAAGGGTCTTACACATTTACCCGTGATTGTAGACCCTAGTCATGGAACGGGGAAATGGCGTCTAGTAGCACCATTAGCTCGGGCCGGAGTGGCTGTAGGAGCTGATGGTTTAATTATTGAAGTACATAATCATCCTGAGGAAGCAGTTTGTGATGGGCCACAGTGTATTAAACCTCAAAAATTTGTGAATTTGTTGCAAGAGGTTAAGCAAATAGCCGTAGTGATGGGGCGGACAATATAAGGGAGAGGAATATGCCTGAGAAAGGAGACAAAAATTTCGCAAAATTATGGCACATAGAAACAATATCTGGGATATAATAAGAAAACGGGAGTTTGATGGATATGCAAAAAAAAGTTACTTCTGCTAAAGGATTAAGAGGGGTTATTCGTGTCCCCGGAGATAAATCTATTTCTCATCGGGCAATTATCTTGGGTGCGTTAGCGGAAGGAACTACGGAAATAGAAGGTTCCCTTGTATCTAGTGATTGTTTACGTACTAGAAGATGTATAAATAGTTTGGGTGTTTCGATTAAAAATGCTAAAAATAAAGATAGAGGCAAGATTTATGTTGAGGGGCATGGGCTTAGGGGATTACAAGAATCTGATGAAATTCTTAACGTAGGCAACTCGGGGACAACAATGCGTCTTTTATGTGGTGTTTTGGCAGGACAGCCTTTTACTTCATTTCTAACGGGTGATACTTCTCTTTGTCAGCGACCGATGGAGCGGGTAGTCGTTCCTTTACGAAAGATGGGAGCTCAGATTATGGGGCGGCAAGGTGGCACCTTGGCACCTTTAGCCATCACAGGTGGAGACTTGAAACCGATAACTTATAAGCTGCCTGTAGCCAGTGCTCAGGTGAAATCTGCCCTTTTATTGGCGGGTCTTTATGCTCCCGGGTGGACAGAAGTTTGGGAACCGGCTGTTTCCCGTAATCATACAGAGCTGATGTTAGAGGCGTTTGGCGCACAGCTAGAAAGGGAAAATGGTAGAGTGAGGATAAAGGGTTTACCGGAACTAAAAGCCCAGAGAGTTTCGGTGCCGGGAGACATTTCTTCGGCAGCTTTTTTACTGGTAGCAGGGCTTATAGTCCCTAATAGTCGAATTGTTATTAATTCTGTAGGTTTAAACCCGACGCGGTGTGGGATTATTGATGTACTTACAGCGATGGGGGCTAAACTACGGATTTTTGACCGGGAAGAAAGAGCAGGAGAAGTACAGGGTACGATAGAAGTAGAGAGTAGCTCTTTGCACGGTATTTCTTTAGGGGGGGAGATTATTCCCCGTTTAATTGATGAATTACCTGTTTTGGCTGTAGCCGCTCTTTTTGCTCGTGGCGTAACGGAAATAAGGGATGCCGGTGAATTAAAAGTTAAGGAAAGTAATCGTTTGATGGCAATTTGTGAAGGGTTAACACGTTTAGGAGGTCGAGTAGAAGAACTTGCTGATGGTTTACGTATTCAAGGAGGCGCTCCTTTACGAGGGGCTTTTTGTCGAAGTTTCGGTGACCATCGTATCGCTATGGCGTTAGCTATAGCTGCACTAGGTGCAAAGGGAGAGACTATGATTAACAATGCGGAAATTGTCGAAGTTTCGTTTCCCGGTTTTTGGAGATTGTTGGAGGAATTGAGGTGTGAAAATTAATGTTGAAGGTAAACGGAAAAACTAAAGTCTTTGCGGTATTGGGAAATCCGCTTGAACATACTCTTTCTCCGGTAATGTATAATGCAGCTTTCTCTGCATTAGGAATGAATAGTATTTATGTAGCATTAAAGGTAGAAAAAAATAAATTAAAGAATGCGGTACAGGGTATAAAAGCGTTAGGAATACAGGGCGGAAATGTAACTATACCGTTTAAAGAAAAGATTACACCATATTTAGATGAATTAACAAAGGAAGCACGTGTAATCGGAGCGGTAAATACTTTTTATTGGGATGAGGGATGTTTGTGGGGAGATAATACTGATGGTTCAGGTTTTTTAGTTGCTTTGCAGCAGGCCAAATTTAAGCTTACACCTTCCCAGGGTGTTTTACTTTTAGGGGCAGGAGGTGCAGCTAGGGCAGTAGGAGTTGCTTTAGCTTTGACCGGGATAAAAAATTTTACTATTGTTAATCGGAATCGGGAAAAAGCAAAAGAATTAGCGGATTTGTTAGAAAAATTAGGCTCAATCGTTAGTTTACGTAGTTGGCAAGGACAGGGACTAAAAGAGGCTTTTTCAGAAAATAAACTAGTAGTAAATACTACTCCTTTAGGTATGTTTCCTCAAGAAGAAGGTCCACCGGTGGAGGAAAAATGGTTTGCTAAAGGACAATTTGTGGTTGATTTAATTTATAATCCACAGGAGACTTTGTTTTTACAAAAAGCTAAAGCACGTGGTTGTTACACACTTAATGGGTTATTGATGCTGTGGGCACAAGGAGTTTTAGCTTTTGAAAAGTGGTCAGGTCAGAAAGCGCCTGAAAAAGTAATGGCTGAGGAGTTAAAAAGGTGGGTGTAAAATGCTGCGATTTTTGACAGCGGGAGAATCGCATGGGCGAGCTTTAGTAGCAATTATTGAAGGTCTTCCTGCGGGTTTAGAGCTAAACTTAGCCAGAATTAATCGTCTTATAAAGAGGCGGCAGGGTGGTTATGGACGAGGTCAAAGAATGACCATAGAGGAAGACAGGATAGAGATTTTTTCCGGGGTGAGAGGTTCCGTTACGCTAGGGACACCGCTTACACTGGTGATTTATAATCGAGATTGGAAAAATTGGCAGGAGATTATGGCTGTTGGTACCGAAGTACAGTTAGAGAAAAGAGTAGTAACTAGCCCGCGTCCCGGACATGCTGATTTAGCCGGGGGGCTTAAATATAGGCAAAAGGATTTACGCAATATTTTGGAACGGGCTAGTGCTAGGGAGACGGCGGTGCGGGTAGCGGTAGGGGCTGTAGCTGCAGAATTATTATCTTGTTTTGGGATTAAGTTGCAAGGTCAAGTTGTAGCGATAGGTAATGTTCAGGCTTGTACGGAAGAAAAAATAGTGGATAGTAAATTATTATCTGAAAATCCATTATACTGTCTTGACCAAGAGGCTTCTTTGTTGATGATGAAGGCGATTGAGGAGGCGAAAAAACGAGGAGACTCTTTGGGTGGTGTTGTTCAAGTTATTGCGGAAGGAGTTCCTGTAGGCTTAGGCTCTCACGTGCAATGGGATCGCCGTTTAGATGGCCAGTTAGCTCAAGCCTTGATGAGTATTCCGGCAATTAAAGGAGTAGAAATCGGTAAGGGCTTTAGTACAGCCGCTTTATTTGGTTCCCAAGTACATGATGAAATAGAATATCAGGAAGGACAAGGGTTTCGCCATCGGACGAATCAGGCCGGAGGTATTGAAGGTGGCATCAGTAATGGCGAGACTTTAGTTTTACGGGCAGTGATGAAACCGATTCCGACTTTGGCTCAACCTTTAGCTAGTGTGAATTGGCAAACAAAAGAACCTTCCGTGGCGGCAGTAGAGCGTGCTGATGTGTGTGCCGTACCTGCTGCAGCAATAGTGGCAGAAGCAGTAGTGGCCTGGGTATTGGCGGCAGCATTAATGGAAAAATTTGGTGGAGACCATCTCGCGGAAACTTTATTAAATTATAAAAGTTATGTAAAGCAAATAAAAAAATAGGGGGTGCTAATTTGCCATTTGCAGCCATAGAGCAAAAGAAAAGTTTGCTTGATAAACATAGGCCGTTACCAAAACACACATTGCAATCTTTACGTGAAAAGATATTAGTGGAGTGGACCTATAATTCTAATGCCATGGAAGGGAATACGCTGACTATTTCAGAGACAAAGGTTGTACTGGAAGGTATCACTATTGGCGGTAAATCTCTGCGTGAGCATTTAGAAGTTATTAATCATAGGGATGCTATTTTGTATCTTGAAGAGTTGCTCCAAAACAAGGAACCACTTTCTGAATGGGTGATTAAGAATCTGCATCGCTTAATTTTAAAGAATATTGCTGAGGAAAACGCGGGAGTATATCGTCGTGAGAATGTGGTAATCAGTGGAGCAAAGCATAGACCTCCTGAGCATTTTTTGGTTCAAGAGTATCTAGAGCGCATGGTTGCAGAATATAATCGAGAGTGGCAAGAGCTGCATCCGATCGAAAGAGGCTCTCTGCTTCATGGGGAGTTTGTGAAAATACACCCATTTCTTGATGGTAATGGCAGAACGGCTAGACTGTTATTGAATTTTGAACTTATGAAATGTGGTTATCCACCGGTAATTATTAAAGCTGAAAGGCGTCCGCAGTATTATGATGCTCTTGATTTGGCTCACACTACCGGTGATTATGGTCAATTTATAGCCCTTGTTGCTGAATGTGTAGATACGAGTCTTGCTTTATGGTTAAGTGTGTTGTAGCAAGGAAAGTAGGGAGTTTTTATGGGAGAGATTTTACGGCAAGTAAAGGTAAATTTGGGCAAAAGAAGTTACTCTATTTTGCTGGGAGATAATATTTTACCCGAATGTGTAGCCGGATTACGGCAGTTTTGCCGTGAGAAAGATGTTTTTATTGTCAGTGATACACAGGTGGAGGAACATTACGGAAAAATGCTGGGAGAATTATTGCGAGAGCAGGGGTATTTTCCTCATTTTTATTTAATTGCCCCAGGTGAAAGTTCTAAGACTTGGGATGAGGCGGAAAAAATTCTGGAAGTGATGTTGGAGAAGAATTTTAGTCGTCAAGTCCCTTTATTAGCTTTAGGCGGGGGTGTAGTGGGGGACCTAGCCGGATTTGTAGCAGTTTTATATCGTCGCGGGGTTCCATTCATTCAGGTTCCGACGACACTTTTAGCTCAGGTTGATAGTAGTATAGGAGGAAAAGTTGCCGTTAATCATCCGCGGGGGAAAAATATGCTGGGGACTTTTTATCAACCTTGTGTGGTGTGGGCTGATTTAACCACCTTAGAGACGTTACCACTGCGAGAATGGCGGTCGGGATTGGGTGAGGTGTTGAAATATGCACTTTTGGGGGAACGCAACTTATTTAATTATTTACAGGAACATGCCCAAGCGATTTTAGCAAGAAGTCCTGCTGTTTTACCGGTAGTGATTGAACGCTGTCTTAGGCTGAAGGCGGAAATTGTGCAAAAGGATGAGCGTGATGAGGGGGTGCGCAATTTTCTGAACTTGGGGCATACTTTTGGGCATGCACTCGAAAAGGCAACGGGGTTTCAAAAGTATCAGCATGGGGAAGCTGTGGCGATTGGTTTGGTAGCTGCCTTAAGCTTGGCGGAAAGACTGCAGATGATTAGCCCAGGAGAAGTGGAAGAGGTTCTTCGTTTAATGCAAGCATGGGGATTACCTGTCAGCTTTCCTGAAAAAATTTTAGAGGATGTGTTAGTCTTTTTACATGATGATAAAAAAAGAGAAAGGGAAGAAGTGCATTTTATTCTTCCCGTAGTTATAGGTAAGGTTGTAATGAAAAGCGGGATTCCTGATGAAGTAGTAAGAGATGTCCTTAAAAAAACATGTTGTACCATATAATGTTTCGTGCTGTGTCCCTTATAGCAAAAAGCAGGAGAATTATCTCCTGCTTTTTGCGTTGTTTCTTATATTCTTTTTAAGTTATTACGTGTTATTAAAGCACCGATCAGAAAAGAAATTGGTAATCCAGAGAAAATAATTATTCCCACCCCTTTGGAGCCGAAGTAATCATAAAAGAGAAAAGGGATTACTAAAAATAATAAAAGACATCCTAGAAAAATGAACCAAAATTTACTGATAGCGTTATGATAGCGGTTTAAATATTTTTGTGAAACCTTTTTTTTGCAATGAGGGCATTTGGTAGTATTGGGGTTTATGGGTTGTTGGCATTCGGGGCAGGTTAATTTAAATCCAAACATTAGTCAGCCTCCTCATAAGTACTATGTAGTTATTTCTCGAATTTTTGCTGAAATCCTTTTTCTCTGTAGTTTTTTCAATTTTGCAAATCATTGGTATAAAATAATGGTCGGGATGACAGGATTTGAACCTGCGACCTTCTACTCCCGAAGCAGACGCGCTACCAAACTGCGCTACATCCCGATTTAAAAGTATGATTATAGTTTTGTTACGTTTATATTATATGAACTTCCGGGCGATAAGTCAACAAGATGATTAATCTGGGAAAATTTATGCTAACTAGTGTATAATGTAGATAAAGGATAAGTTGTTTTTCTAAGGAGGGAGAGGAGTATGGAAAAACGGCAAGAACGTGATAGCAGGTATTTAGCAGCGTTGGAAGAGGTTACGCAAAAACTTTGGCAATGCAAAGAAAAATATAATTTACTGGAAGAGGAGAATCACCCTGCTGTGCGTAGATTAAAAGCTCTTGAGGAAAAACTGACGACAGAGAGAAGATTATTAGAAGAAGTAAGTTTACCTTGTCGTTTTATTTTGGAACATTTCACTACATTTATGGGTAAATCTGACCATACGGTAGGGTTTAGTTTAGGTCAACAGTTAGAATTAGGGCGAGGAAGTATTAATGATTTTTCGATTAAAGAATGGGGTAATGTATGTCTGGTAATTGGTAATGTTCATCTCTGTTGGCGTGACCAAGATTATCAGTATCTTTTTTATCCGGATAAAGTAGTTTTACGTTCAGTAGACAGAAGTAAACCCGAAATTCATTTGTTTTTTAATTTTGCGTTTAAATATTCCAAATTATTGGATGAATTTAGAGATGTGCCTACTGACAAACAGACTCTTTATTGTTATCCTGATTTATTTGAATGATTTCGTCACGCATTCTCGTGACTTCGAAAAATTATTGTGTAAGCGTTTTACAAGTGAGGAGCCGTCAGGCTCTTTTTTTATTTAAAAATGCACCCTTTGCTTATCTTTTTAATACTCTAATAAAGGGGAAAAGGGGTGTTAGAGAAAATGGGAATAACTAATTGTATTGATGCCGGTAGTGAATATTGTCCTTGCTATTTAGCTGAGACGGGAGAGTGTATTATGTGTTCACAGTTACAGGGCAAGGTTTTTTGTGATTGTATAAATTGGCAAGGTGTTTGTATTTATCAAGAGTATATTTGGAATCATGCCCAAAGTAAAGAGAGAAGAAAGGTATACTCTTGTAAAATTTTAGAACAGCAAGAGGTAAGCCCTACTGTTATGTTGCTGACGATTCAGGTTAAGAGTGCTTTAGCTCGGGAACTTAAACAACCTGGGGCTTATGTTTTTTTAAGAACATCTGATTATCCGACCTTTTTTGATTCGCCCATGTCTATTATGAATGCTGATGAAAGGGCGGGAGTTATTGAAATCGCTGTACAGGAACGCGGTGTTAAAACAAAATATTTATTACAGAGAGCGGCTGAGCAAAAAAAAGAGGTGTTATTGCGTGGCCCTTATTGGAATGGAATTCTTGGTTTGAAATATCTAAAAAGTTTTCAGAAGGGGAAGGCCTTATTAGTAGTGAGAGGTATTGGGCAGGCCCCGGCCTTGCCTGTAGCGAGAAAGCTCTTACAGGGAGAAAATGAAGTAGAGGTACTTTTAGATAAAGGGAGGATTAGGGTAGATTTTACTGGCGATTTATTTAGAAAAATGGGCTGTCATGTTTGTGAAAAAGAATTATTAAAAAAAGAAGATTTTACAATAACGGAAGAGTCGTTGGTTTATCTTAAAGAAAGTATTCTTCAGAGGGGATTTGGCTTAATTTATGGTGGAGGCTCTGAATTGTTACATCAAGGGATTAGCTGTTTACTGCGAGAGATAGAGCGAAAGGTAGATTTTGTTTGTTCTAATAATGCTCAATTATGTTGTGGTGAAGGTGTTTGCGGAAGCTGTCAAACTAGATTGGTTGATGGCAGTAGAGTAAAGAGATGTAAAACTCAGTTAGAACCGTTAAGTATGTATGGAGGGAGGTAAGGGCATTGGCTAAAGTTGTAATCATTGGTGGTGGCTGGGCCGGATGTGCAGCTGCTGTTACAGCTAGGAAAGCCGGAGCAGAGGTAGTTGTTTTGGAAAAAACGGATTTATTGTTAGGATTAGGTAATGTAGGGGGGATTATGCGTAACAATGGCCGTTTTACGGCGGCTGAGGAAATAATAGCTCTTGGAGCGGGAGAATTATTAGCCATAACAGACCGGGCAACCAGGCATAAAAATGTTAATTTTCCGAGACATAAACACGCTTTTTTATATGATGTGACGAAGGTAGAACCATTGGTGCGGGAAAAGTTGGAGGAAATGCAGATTACATTTAAATTAGAAACAAGAGCGGTAGACGTAAATAAAGAAGGTACTTTATTGAAAAATATAGTTTTGGCAGATGGTAGTGTAGTAGAAGGTGATGTTTTTATTGAAACGACAGGGTCTACAGGACCGATGGGTAATTGTCTTCGCTATGGTAATGGTTGTGCTATGTGTATTTTACGTTGTCCTTCATATGGCCCGCGTATTAGTATTAGTCAGCGAGCCGGGGTTGAAGACCTTTTGGGACAACGTGGTGATGAATCTTATGGTGCTTATAGTGGTTCTTGTAAGTTAGCTAAGCATTCTTTGAGTAAAGAAATTGTGGAAAAACTGGATCGTGAAGGAGTTGTGATTGTTCCAGTTCCTGCTGATGATGTTAATGTAGAAAAATTAAATTATAAAGTATGTCAGCAGTATGCTCTAAAGGAGTTTGCAGAAAATCTTATTCTTCTTGATACAGGATATGTTAAGTTAATGACTTCGTATTATCCATTAGAAAAATTAAGAAAAATACCGGGTTTTGAATTTGCTCGTTATGATGACCCTTATTCAGGGGGAAAGGGGAATTCTATACGTTATTTATCGATGGCTCCACGTAATAATGCTTTAAAAGTTGAGGGACTACAGAATCTTCTTTGTGCGGGAGAAAAAGCGGGACTTTTTGTTGGTCATACTGAAGCAATGGCTACGGGCAGTTTAGCCGGGTATAATAGTGTACGCCTTTATTTAGGAATGCCTCTTTTGGAATTACCACGTGCTTTAGTGCTGGGGGATTTAATTGCTTTTGCTAATGAAAGGATTAAAACACCTGAAGGTTTAAAGAATCGTTATACTTTTTCCGGGGGACAATATTTTAAGCAGATGATTGCCCAAGGGTTATATACGACAGATGTGGAAATAGTAAAAAAACGTGTAGAAAGGATGGGTTTAACGGGTATTTTTGCTGAAAAAATCTTATAAGAATAATATTAATTGTTAAGGTAAGGTGAATAATAATCGCAAAGAAGAAGAAAGAGAAAAAGCAAACAAGGCAGGATTTATTGAAGATAGAAATTGCCCAAGAACTAGGTTTATGGGAGAAAATACGAGCGTTGGGGTGGGGCGAATTAACAGCGGAGGAATCCGGACGAATAGGTGGACTGATGAGGCAAAGATTAAAAAAAGATTAAAAGTAATTATTATAATTCTGTACTAATACACTCTTTTTTAATACAAAAAATATTGTAACAGATTAGCTAATCTGTTATACTTAAAGAAGATATTTCTTCGGTAAAAAGAAAGGAGTGTATATTGCATCGTGGGAGTTGTTGCGGAAAATGGTATAACTAAGCATGAGCTAATTATTCGTCGCATTAAGGCTTTAGAAGTAGAAACAAGAATTTCTGTTCGGCAAATTGCTAAAGAATTGGATGTTAGTGAGGGAACTGCTTATCGGGCGATTAAAGAGGCAGAGGCTCAAGGGCTGGTTAGTTCTATACCTAAAGTAGGGACTATTCGTATTGAATCTGAAGAGGAAAAAGGAATTGAAGATCTTACTTTAAGGGAAGTAGTAAAAATAATAGAAGGGGAAGTTTTGACTAGTCGGGGAAATTTAGGAATATCTCCGGCAAATTTTGTTATTGGGAGCTATAGCCCTGAAATTTTAAAAAAATTTTTAGTAAAAAACTCTTTGCTATTTGTGGGCGATCAACCGGAATTACAACAATTAGCTTTACAGGCAGGTGCTCATCTAGTAGTTACGGCGGCTTTAAAAGTTCCGGTAGAGATTATTCAGGAAGCTCAAAAAAAGAAATTGAATGTGATTTCATGTCCTTATGATACTTTTGAAGCAGTTTCCATGTTGAATCGAGCTATTTACGATCGGTTAAAAGAAAAAGAACTTATTTATGTGGGCGACATTATGGTTAAAGATGTATTTTATTTGTCAGCGGAAGCAGTGGTGGATGATTGGCATACAATGGCAGAAAAAACGGGACATAGCAGATTTCCTGTTGTCGATAAAAATATGATGGTGGTGGGAATGGTTACGGCGGTTGATGTAGCTAGTGCTGATCGTCAAGCAAGTATTCTTTCTGTGATGACTAAGGATGTTTTAATGGTGGAGCCACGTACTTTATTAACCCATCTTTCACGTGTATTAGTGTGGGAAGGGTTTGAACTTGTTCCTATTGTTAAGGGAAAGAAGTTAGTAGGTGTGGTTAGTCGTCAGGATATTTTGGCTGCTTTTCAACAAACTCAAAAACAACCACATGTGGGTGAAACTGTCGATAATTTAGTGATGAGTGGTTTTAAGTTAGAAGATTGGGTGGAAGGGATCAAGCTTACCGGAGAGATTTCGCAATTTATGATTGATGAAGATGGGACAGCGAGTCCGGGAACTTTAGTGACCATAATTTCTACAGCGGCGTATATTGCTGCTCGCAAACAGTATCGTTTGGATACGCTCGTTCATAATTTTTCTTTAGAGCATGTTCATCCTCTTGCGGTGGGAGATGTAGCAGAGGTTTATGCACAAATTATTCATTTGGAAAAGAAATATTGTTTAGCTGATGTAGGAATATATTGTCAAGGAAAATTAAAAGCAAAAGCCTTGGTTAGTTCGCGGATAATCAAAAAATAATTTTTGCTCGAGGAGGAAGAAGGCGTGTCTTTTGTTCATTTGCATAATCATACATGTTTTAGTCTCCTTGATGGTGCCAGTAAGCTTGAAGAGTTGATTCAGCAAGCTAAAGCATTAGGGATGGAAGCCTTGGCGATTACGGACCATGGAGTGATGTATGGGGTAATTGATTTTTATAAAGAGGCTAAAAAGGCCGGTCTTCATCCGATTATTGGTTGTGAGGTTTATGTAGCACCACGCAGTCGTTTTGATAAGGTGGCAGGCTTGGATGACTCACCATCTCATTTAGTGCTTTTGGCGAAAAATCAGGAAGGTTATAGGAATCTTTTGCAACTCGTTTCAGCTTCTTGGCTAGAGGGATTTTATTATAAACCACGTGTAGATTTATCTTTATTGCAAGAATATAGCAAAGGTTTAATCGCTTTATCGGCCTGTCTTGCCGGTGAAATTCCTACTTTGCTTTTACAGAATAAAGAAGAGGAAGCTTTACAAAAAGCGCAACTTTATCAAAATGTTTTTGGAAATAAAAATTTTTATTTAGAATTGATGAACCATGGTTTAGAGGAACAGCATCAAGTTAATGCTGGCTTAGTGCGTATTGCAAAAAAGACGGGAATACCTTTAGTTGCTAGTAATGATGTACATTATCTGCGTCGTGAGGATGCATTTATTCAAGATATTTTATTATGTATTCAAACGGGAAAAACTTTAAAGGATGAGAAAAGACTTCATTTTGCGACAGATGAGTTTTATTTAAAAGATGCTACAGAAATGAAGCTTCTTTTTGGTGATTATCCTGAGGCATTAGAGAACACGTGGCGAATTGCTGAGCGTTGTCAAGTAGATTTTACTTTTGGCGAAAACCACTTACCTCCTTATCAAGTTCCGGAAGGTTATACAGCTAATAGTTATTTAAAGGAGTTAGCGGTACAAGGCTTGTACAAAAGATATGCGGAGGTTTCGTCTGTAGAGAAGCAAAGGTTGAATTATGAGCTTGAAGTCATTAAAACAATGGGCTATAGTAGTTATTTTCTTATTGTCTGGGACTTTATTTGTTTTGCTAAAAAGAAAGGGATTTTTGTAGGACCGGGAAGAGGTTCGGCGGCAGGGTGTCTGGTTTCTTATTGTTTAGGGATAACAGATATTGACCCTTTGAAATACGATCTTCTTTTTGAAAGGTTTTTGAACCCGGAAAGGGTAAGTATGCCCGATATTGATATCGATTTTTGTTTTGAACGGCGGGGCGAAGTAATCGATTATGTCATGGAGAAGTATGGTGAAGACCGGGTGGCTCAGATTATCACTTTTGGAACGTTGGCGGCAAGAGCTGCGATTCGCGATACGGGTAGGGCGATGGATATTCCTCTATCTTTGGTGGATAAGGTGGCGAAAATGGTGCCGATGGAGCCAGGGATGACTATCGCCAGAGCTTTAGAAGTTTCTTCTGAATTGGTAGAAATGCAAAAAGAAGACTCTGTGGTGAAAGAACTTTTGACTACAGCACAATCTTTGGAGGGGATTCCGCGCCATGCTGGTACTCATGCTGCCGGATTGGTTATTTCAGAAGAGCCTTTAGCTAATTATGTGCCTTTACAAAGGACTTCGGAGGGTTTAGTTTGTACTCAATTTGCTAAAGAAACAATTGAAGAAATCGGTCTTTTAAAAATGGATTTACTAGGCTTGAGGACTTTGACGGTGATTAATAATGCTGTTTCTATGGTTAGAAAAAGCCGAGGGAAAGATTTAGATTTAGCGGAAATATCTTTAGATGACCCGATGGTGTACGAGCTTCTTTCGGTCGGAGATACAATCGGTGTTTTTCAATTAGAAAGCTCGGGGCTACGGGCTTTACTTAGAGAGTTAAAGCCCACTACTTTTGAGGACATTATTGCTTTAGTGGCTTTATATAGACCGGGTCCTTTAGGTAGTGGGATGGTGGAAGACTTTATCAAAAGAAGACACAAAGAGGTGGAGATAACGTATCTTCATCCTGCTTTGGAACCGATTTTAAAGACTACATATGGTGTCATTATTTATCAGGAACAAGTAATGCGAATTGCTAGTGATTTAGCTGGTTTTACTTTAGGAGAGGCCGACCTTTTGCGGCGGGCGATGGGGAAGAAAAAACCTGAAATTATTAGTGGCTTGCGAAAAAAATTTATTACAGGTGCTGTTTCTAACGAAATTGAAGCGAAAATTGCGGAAAAAGTATTTGATTTATTAGAATACTTTGCTGGTTATGGTTTTAATAAAAGTCATTCGGCTGCATATGCTCTTTTAGCTTATCAAACAGCATATCTTAAAGCTCATTACCCAGTGGAATTTATGGCAGCTTTATTGAGCAGTGTCATTGAAACAAAAGACCGTGTTCCTTTTTATATTGAGGAATGCCGACAAAGAGGAATAGAAATTTTAGCTCCTGATGTGAATGAAAGTGTAGAAGATTTTATTGTTAGTGGTCATAAAATACGTTTTGGTTTAGCGGCCATTAAACAAGTAGGACATCAGGCTATTGAGGCGATTATCAAGGAGAGGGAGAAGGGTCTTTTTAAAAGTTTGCAAGATTTTTGTGAAAGAGTAAATTTATCTTATCTTAATCGGCGTGCTTTAGAAAACTTGATTAAAGCAGGTTCATTTCGTTCTGTTCATGAATCTCAAGCTCAACTTTTGGTAATCTTGCAGAATTGTATAGATCAAGGCTTAGCCTGGCAAGAACAGAAAAATTCTCAACAGCTTTCTTTATTTGATATAGCAGGAGTGGAAAAACCTTTGAATCCGCCGATAGCTTTACCGGAGGTACGTGAATTTACGGAGAAGGAAATTTTACAAATGGAAAAGGAAGTACTGGGTCTTTATTTAAGTGGGCATCCTTTGACAGAGTATCAGGAGTTGCTTCGGGATAAAATAAGTATTACGATTGAGGAGTTAGGGATAGAGCAGGACAAAAAAAGAGTAACCTTAGCAGGAATTATTACTTCTCTTAGACGTTCGGTGACGAGAAGAGGTCAAACGATGGCCTATTTTGTTTTGGAAGATTTAACGGGTAGTCTTGAGGCACTTCTTTTCCCGAGTAATTTTCTTAAATTTAATAGGTTTTTAGAAGAAGACCTACCTGTTTTGGTGACAGGCAGATTGAATTTTCAGGAAGATAAACCGAAAATAATGGTGGATAAAATTAAGCCTTTAGATAATTTAGTAGAGGAAAGAGAGAACCCTAGTACATCAAAACTTTATTTAAAAATACCTTCATTTTTTGATGAACAACAGTTTCGGGAGAAGTTAATGCCTATTCTTGAACAATATCAGGGGGATACTCCTCTTTATTTATATTTTCCGCAAGAAGAAAGATTAATTAAAAGCAATCGCCAATACTGGGTAAAGGTTGTGCCAGATTTAATTCAGCAATTAGAAAAAATTATTGGTATTGAAGCGATTAGTGTTGTTCAGAAATAGTTTAACAGAATTAGGGTAAATAAAGGAAAAGGCGTATTTTTAAAGAAGATAGCAGGAATATAAAAATGTCTTCACGAATTAACAACAAAGTATAGGTTTAAATGTAGTTTGAGTAGAAGCTAGAGACATTCTAAAAAATGGACAAGAAAATTGATGGAGGGAAAAATATGCGTATTGCTGTATATCCGGGAACTTTTGATCCAGTAACTAATGGACATATTCATATTGCGGAAAGGTCTTGTAAGTTATTTGACAAGGTAATTATAGCTGTAGCCATGGAAACTTATAAATGCAATCTATTTTCTTTAGAGGAAAGAATACTAATGGTAAGAGAAAGTGTTCAACATCTTGAAAACATTGAAGTGGAAAGCTTTACGGGACTGCTTGCTGACTTTGCCAATAAAAAAAATGCGGATGCTTTAATTAGAGGTTTACGGGCTATTTCTGACTTTGAATATGAAATGCAGATGGCGGCCATGAATAAGCATTTGAATAAAGATTTAGAAACTGTGTTTTTAATGACGGAAGGGAAGTATTCTTTTCTTAGTTCCAGTATGATTAAACAAGTTGCTTTGATTGGTGGTTGTGTACAGGGGTTGGTTCCTTCAATAGTTGATGAATACATCAAGAAAAAATATGAAGAAATAAATAAGATTTAAGCAAGGAGGTAAATTATGGAGAGAGAAGAAAAGCCGATTTTAGGGGACTATATTATGGTGAAAGCTGAAGAAAACGGGGTCACAATTATTGGTTTGACGAGGGGTAAAGATACAAAGTTTCATCATACGGAAAAACTGGATCGTGGGGAAGTGATGTTGGCTCAATTTACAGAACACACTTCCGCCATTAAAATTAGAGGTAAAGCAAAAATTTTTACTAAACATGGTAATCTTGAGTCCGGGGAATAAGTTTTTTCTAATTAAAAAGTTTAAGTTAGTTGTTTCTTTAAGGAGGTAATTTTGATGTGGACAGTTGTATATATTTCTCCGAATAGAGTTATTGCGGAACAATTGAAGTCCCTCCTAGAGAATGAAGGGGTACTGGTAATGCTTCGCCCGGTAGGTGTTCCTCATTTAGGGGATTCCGGTGCAGTAGAAGTGCTTGTTCCCGAGACGGAGGCAGAAGAAGCTAGTCAAATTTTAACTTATTCTGCGGGTAACCCTCCTAATTAAAAAAATTAAGCTAAATGGAGATTTTATTAGAGGTGAGAATGGAGATGACTTATCAAAGTCGGTTAAAAGATGATTTTACGGAGAATCTTTTTGAGGCAATTCTCCTTTTACAAAATAAAGAAGAGTGTTATCGTTTTTTTGAAGATTTGTGTACCATAGCCGAAATAAAGGCGATGGGGCAGCGTTTAGAAGTTGCCAAAATGTTAGATCGTGATTTGACTTATACAGAAATTGCGGAAGCTACAGGAGCTAGTACGGCGACGATTAGTCGAGTAAAAAGATGTTTATTTTTTGGAGCTGATGGTTATAGGCTTATTTTGGATCGTGGACGAGATAAAAAGAAGGATGGTTAGTTTAAGAAATGCAAAAAGGTAGAACCGGCTGAGCCGGTTTTTTTGCTCTTGACAATATTCAAGTTTTTCTGTAAGATTAAATCATCTAATACGTTAATACTTTAATTAACTAAAGGAGTGTCTTTATGTCGGATAAATTAAAATTGAAGATTCCGCAAGGAATGCGGGATTGGTTGCCGGGCGAAGCTTCTCATAAACGTAAGCTAATTAATGACTTGTTGCAATGTATTTCTTTGTGGGGTTATGAAGAAATAAATACTCCGCTGCTTGAATATTATCAAGCCTTTCTTTCCGAAGCAGATGGGGGGGGAATTGACCAAATCTATAAATTAGTAGATCGAGATGGTCGCATTCTGGCTTTGCGTCCGGAAATGACGATTCCTATAGCGAGGGTGGTTAGTAGTAAGTTGCCGCCCAGCTATCCTTGGCGCTTAATGTATGGGGGAGAGGTTTTTCGTTATGAGGAAATTCAAACAGGAAGACAACGTGAGTTTTGTCAAGTAGGTGTAGAATTACTCGGTTCTGCTGGCGCGGAAGCAGATAGTGAAGTATTGGCATTGGCTGTAGAGGCTTTGTGTTCGGTGGGGTTAAAAAATTTTACAATTAGTTTAGGACATACCGGTGTTTTAAAAGGACTCTTAGAAAGTCTGGCTTGGGAAGAAGTTCAGCTTAAGCAGGTGCGGACACTTATTTTAGAAAAAGATTTTGTAGGTTTAAGTAATTATCTTTTGTCTAGGGGGATGAAGGAAAAGCAAATTAAAGAAGTTGTAGGTTTTTTAACTTGTCAGCTTTCTCCGGATGACTTAGCTAAGGAGTGGCGTGATTTACCGGAGGGTATTTTGGTGGCACTTGCTGATTTACAAAAAATCATTAATTTCCTTAAAGTATATGGTTATGACGATTATATACAGATTGATTTAAGTACTTTAAGGAATCAAGAATATTATACGGGCATGGTTTTTGAGATTTATACAGAGGGGATTGGTTATCCGATTGGTGGTGGCGGTCGTTATGACCAGCTTTTATCTAATTGGGGAACTGCTTGTCCGGCGACAGGTTTTGCTTTAGGGGTAGAGAGAATCCTTTTAAGTTTATCCCGGGAGGAGAAATCGGAAGAAGAAAAACCGATCCTTTTAGTGGGAACTACTGCTCAGCAAGTTATTCCTCAAGCTTTGCAATTGAGGAAAGAAGGGCACAAGGTGATGACGGAAATTGGGGAAATATCGCGCACGGAAGCAGAAAGGTTAGCTTTAAGTAAAAGGGCAGTTTTGTCTTGGTGTAAGGAGGAAAGTGAGTGGGGGGAGGGGAATAAAAGATGAAACATAAATTAACGCTTGCTTTACCTAAAGGAAAATTATTTGCTCCTACTAAAACACTTTTAGAACGATGTGGTTTAAGGTGTGTAGAACTTTCCGATCAGTCGCGAACTTTAATTTTCGAAGATGAAAAAAAAGAAGTTTGTTATATTATTTGTCGACCTACAGATATTCCTACTTATGTAGAATATGGGGCTGCAGATTTAGGAATTGTAGGCAAAGATAGTATTATTGAGGCAGGAAAAAATCTTTATGAATTAGTTGATTTAAAATTTGGTTATTGTCGTTTTGCCGTAGCGGTGCCGCGGGAAAAACTTTCAACTGAGGGTACTTTTACTTGGCGACCGGGTTTTAGAGTAGCGACCAAATTTCCTACTGTGGCTAAAGAGTATATCCATAAACAAGGATTGCAAGGAGAAATAATTAAATTACACGGTAACATTGAACTTGCTCCACGGGTAGGTTTAGCGGAGGCGATTGTGGATATTGTCTCTACCGGTAAAACTTTAAAAGAAAATGCGCTTGTTCCTTTGGAGTATATTGGTGAGGCTACTGCTCGCCTTATTGTTAATCGAGCTAGTTATCGTTTGAAAGCTAGGGAGATTAATAAGTTGGTGACGGCAATTAAGGGTGTTTTAGAGGAAAGGGGAGGTGAAGCTTTTTGATTCCTTTGTATAAATGGCCTTCTAAGGAAGCGAAGGAAAGGATTAAGGGTAAGGCGTATTTTGATATTGGCATTCAGGCTAAGGTGGAACAGATTGTAGAGGACGTTGCGGAAAATGGTGATAAAGCTCTTTTACGTTATACACGTATTTTTGATGGTTGTGTTTTGAAAAAGGAAGACCTAAGAGTAAGCTCGGCTGAGATCGAGGAAGCTTATGAAAAAGTGACAGATGACTTTTTGCGTTATCTACGACAAGCTAAAGAGAAAATTAGTAGTTTTCATTATTTACAGAAGCAAAAGGATTGGTTTAGTCAAGATGAAACAGGTTCTTATGTGGGACAGATTTATCGTCCCTTACAAAGAGTCGGTATTTATGTTCCCGGGGGGACAGCCAGTTATCCATCCACTGTTTTAATGACCGCTCTTCCGGCTATGGTGGCCGGTGTATCGGAAATAGTGATGGTGACCCCGCCGGGAAAGGACGGAGCTATTCCTGCAGCTACTTTAGTGGCGGCTAAGGAAGCAGGCGTGACGGAGATTTATCGTGTGGGTGGGGCACAGGCAATAGCTGCTTTAGCTTATGGAACAAAGAGTATCCCTGCGGTAGATAAAATTGTCGGACCGGGAAATATTTTTGTAGCTTTAGCGAAAAAAATTGTTTATGGTACAGTGGGTATTGATATGTTAGCGGGACCCAGTGAGATTTTGATTGTCGGGGATGGGAGTGTGCAGGCAGAATATGCGGCGGCTGATCTTCTTTCTCAGGCTGAACATGACCAAAGGTCACGGGCTATTTTAGTAACAAATAATCAGGTTTGGGCTGCAGAAATAATGACTATTTTAGAAAAACAGCTTTCCCAGTTGCCTCGTCAGGAAATAGCACGAGTTTCTTTACGAGAATTTGGGGCCGTAATTCTGACGAAAAGTTTAGAAGAAGCTTTTGCTGTAGCTAATTTTGCCTCTCCGGAGCATTTAGAATTATTGCTTGCTGACCCTTGGCCTTATTTGGCTAAGGTAAAATATGCCGGAGCTGTTTTTTTAGGACCTTATACGCCGGAACCTTTAGGGGATTATTGGGCAGGCCCTAGTCATGTATTACCTACGGGAGGCACGGCTCGGTATGCTTCGCCTCTGACTGTGGATGACTTTTGTAAGCGTTCCAGTATTATCAGTTATTCTGCTTTAGGTATGCAAAAAGCAGTGGAACCAATACAGTATTTGGCTTCTGTAGAAGGCTTGACAGCACATGGACAAGCGTTATCTATACGAACAAAGGGGGAAAAGTCATGACTTTGCGTCAGGGTTTTGTAGAAAGAATAACGAAAGAAACGGCGATCAAGTTAAAAGTAATTTTAGCTGAAGAAGGTTTTTTGCAGGGTAGTTCAGGGATTGAGTTTTTGGACCATATGTTAGAATTAATGACAAAACATAGCGGTTTTCAGGTACAACTTGAAGTTAGTGGAGACTTGGGTGTGGACTTTCATCATACGGTAGAGGATATTGGCCTCTGTTTCGGAAAGGCTTTTAGAGAGGCCCTTGGTGATAAAAAAGGAATTACTCGTTATAGTTCAATAGCGTTACCTATGGATGAAGTTTTAGTTCTTTGTGCTATTGACCTTAGTGGACGCCCCGGTTTTTATGCAAAAATGTCGTTTCCTACAGAAAAAATAGGTAGATTTGATAGTCAGTTGGTTAAAGTTTTTTGGCAGGCTTTTATACAGGAAGCTAAAGTAACGTTACATTTACAACAGTTAGCAGGGGAAAATTCACATCATCTTGCGGAAGCGATTTTTAAAGGAGTAGGAAGGACTTTGCGCGAAGCTATACAGATAGCAGGTGAAGCTATACCTTCCTCTAAAGGAATTTTATAGAATTCACTAAAAAAATGTATTTTGGCAGTAGTGTTATTTGATTTATGGTAGAAATTTATGTCAGAATATGTTTAAATAATATAGTAAGGAATAATTATGGGGAGTGGTCAGAAATGTTATTAATTCCGGCCATTGATTTGCGAGACGGCCGCTGTGTCCGTTTGGTTCAGGGGGAAAGAAGTTCAGAAATAGTTTATTCTGCTGAACCGGTAAAAATGGCTAAACAATGGGAAAATAAGGGGGCTTCTTATCTTCATGTAGTGGATTTGGATGGAGCTTTTACGGGTACACCTCAAAATTTAGAAATTATCCAAGAGATTGTGCAGGCGATTGAAATACCGGTTCAGCTAGGTGGGGGTATTCGTAGTTATGATGTAGTAAAAAAAGTGTTGGGGCTAGGTGTGGAACGCGTAATTTTAGGAACAGCCGCTATTCTTTCTAATGACCTTGTTTCTCAATGTCTGGAGGAATTTGGGGAACGAGTGGCGGTAGGAATTGATGGTCGTGATGGTATGGTGGCCATAGAAGGTTGGGAATCAACTGTAGAAACAACGGTATATCAGTTAGCCCAAAAAATTGCTGCTTTAGGAATAAAGCGGATCGTTTTTACGGATACACGTCGTGATGGTACTTTGCGTGGACCAAATCTTGAGGCTACGAAAAAAATGGCGGAGGTTAGTGGTTTAAAGGTGATTGCATCCGGTGGAGTATCTTGTCTTGAAGATTTGCATAAACTTAAAGAATTAGAACCATATGGCGTCGAAGCGGTCATTATGGGTAAAGCCTTGTATTCCGGTGCTGTTCATTTAAAAGAGGCCTTAGAAATTTTGGAGGATTAGTTAATGCGAGCAAAAAGGATCATACCATGTTTAGATATAGCCAGGGGACGAGTAGTTAAGGGGACTAAGTTTTTAAAGCTTAAAGATGCGGGAGATCCTGTTGAGTTAGCGGCTTATTATAATCGCGAAGGAGCAGATGAACTCGTTTTATTAGATATTACCGCTTCTAGTGAAAATAGAGAAACGATGCTTGATGTAGTTACAAAGGTGGCAGCACAGATAGAAATTCCTTTTCTTGTAGGTGGTGGGATTCGTACACTCGAGGATATGTGCCGGGTACTTACGGCGGGAGCGGATAAGGTAAGTTTAGGCACGATTGCGGTAAAAAACCCTGAATTGCTACGAGAAGGGGCACGTCATTTTGGCAGTAAGTGTCTTGTTGTGGCCATAGATGCTCATCAGGTCGCGGAAGGGAAATGGGAAGTTTATACTTATGGTGGGCAGAAGTCAACAGGGCTAGATGTGGTTGAGTGGGCTCAGCGTGTAGAAAAACTAGGGGTAGGAGAAATACTTTTAACAAGTATGGATCGGGATGGAACGCAAGATGGCTATGATTTAGCTTTAACGAAAGCTGTTAGTGAAAGTGTGTCTATTCCGGTGATTGCTTCAGGTGGTGTGGGGAAAATCGAACATTTTTGGGAAGGTGCGGTTATCGGGAAAGCTGAGGGGCTTTTGGCTGCGTCTATTTTTCATTTTGCAGAAACAACGATACCAAAGGTTAAAAAATATCTGCGGGAAAGGGATGTTCAAGTATGTATGTGAAAGTGGGAGCGGAAATAAAAGAACAATTAAAATATGATGAAAATGGGTTAATTCCGGTCATTGTACAAGATGTGAAAAGTGGAACTGTTTTGATGTTAGCTTATATGAATGAAGAAGCTTTACAGAAAACTCTAGAGGAGGGGCGCACCTGGTTTTATAGTCGTAGCCGTCAAGAATTGTGGTTAAAAGGAGAAACCTCGGGAAATACTCAGCAGGTAGCAGCGATTTTTCTTGATTGTGATGCTGATACGTTGTTAGTTCAAGTTCACCAGACCGGTGTTGCTTGTCATCAAGGCAATTTTTCTTGTTTTAGTCAGGTTTTACAAGAACGCGAAAAGTCTATTCCAGCGGAGTGGGCAGTTTTGTCTTGGCTTGAGGATGTAGTGAAAGAACGGCAGGAAGAACTTCCGGAAGGTTCTTATACCACATACCTTTTTGAAAAAGGTATTGATAAAATTTTGAAAAAGGTGGGCGAAGAGGCTACAGAAGTGGTTATTGCCGCTAAAGGTGGAAAAGAAGAAGAAATTATTTATGAAACGGCAGACCTTTTTTATCATCTTTTGGTTATGCTGCGAGATAAAAAGATTGAGCTGCCGGAAATATGGAAAGAATTAGCCGGACGACATCAGTTAAAAGAGGATAAATAAGGTTTTTAAATAAAGGTACCCTGAAAAACAACGAATGGATAAGACTTTATAATAGAAAAGGGGGCTTTTTAAAAAAATAATTCAGAAAGGTTGAAAAAGAGGGAAAATGAATTATTATTCGGAATACAAGCAAAAATTACGTACTGCGGAAGAAGCAGTAAAGGTTGTTCAGTCAGGGGACTGGGTTGATTATAGTTTCGGTTTAGCGGTACCTATAGATTTGGATAAAGCTTTAGCAGGGCGAAAAGAGGAATTACGTGATGTTAAGGTACGAGGTTCTTTTTCGATGCGTCCTTTGGCGATCATTGAAGCCGATCCTTTGCGCGAAGCTTTTTATTATTTAAGTTGGCATTTAAGTAGCTATGAGAGATATCAAGCTGATCGAGGATTGTGTAATTACATTCCTATGATTTATCGCAATATGCCTTTATATTACCGTAATAATTTAGATGTAGATGTAGCAATGCTGGTTGTTGCGCCGATGGATAAACATGGGTATTTTAATTTTTCACTTACTAATTCGGCTAATTTAGCGATTGTGGCAAAGGCTAAAACAGTTGTTCTCGAGGTTAATGAGAAAATGCCACGAGCTTTAGGGGGACATTCTGAAGCAATTCATATTTCGCAGGTAGATTATATTGTGGAGAGCAATAATCAAGATTTATATACTTGTCCTAAGATACCTGCTACGAAAGCGGATTTACAAGTGGCAAAGCAGATTGTCAGTCAGATTGAAGATGGATCCTCGATTCAAATTGGCATTGGTGGAATGCCTAATTGTGTGGGGAAGATGATTGCGCAGTCAGATTTAAAGGATTTAGGCATACATACGGAAATGCTGGTTGACGCTTATTTAGAAATGTACAAAGCCGGTAAACTGACCAATAGATTGAAAAATATTGATCGCGGTAAAGGTGTTTGGACTTTTTGTCTTGGTTCACAAGAATTATATGAGTGGGTAGATAACAATCCCGGTTTAGCTTCATATCCTGTAGATTATACTAATGACCCTTATGTCATGAGTCTTAATGAGAAAATGGTTACCGTAAATAATTGTATAGAAGTAGACCTTTTTGGTCAGGTCTCTGCTGAATCAGTTGGGACAAGGGCTATAAGCGGTACGGGTGGTCAATTGGATTTTGTTACCGGAGCTTATCAGTCATGCGGTGGAAAAAGTTTTGTTTGTTTTTCTTCTACATATACCAATAAAAAAACAGGCGAGGTAAAGTCAAGAGTTGTACCTTGTCTACCTGCCGGGGAAATAGTTACAGACCCTCGTACACAAGCCCATTATTTTGTGACGGAATGGGGAATGGTAAATTTGGCTGGGCGTTCTACTTGGGAAAGGGCAGAATTGATTATTAGTATCGCTCACCCCGCTTATCGCGATGACTTAATTAAAGCGGCAGAGAAGATGAAAATTTGGCGAACTTGTAATAAATGATCGTGTTAATAGAAAAAATTAAGGATAAAATTTAGCTGTGATTACTTTCTTTAGGTCACGGCTATTTTGTTGCCATATTTTTTTGTTTGCAGTAAACTTAAGAATAAAGAAAGATAAAAAATGGGTTCAAGGAAAATCCTTGAGCCCATAGAGTGGAGGAGATAAGAGGAGTTGTTCACTATTAATTATGTCCAGGACAAAGAAAGAATATACATGGCGAGTTAAAAATATTTTATTATTTTTTAAGGAGGAAAACTGTGGGTTCGGAAAAGAATTTAACTAGAGAATATCAACAATTAAGAAAAAAAATATACCAGAGTATTTTTGCCAGGTTAAATGCTCAACAGATGCAAGTTGTAGCTACCGGAGAAGGGGCTGTTCTTTGTTTAGCAGGAGCTGGTTCCGGTAAAACAATGGCTATGATTTATCGGATTCTTCATTTATATCTTTTTGGTGCTAAGTTTGAGGAAGAGGTTTTGCCTCCGCAAGAGGTAAGCGCTGAAGACTTGGAGAAAATGAAGAAATGGCTTCAAGAGTGGGAAAAAGGTGTAGTTAGCTGTTTTACTCCTGAGATTATAAGTTTGCTTAGAGTTAATGGTGTTTCTCCGCAAGCTATTTTGGCAATTACTTTTACGAATAAAGCAGCAGAAGAAATGAAGACTCGTTTAGCTAATCTTTTAGGCACTATTAGTGAAAAGATGTGGGTAATGACTTTTCATGCAGCTTGTGTACGAATTTTACACCGGGAAATTTCTTCTTTGGGTTATACAAGTAATTTTGCTATTTATGATAGTCAGGACCAACTTGTTTTACTTAGAGCGATCTGTAAAGAAATGAATTTAGATGAGAAAAAGTTTGCTCCGAAAAAAATACAAAATGCGATTAGTCGCTATAAATGCAAATTACAAACACCTAATAAGGCTAAGAAAATTAGTAATGACTTTTTTGAGAAAAAAAATATAGAAGTGTATGAAATTTATCAGCGACGCTTGCAAGAGAATAATGCTTTAGATTTTGATGACTTGATTATGTTGACGGTGCGTCTTTTTCAGGAACAGCCGCAGGTTTTGGAGAAATATCAGGAACGTTTTCGTTATATTATGGTTGATGAGTATCAAGATACGAATCATGCTCAATATGCCTTAGTCAATATTTTGGCTAAAAAGTATCAGAATTTGTGTGTGGTAGGTGATGATGACCAGTCGATTTATGGTTTTCGTGCCGCTGATATTCGGAATATCCTGGACTTTGAAAGAGATTATCCGGAAGCGCGTGTAATTAAACTCGAACAAAATTATCGTTCCACACAGTTAATTTTAGATGCGGCCAATGAGGTGATTACACATAATTTGGGGCGTAAAGCGAAGAAACTTTGGACAGAAAACTCTGTTGGTGAGCCGATTGTTTGTTTTACAGCTGACAATGAAGGAGATGAAGCGGCTTTTGTAGTAGAAAAGGTAGAGGAGTTAAAAGGGCAAGGAGCTAATTATGGTGATTGTGCTGTATTGATGCGGACTAATGCTCAATCCAGAACTCTAGAGGAGTGGCTTATTCGCACCGGGATTCCGTATAAATTGATTGGAGGAGTTAAGTTTTATGAGCGTAAAGAGATTAAGGATATTTTAGCTTATTTGAGGTTTTTGGTTAATCCTTATGATGGTGTTAGTTTAAAACGAATTATTAATGAACCCCGAAGAGGGATTGGCGAAGTAACTGTTAAAAAAATTGAGGACTATAGTTGGGATAAAGGCATTTCCATTTATCAAGCTTTATTGGAATATGAGAACCTTGGTTTAGTGGGGAAAACAGCTAAAGCGGTAGAGGGTTTTATCAATTTATTAGAGAGTTTTCGGCAATCTTTGGAGAAATTAACAGTAACGGAATTGACAAAGAAAATCTTAGCGGAAACAGGATATTGGGCGCAATTGAAGAGGGAGCATAGCCCGGAGGCAGAAAGCCGTAAAGAAAATTTGCAGGAGTTTTTAACAAAGACGTTGGAGTATGACCAGTTTGCGGAGGAAAGTTCTTTGGGGGACTTTCTTAGTCAAGTAGCTTTAGTTACGGACTTAGATAATCTACAAGAAAAAGATGAAGCTGTGGTCGTGATGACCATGCACAGTGCGAAGGGTTTAGAATTTCCTCATGTTTTTTTAATCGGGATGGAAGAAGGCATTTTCCCTCATTATCGGGCTTTTTATGACTCGCAAGAACTGGAGGAGGAGCGACGCCTGTGTTATGTAGCCATGACGCGAGCCCAAGAAAGATTATATCTGGTTAATGCGCGGGAACGTTATTTATATGGGCGTAAAAATATGAATCAGTCTTCGCGTTTCTTGGAAGAAGTTCCACCTCAACTGTGCATCCAGTATAAAAGACCGGGCTTTTTTGAAACAACACCGGCCTATACGGTTGGAACCAATGTTGTTGCTGGTGGTACTGTTACTTCAGCTACAAAAGTTAAACAAGGAGACCGGCAAGTAGAGAGACAGATAGGTGAGCAGGTAAGAAGAAAAGGACAAATCTTTGTGTTGGGGGATAAAGTTTTTCATCAAAAATGGGGCGAGGGAGTTATCGTTAGTACAAAGGGACAAGGTAGTGAAATCGAATTATCGATAGCTTTTCCGGAACAGGGAATTAAGACAGTCTTAGCGAAGTATGCTCCTTTGAGAAAGCTGCGCTAAAAGGAATCGTTCTGCATCCATGTTCAGTTCGCCCTGGTGCCGACATCCTTGTTGTCACCTCGTCATTACTAGCTTCACCTTCGCTAAGGACATTAAGCTAACCTCCGCTAAAGTCACCCTCCGGCAGTACCTTGGTTTAGGTGATATCTTGGCTAAAACTTCTTAGACGTATGGGGTAGAGGAAAGAAACAAAAAACGGAGGTGTTATATTTGTGGGTAAAAGCGCTCGACTTAAGGAATTAGTTGCTAAATTAAATCAATATGCTTATGAATATTACACTCTTGATAATCCTAGTGTGAGTGATGCGGAATATGATCGTCTTTATGATGAATTACGAGCCTTGGAGCGGGAAACAGGCTTGGTTCTTCCTGATTCACCTACACAGCGGGTAGGGGATGTAATTTTAACAAAGTTTAAGAAACATACTCACAAAGCGAGATTATGGAGTTTAGATAAAGCTCAAAGTTATGGGGAATTAGCGGCTTGGGAGCAAAGATTGTTGAAAGCACGGCAAGAATATAATCTTGATACTAGTTCTGCTTTGCCTCCTTTAACTTATGTTGTTACTTTAAAATTTGATGGTTTGACGGTTAATCTTACTTATGACCAAGGGCTTTTAGTGCAGGCGGGCACGCGGGGGACCGGAGAAATAGGAGAAGAAATTCTGGCTCAAGTAAAGACGATTAAGAGTATTCCGTTACGGATTTCCCATTCTTCCTTAGTAGAGATTAGAGGTGAAGCTTTGATGACGAAACAAGCTTTTGCCGAATATAATGCGACAGCTGAGGTGCCTTTAAAAAGTTTACGTAATGCTGCGGCCGGTGCTTTGCGTAATCTTGATGTACGGGAGACAGCCAAAAGAAAATTAATTGCTTATTTTTATGATCTAGGTTATGGGGAAGATGTAGACTTTATGAACTATAGTGAAATGTTAGCTTTTTTAGAGGAACAAGGTTTACCGGTTCATCCTTACCATGTGCGGTGTACCAGTATGGTCGAAGTAAAGAAAGAAATAGAAAAAATAGAGCAAATGCGTGATACTTTGGACTTTGAAATAGATGGAGTAGTTATAGCGGTAGAAGATTTGCGTACGAGGCAAATGCTCGGTTATACGATTAAGTTTCCGCGTTGGGCGATAGCTTATAAGTTTGAAGCCAAAGATGAGGTAACTACTCTCTGGGATGTAGAGTGGAATGTAGGTAGGACGGGAAAAATTACACCTACTGCCCTTTTGGAGCCAGTAGAGATTGGTGGAGCGACGATTAGGAGAGCAACGTTGAACAATGTTGATGATATAGAGAGAAAAGGAGTAAAAAAAGGTTGCCAAGTTTTCATGCGCCGTTCTAATGATGTTATTCCGGAAATAACGGGAGTGGTCGAAGAATCTTTAGCCACAGCTGAAGAAATCGAAGTGCCTAGAGAATGTCCGGCTTGTGGAGCAAAACTAGTACGTGATGGTGTTCATTTCTTTTGTGAAAACTCACTTTCTTGTAAACCTCAACTGGTGAAAAGCTTAGTGCATTTTGCTAGTCGTGAAGCACTTAATATTGAAGGATTTAGCGAAAAAACAGCAGAACAGCTTTTTGAAAAACTGGAGATTCGGGAGGTTTCTGATTTATATAAATTAAGAAGAGAGGACTTGCTTGGTCTAGAGAAGTTTAAGGAAAAAAAGACGGAGAATTTACTTCAGGCTATTGAAAAAAGCAAGGTTTGTACTTTAGAAGCGTTTATTTATGCTTTGGGAATCCCTAATGTGGGAAAAAAGACGGCACTAGATTTAGCGAAAGTTTTTAAATCCTTAGAGGCTTTAAAACAGGCTTCGCGGGAACAGCTTTTAGCTATACCTGATATCGGAGAGATTATTGCCGACAGTATTATTAATTTTTTCGCGGATGAAAAGATTGAGCACAGTATAAAAAGGCTTTTAGAGGCAGGGGTTCATCCTCTTTATGAAGTTGAAGAAGTAAAAGAAAATCCTTTTAGCGGGAAAACTATAGTAGTAACGGGAACATTACAAAAATACACGCGTTCGACTATTGAAAAACGACTTATCGATTTGGGTGCTAATGTTTCCAGTAGTGTAGGAAAGAAGACAGATTATGTTTTAGTAGGAGAAAACCCGGGCTCTAAACTAAAGAAAGCTCAGACCATTATCAAGAAAGGTGATACTAATCTGCGCATTCTCACCGAGGACGAATTTGAGAAACTGGCGGTAATGTAAAAGACGATTCACGAAAATCATATTGAAAATATTGCTAAAAAGGATATATTATATTTAAAGAAACAAATAAGAAAAGGTATGTTATGAAAATCTATTTAATGATTTTTTAGATTAAGTGTTCAATTTATGGATAAAAAAAGGAGCGTCTAAAAGTTAATTTCCAGGCGCTCCTTTGTGGTTAAGTGGTATGAGTAAAATGTTATCGAGGCGGTTTTTAAAATCTTTACTATAGTTATCGGAAAGTTAGCAAAGAAATTAAGATTTTAATTTGCGAAATATTGGAAAAATAGCTATTATAAGAGTAGGAAAATTTAAAAAAGATAAAAGGGGAGCGGGATGATGGCTCATTTAAAGAGTTGGTTTGATCCGTTTTTTGTTGAGGCATTTGAACGATATAATAATAACGTTCGTGTAAATGGACAATGGCAAGGGGAAAAGATAAAACCAATAAAAAGTTGGTCTCCAATAACGTATTTAAAATGGCATAAGGTACATAAATTAACAGTAGATAGGATCAATGAGATGAGGTTTTGGCTAAAATTTGAGCGCCCATATGGAGCAGAAGCTAAACGGGCAGAGAGGATGATTCACCGAGAATGGGAAAAACTGTCGTCAGATTTGGCCGCAGCGGAAGTAGAACTTTCTAAGCAACAGAGATGGGTACTGGAGCAAATAGGTAGAGACCTTTATGACCTGCCCCAGCTTATGTGTAATGCTAAGAAACAATCTATCGAGGATAGACAATGGTTGGGAAACGTTTTAACACAACCGGAAAAAATAGTGAGAATAACGGAAAAAAGGATTTTTGGTCTGGACGAATTAGACAGATTGAAAAAAATATTAAAAAATTTTTACCCTAAGTACTTCAAAGAATATATAAGACCAATTGAAAATAGAGTTAAATGGAATGTAGGTTGGTGGAATGAAGTTCAGGAATTAAAAAAGATACTCAAAAATATTAAGGAATCACGCCCTGATGCTTTTTATTCCTTAGATAATTCCCCAGAAGTTAATGATGAAATATATAGGCGTGATGGCCAAGTTATTTCACAGGAAAGAGAAAAAGTAATGAAAGGTATATTAGCAGACGGGGTTTATAGTGGTAGGTTTGCCCAAACATGGCATATACTTAATGATAACCTTCAAATCTTATCTAACCATTGGGATGCCGCGAGGAGAGCTAAGACTGATCATTTACAGCTAAAAGAATGTTTAACTAATCCCGCCCAAATAGCAGAGCTATCCTATTTTCAAATGAAACCACCGCTGACAAGTGAAAATTTGCGTGAATTAAAATCTTTGGAAAAAAGCTATTTTAACAATAGTCGTATAGAACAATGTTTAAAGGGAATTCACAATATTGTGGTTGAGAATGAGAAAATGTATGGTCAAGTTAGTGAAAAATGGATGCTAATTAACCGACAAGAGCCATTATTTCTGAAAGGAGAACAAGGCTTAGATAGAAGAGAGTATGGTAATAAGCCGCGTGAGAAGCTGTCTGATATATTAAGTAAGGCGCGACAGAATAAGGATAAGGGAGATATTAATAAGCGGTCTACTAAAACAGTGGGAGCAAAAGTACAGACCGGTATTTGGTTTAGGTAATCTTACAGATGACTAAAAAAGGAGCGTCCGGAGGTTTATTCTCGGGTCGTTCCTTTTTGTTTAGGTTAGAAAAAATTGTCTTCTTTCCATAAGATTTGATATAATGCATGGTGTGGTGTAGTTTATATACGTATAAGACCTTATGAGATAAAGGTAGGTGAAGTGTCGGTGAAAATTACAGAAAAAGATGTGGAAAAGATAGCTGATTTAGCTAAATTGGAGCTATCGACAGAGGAAAGTCAAAGTTTTACCCAGGCTTTGCAGGCAAGATTAGAACAGCTGGAAGTTTTAAAGGAGGTAGACACAAGCGGGGTGGAGCCACTGGTGTATGTTCTTCCCTCTAAGAATGTTTTCCGTGAGGATCGGGTAGGGAAGTGTCTTATGCAGGAAAAGGCTTTAGCGAATACTTCAGAAGTAGAGGACGGGTGTTTTAAAGTACCGAGGATTGTTTAAGTAGAGTTTTTTAGTTAAGAGAGGAGGAAGTTTTTTGTCGTCATTACTTGGTTTAACAGGTCATGCATTACAGGTTCTGTTAGCAAAAAAAGAAATTAGCAATGAAGACTTAGTAAAAGAACACTTGACTAAGGTCGAGACAATTGATGATCAAATTAAGGCTTTTGTGACGGTGACTGAAAAAGAGGCCTTGGAGCAAGCTAGAAAAGTAGATGAGCAAAGAAAGAAGGGAGAACAGCTTCCACCTTTAGCGGGTATTCCGATGGCCCTTACTGATAATATTTGTACATCGGGGATTAGGACGACTTGTTCATCAAGAATGTTGGAAAACTTTGTTCCCCCCTATAATGCAACAGTGGTAGAAAAGTTGCAGGCAGCTAAAGCTGTTTTAGTGGGAAAATGTAATCTCGATGAATTTGGTTTAGGTACTACTACGGAAAATTCGGCTTTCTTTGCTACACATAATCCACATGACTTACAAGCTGTACCGGGTGGAGCTTGTGGGGGTGCGGCAGCGGCTGTAGCTGCAGAGGAAGTGGTTTTTTCTTTAGGTTCTGATACAGGAGGTTCTCTCCGTCAGCCTGCTTCTTTTTGTGGTGTGATTGGCTTTAAACCTACGTATGGATATGTTTCGCGTTATGGTGTCATCCCTTGTGTTTCTTCTTTAGACCAGGTAGGTTCTTTAACCCGGGATATGACAGACTGCGCTTTAGTAATGAATGCCATTTCCGGACATGACCTTCAAGATTCTACTTCGGTATCCGGCGTCACTCCTGATTTTACCAGTTTTTTAAGCAATGATATAAAAGGGTTAAAAATCGGAATTCCTCAGGAATATTTGCAAGGTAGAGTTGCTCCCGAGATGATGGCTTCTCTTGAGCAGGCAGTGGAAAAGTTAGAAGAATTAGGTGCTTATTGTGCCGAGGTTTCTCTGCCTCATCAGGAAGCAATATCTGCTACTTATCAGATTATTACTGCTGCAGAAGCTAGTTCGAATTTGGCACGTTTCGATGGGGTACGGTATGGCTTGCGGGTAGAGGGTGAAGATGTTGATTCTTTATTCAAAAAGACGCGGAGCCAAGGTTTTGGAGCCGAAGTAAAAAAGAGAATTATCTTAGGGACATATGTTTTAAGTTCCGCGCAATACGAGGACTATTATTTAAAGGCACTTAAGGTGAGGGCTTTAATTAAAGAAGAGTTGGAGAAACTTTTTCAGAAATATGACTGTTTACTTACACCGACAACACCTACTGTAGCGTTTAATCTGGGTGCAGAGAAAGAAAATGTTTGGGCAGGGCAGTTAGATAGTCTAACCAGTCTGGCTAATTTAGCGGGAATACCGGCTTTGTCTTTGCCTTGGGGAACTGTTCAGGAACGTCCTGTGGGGTTACAGTTATTAGGTCGAGCTTTTGGCGAAGAAACGCTGTTTAGGGTAGGTTATACTTTAGAGCAGAATACGGAACAGACAAGGCTTAAACTAAAGGGCGAAGGGGTGAAATAAGATGGGAGTAGAGTGGGAAGCAGTCATTGGTTTAGAAATACATGCTGAATTAAAAACAAAAACTAAAATATTTTGTTCGTGTCCTAACGAATTTGGCGGTAAGGAAAATACTCATGTGTGTCCTGTATGTTTAGGGCTACCGGGTGCACTGCCTGTCTTAAATAAACAGGCTGTAGAATATGCCGTTTGTGCCGGAGTGGCTCTAAACTGTGCTATACAACCTTATAGTAAATTCGATCGGAAAAATTATTTCTATCCTGATTTGCCTACAGCTTATCAGATTTCACAGTATAACTTGCCTATTTGTAGGAATGGTTATCTGGAAATTGAAGTGGATGGAGTGAAGAAGAAAATCAGAATTAATAGGATTCATTTGGAGGAAGATGCCGGGAAATTATTGCATAGTGGAAGTAGTATTACTTCTTCACAGTATTCATTAGCTGATTATAATCGGGCGGGTGTGCCTTTGATTGAGATTGTCACTGAACCGGATATCAGTTCTGCTGAAGAAGCACGTGTTTTTTTAGAGCAGTTACGGGCTGTTTTAGAATATACCGGGGTTTCCGATGTGAAGATGGAAGAGGGTTCTTTGCGTTGTGATGCTAATATCTCTTTACGCCCTGTAGGCTCAGCGAAGTTAGGGACCAAAACGGAAATTAAGAATATGAATTCTTTTCGGGCATTAGAGAGGGCTTTGGAATATGAGATAGAACGACAGCAAGAGGTTTTAGAAGAAGGCGGGGAGATTGTGCAAGAGACGCGGGCTTGGGACGAAGCAACAGGTATTACGGCGGTGATGCGGAGTAAAGAAGAAGCTCATGACTATCGTTATTTTCCGGACCCGGATTTAGCACCAATTATTTTAGAACCTGAATGGGTGGAAAAAATAAAAGCATCTTTGCCTGAACTTCCGGAGGCCCGAAAAGAACGTCTGGTGCAAGAGCTAGGTCTTTCTGCCTATGATGCCGGTGTGCTTACGGCAAGTAGAGCGCTAGCTGAGTTTTTTGATCAGACAGTAGCTTTATATAATGACCCCAAAGCGGTAGCTAATTGGATTATGGTGGAATATTTAGGTTTGTTAAATGCTAATAATATGGAGATCGAGGAGAGTAAGGTTACTCCCAAGCAGTTAGCTACGCTGCTTAAAGTGCAAGCTGATGGTAAAATCAGTGGAAAAATAGCGAAAAAAGTTTTTGCAGAGATGTTTGCTACCGGAAAAGACCCGGAGAAAATTATTAAGGAAAAGGGTTTGGTGCAGATTTCTGATGAGGGTGCTTTGGCAGCTATTGTGGATAAAACGATTGCCGCTAATCCCCAATCAGTAGAAGATTATCGCGGAGGTAAGAAAAAAGCCCTTGGCTTTTTGGTGGGGCAAATTATGAAGGAAACAAAAGGACAGGCCAATCCGGGTGTTGTGAATAAACTTCTGCAAGAGAAATTAAAGTAAAAGAAAGACTAGAACTTAGCTCATGATAAAATAAACCATCCTGTACATGCGAAGGATGGTTTTATTTTAATTTTATTCTGAAAATATTAGAAATATGGTATAATTATTACAAAGGGAAATATTGAAAAAATTGAATATAAGGAGATGGTCTGTGATGGGCTTATTGAATAAAATAGAAAAATTATTTCGTCCACAAAAACCAAAAGATTTTACTATAGAAGATTTGCCAAAAATAGAGAAAGATTATCAATTAGAACAACTCAAGGCTACAGCTGAACAGATCCCCATATATTACGAAAATGGGGACTTCCCTGAACAGATAGGCGATAGTGATACAGAAAGGGATGAGGCGTTTCGTAAAATAGAGCATAAATATAAGAATACACTGGAGAATATAGACAAAATATTTGAACCTGTGCTAGAAAATATGTATCAAGACTTTTTAAATGAAAAATGTCCGTATGTAGCGCAACAAATAAGAAAAGAAATTGAACGAGCTGAAAAAACAACAAATGACCTTAGGGAAAGAGCTGATTTATGGAAAAAAGCTATGCATACGATTGTTTGCAAAGAAATAGGCACTCTTAATACAGAACGATTTTACAAAGAACAATGTGCAACTTTAGAAAATCTGGAAAGAATTTATGCACAATATAATGAAGGGAAAGGATTAATAGCTTTAGAAAAAGCTAGAAAAAGGTTACTTTGGGAGGAAAGACAATCTCTTAAAGAGAGGACGACAGAACGAGCTGGCAAGGAGGAGGTAACAGGGCAAAGCAAGGGTAATTTGCCGATAACCGAGAGGATTAGCCGCTAGTCATTATTAATGGGACCTGGCTTTCATGATAATTTCCGTAAAATACCGAAAAACTGATAATTGGGTGTTGAGGGAATATTAGCTTATTTTGGAGGTGGTATAATTATTATTATAATGGGAAATATCAAAAAATGGAGCTTAAGGAGATGATACGTAATGAATAAATTAGATAAATTTGCAAGGGAAAATGAGGCACAACTTGACAGACAAAAAGCCTTGCTTGAAGAAATGAACGAGAGATTAGATAGGCAATATGGTGATGAACCGCGGGAGTCACTGTCTGAGATAATCACCAGGGCCCAAAAAGATAGAGACAGACAGAAAGATTTGCTTAAAGACATGAATAAAAGATTGGATGAGCAATCTCGTTATGAACCGGAGGGGGCATCACTGATTAAAACAAGTGGGGTGATACGTAATGAGAGGAAGGAGACTTTTGAGCGGTAGGTAATACTTGGACAGAGTTCCTGTTGGTCTTAATTACTATCTTAATGAAGCAGGTGATTATATGAATATGCAAATTAGGAATGAGTTGGAAAAGATTAAACAAACGATTTTGCATACGGTGGAAACTGAAGAGATATATCTTTTTGGTCCTTATGCTGAGGGAATATTTTCAGAAGACAGTGACTTTGATATCTGTGTAGTAATCCCGGATGATAGTATTCGTCCCCTTGAAGCTATGCAGATTATTGGCAGGGCCCTTTATCAAGAACAAAAGAAACCGATTAATATTCTTGTACGTAGAGCTAGCGACTTTCAGCAGCGTAAGTTATTGCCTACACTCGAAAGAACAATTGTTCAAGAAGGGGTGAGGCTTTATGGATAAAAACAGCATAGCTAAAGAATGGTTTGATTTTGCGAAACAAGACTTAAGCAGTGCTGAATATCTCTCAGAAAAGTCACCACCTCCTTTAGAAAACATCTGTTTTCATTGTCAACAGGCAACGGAAAAAGTATTAAAAGGATATCTAATTTATCAAGAGGAAGAGACACTACCTCGTACTCACGATTTAAAGTTATTATGTAAAAAGTGTGCTGAAAAAGATGAGTCTTTTGAGGGGATAAGTCAAGCTTGCATTGATCTTACGCCATATGGTGTGCGAGCAAGATATCCTTTCGAAATTGAAATTTTAAAAGATGATATGCAGGAAGCTCTTAGGGATGCTAAATGTGTGCTGGATTTTACCCTTCAAAAAATCAGAGAAAAGGAAAGAAAAATCTCAAATGTATTGAATACAGAGATAACAGATACATATTTAGCTTTTGGTGATAATTTGACACAAGGAAGAAAAAACAAATATAAAGTTATACGGAAAATACAAAATATAATTGGTAAAAAGCAGAGAACACTAGATGAATTTTTGGCAATTAGTAAAAAGAATGCGTTAAATTATACTAATCATACTAAAAAACATAATACTTGGGAACATAATTGGAGTGCTAGATAATTATTGAGAGTCCCAGTATTAAGAATATAGGATTCCATGGTGGTTTTCGGAAAACACGGAAAATATGATATAATAAGGGCAAAACCAAATAATCTGTAAAAGGAAGGTTCATTCCGATGAGTGATGTTTTCGATAATTTGTACGAAGAGGTAGTTGTTAGAGAGCAAGATATGCAAAATAATAAAGTTGATTTAAAAAAGATTCCTTTTTCGATGAAGATGAGGGATATGAGATGGGATCTAGAAGAAATGCAGGAGCATCATCAATGGGAATTTAAAGAAAAACCCTTGTTAGAAAAAATGCTCAAAAATATTAAGGAATCGCGCACGGATGCATTTTATTCATTAGATAATTCGAAAGAAGTTAATGATGAAATATACATTCATAATATCCAAGTTGTTAATGATAAAAAAAAGGAACTACTAGAAGGCGTTTTAGCAAGCGGGGATTTTAGCTATAAGTTGGCAAAAATATGGCGTACAATAAAAATTGACCTTGATCTTCTGTCTGGGCTTTGTCGTGACGCTAGGGCAGTTCGAGCTGATAATTTGCAGTTGAAACAATATTTAGCTAATCCTGAAAAAATAGCAAAGATGCCGTATCTTCAAATAAGATCGCCGCTTACAAGCGAAAGTTTGAAGGAATTAAAATTTTTAGAAAAGAGATACTTTAGTGATAGCCCTATGGAGCAAGGTTTAAAAGGAATTGAAGATATTGTGGCCGAGAATGAGAAAATGTATAGGCAGATTATTGAAAAATGGCGTCAATTCGACCGACAGAAGTCATTGTTTCAAGATATGAATCAAAGATTAGATGGAGTATACGGTAATGAATCGCGGGAACAACTGTCGGATATAACAAATAGGGCACTACAGGATAGGGAAAATGTTAATGATCGATCTACTAAAACAGAGGGAGTAAAAGAAAGGTTAGGCGCGAAAAGGGAGAAGTGGGCACCGGAGTTATAGGCGACTTATAAAAGCATGAATATTACTCGGGATAATAGAGAAGATCGTTAGATAATTATGATTCCATGTCCCTTGAGGGGTAAGACATTAAAAAATAAAAATTAAAGCATTGGTCTACCGTTGTAAAGAAGGACGGTAGCTTCTTTGTTTTTTATAAATATGCAGGCTGAGTTTGCCAAGATATGGCGGAGGCAAGAAAAAAGTGATTTGAAAGAAGAACGCAATTTGGCTGTAATTGTAGTATTTTATAAAAGGTATAAAGGATTAATTGGCAAAAAGAAGTATAGGTATGGGTGGTGAGAGTGATGATATTTTATGAAAGGTATAAAAGATTAATTGGTGAATCTGAAAGAGTGAGAAGCCCACTGAAAAAATTCATGAGATTTTACACAATACGTGAGATGGATAGTTTAATTGCATATCATTTGGATAAATTCGATAAAAGTGCTTTCTCCCTTCACCTTCCTCTCCAGTATTACAGTCAGAATATAGACAGCTCAATAAATGATGAGATTTATGCTAAGGAATTAAGGGTTATTGATGTTCAATTTGAAGAATATGGGAAATTATTAGACAAGTATTTTAGTTCTGAAGAAATTTATGAATTACGAAAAAGGTTTGAAGAACGGGCTTGGCTTTGGAATAAATTTAGAGCGGAAGGCTCAGATTTTAGAATAGAAAATATAAACAGACTCAAAAGTTTAGAAACTACAAGTCAAGGGAGACTGGAGTTGGATAAACTATCATACAAGAAAGTTCATGGGGAAATTAAAGTCGAGCAAAAAATAGAGAAAGATTATAAATTAAAACAACTTATGGACACAGTTGAGCAGATCCCGATATATTACGAAAGTGAGGATTTCCCTGCTCCAACAGGTAATAGTGATCAAGAAAAAGATAAGGCGTTTCATCAGATTGAGCAGAAATATAAGGATACACTAGAGAATATAGACAAAATATTGGGTTCTGTACTGGGAAAGATGTATGAACACCTTTTAAATAAAGGTTGCCTATATATTAGAAAAAAAGAAATTAATAAAGTTGAAAAAATAATAAATGACCTTAGGTTGAGAGCGAAATTATGGAAAATAGCCGTATCGACAATTATTTGCAATGAAACGGGTACTTACAATACAGAACGATTTTATAGAGAGCAATGTGATGTTTTAGAGGAGCTTGAAAAAACTTATGCACAATATAATGGAGGAAAAGGATTAGAAGCTTTAGAAGAAGTCAGAACAAGGTTAGGCTGGGAGGAAAGACAATTTCTTAATGCTGGGGAGACTGAACGAACTGTTAGGGAGAACGAAACGGGGCAAAGTAAGGGTAAACGGGTAATAAACGAAAGGGTTTGTCGCTAGTTATATTGATTTCTAACCGTTTTTACAAAATACTGGAAATATGGCATAATGGTTATAATTAGAAGATTGGCAAAAGGGAGACGTGTTATAATGAAAAATGTTTTCGATAATTTGTATGAAGAGGTAATTGTTCAAAAGTATCGGCAAAAAAATTCGAATGAAATCGAAGACTATCACCAATGGGAGTTTCAAGAAAAGTCTTTATTAACAGAAATGCTTAAAAATATTAAGGGATCGCGCACAGATGCTTTTTACGCATTAGATAATCCACCAGAAATTAATGATGAAATATACATTCATAATATTCAAGTTGTTGAAGAGCAAAAAAAGGAATTACTAAAAGGTGTTTTAGAAACCGGGAATATTAGCGTAAAGTTAGCAAAGATATGGCGCACAATAAAAGCTGACCTTGATAGATTGTCTGAGTTTTGGCGTGATGCTAGGAATGCTAAAGCTGATAATGTACAGCTAAAAGAATATTTAGCCCAACCTGAAAAAATTGCAAAGATGTCGCGTTTTGCAATAAGATCACCGCTTATGAGTGAAAGTTTACAGGAATTAAAACTTTTAGAAAAGAGATATTTCAGTGATAGCCCTATGGAGCAAAGTTTAAAGGGAATTGAAGATATCGTGGCCGAGAATGAGAAAATGTATAGTGAGGTTGTTGAAAAATGGCGGCAATTTAACCGACAAAAGTTATTGTTGCAAGATATGAATCAAAGATTAGATAAAAAATATGGTGATGACATGAGAGAGCCGTTAGTGATTAAAATAAATACGGCCGTACGCAATAAGGAACAAGGTAATAAAACAGAGAGAGTAATGGGAAAGCAGGTACCAGAACGATAATTTGCCTCAGAATTTGGAACTATTTATGAGGTAAAAAAGAAGTGTGCTTGTCAATTTGCAAAAGATTCTAGGTGAGTGTTTTTTATTGCTCTTCACTGATGTACAGAAGCTGATGGAATATATCAGCTTCTGTATTTTTTATCAAAAAAGTAAATAGTAAGTATTTTTACTGCAGGGAAATATAATCATCGTGTAGAAGAAAAGGCGAGAAGGAGTGTGGTGAGGGTGCCATTAAATGAAGAAATGAATGTAGAAAGTTATGACTTAGGGATAATTGGTGGTGGTCCGGGTGGGTATGTAGCAGCGATTAGGGCAGCTCAGTTAGGGATGAAAGTAATTCTTTTCGAAAAGGAAAAGTTAGGTGGTACTTGTCTAAATAGAGGTTGTATACCGACGAAGGCTCTTTTACAAAGTGTGAAGACCTGGCGAGAGTTGCAGAAGCTATCGCGGATGGCGATTACAGGAGTAGACTTAAGTAGGGCCAAGATAGACATAGCGAAATTACAGCAGAGGAAAAACAGAACGGTAATGCGGGTGACGAAAGGTGTAGCCGGTCTTTTAAAGGAACATGGGGTGCAAGTTATTCAGGGTAGAGCTGTAATGGATGAACGCCCTGATTTGATTCGGGTTGAAGATAAAAATTATCAAGTGCGTCAGGTAATTATCGCTACAGGCTCTAAACCTAGACTGCTTCCTTTGCCGGGAATAGCTTCTTCTGCGGTGATGACGAGTGATGAAGCCTTATCTTTAGAAGAAGTACCTTCTTCTTTGTTGATCTTGGGCGGCGGGGTTATTGGTGTAGAATTTGCTCTTATTTTTCGTGAGCTGGGAGCGGAAGTAACGATTATTGAAATGGAAGAAAGGCTTTTACCGAATATGGATGAAGAAATTGCTCGGGAATTAGCACGTATTTTAAAAGGTAATGGAATCGATTTATATACTGGGGCGAGAGCCATAGAGATAAGAGGAAATACGCTTTTCTTAGAAAAAGAAGGAAAAACCAAGGAATTAAAAGGTGAAAAAGTTCTTATTGCTGTGGGTAGAACTCCTTGTTACGAGGGTATTAACGTAGAAAAGCTAGGTCTAAAGACAGAAAGAGGTGCGATAATTACGGATGAATTTTTGCGTACTAATGTACCTCAGATTTATGCTGTAGGTGATGTGAATGGTAAATATATGTTAGCTCATAAAGCATCTGCAGAGGCACTTGTAGCGGTAGAAAATATTGGGGGGCAGAAGCCCAAAATGGACTATGGGGTTATTCCTCAGTGTGTTTATTCTTTCCCGGAAATAGCTTCCGTAGGCTTAACAGAAAAAGAGGCTCGGGAAAAATACGGAGAAGTTAAAGTTGGAAAGTTCCCCCTAGCTGCTAATAGTAAGGCTCAGCTGGAGGGAGAGATGAGGGGATTTATTAAGGTTGCTGTAGATAAGTGTTCTAAAAGAATATTAGGGGTTCACATTTTTGGGACTTCAGCTACGGAGTTGGTTGCGGAAGCAGTAGTAGCGATGAAATTAAGAACTACAGTGGAAGAATTGGTAAAGTGTATTCATCCACATCCTACTATTTCTGAGGCAGTGTCGGAAGCTTATCAGGCGATTGACCATGGAGCTATTCATTTCCAGCAAAGGGATATGATATAATCGAGGTAAATTATTTTTAAAAGAAGGTGGCGTTGATGGAAAAAGGAAGAAACAATCAGAAGCCACAATGGTCAGTTGTAGAAGCTTTATTGGTGTTTATTATTATTTTGAGTATGAAGCGAATTTTGCCTTTTCCTAAAATGGCTTGGTTTAATAGTTTAAGTAAAAATATAAGTCCTGGTAATATGCTTTTAGGACAAATTTTTTGGAATAGTTTGTTTGTTGCAGTTTTCTTTTTTCTGTTAATAAGTTTAATTTTAAAGTTAAAATATCATTTAACCTGGCGTGAGGTCGGATTAAAGCAGGGTACGGGGAAAAATTGGTTAACTATGGGGATTAGTCAGGGGATTTTGCTTTTTTTCATTATGACGATTCTCGTAGCAATTATTAGTTTGTTTTTTCCTTTTAAGGTAGAGGAACAAGCAATTGTTGATATTTTTAAAACTGCTTGGGGATGGTGGGAACGAATCTTATGTCTGTTGATAGTTTCTGTATTTGCTCCTTTTAGTGAAGAACTTTATTTCCGAGGTTTTCTTTATCCCGCTGTAAGTAAAATAACGGGAGCGTTACCCGCTGTAATTATTACTAGTATTTTTTTTAGTTTTCTGCATTTTGATTTAGTTAGATTTATTCCGATTACAATTGGTGGGATTTGGTTAAATTTACTTTATATTAGAACAGGTTCACTTTACACTTCTATGGTGGCTCATTCTGTTTGGAATACGTTAATGGTTTCTCTTCTTTTTTATGCTCAATCGGCAGGAATTATGTGAATATGAAATTATAAAACAGAAGAAAGGACGATTTTTTTGCGAAAAGTAAAAATAGTCTTCTTAATTGGATTAGTTGCTGTAATTAGTTACTGTTTTTATTTTTTTCTGTTTACTTCACTTCGGGCAGAAGGGGAAATACAGTTTTCTCAGACAAATAAGCCGTATGATTTAGTAATTAAACATGCACTTATTCTTGATGGCACAGGTAAAAAGGAGATGTTTCGCGGGGATATAGCCATTAGAGATGGCTATATTGTTGAGGTGGGGTCTGTGCAGGAGTTGGATTTTCCGATATTTGATGCCGGTGGTTTGACTGTAATGCCTTGGCCTGTAAGACCGGTAAATATGGAGGAGGCGGATAAGGGTGGGTTGGTAGAACATCTTTTTAGGACAAGCTATCCTCATTATCCTGCTTCTTATCTTTATTTTCAGGGGGAACCTTATTCAGGATTTAATCTAGCACAAGTTGCCCAGCAAAGGGGAGAGAAACCACAAAAAACCTTTAATAATTTGCAAAAAAAATTGTCGGCAATGAGCAAAGTTTATCTTTTGCCTTTAGAATTAGCTGAAGAAAAATTGTTGTCAGGTACGGCTTCTTTACCGGAACTAGCTGCATATCTTACCAGTTGTCCGGCCAAGGCGATGGGAAAGACGGATAGAGGAATGATTAAGCCTAATTATAAAGCAGAGTTGTACTTTTTTATTACTCATGACTATGAGGAAGAATGTTTAAAACAGCTATTTTTAAAAGGAGAGCTGCCTGCTCCTGCTCTTTATTGTCAAGCAGGGCAGTTACTTGAACAATAAGAAGGTCACCAGGTGGGGCGAATGGGAGAGGCGTAATTTCCTATTGCAAGTTAGAGTAGTTTATTGTACAATATACAGGTAGTATTTGTAGTGAAGTAGATTATTGAACAAATTGTAGGACAGTAGAACGGTAGGACGGTAGAAAAAGGTGGATACCTTTAATTAATTGTGCACTCCTATCGAGGGGTGTTTTTGTTTTTTCTCCTACCGAAAAGTTCTAGCAAAGGAGGTACGGAAGGACGGTAGAAGCGTAGAATACCAACTATAATTTATTTATGAGGAGGAAAAAACAATGTCAACTGTAAAGTTTTTTTATGGGGATGATATTCCCTTAGAAATGCACAAAGTTCGGATTGTGCAAAAATTAGACCTTAAGCCGATTGAGCGTCGCTTGGAAGCAATTACGGCGGCAGGCAATAATACTTTTTTACTTAAGAATCGTGATATCTTTATGGATATGTTAACAGATAGTGGTGTCAATGCCATGAGTGACTTGCAGATGGCCTCTATGATGCGGGCTGATGATAGTTATGCCGGTTCAGAAACTTTTACAAGACTTTCTGTTAAAATTGAAGAGATTTTTGGGAAGAAGCTGTTTTTACCTGCTCACCAAGGAAGAGCGTGTGAGAATATTGTTTCTCAAGCATTTGTTACACCGGGTTCGGTGGTACCCATGAATTATCATTTTACTACCACCAAAGCACATATTACTTTAAATGGCGGTACGGTTGAGGAAATTCCTACAAAAGAAGCTTTGAATTTAACTAGTTCCCATCCTTTTAAGGGTAATATGGATATAGCTAAACTTAAAGCTATAATTGAGAAACATGGTGCAGAAAAGATAGCGTTTGTGCGTTTAGAAGCGGGAGCCAATTTAATTGGCGGGCAACCTTTTTCTTTAGAAAATATGTCTGAGATTCGTAAGGTTTGTGATGAATTTGGTCTTCTGCTTGTTTTAGATGCTAGTTTGTTGGCTGATAATCTATATTTTATTAAAGAACGGGAAGAAAATTGTCGGGAGATGAGTATTCGAGAAATTACTAGAAAAATAGCGGACTTGACAGATATCATCTATTTCTCGGCACGAAAATTAGGTTGTGCACGTGGTGGCGCGATTTGTACAAATAACGAAGAGGCTTTTGTTAAAATGCGGGAGCTTGTTCCTCTTTATGAAGGTTTTCTTACTTATGGTGGGATGTCTGTGCGAGAAATGGAAGCTATTGCAGTTGGTTTAGAGGAAACGATGGATGAGAATATGATTAATCAAGGACCTCAGTTTATTGCATTTATGACCGAAGAACTTCAGAAAAAGGGTGTACCGGTGGTTACGCCTCCGGGAGGTTTAGGTTGCCATGTTAATGCGTTGGAATTTTTACCTCATATCCCTCAAAATCAATATCCTGCTGGAGCATTGGCTGCTGCCTTCTACCTTGTAAGTGGTGTACGGGGAATGGAAAGAGGCACAATGTCTGAACAAAGGGATGAACATGGTTATGAACCTTTAGCTAATGTGGAGCTATTACGTTTAGCTATGCCTCGCCGAGTCTTTACTCTTTCGCAAGTTAAATATGCGGTTGATCGTCTCTGTTGGCTATTTGAAAATCGTAAGCTTGTTGGTGGGTTAACCTTTGTGGAAGAACCGAAAATATTACGCTTCTTCTTTGGCAAATTAGCTACAGTTACCGATTGGCAACCTAAATTAGTAGAACAGTTCAGAAAAGACTTTGGGGACAGTCTGTAGATGTAGGAAGAATAGCTAAAAAAAAACACGACTAAACTTACAGGTTAGTCGTGTTTTTTTATTAAAAAAGCTAAATAAAATAATATTGACCATATTATGCAAATGTGATAGTTTCAATATATGGGTTGTTCGAAGGAAATCCCAATAAATTCAATCTTGAGGGAAAACTATATCTATGGCAAAAACGTAGTTATGAAGCGGGAATTGCTGTAGTGTGTGAAGATCAATGTATAACTGGGGTATGAAAATGAGAGACATAAAGGTAAAGCCTAAGAAAATTCGACTTGAGGCATCATCAGTGTGCCAATTAAAGTGTGTTCTTTGTTCCCAATCTAAGGGTAATATTGAGAATTCTATAATTGGAAAAGGCTTCTTAAAATTCTCTAATTTTAAGAAGCTTGTTGATGATAATCCTTGGGTAAAGGAAATTGAACTTTCCAATTATGGGGAAATATTTCTCAATCCTGAGATTTTAGACATTATAAGATACGGGTATGAGCGTAACATAAAACTAACTGCCAATAATGGTGTTAATCTTAATAATGTCGATGAAGAAGTGCTTGAAGGACTGGTGAAATACAGATTTCATTCCATGTCGTGTTCTATCGATGGATGCAGCAGTAATACATACCAGATATATAGAATTAACGGGAACTATGATACCGTTATAAATAATATTAAAATTATTAATAAGTACAAAGAAAAATACAATTCAAAATATCCTTTAATGAGGTGGCAGTTCATTATCTTTGGGCACAACGAACATGAAATTCCTGAAGCAAAAAAGAAAGCAAAAGAGCTAAATATGAATTTCTATTTGAAGCTGAACTTTAATCCCAAGTATTCCCCGATAATTAATGCCGAGGCTATTAGAAATGAGTTGGGGGGTTATGCATCAAGGGATGAGTTCAATAAAAAGATGGGGAAAATGTATACTGAGTCTATTTGCGAGCAATTATGGGACTGTCCTCAGATAAATTGGGATGGAAAAGTTCTTGGCTGTTGCATTAATAAAGGTATCGATTTTGGCGGAAATGTGTTTGAGGATGGGCTCCTGAAATGTTTAAACAGTGAAAAAATAAAATACGCCAGACTGATGCTGCTTGGCAAAAAAGAACCCAAGGAAGGAATACCATGTTTTGAATGTAAAAATTATCGCAAACTGAATGGAAGGATAATAAAGAGAGGAAACCTTCTAAGTAAATTCATTAAAAAGATATTATAGCAAGGAAACAACAACCCCGTCCCCTTGACACAAAACAATTCAGGTTTTAAAACATTGATAAAAATGGAGATATAACAGGTTCGCATTTAAACAAGACACGTCAAATGGTTGAACGTGTCTTATATCTTAATGAGACAAAGTTTTGTATTTTAGAATTAGCAGGAGAAGGGCAGCCATTTTTTATAGTTTTAAAGATTACGGGAGGATTAAATGGGCAAAAAACTGCAACTATTTGATGGTATTTTTGATGATAAAGAGTTTTATAATAAGATGTTAGTAATAGCTTTACCCGTCATGATTCAAAATTTCATCACTTCTTTTTTAAATATGATCGATACGGTCATGGTTGGTAAATTAGGGGAAACGGAAATTGCTGCGGTGGGAATTGCGAATCAATATTTCTTTATTTTCATAATGTTTTTAATTGGTCTAAGTGCTGGGTGTGGTGTATTTATTGCTCAATTCTGGGGAAAGAGAGACCTTCAGAATATTAAGCGAATTATAGGGATAGGCTTAATCTCTGCTGTAATAGTGTCCGTATTGTTTACGATTTTGGGGGTCCTCTTTCCTAGGCAGATTATGCTTATCTTTAATAATGACCCACTGGTAATAAATTTGGGAGCTAGTTATTTGCGGATAGTTTTAATTAGTTATATTTTTACCGCGGTTACTTTTGTTTACAGTTTTTCGTTAAGGTCGATAGGAAATGCTATACAACCCATGCTAATAAGTGCTGTAGCTCTTATTGTTAATGTCTTTTTCAACTATATGTTGATCTTCGGTAAATTTGGTGCGCCTGCTTTAGGAGTGGAAGGAGCTGCCCTTGCCACTGTAGTAGCCAGGGGATTAGAAACTGTGATTCTTGTGGTTTCTATTTATAGTAGTAGGGGTGTTCTGGCGGCTTCAGTTGGCGAGCTGACCGATTTAAATTTTACCTTCATAAAAAGGTCATATCGGACAATATTTCCGGTTATTTTAAACGATATGTGCTGGGGACTTGGTAGTTTAGTTTATGTGGTGGTTTATGGAAGAATGGGTACTCAGGCTGTAGCTGCTATTCAGATTTGCAATATAATAAATGAGCTATTTTTAGTTTTTGTTTTTGGAATGTCCAGTGCAGCGGCAGTAATGGTGGGAAATAGCATCGGAGCAGGTAAGGAGCAGCTTGGCAAGAATTATGCGAAGAGGTTTTCCCTTCTTTCGGTGTTGACCGGTATAGGTCTAGGATTACTTCTGTCGCTGATTTCGCCTACAATCCTTAGTTTTTTTAATATTTCCGGTACAGTAAGATATGCTTCTCAGGTTATTTTGTACATGATATCTGTAATTTTCTTTATAAGGGTGTTGGATATCATTCTTATTGTTGGTGTTTTAAGGGGAGGTGGAGATGCGAAACAAGCCTTTTTAATAGAAGCGTTCACTATGTGGGTTATTGGTGTTCCTTTGACTATATTAGGTGCTTTTGTTTTTCATCTTCCTGTGTATATTGTTTATGCTCTTTCTATATTTGAGGAAATATGTAAATGTATGTTGTGTGTGAAGCGTTTAAAATCAGGTCTATGGATAAAAAAGGTTACTCACAATATGGCATAGTAAATATATTTGAAGTTGCTATGTAAGACAGTCTTTTGCTTCTTTGTCATCTCTTAGGCCTTTAAATACAGCTTGCCGCATAAAACCAGTTGCGGTTTTCATCATATATTTTACAGTACAACCAAGGCTTGGTTCTAGCCTTATCTTGTGTAGCTGTATACATAGAGATAGGAATAGCAACAAGACCAAAAGAGATTACGGATTTATGAGCTACAGCCATTATCTACACCTCAAATTCTTTTCTTTTATAAATAAGGGAATGGTTCAGTTATATTATTAGTTTTGCCAAACTTAATTTTCTTATAACGACCGGAGTAACGACCGGAGGTGAAATAATTGGATCATATCATCGTGGCTAGTGATAAATACTATAGCTTTGCTGAAAAAGGTCTGTTAGGTAGCCCCTTTAACTTTTCAGATATAAGCGAATTATTTGTAATATTTTTGGCAGAACGATAATTTGTTGTTATAATAAAAGAAAATATGTAAAAACATGCATCATTTTGGGGGTGAGGAAATGCAATTAAATATCGAACAAAGGAAGATTGTAGAATCATCACCAGCAGGGCATTGCTTAGTTAAAGGAGTTGCGGGTTCAGGGAAAACAACAGTATCAATATATCGGATTCCCTTCCTGTTAAATAATTATTGCTATGAACAAGATGATGCTATACTGATGTTAACTTTTAATAGAACGCTTTCTAAGTATTTAAAATATCAATATGACAAAATTGATGAGGAAAATAAAATTGATTTTTTAACACTTATTGGTGCCAGTAAAGATAAAGTTACAATTGAAACGGTTGATAGTTTAATTCGTAGGTATTTTTGTAGATATAAAAATAAACACAACTTAAACCTTGAGATGACAACTGAAAATAGTGTTTTATACCCAGTGATTAATGCCGGTATTTTGGAGCTTAAAAAAAGTTTCCCCGATGTGTATATACTGGATCAAAAATATGCGAAATTTTTACTGGATGAAATTGATTGGATAAAGTCATGTCATTATCTGGAGCTTGAAGAATATCAGCATGCCGACAGATTAGGTAGAATGCATAGGAAAAATTTAGAAAGAGGACCACAGAAGCTGCAAAAAAATTCGGATACACGAAGGGCCATCTTTGAATTAATGCTTTATTTTGATCAAAAGCTTAGGGAAAAAGGCTTGATTTATATTAAAGATGCGGCTGTTTTGGCTTTAAAAGAGGCTAAAGAGCAAGTGGAAAAGAAGTATACCCATATTATTGTTGATGAAAGTCAGGATCTGACACGTGTGCAACTAGAATTTATTTCTTGTTTATATTATCCGAAAGAATATTCTAGTATCATGTTTGCTTGTGATGTGGCACAGAGTATTTATCCACATTCCTGGTTAGTTAAAGGACGTTCTTTTACGAGTATCGGTTTTGATATGACCGGAAAAAGCTCTGTTTTGAGTAAGAGTTATCGTACAACAACGCAGATATCTCAGGCTGCATATAGTTTAATTCAGAATGACCCTGTTCTTTTGGAGGACGAAAATTTTGTAGTACCCTCACTTATTGATAGACAGGGTTCTTTCCCAGTTTACAGAGCTTTTTCTAATGTTCCGGAAGAAGCTGAATATATTGCCCAAGAGCTTAAAAATCATGTACTGAAACAATATGAGTTAAGAGATATTGCTGTGATTGCAACAAGGCGAAATCAATTAGCCGAAATTAAGGAGTATTTTGATAAGTGGGGGATTTGCGCAACTTTAGCTAAGGAATTGGATTTTGAGGAAAATGCGGTGAAACTTCTCACCATGCACTCGATTAAGGGGTTAGAGTTTAAAGTTGTTTTTATAATAGGGTTAAATAATAATATAATTCCCTATTCTCTTTATCAAGAATTAGAAGAGCAACAGGTGCAAGAAACGACTGATAGAAAATTGCTTTATGTAGGGATGACGCGAGCGAACGATTTATTGTATATGACTTCAAGCAGAGTTCCTTCAAAATTTATTAAGGAAATTGATCCTAAATTATTAAAATTATCTGTTCGTAGTCGTGCTCATTGTTTTTACCGGGTAAGCTTTCATGATTATAGTTTTAAAGATAAGATTAAAGATATATACTCTAATGAAGAAAAGGTAAGACAATGGTTTATTCAAGAACTTGAAAATACCTATAAATATCCTACTAAATTACTGCAGATTGAATATCCTGTCAATTCCTTTTCTAAAAAGGGTGCAGTAGATCTTGCGGTATGTGTATATGGCAGTAATGAAACTTTGAGACCATTCATTTTTGTGGAAGTTAAAGCCTATGGTTATGATATAGAAGAAGGAATAGCTCAACTTAAAAGTTATCTGAGTAATGACAAGACCTGTCGTTATGGTGTAGTTACGAACGGGTGTGAAATGGTTGTTTTGAATAGTGAGTTTGAAATTATTGACGATATCCCGACTTTTAGTGTGAAAATGTTACCATCTACTGGGGAGAGGTTTGATTTTATTCATTTAAAACATCGACGTACATATTTTATTGAAAGGGATATAAATAATAAAAAAGAAATTGAGATCACTAGGGGAGAGGAGAAAAAGTATATTACTTTTAGAGAAACACGTGAATTCACAGTCTATGGAAATATCGCCGCCGGTCAGCCTATTTATATGAATAGTAATATTGAAGACCACTTTTACTTACCAAGGGAATGGTATAGTCAAAATTATGAGTATTTTATGTTAAAGGTACAAGGTGATAGTATGGTGGAGGCTAATATTGAAGATGGTGATTATGTAGTTGTTAAAAAACAGGGAAAAGCCAGTAATTGGGATATTGTTATTGTTTCTCTTGATGATGAGGCAACTTTAAAAAGATTTGTCACGATGGGTTCAACTGTTCTTTTGATGCCGGCCAATGAAGAATATGAACCCATACAAATTAACAGTGAACAAGCCAAAATAATGGGGGTTGTACAAGGTATTGTCAAAAAATCAAAGAAAGAGACAGAAGAAGATTTTCGATAAATTGCGAGATTGATAGGGGCGAAAAGACATGAAAAAAACGGTATTAATAACCGGGGCGTCAAGAGGAATCGGGCGGGCGATGGCGACGGTTTTTGCGCAGAATAATTTTAATGTAATAATTAATTATTTGAAAGCAGAGCGGGAAGCACAAGCCTTAGCAGAAAAGCTTACTAAGCAAGGCTGTACTGTAGCAGTTTGTCGAGCGGATGTAACAGAAAAAGCTCAAGTCGTAGAAATGATGGCCACCGGCGAAAAGTTGTTTGGTTCCATTGATGTGTTGATTAATAATGCCGGTATTTCTCAGTTTAAATTATTTACAGAAATTAGTGAAGACGAATGGGACACGATGTTAAACACGCATTTAAAGGGAATGTTTAATTGTTGTCAGGGTGTATTACCCCCAATGATTCATAACAAGAAAGGAAAAATCATTAATATTGCTTCCATATGGGGGTTAGTAGGGGCTTCCTGTGAAGTCCATTATTCTACGGCTAAAGCCGGGATGATTGGTTTTACAAAAGCCTTAGCTAAGGAATTAGGGCCATCGGGGATTCAAGTTAATTGTATTGCACCCGGTATTATTGAAACAGAAATGAATGAAGGCCTTAATGACACGGAAAAGGAGCAATTAAAAGAAGAAACTCCCTTGCTGAGATTTGGCAAACCGGAGGAAATTGCTCACTTAGCTCTCTACTTAGCTTCACCGGAAGCTGATTTTATAACAGGGCAAGTGATTAGTCCTAATGGTGGCTTTGTCATTTAAAAACTAGATATTTTCTTGTTCTTGTATTTTCACTATTAGCAGCACTTGTCGCTGGTTGTGGGTCCCAGAACCAGGGGAATTCTGTTCAGTTAGGTGGTAAATTTATTCGTTATAACCATGGGCAGGAGTCCGAAACTATTGTTCCTACTATGAACACAGCAGCAGATGGTGGACAACAAGCGTTACATTTAGTAAATTTAAATTTTTGGAAGAGATACTAACAACTTTTCAAGTTAAAGTAGCGGGAAAAGGGTTATCTGGATTGCAGCAGATTTTAATTCGAGAAAGTAGGGAGAAGGGGGAAATCCTCCGGAAATATCCGGAAGTTGTCGGTGTTTGTCAGAGTGAAAAGACTAGAGCAGCCGGGGCTATGCTTGGTAGGAAGATCGAGATAATTTGGGGGAGAGATTGGCTAGAGGAAAAATAGGTCCTTTTTCGTTTATTATTTCCCCGGCTTCTTTTTTTCAAGTGAATAGTTTACAGACTAATGTTTTATATGAGAAGGTTTTGGAGTATGCTGCTTTATCCGGTAAAGAAGAGGTCATAGATGCTTATTGCGGGATTGGGACAATCAGCTTGTTTTTGGCACAGCAAGCCGGAAAAGTAACAGGGATAGAAATTGCCCCGGCAGCAGTTTATGATGCTCGAAAAAATGCTGCGAGAAACGAGATTAATAATGTGGAGTTTGTGTAAGGAAAAGCGGAAAAAACAATGCCCCGAATGGTGGCAAAAGGGGCAAGACCTCAAGTGGTGGTAGTTGATCCCCCGCGTAAGGGGTGTGGGCGAGAATTATTGGATAGTATTATCGCAGCTAGTCCGCAACGTGTCGTTTATGTTTCCTGTAATCCAGCTACGTTAGCACGAGACTTACAGCACTTGGTAGATAGAGGCTATGTGGTAAAGGAAGTACAGCCGGTAGATATGTTCCCGCAGACGGCACATTGTGAGGTAGTGATTAAGCTCAAAAATCAGTAAAACATAGTTACATCAATAGTTTAAGCCATTGAGTGTGTAGATGACATTCGATGGCTTTTGTGTTTGGGGAAACATATCTACCTGATTTTCTAATCAATAAATAATCAGAACAATCATTATATTTGTCAAATTATAGGATAACAAATAGTTAATTGATTTCATAGCATGAAAGGGGTATAATATGGTTAGAATGTTGCTACGAGGAGTTGATACCATGCAGATTAAACCATCCGCAAGTATCCGACAAAACTATAACGAAATTGCAGCTTTGTGCAAGTCCACTGGAGAGCCTGTTTTTCTCACCAAGAACGGCGAGGGTGACCTCGTGGTTATGGATATAGAGGCGTTTATCCGTCGTGAAAAAATGCTGAAGCTGCGTGAAGAACTGCTGGCTGTAGAGGAAGACCGATTGGCAGGACGCGTGGGAGTTACCCCGGATGAACTGGATAAATACCTTGAGGGTATTATAGGCGAGGTGGAACATGGAAAAGAAATCTCAATATAAGGTGATTGTTTCAGACCGTGCCCGTCAGATGCTGGCGGGCCATGTTCGTTTTCTAGCGCCGAAAAGTCCCACTGCCGCCCGCAGGATAAAAAATGACCTGATGGACGCTATTCGTTCCCTAAATCAATTGCCGGAGCGCTTTCCATTTCTTGATGCCGAATTTATCCCGCTTAATAAATACCATAAGATGTTCGTTGAGAAATGGTATCTGATTTTATATCAGATTAAGGATCAGACGGTGTACGTTGACTATATCGTGGATTGTAGGCAGGATTATGGGTGGCTGGTACGATAATAGAAAATATATTAAACTATTAATGGGAAGTGAACATGCATAGCTAGGTTTGTATTTAATTTAAGTTAGCGGATGAGGCTTTCCCGATAAAATGGACACTCCAGCAGAGACTGAATATTAATCCGTGTAAATGGCAATAACCTCCATATAAAACAAAAACGGAGGTTATGAAAATGAGACAGTCAAAAAACATTCTTACTGAAAAAGAAATGGAACTGGTTAGTTTGCTGATGCAGGACTGCCAAAGCACGGGTGACATTCAGTCGAAGCTGAAAAGGCTTTTCGTTGGAACAATTGAGCAGATGCTGGAAGCCGAGATGGACGAGCATCTTGGGATACGAAAAGCACAGCATAGAAGGCAACAACACCGGAAATTCCCGCAACGGCTACAATCATAAGACCATCATCAGCGATTACGGCGAGAGTGAAATTGCCGTACCCCGCGACAGAAACGGCGAGTTCGAGCCGAAAGTCCTTGAAAAGCGGCAGGTTCGGATTGATGAAATCGAGCAGAAAATCATGGCGATGTATTCAAAGGGGATGAGTCAGCGGGATATTGAGGACAGCCTACGGGAGATTTACGGGGTGGAGATACCGCAGACGCTGATTTCCAAGATAACGGACAAGATTCTCCCTGAAGTAAACGAGTGGCAGAACCGTCCGCTGGAGTCGGTCTACCCTATCATTTATTTTGATGGGATCGTGTTCAAGAGTCGCAAGAACAGCCAGATCATGAACAAATGCGTCTACTCGGTGCTGGGCATTGACATGAACGGACAGAAAGACATCCTGGGCATCTGGATCAGCGAAAACGAGAGCGCAAGTTTTTATGCATCAATCCCTACTATTAGCGTTTTTGTTGTAATTCTTAAAATCTTATCTTGCATAATACCGCCTCCTAGTTTTGTATGATTCTTGAATATCACTTAAATCATATTAGGGGGCGATATTTTTTTCAAAGATCGTTTAAAACCTTACAGGAATGCTTGTAAGATATCGTCATGGGTTGATTATAGGGTATGCTCTCTTCTTTTCTTTTTTAATTCTTATTTTCCTCTGTTGCTACTCCAACATTTATTATAGAACCGGTTTTTTCATAGCCCTTTGGCGTAATTTAAAGTTCTTTAAAACTTTTGAAACTTTTTTTATAACTGAGCAGTCTAATGGGTGAAAATAAAAAACATACACGGGTTCCAAGATGTGTGGGTAAGGAGGTAAGTTTGCTGATTAAACTTGTGGAAAAGGCCATTAATGGAGATGAAGAAAGTTTTCGTTGTCTTGTGCAGCAGAGAAAAGAGGCCGTTTATAGAATCGCTTATAGTTATGTCAAAAATCCTGATGATGCTTTGGATATTGTTCAGG
>JBMNJJ010000004.1:0-52710 GCA_050951605.1 Peptococcia bacterium | reverse complement strand
CATATCAGGTAGAAAAGGCACATGATTTACAGTTTTGTTGGTTTCAAAATAAATTAAAGGTAGGTGTTACAGCAGGGGCTTCAACTCCTGACTGGATTATTAAGGAGGTTGTAAAACAAATGGAAGAATTTAATGAAAATAATAAGGGAGAAAACACAGAAGAACCCATGGAGCAAAATCAAAAAGAAACAGAGGAAATGCACTCGGAAAAAAATGAAGAATTAACCTTAAATGCAGTAAATCTTGATGAACAAATTAATATACAAACGTTTCAGCCTGGAGATTTAGTTAAAGGAACCATTGTTCAGGTATCTAGTGAGGAGGCCCTTATCGATATTGGTGGTAAATCTGAAGGAATTTTACCTGTAACAGAATTTACTAATTATAAAGTAGACCTTAGTGAAGAATTACAGGTAGGAGAAGAAATTATAGTGGAGATAATAAAAAAAGACAAAGAAGGAAATATTATTCTTTCTCGTAAAAAGGCCTATTTTAATGAAGTAATGGATAAATTGGAACAAGCACAAAAAACAGGTGAAATTATTGAGGCTCCTGTTATAGAAATAGTAAAAGGCGGTCTGTTAGTTGATGTAGGGGTTAGAGGATTTGTGCCTGCTTCACAAGTCGAGCGTTTTTTTGTTAAGGACTTTAAAGAATACCTTCAGAAAACTTTGCGTTTAAAAGTTTTGGAGTTAGATAAAGAAAAGAGAAAAGTTGTTCTTTCCCAAAGAGTTATTTTAGAAGAAGAATATGTGAAACAGAAAGCTGCTTTGTTAAATGAATTAGCAGAAGGACAAATAAGAAAAGGTGTTGTTAAAAGGTTAACGAATTTTGGAGCTTTTGTTGATCTTGGTGGTCTTGATGGTCTTCTTCATGTTTCAGAATTAGGTTGGGGTAGAGTTAATCATCCTTCAGATGTTGTTCAAGAAGGTGATGAAATAGAAGTTTATGTACTTAATGTCGATCCGGAAAAAGAAAAAGTATCACTTAGTTTAAAAAAATTATTATCCGACCCTTGGCAAGAAGCCGTTAAAAAATATAAGATCGATAGTATAGTTACGGGAAAAGTTGTTCGTATTGTATCTTTTGGTGCTTTTGTTGAATTAGAACCCGGCTTAGACGGACTTGTTCATATTTCTAAAATATCCAAGCAAAGAATAGAGAAGGTTAGTGATGTTTTAGAAGTAGGGCAAGAAATTAAGGTTAAAATTATAGAAATAGACCTCGATAAAAAAAGGATTAGTCTTAGTATTAAAGATGTTGCAACGGATCAAGAAGAAACGGAATATACATCATATCTCAATCAGCAAGATTCTCCAGGTACTGTCACTATTGGTGATTTGATAAAGGAGAATCAAGGTGATATAATGAAAAAAACTGAGCAAGATGAATAGATAAACTTAAAAAGCTGGCTTTGCCAGCTTTTTAAACTTTAAGTATACAATAATATACAACTATAATAAATTGTGAGTTGATTAAAAGTGGATGAACGAAGAATTAAAAGAAAATATGAACATCTTCAATATGCTTTACAAACAGAAAGAGGCCCTTTATCTTCCGGATGGGAGGACCTTCATTTTGTTCATCAAGCACTTTTAAAAGATAATTTAAATGGAGTAGATACTTCGGTCTCTCTTTTTCATAAAAAACTAAACTTACCGATAATTATCAACGCCATGACCGGTGGGGCAAAAAATCTGGAAAAGGTCAATCGTGTTTTTGCGGAAATTGCCTGTGAGTATGGTTTAGGAATGGCTGTTGGTTCTCAAACTGCTGCCTTGAATAATAAGGCATATTTATCCAGTTATCAAGTAGTTCGGGATGTAAATCCTGCAGGCTTAATTTTCGCCAATGTTAGTGCAGGGGTAAAACCGGAAATGGCTCAAGCAGCAGTGGAAATGATTGAGGCAGATGCTTTACAGCTTCATTTGAATGGTGTACAGGAATTAGTAATGAAAGAAGGAGATCGGCAATTTAGTAATTGGACGAAAAATATTGCAGAAATCTGTCAGCTTGTTTCTGTTCCTGTTATTGCTAAGGAAGTGGGAAATGGGATTTCCTGGGAAATAGCTGAAAAGTTATCTCAACTTGGGGTGAAAGGTTTGGATACAGGAGGAAGTGGTGGGACAAACTTTGCCTCAATTGAACTAGCGCGTTATCAGCGAGAAAACCTTAATTTCCTCCGTTCTTGGGGAATACCCTCGGCAGTTTCGTTATTAGAAGTCTGTAGTTTAGATTTAGAATTAGTAATAATTGCTTCCGGTGGAATTACTAATTCACTTGAAGTTATGAAAGCACTTGCTGTAGGAGCAGATGTAGTTGGTATTGCCGGTTTCTTTTTACAAAAATTAATAAATGAAGGGGAAGAAGCTTTAAGAAAAACTATTCATAATTTTTCTGAAGAGTTAAAAACAATTATGCTTTTAACTGGTACTCAGAATCTTGCTGAAATTAAAAAGACTCCTCTTATGATAACCGGTTTTGTCCGCGAATGGTGTGAACAGCGTAATCTTAATTTGAAAAAATTAAGATTAAAAAAATAAAAATGTTTGTAAATGTATGTGGGAGGTGAGGTTATGAAAAAAAAATCAAAACCGATTATTGCTATAAATTTAGAATGGTGTAAAGGTTGTGGAATTTGCTATAGCCTTTGTCCGAAGGGTGTCTTGGGGAAAGATGAATGGGGGAAAGTTGTCATCAAAGATTTAGATTCATGTACTCAATGTCGGAGTTGTGAAGACCATTGTCCGGATTATTGTATAAAGATAGGAGGCTGAATATTTTGGGAACTACAAGAAAAGCTCAACTTCTTCAAGGAAACCAGGCTTGTTCTCTTGCTGCACTTGAGGCAGGAGTACGTTTTTATGCCGGGTATCCCATTACACCATCAACGGAAATTGCTGAATTTATGGCTCGAGAACTCCCCAAAATCGGGGGCAAATTTATTCAAATGGAAGATGAATTAGCTGGTATGGGAGCAGTTGTGGGTGCTTCTCTTACCGGAGTAAAAGCGTTAACGGCGACAAGTGGACCGGGATTTTCCTTAAAACAGGAAAATATAGGGTTTGCAGCTATGGCCGAAATACCTTGTGTCATCGTCAATGTACAAAGAATGGGACCGAGTACAGGGGGACCGACCGCACCTGCTCAAGGTGACCTTATGCAAGCGCGCTGGGGTACACATGGTGACCATCCTGTTATTGCTCTTTCTCCTGCTTCAGTTTTAGAAGCTTATACGTTGACCATAAAGGCGGTTAATTTTTCCGAAAAATTTCGGGTACCCGTAATCTTCTTAATGGATGAAGTTATTGGTCACATGCGAGAAAAAGTTGTTCTTCCAAACCTTGAGGAATTAGAAATAGTAGAACGTAAAAGATCGACTGTTTCTCCGGAAGAGTACAAGCCTTATGCCACCGATGAAAGTGGTATTCCGGCAATAGCTGATTTTGGGCAAGGGTACCATTGGCATGTTACCGGTTTAAATCATGACCAAACAGGAAACCCAACAGGAAAAACAGCAGTCTTAGAAAAAGAACTAACCAGACTATTTCATAAATTAGAACCCTATCGTGAGGAAATAACTCTGTATCAAACTTTCCAAGTAGAAGATGCGGAATATTTATTAATTTCCTTTGGTTGTTCGGCTCGCTCTTCTTTAGCTGCTGTAGAAATATTAAGAAAGCAAGGCATCAAAGCCAGCCTCCTGCAATTACAAACAATTTGGCCCTTCCCGGACCAAGTGATTAAAGAGTTTACCACAGACAAAAAAGGCGTCTTTGTTGTGGAAATGAATGCTGGACAATTATGTTTAGAAGTAGAAAGAACAATGCAAAATCGCGAATTACTTAATAGTATTACGAAGATAAATGGAGAATTGTTTACACCACAAGAAATAGTAAATAAAGTGAAGGAGGCGGTTACTAATGCTTAAAGATGTGGAAAAATTAATGCGGTTAAACCGCTTGCCTCATATTTGGTGTCCTGGCTGTGGAAATGGTACCGTTATGAAAGCTGTCTTGGAAGCGATTAATGACTGTAGTTTGGAGCAAAATAAAACGGTAGTAGTTTCCGGTATTGGCTGTTCTTCCAGAGCGTCCGGTTATTTAAACTTTGATACTGTGCATACGACTCATGGTCGCGCCATCACTTTTGCTACCGGAATTAAATTAGCTAAACCGGAACTAAATGTGTTTGTCCTTACCGGTGATGGGGATGCTGCAGCAATAGGTGGGAATCATCTTATTCATGCGGCCAGGCGTAATCTAGACCTTAATGTGATTATGTTTAACAACAATATCTATGGTATGACGGGGGGACAGTATTCGCCAATGACTCCCCAAGGTAAATTAGCCACCACTTCACCTTATGGTAATTTGGAACGCTCCTTTGATATTTGCAAATTAGCAGCAACTGCCGGGGCTACTTATGTAGGGAGAAGTACTGTTTACCACGTAAGATTACTTACTAACCTCATTAAAGAAGCCATTAAGAATAAAGGATTTTCTTTTGTAGAAGCAATTTCACTGTGTCCTACTTCTTACGGACGTCGTAATAAGATGGGCAGTGCTCCTCAGATGATGAAATGGCTGAAAGAGCATGCCGTAAATATTAAAGCAGCACAAAAGATGGAACCTGATAAGCTCGCAGATAAATTTTTAATCGGAGAATTACAGCAAGAGCAGGCTCCTGAATATACACAATTATATGATGAGCTTATTGCTAAACTGCAGAAAGGAGCTGAAGAAAATGACCGTTGAAATTCGTTTAAGTGGTACAGGGGGACAAGGAATAATTTCCGGCGGTATTATCTTAGCCGAAGCTGCAGTAATTGATGGGAAAGAAGTAGTACAAACACAAAGCTATGGTCCGGAAGCAAGAGGGGGAGCCAGTAAAGCTGAAGTGATCATTAGTGATGTACCCGTTAAATACCCTAAGGTAATCACACCACAATATTTGTTACTACTGTCCCAGAAAGCTGCGGATTTATATGCGGATAAAGTGGCTGAAGATGGAATTATTCTAGTCGATATAAGTAATGTGCAAAAAATGCCGCCTGTAAAAACACGTGTAATTAAACTTCCTCTTTCGCAAATGGCAAGAGAAGAAATAGGCAATAAACTTACCACTAATGTTTTAGCGATAGGCGCTTTAGCCGCCCTAGGAAATTTAGTTTCACTGCAAGCTCTCGAAAAGGCTACCCGTAAACGCTTACCCAAGGTAGCAGACTTAAACATACGTGCCCTTAACTTAGGTTGGGAATGTGGTAAAAAGGCACTAGAATAAAAGAAATTAACATAAAAACAGGTTGCTCTAGATGGGTAACTTGTTTTTTTATATTGCATGCCTAAAAGAGCGAATTAAAAGTGATGAAAACAAACAAACTAATGACTAGTTATGAATTTCTGGGGGGCAAGATACTTAGATGAGTAGTAGTAAGATCGAAGAACTTGTTGACAATGGGAAAATAGCTTTGCAAGAAATGATTAAGTTAAGTCAGGAACAAGTAAATGGTATTATCAAGGAAATGGCTTTGGCAGGCCTAGCTAATCATATGAGGTTAGCACATTTAGCTGTAGAAGAAACAAAAAGAGGTGTTTATGAAGATAAAATCGTTAAAAATCTATTTGCCTCGGAATATATTTACCACAGTATCAAATATTTAAAAACTGTAGGCATAATTGAAGATAATGAGGAAGAAGGTTATTATGATTTAGCCGAACCGGTAGGCTTAATTGCCGGAATTACTCCTGTGACTAATCCCACTTCGACAACTCTGTTTAAAGCAATTATTTCTTTGAAAACGCGTAACCCTATTATTTTTGCTTTTCATCCGGGTTCACAGCAATGTAGTGTTGAAACGGCTAAAGTAATGAGGGAGGCTGCTATAAAAGCAGGTGCTCCGGATAAGTGTATTCAGTGGATTAGTGAGCCTTCGCTGGAAGCAACTCAGTACTTAATAAAAAATGATGGTATCTCTTTAATTTTAGCTACCGGGGGTTCTTCTATGGTTAAAGCTGCCTATAGTGCGGGAAAGCCGGCTTTAGGTGTTGGCCCCGGTAATGTGCCTTGTTATATCGAAAAAAGTGCCAAAATCAAAAGGGCTGTTACTGATTTAATTCTCTCCAAGACTTTTGACAATGGGATGATTTGTGCCTCAGAGCAAGCAGTCATTATCGATAATGAGATTTATCAAGAAGCTACGGATTATCTAAAAGTAAATCACTGTTACTTTTTAAATGAGAAAGAAAAAAACAGGCTAAGGGAAATGGCGATAGATGAACATGGTAATCTTAATCCACAAATTGTGGGACATTCTGCTTATATAATCGCGGAGATGGCGGGGATCAGTGTTCCGCAGGAGACCAAGATTCTAGTTGCCGAGATTGAAAAGGTAGGACCGGAAGAACCGCTTTCCCGAGAAAAATTGAGCCCAATTTTGGCTTGTTTTCGGGTAAAAGAGGCAGAAGAGGGGATCACACGAGCTATAGAAATGGTTAATTTTGGAGGTTCCGGTCATTCCGCTGTCATCCATTCGCAGAATGAAAAAATCATTGAAGAATTTGCCCAAAGAGTAAATACAGGGCGTCTCATAGTGAATCAACCTTCCAGCCATGGGGCTATTGGTGATATTTATAATACGAATATGCCTTCTCTTACTTTAGGGTGTGGCTCTTTTGGACGTAACAGCACTACAGCTAATATTTCTTCGGTAAATTTAATTAATCGTAAACGAGTAGTAAAAAGAAGATATAATATGCAGTGGTTTAAAATCCCGGCCAAAGTCTATTTTGAACCCGGTTCTATTCAATATCTGGCTAAAATGCCGGATATCTCTAAAGCTTTTATTATTACTGACCAAATGATGACTAAACTAGGATATGTAGATAAAGTCCTTTATCACTTGAGAAAAAGAGAAGGGCGCAATTATGTTCACTCCAAAATCTTTGCTAAAGTTCAACCTGATCCCACTGTAGAAACAGTAAAAGAAGGTCTGAAAGAGATTAATGCTTATCAACCTGATGTGATTATTGCCCTGGGCGGAGGGTCGGCAATTGATGCCGGGAAAGCTATTTGGTTATTTTATGAATATCCGGAAACAAATTTTGAAGACTTACGTATGAAATTTATGGACATTAGAAAAAGAGTCTATAAATTTCCCCGTTTAGGACAAAAAGCCAAATTTGTAGCCATACCTACCACTTCAGGAACCGGTTCTGAAGTATCTTCTTTTACAGTAATTACGGATGAAAAGAAGGGGGTTAAATATCCTTTAGCTGACTATGAATTAACACCAGATGTCGCCATTATTGACTCGGACTTTGTTTTAAGTGTTCCGGCTAGTGTTACTGCTGATACAGGTTTTGATGTCTTAGCCCATGCGTTAGAAGCGTATGTTTCGGTGATGGCTTCCGATTATACTGATGGCTTAGCTTTGAAAGCTATTCAGCTTGTGTTTGAGTATCTTCCTCGGTCCTTTAGAAGCAATGAGGACTTAGAAGCTAGAGAAAAAATGCATAATGCCTCCTGTATTGCCGGGATGGCGTTTGCTAATGCTTTTTTAGGAATTAATCATAGTCTTGCTCATAAACTGGGAGGAGAGTTTCACCTTCCGCATGGGCGGGCTAATGCTATTTTATTACCTCATGTCATTCTTTATAATGCTACGGTACCCTCGAAATTTAATCCTTTTCCCAAGTACGAATACTATATTGCAGCGGAAAAATATGCTCAAATAGCTAGAAGCCTTAACCTTCCCAGTAATAGCATTGAAGAGGGCGTATATAGTTTGATTGCCGTGGTCAAAAAACTGACTGCGGAACTACAAATCCCGGCTACACTTCAGGAAGCAGGGATTGAAGAAAGTAAATTTCTACAAGTAGTAGATAGGTTAGCTGATCAAGCCTTTGAAGACCAAAGTACTACGGCTAATCCTCGCATGCCCTTAGTGAGTGAATTAAAAGACCTTTATCTCAAAGCTTATTATGGGGCGTGAAGTTGCTCTTAGTAGAAAGAGTGATTTTAATAGGATTTATGAATAAATTATTAAAAACACTTAAAACTAGGAGGACTTTATTATGCCTATTCTTGCTTCCATTGGTACGGCGTTACCACCATATGAAGTTAAGCAGGAAGAATCACAAGAATTTGCGAGAAAGTTTTTTAAAAATGCGTTTAAAGATTTAGAAAGATTGTTAAAAGTTTTTCCATCTACACAAATAGACAAAAGGTATTTTTGTGTGTCACGTAATTGGTTTGAACAAAAACACAGTTGGGAAGAAAAAAATAACCTCTTTATCGAAAATGCAATTTGTTTAAGTGCCGAAGCTATTATTTCTTGTTTGCGTAAGGTAAATGTAAAACCTAGTGAGATTGATATTTTTATTTTTGTGACCTCAACAGGAATAGCAACACCGAGTATAGATGCTTATTTGTTTAATCTTTTAGCAATGAAAAATGGTGTAATTAGGCTTCCGCTTTGGGGATTAGGTTGTGCCGGTGGAGTTTCCGGGATAGCTCGGGCCCGAGAACTAGCTTTAGCTTATCCAGAGAGTAAAATTTTAGTTTGCTGTGTGGAATTATGTGGTCTCACTTTTGTTTTTAATGATTATTCTAAAGCCAATCTTATAGCCACTAGTCTTTTTGCTGATGGAGCTGCTGCGGCTTTAATAACAGGAGATAAAGTTAAACAGCTAAGCACTTCAGAATATAAAAGAACACCTAAAATCTTAGGTTCTGATTCGTTTCTTTGGCCCGATACTTTAGAAATAATGGGCTGGAATATTCAAAATGAAGGAATGATGGTTATCTTTTCTCGCAATATCCCCTCTCTAGTAACTAAAAAAATTAGACCACAGGTGGAAAAATTTATAAAACGTTATCAACTTACTCTTGAAAATATTTCCACGTATATCACTCATCCGGGAGGAACAAAAGTTTTACAGGCATATGAAATGGCTTTAAATTTAAAACCTGATGACCTTAATTTAGCCAAAGAAGTACTAAGGAATCACGGTAATATGTCCTCTTGTACTATTTTATATATACTGGAAAAAGAATTAAAAAGGTACCATAACCCAGGTGAATATGGTTTAATGCTTGCCTTAGGGCCTGGTTTTTCTTGCGAACAGGTGCTTTTACAATGGTAACGTGGTTTACAGGTGTAATAACCTTTGTTGTCATACAAAGATTAGTGGAATTAAGAATTGCAAAAAGAAATGCACTTTATGCCCAATCTTTAGGTGGTTATGAAATCGGGAAAGAACACTATCCCTTGATTGTCTTGTTACATATAACATTTTTAGTTTGTTTAATTTTAGAAATCTTAGTAAAAGGTAATTTACAGATTCAACCGAACCCAGTCTTTTTAACAATTTTTTTCTTAGCACAAATTTTAAGAATTTGGGTTTTAGCTTCTCTCGGAAAAATGTGGAATACGAGAATTTTTATTATTCCCAACAGTCAACCGGTTACTTGTGGCCCTTATCGTTACCTAAAACATCCTAATTATCTTGTCGTAATGTTGGAAATAGCTACTTTACCACTTGCTTTTGGTGCTTTAAGAACTGCTATTATTTTTAGTGGGTTTAATTTGATTTTGCTTAAAGTACGGATAGAGATAGAAGAGGAAGGGTTAAAACAAATCCCGGCTTTTGAAGAATATTTTAAGCAGATCTAAACAGGCTGTTTCTAATATTTACTACTAATAATCTAGAGTATAAATATCAATAATAATTTTAGAAGATATAAAATTCAAGGAGGTTTTAGCAATGTTTAAATTTCCCCGTGCTCAAAAAAGGATTAAAAATAAAAAACAAACTGCTTATGTGGAAAAAGGTGTTAGTATTACTCCTATGCCGGTAACCATGGATGAAACTGTAATGATTACCTATGATGGACTTTTAGCCCAGAGCAATGCTCAAACTATTTATGCCCATGTGGGCAATGGATTTAGCGATTATTGGGAAGACATTCAAGATATACCGATGAAAAAAGAAAGTAACACTTGGACTGCTAGCATAATCCCCTCAGATTCACGTTTGAATTTTTGTTTTCACGATGGTGCAGGTAATTGGGATAATAATTATGGTCATAACTGGAGTCTTACTGTCCATAATGGTAAACAATTTTAATTTTATTAGTTATAAAATAAGAAACAAAGAGGCTACGGAGGTTATTTCCTAAGCCTCTTTTATAATTAGTAAGAAGAATTTATTTTAAAATTAAAAATACTTGTTGTTGCTGGTGGAAAGTGTTAAGATATTGAACAAGATTATTTTATAAAAAAATATAAGGGAGAAGAAGAATAATGGAAAAAACAGAAAAAGAAAGTTTTTTGCAAAGAAAAAACATCGAATTTTCTTTAAAAAGGTATGGTATTGATGCTTTAGGAGCGATGGCCCTAGGGCTTTTTGCTTCTTTAATTGTAGGACTTATTCTCAAAGTAATGGGAGAAAAATTAGGAGTTCCTTTTTTAGTAGAATGTGGTTTACAAGCGATGGCAATGATGGGACCGGCGATTGGTGTTGCTGTTGCTTATGGTTTGCAAGCTCCTCCCTTAGTACTTTTTGCTTCAACGATAACAGGAATGGCGGGAGCTAAATTAGGTGGCCCGGCCGGATGTTTTGTTGCTGTAGTTATTGCAGCTGAATTTGGTAAGTTAGTTTCTAAAGAAACAAAGGTTGATATTATCGTTACACCCATGGTGACGATTATTATAGGTATAGCGACAGCTAGATTTGTGGGGTCCGGAATTAATTCTTTTATGGTTGCCCTTGGTGATCTAATAATGAGAGCTACGGAAATGAAACCAATTCCGATGGGTATTCTTGTGTCCCTTTTAATGGGTTTAGCCTTGACTGCTCCTATCTCTAGTGCAGCTTTAGCTATTATGCTTAATTTAGGTGGTCTTGCAGCCGGTGCAGCTACTGTAGGTTGTTCTGCACAAATGATTGGTTTTGCAGTAGCTAGCTATCGAGAAAATGGATGGGGTGGGCTGATTTCACAAGGTTTGGGTACTTCAATGCTGCAAATTCCCAACATTATTAAAAATCCTTTAATTTGGATCCCACCGACCATAACAAGCATGATTTTAGGTCCACTGGCAACTACAGTATTAATTATGGAGAATGTACCGGCTGGTGCCGGGATGGGTACAAGTGGTTTAGTAGGTCAATTTGGCACTATCGAAGCGATGGGAGCAAGTATAGATGTATTTATAAAAATGGGGTTATTGCATATTTTGCTTCCTGCGGTAATTACATTACTTATTTCAGAATTTATGCGCAAAAAAGGTTGGATTAAGTTTGGGGATATGAAATTAGATGCTTAAACTCTATGGCACAAATACTTTTAAAGCCTTGTGTAGAAATTTTACTTTAACAGGTAAAGAAGGGCCTTTTTCTCCATCTACACTTAAATAGACGTCATTCGGACCTTCGATAAAACATTCTTTAGCTTTAATACGAAGAGCATTTTTATTATTAAGTGACTCCTGGCTTAAAACACGGAAAAATAAATTGGCTAGATCAATATGATAACAATTTTTAATAATAATAATATCCATTAATCCATCAGAAATATCCGCATCTTTAAGCAGATTAGAAAACCCTCCTCCGTGGGTACCGTTAAGAATACAGAAAAGCAGACCTTTTACTTCAATACAATCAGATTCTGTCGTTATTTTTAAGGGAAATGATTTTTTATGGGCTACTTCACCTAAAGCTTTTAAGTAGTAAGCTAAAGGCCCAAAGTTTCTCTTTAATTCATCATGTGTATTAAAAGAAACATCAACGAATAGCCCACCCGCACAAGTATTTAAGAAATAAAGGTCATCATTAATTAAACCGAGGTCAACATCAAGCGTTTTACCTGAAAAAATAATCTTTAAACAATCAATTAAATTTGTAGGAATGCTAAGACTACTAGCAAAGTCATTACATGTCCCAGCAGGAATGATGCCTACAGGTAAGTTATAACCATTTTTTAGGAGAAAGTTAATAGTAGTATTTAACGTACCGTCACCACCGGAAAGAATCACAAAATCAAATTTGTTTAATTCAAGTGTTGCTAAAAAGTTATCATTATTATTTTTATCAATACGATAGGGAAATAAGCACACTTCGTTTTCTTGGGCTGTTTTTAGAATTAAATCAAGTTGATGCAGAATACCGCGGTCACCCGAAAAAGGATTATAAATCAGCAAGGCTTTTTTCATTTTCTTAATACCTCCGCTAGCTTATGGATATATCAATTATATAACATGTTTCTTATTTTTTCATATAGGAACACTAGAACTTGCCAAAAAGTTTTAAAAGGAGTGGGGAATAATGATATACAATTACCGAGGAACCACAATCAAAGTAATCAAAGAAGATATTACCAAAGTCGAAACTGAGGCTATTGTCAATGCTGCTAACAATAGTCTTTTAGGAGGGGGAGGGGTAGATGGAGCGATCCACCGTGCCGGAGGACCCGCCATTTTGGAAGAATGTAAAAAGCTAGGTGGCTGTCCCACTGGTGAAGCCAAAATTACGACAGGTGGAAATTTACCCTGTCAATATGTTATCCATACAGTTGGACCCAGATATAGAGGTGACAACCATCAAGAAAGTAAACTACTCTATAATGCTTACTATAATTCTCTAAAAGTCGCTGTAGAAAACAATGTCCAGACCATTGCTTTTCCTTCGATTTCTACAGGAGTTTATAAATATCCCCTTGAAAAGGCTTCAGAAGTAGCTATAAAAGCAGTAAAGGATTTTTTAGATACACATCAAGATAAAATTAAAGAAATATTATTTGTACTTTTTTCCAATCAAAATTATCAACTGTACTTAAAAAAACTTTCAGAGATGATTAAATGAAACAACTAGCATCTCCCCGGTTGTTTTATTTAAATTTATTACTGGGCAAGTACTAGAGATATGTGTATAATAGTAACTATGTATAAAAATTTAAAATAAAAGATGAAGTAATAGGGAGGAGCAAAACATGTCTTATAAGTTGCCAGCATTGACCTGGTTTTGGTTTTATGTGCCTATGATTACCATAGTCATACTATCATTTATTTCATTGCTTAAAGAAGGGAGAAACAAGTAATAATGAATATAGCTACAATTACAGCATTTTCTATTTATCTTATTCTAATGTTAATTATAGGGGTCATAGGGTATTATAAAACTAATTCTTTATCCGATTATATTCTGGGTGGTCGTAATTTAAATAGTTGGGTCGCTGCATTTTCAGCTCAGGCCAGTGATATGAGTGGTTGGTTATTATTAGGGCTTCCCGGAGCCGCTTATGCTACAGGATTAAATGCAATGTGGATTGCGATAGGTTTAGCGATTGGAACATATCTTAATTGGCAATTTATTGCCCAACGTTTACGCCGCTACACCGAAATTACTAATAATTCTTTGACCCTGTCGGATTATTTTGAAAATAGATTTAAAGATAAAACACACCTACTTAGAATTATTTCAGCTATTTTAATTTTAATTTTTTATTTATTCTATACTGCTTCAGGATTAGTTGCCGGCGGAAAGCTTTTTGAAGCAAGTTTTGGACTTAATTATAATGTGGCTGTTTTAATTGGTGCCTTTGTTATAATTTGCTATACATTCTTAGGAGGATTTTTGGCTGTTAGTTATACCGATTTTATCCAAGGTTCTTTGATGTTCTTGGCCTTATTATTCGTACCGATTACAATGATTAGTAATATGGGTGGATTCGGTTCATTATGGAATACTTTAGGTACTATTAATGTTGATTTACTAGATGCAACTAAGACTGTAGCCTATGACTTTGCGAATAATATTTTCTGGGTTTCGGAAAATGGTGATTTTAGTTTATTAGTAGTGATTTCTCTAATGGCATGGGGCTTAGGTTATTTTGGTCAACCTCATATTTTAGCCAGATTTATGGGCATTCGTTCAGCTAAAGATGTCCCGAAAGCGCAATTAATTGCTGTTATATGGGTAGTTCTTACCTTATGGGGTGCTTTGTTTGTCGGATTTTGTGGTATTTCTTTTTTCTCCCAACCATTACAAGATCCGGAACAGGTCTTTATCATGCTAGTTAAGGTATTATATAATCCCTGGATTGCCGGTTTATTATTAGCGGCTGTATTAGCAGCTATTATGAGTACGATAGATTCTCAGCTCTTAGTAGCCTCTAGTGCTTTAACAGAAGACTTTTATAAAGCGTTTTTCCGTAAAAATGCTTCGCAAAAAGAATTAATTTGGGTAGGTCGTTTAGCCGTAATTTTGATCGCTGTTTTAGCACTTGTTTTGGCTAAAGCAGGAGGGAGTGTTTTAAATTTAGTTGCTTATGCTTGGGCTGGTTTTGGGGCTACATTTGGTCCGGCCATTTTGTGTTCCCTATTTTGGAAACGCACCACTGGAACAGGTGTTCTGTGGGGGATGATAGTAGGGGGAGCTACCGTGATAATTTGGAAAAATTTCATTGGATTAGGTGTATATGAAATTATCCCCGGTTTTATTTTATCAATACTTACTATTTATTTAGTTAGCATTTTCGGAAAAGAGCCTGATGAAGAAATTAAGGAACAATTTAATCGAGCAATAAAACCTTTAGAAAATGAATGATCAATTATGGCTAAGGTATAAACACCTTAGCCATATATTTCTAATCGATTCTGAGGCATTTTAAGAAGCGTAATTTTAATACTTTATCAATTGGAGGAACAAGAAAGGATTATTAAAAGTCTTGAAAAGAAAATAATGAATTTATGTTCGTAAAATCATCCTAGTTAACATAATGACCATTATCGGAAGTGGAAAAAAGAAAAATATACCTGGAGAAACCAGGTATATAGGTATAAACACCTTAGCTATTTATTTCTAATTAATTGTGGGGCATTTTAAGAAGCCGTTTTAATCTCTCTGATTTTATTTATGTACATATAAAGGTACTTTGATAACCTCACCCGGATAAATATCAACAGTTTTCATTTCATTATGCTCTTGAATCAGATTAATGTAATGACGTATATCTGTTTGTTTATCAGCGAATCGCATAGCAATTTTCCAAAGTGAATCCCCGTCTTCCACTATTACTGCAATATATTCTTTAGGTGTATGAGCTTCTAAGACTGTGGGGTTGATCAGTGGTAAAGCAAATGTAGAAAATAAAAACAAGCCAATAAAGAAAGTGATTCTTTTCTTTTTTCTCATTAATTTTCTTTGCATTCTTTTTTGATACATGTTTTCTCAACTCCAAACGTATGTTCCTAAATATAGTTTAACAGAACTAACGTTCGTAGTCAAGCTGTTTTTAAAATCTTTTGCAAACAAACGTTTGCAAAAGATGCCTACTTATGGTACAATCTTCTCAAGTATTAGTTTCTATGGGGGGATTGTTAATGTATGAGAACTTTGAAGACTTAACCGAAAGGCAAAAAGAGATTCTTAAAGTTATTATCGAAGAAATTAAAAGCAAGGGTTATCCTCCAACTGTGAGGGAAATTGGAGAAACTGTTGGCTTAAGTTCGAGTGCTACTGTGCATAATCATTTAAATCAACTAGAGAAAAAGGGATATATTAAAAAAGACCCGACTAAACCAAGAGCGATCGAGGTCTTAAACAATAGCTTTAAAATTAATAAAGATTTAGTAAATGTACCTGTCGTCGGTCGGGTTACGGCTGGAGCTCCTATTTTAGCCGTAGAAAATATTGAAGATACCTTCCCCCTCCCCCTTGACTTTACCAGATCCGAAGATGTTTTTATGTTAAATATTGTAGGGGACAGTATGATTAATGTAGGGATTTTAGATGGGGATATGGTGATTGTTAGAAAGCAAAATACAGCTCAAGATGGAGAGATTGTTGTCGCTCTTATTGAAGATGAAGCCACAGTTAAAAGATTTTTTAAGGGGCATAATTATATTCGCCTACAACCGGAAAACGATTATTATGCACCCATAATTATTCGAAGTAATCAGGAATTGCGTATCTTAGGCAAAGTTATCGGTCTAGTACGTAGAATCTAATTTTACAACTCATAAGAAGTTATATTTTTACTTTTTTCTTCATAATGCTCTAAAGCTAATTTTACCAGTTTAGAGGTAAGTTCTGCTAAAGGAATACCCGAGTGTTCCCAAAGTTTCGGATACATACTTATCGATGTAAATCCGGGTAGCGTATTGATTTCATTGACTAAAATTTCCTGTGTATCCTTGGTAAGAAAGAAGTCTACTCTAGAAAGACCGGAACAATCAATTGCTTTAAAAGCTTTAACTGCGAATACTTGCATTTCTTTAATCTGCTCATCTTCTAAACGAGCCGGTATGTAAAGCGTAGAGTCATCATTAATATATTTAGCATGATAATCATAAAACTCGTTACTAGGAACAATTTCGCCTGGTAAGGAGACAATTGGTTCATCATTACCGAGGACACTGATCTCAAACTCTCGTGCCTCTACCCCCTTTTCGATAATTATTTTACGATCATAATGTGCTGCGGTAAGAAGTGCGGCTTTCAGTTGCTCTTGGTTTGAGACTTTAGAAATTCCTACACTAGAACCTAAATTAACAGGCTTCACAAAACAAGGATAACCAAGGTCTGTTTCTATTTTTTCGAGAACAGCTTGGAGGTCCTTTTCTATTTCTTTACGTAAAAAAGAAAGAAAAGGCACTTGGGGTAATTCAGCTTGAGCAAAAAGATTTTTCATGATTACTTTATCCATCCCGGCAGATGAAGCCAAGACACCGGCTCCCACATAAGGAACTTGAGCTAGTTCAAATAGCCCTTGAATTGTACCATCTTCGCCAAAAGTACCATGTAGAACTGGGAAAAAAGCTTGTGCTTTAGCCAGTGGTTTTAAATCTGGTAATGAATAGATCGTACCATTAGCTGCCGGATTAGGTAAAATAGTTACTTTATGCTCATTAAATTTTTCGGGAGTAAACGTTGGTATCTCGGCTATAGGTATAGGTCCATACCATTGACCATCTTTAGCTATACCTATGGGAAAAACCTCATAATTCTGTTTTAAACCTTGAGCAACTGTATATGCTGAGTTTCGGGAAACTTCATGTTCTCCTGAACGTCCGCCAAAAACTAAAGCAACTTTAAGTTTGGACATTCAATTTCTCCACCTTTCTTTTATAAAATAAGCATATTAATCTGCTTGTTTTTTTATACTAAGTTATCTTTAATTATTTTTTATTTTGCTCATTTCTTCTGCTGCCAGTATTATACCGGTTTTAATATGCCCCAAGGATAAACCACCTTGCAAGTAAATATTATAAGGAGGTCGGATGGGTCCATCGGCACTTAATTCAATAGAAGAACCTTGAATAAACGTTCCACCGGCCATAATTACTTCATCAGTATAACCAGGTAATAAAGCCGGTTCAGGTTTTACGTAGGAATCTAAAGGGCAAGCTTTTTGTAAACCATGACAAAAAGATAGCATTAATTCGCGACTCCCTAATCTAATGGCTTGAATTATATCTGTTCGCTGTTCATCAAATTGAGGAAGTACCGGAAACCCTAGTAATTGAAAAAATTTAGCGGCTAGAACAGCTCCTTGTAAAGCTTCTCCGACAATCAAAGGAGCTAAAAATAAACCTTGATAAGCAGGGCGATTAAAATTTAAACTTGAACCTACTTCCAGGTCGATACCAGGTGCAGTCAAACGTAATGCCGCATTATTGATTAATTCTTCTTTACCGGCAAGATATCCTCCTGTTAAAGCTATACCGCCTCCGGGATTTTTGATTAAAGAACCGGCAATTAAATCAGCTCCTCCTTCTAAAGGTTCTTGATTTTCCACAAATTCACCGTAGCAGTTATCAACCATACAAATAATCTCCGGAAAACGACTTTTAACAATTTTTATAGCTTCAGTTAATTTAGCAATACTAAAAGAAGGTCTCCATTCATAACCCTTAGAACGTTGAAAAATAATCATTTTTGTTTGAGGAGAAATGCTGTTATAAAGCTGTTCTAAGTTAATTCCTTTTTCTTCGGTCAAAGGAATTTCACGATATTTTATACCATTTTGAATTAGAGAGCCCTCTTCCCCGTGTATCCCAATAACTTTAAGTAAAGTATCATAAGGGCGACCTGTGGCTGAAATGAGCTCCTCCCCTCTCTTTAAATTTCCCATTATTCCTAAAGCAATGGCATGAGTACCAGAAACAATTTGTGAACGAACCAAAGCTTTTTCTGCCTTAAAAATACTAGCATAGACTTTCTCTAATTTATCTCGTCCCTCATCACCATAACCATAACCTGTGGAACCATTTAAATGAAAATCTGTTATTCTATTTTGTTGAAAAGAACGTAAAATTTTTAATTGATTACTTTCTACAATCTCTTTTATGTTTTGAAAAAATGGTTGACAGCTTGTACTAGCTTCTTGCATTGTCTCGATAAGTTTAAAATTAATTTGATATTCTTTGTGTAAATAATCGTAATATGTACTAATTATTCTCGCCTCCACGTCAAAATTATAGCATAAAGCTTTTTAAAAAGAAATGAGCCTCTAGGGCTCATCAATTTTTAATTTCTTCAGATTCTCGAAATGTACCTAAAAGAGAACCACAAGAAGAACACATCACATAATGTTCTTTTTGTTGGGTTTCTTTCATAGAATGACCCATAATTTGATAAAAACGATGTTGACATTTAGGACAAGCTTTTAAGGTCACCAGCATTACCTCCTGTGATAAACTATTACTTCTTTTATCGTCTTCACTATTTTATCCATAAAATATTTTTTTCAATCAATTTTTAATATGTAATTTTACCAAGGCATATTTAAAAAATAGTAAGAAATAATATTACTGCGGAGGTGAATGCTTAATGAAAAAAAATAGAACTAGTTGGTTTGTTACCGGATTAGGTGCTGCCGTAACAGGAATTGGTTCTAAAATTCGCGGTCCATTAGGGGCTGGAATTAAAGGCTTCGGTATTGCTCATATTATTCTTGGCACATTAGATATGTTTAGACCTTCTCGACGTCGTCGCTAAAGTTTTCTTGTCTGTTTCTAAAATCCGCTTTCTTTAGTTTGAGGAAGCGGATTTTGGATAAGAGGAGTTTGGAAATAAAGGTCTCTACTTGGGAAAGCAATAGAAACCCCTTCCTCTTCTAAGATTTGTAAGATTTTAAAGTTTACATCTTCTTTTACTTGCATATATTCGCCCCAAACTGTAGTAATTGTAAAGAAATATAAATAGATATTTATACTATTTTCGTCAAAACAGTCAAAACCTACAAAAATTGTTTCTTGATGAATATCCGAATGTTGTTGTAGCATTTCTTTGATTCTTGTAATACATTTTTCTAGTTTTTCTTTAGGTGTATTATAAGCAACTCTTAATTCAAAATCTATACGTCTTTTACCTCTTTTTGACCAATTAGTAATTGCTTCATTAGCTAAAGTAGAATTAGGAACTGTTACTGAAGCTTGGGCAAATGTTTTTATTTTTGTACTGCGAAACCCCATTTCTTCCACAGTTCCTTCTACACTAGGAGTTTCAATAGTATCACCTATGGAGAATGGTTTATCTAGGATAATCACCATTCCTCCAAAGATATTCGCTAAACTGTCTTTAGCTGCTAAAGCAAAAGCTAATCCGCCTAAGCCTAGACCGGCAATTAAACCATTAATATCATAATTCCACTCTTGGGCAATAATCGTAAAAGCAATCAAAACTAGAATAACTTTTAAACATTTAGATAAAAAAGGAGCTAATACTTTATCAACCTCAATATTTGCTTTTTCTTGAATCTTTTTAAAAAGTACAGAATTAACGTCTGATAAATTATAAAGCCCCCAAGTAATCAAAATAATTAAGATAGAACGGAATAATTTAGTTATTATAATTCGTTGTTCTAACTGTAAAGGGAAACAACATAAAGCAAGATAAAGACCTAAAAATACAAAAAAGAATTGTAGGGGTTTTTTAAAAGATAATAATATTCTTTTAATAAAGTCACAATGCGTTTTCGGAAATATTTTTAGAATTAAGTTAAGAATTATTCTGGTCAATACTTTTCTTAAAAACCAAAAAAATAAAAATATAATTATTGCTAGTAAAACATACATAATGATAGAGGGTACTGTATTTAAAAATGTTTGCCATGAATTTAATAAATAAGACATACAATCAACCACCTTTCATCTACTTGAATGTATATCATGCCAAGTAATTAATATTAAGTCATTACGTGTTACCTGAAATTGATTAACTAAACGTACAGCTTGCTGTCGAATGGCTTTTTCAATTAAATTTCTTACTAAACGAGCATTGCTATTATGTTCTTGTTTAATTATTATTTTCTGATATAAAATGTTTTCTAGTTCTTTTTTAGCTTCTTCTGTAAGTTGATATTGTCTTTTCTGAAGCATTTGTTCAGCAATAGCTAATAATTCTTGAATACTGTAATCAGGGAAATCAATATGGAGGGGAAAGCGTGAACGTAGCCCAGGGTTTGATTGTAAAAACCAGCTCATTTCCTCTTTATATCCGGCAAGAATAAGAACAAGATTATCTTTATGATCTTCCATTGCTTTAACTATGGTGTCGATAGCTTCTTTTCCAAAATCTTTTTCGCCACCCCGAGCTAAAGAATATGCTTCATCAAGAAAAAGTACACCACCTAAAGCACGTTTAATTTGTTCACGCGTTTTTAAAGCGGTATGTCCAATATATTCCCCTACTAAATCTGCTCTCTCTACCTCGATAACATGACCTTTCTTCAAAACGCCTATTTCTTTAAAAAGTCTTCCTATAATTCGGGCAACAGTTGTTTTTCCTGTTCCTGGATTTCCTTTAAAAATAGCATGTAGAACGAGCTTATCAGTTAAAAGATTTTCTTTTTCCCTTCTTTTTTGAATTTCAATAAAGGCTTGTAATTCAATAATTAATTTTTTTACAGATTTTAAGCCAATGAGAGAATCTAGTTCCTGCAAAACCTCTTCTACTCTTTTACATTGTGCCATCTCTGCTTCATTGTGAGGAAATGTTTTTTCTAAACTTTGAAATATACTTAATGGAGATATCTTTTCCTCATTCTTCATAAAATTATTTGTTTCTAAATGTGTAAATTGTTTTTTTTGTTGAGGATAAAAAGAAAGACGTAAAGACACAGACTGGCACCACCTTATAGCATAGATTTAACAGTACAAATTATGCAATATAATTTGTTTGGTGCCTGGTCAGTCTATTCTTGAAGTCATAGTTATGAAAAAAGCCCTTTTTTATAGGCACTTTTTCATAACTATGATTAATTTTTCCTTTTTTTATTCACCAGACTCCTGATCTTGATTAAAATTAATCGATTTTAATGGTGATATGGTAGAAATAGCATGTTTATAAATCAGTTGTTGTTTTCCTTCCATCTCCAAAATAACTGTAAAATTATCAAATCCCTTTACATTACCTTTTAATTGAAAACCATTTATTAAAAATATCGTTACGGGTATACTATTTTTTCTAATTTGATTTAAAAAATTATCTTGAAGATTTATTTGTGTTTTTGACACTCTTATCCCTCCATTTTTCTGTTCAAATTCATTTTATTTATTCTACATTAAAACTAAGAGTCCTGCCAATAAAAAACAATATTTCTGTTAATAACTGTTCATAATTAGCTTCAAATCGATCAACAGCAAACCATTTTATCCTAGAATCACGTCTAAACCAAGTTAATTGACGTTTAGCAAAATGTCGTGTTTCTCGCTTGATTAAAGCAACCGCTTCCGGTAAGTCATAATCTCCTTGTAAATAGCCGACTAATTGTCGATAGCCTAGACCTTGCATAGCGGGTAAATCAGGTGAATAGCCTTTTAACAGAAGGCTTTTCACCTCCTCTAAAAATCCTTCAGCCATCATTTGATCGACCCTTTGTTCAATTCGTTGATATAATAAAGAACGTTCTAATGTTAAACCAATGGGAGCTAAATTATATAAGGACTTTTTTTGTTTAGCTTTTCTGTTTTCAGAAATAGGTTTTCCTGTTAGATGATAATATTCAAGAGCCCTACTAACCCGTTTTAAGTCGTGAGGATGTATTTTTTCTGCAGAAACAGGGTCAACACTACGCAAAAGTTGATGTACATAAATTTTTCCTTTTTTTTCAGCTAAAGAAAAAATCTTACGTCGATAAGGTAAAGCATTTTCTTGTTCCGTAAATTCATAAGGGTCAATAACAGCTTGAATATATAGCCCTGTACCTCCTACCAAAAAGGGAATCTTTCCTTTTTTAGTAATTTCAATGATTTTTTCTCGAGCTAATTTTTGAAAATCAGCAACACTAAAGAGTTCATGAGGGTCTTTAATATCAAGAAGGTGATGAGGAATCCCTTTTGTTTCTGTAGATTTGATTTTTGCTGTACCAATATTCATGTAGCGATAAACCTGCATCGAATCTCCGGAGATAATTTCTCCGCCTATTTTTAAAGCAAGGTCTATAGCAATTTTTGTTTTACCTGTAGCAGTCGGTCCTAAAATAACTACCAAAGGAAGCAATCTTGATCTCCTTTCTCTTTATTTTTACCGGTTTTTCTTAAATTTATTTTAAAAAATAAATTATACACGATGAAAAGCTTTTAGTATTTGGGAATAAGTAATTTTATAGATAATCGGTCGACCATGAGGGCAAGTCAAAAAATTTTCTGTTGTACTTAAGTCATGTATAAGTTGTTCCATCTCCTGAAAAGTAAGTTTTGTTTTAGCTTTAATAGCCATTTTGCAAGAAGAATGAATCAAGAATTCTTTTTTAACATCAAGAACATCTGTTTTGCCTTTGCTCTTTTCTAAGTGTTCTAGTAATGAATAAAAGAAATCTTTAGGTTCTTCACGTACTCCGGCAGGAATAGCTCTTAAAAGATAGCTTCTTGGACCGAAATTTTCTAAGATAATTCCTAAATCTGCTAGGGGTAAAATATACTTAATCATAACTTCTTCTTCTAAAAGTGTAAGATGAAGAGTTACAGGATGAAGCAACACTTGACTTTCCAAAGAACCGGTAGTAGATTTTTTTAATAAATCTTCAAAAATAACTCTCTCTTGAGCAATATGTTGATCAATAATATAAAGTCCCTCTTTCCCTTCTGCCAAAATAAAAGTTTGCGCTAATTGTCCAATAACCTGACACGATTTTAGATCCATTGACCGTTCTCTCTGCTCAGGAACAGCGGATAAATTTTTAAAATCATCTTGCGGGGAAGACTCCCAACTATAAAATTCTTGAAAAACTTCTTGGATACCTTTAGATTGAATTTGGTAAGATGAATTTTTCTTGGACAAATCGTCTTCCTTTAATTTTGAGGTATTTGTTAACGAAAACTTTTGGGGGTCTAAAAAATAACGGGGAATTTTTTGTTTTTTAATTAAATTTTCTTGCAGTAAAGAGGTCATTTCTTTTGCTAACAGAGGATTACGTAAACGTACCTCTAATTTACTGGGGTGTACATTAACATCAATTGTAGCAGGATCTAAAGTAAGGTTTAAAACACAAAGCGGAAATTGCCCTTTAGGAAGAACATTTTCATAAGCTTTATCTAAAGCATTAAGTAGCTCTTGGGAATAAACGCGTCGCTGATTAATAAAAAAATTTATACCTCTTCTATTTGTCCGATGACAAGTAGGTAAAGTAAGATACCCGGATATTATACCATCCGAAAGCTTTCCCTCTATTTCGATTAATGCTTCTTTTACGTTACTGCCATAATAATATTCTAACAAATCGGGATGTGTTTTAATTCCGGTAGTATTAAGATTTTCTTTTCCATCTCGCAATAAACGAAAATCAACTTGAGGATGACTAAGAGAAAATTGCATTAATACTTCATAAATTAAACTACTTTCATATCTTGCCGATCGTAAAAACTTTTTACGAGCAGGAGTATTAAAAAATAAATCAGTAACAATAATTGTAGTTCCTACTGAAGTTCCTACAGATTCCAAGGAAAGATGTTTATTCCCTGCAATAGTAAGTTTTGTGCCATAATTAACCTGGGGTTCTCTAGTTAATATTTCTACTTTAGCTACAGAAGTTATACTAGGTAAGGCCTCACCACGAAAGCCCAAACTTTGTAATTTATTTAAATCGGCAATTGTGTTAATTTTTGTCAATTGAAAAAGTAAATTCAACCCCTCCAAATCCCCTGTACAGAAATTACTTTTGCAAAATTAACAATGGTGTTTAGTTTTGCAAAAAAGTTATAATATTCATGGAGGCGCCTCTTTAGGAGGCAGATATGAATAAAAACAAGCATTTGATTCCAGAAGAGAGAAACATCATTGAACAAAGGTTAAATGAAAAAAAGTCTTTCAGAAGTATTGCATGTGAGCTAGGCAAGGATCCAACTACTATTGCCAAAGAGGTTAAGAATCATATCCAGTTTAAAAAAACCGGTTGCTACGGGAGACCCTTTAATGACTGTTTAATTCGCAGGGACTGTGCTACACAACATCTTTGTAGCAACCGGAAGTGTAACCGTTATTGTTGCTTCTGTAAGAGCCATTCCTGTTCTTCCATATGTCCTGATTATCAACAGCAAATATGCTACAGACTTACCAAACCCCCTTATGTCTGTAATGGTTGTGATAACAGACGCTCCTGCACCTTGGAAAAAAGAACTTACTCTGCAATACGCGCCCAAAAGGAGTATGAAGCAGTCCGAACCGAAGCCCGCCAGGGTATACAGCTTACCGAAGATGAAGCTTTGAGATTAGATGCTCTGCTCAGTCCTCTCCTTATGAAAGGACAGTCACTCCACAACATATGCGTTAACCATGTGGATGAAATCATGCTCAATGAACGTACCCTTTACAATTACGTGGCTAATGGTCTTTTTACAGCCAAAAACATTGACATGCCTCGCGTCGTGCGTATGGGGAAACGTAAGAAAAAGAAAGATACTTTTAAGGTGGATAAAAAATGCCGTATCGGTCGTACTTACCAGGATTTCCTCAACTTTATGACTGAACATCCCGGAACTCCCATTGTAGAAATGGATTCCGTGGAGGGCAAGAAAGGCGGCAAGGTACTACTAACTTTACATTTTACAATACCACAGTTCATGCTGGCCTTTATCCGCGATAGCAATACATCTCAATCTGTCATTGATATTTTTAATCAGATTTACAGCACACTGGGGCATGACGTTTTTTGTGACTTATTTCAAGTTATCCTTGCTGACAACGGTAGTGAATTTTCTAATCCTTCTGCAATCGAAACCAATCCACTAGGGCACCCAAGAACGCGCATTTTTTATTGTGACCCACAGGCTCCTTTTCAGAGAGGAGCAGCCGAAAACAACCATTCATTAATCCGGCGCATTATCCCCAAGGGAACCTCTCTTGACTGTTTTACACAACAGGACATCTCTCTAATGATGAACCATATCAATTCTTATGGGAGACCAAATCTCGGTGATAAAACCCCTTATGAGGTCTTCACTTCCCTCTATGGTGAAGATTTTTTAAGGGAGATGGGCGCAAAGCTTATACATCCAGATAAAATCACCCTTCGTCCATCACTCCTTAAAAAATAATTTATTACACAAGAGGCGCCTCCAGTCATAACTAAAAATTCACTTTAGCATGGGGTGGAATTTACTCTTGCAAATAGTTAGTTAATTTTCCACACTTAGTTTAGCTTACTCAAAAACAACCACAAATTGGCAGTTTTTGCTTTTCGTTATCCTTAAAGAAGCATAATTCACTGCTATTAAATCTATTTAAACCTATTTAAATCAAGCAATTATAAGTTATTTTTATTTTTTAATTTCTACAGATTTTACTTTTGCAAACTGGAACTTACCTTTTCAATTGACCTTGTGTTAATTTTACTAGTGGCGTGACGTTTAATTGCTAAGGATACGTTCTCTTTGGACATTCCACAACCATCATCAATAACTTTAAGTTCCTTTAAACCTCCATCAACTATTTCTACTACTATTTTTTTAGCTTCAGCATCTAAAGAATTTTCCACTAATTCTTTAATTACAGAAGCAGGTCTTTCAATTACTTCCCCTGCTGCAATTTGATTGGCTGTTAGTTCATCGAGAAGATGTATATTGGACACTTAATCTTCCCCCTCTTCCTTTCTCCTTTTAAGACACTTATTTGTGTGTTTATTCCATAAAATAATGATCGTTTTTTTTATCTTGAAGATAATAAATATCATACATATTTTCTTTTTTATCCCTTTCCCACATTTCATAAGCTTTTTCCTCACAAACAGAACAAGCATACATGGGAATACTAATTCCTTTTATACAATAATTTCGACCATAAGCTCGATCACTTTGTGAGATAACTTGATAAATACCGGAACAATTAGGACAATAATAAACATATTCCTGCTGTTGTTCTCGAATATTATCGGTATCATAATAAAGATTACGACTATTTGTATAGAGCATTTTGCCATTAAATAATTCTTCTTTACTTAGGGGAGTTTGGGCAAATTTGTTTTGCCAAAAAGCAATAAGTTTATCTACATATTTAGTTACACGAGTTTCTTGTTTAACTTGTTGTTTCCGATATTGTGGTTCAACTACATAGCTATAATCTTGACCGGCCAAAGCTAGTAAAATACCTAAATTTACATAAGGAAGTGCCGTTTCAATTGCATAACCACCCTCTAAAACAGCTAAATCAGGTTTTAGTTCCTTGGTCAACTCAGCATACCCTTGACTACTGACTTGCATATTGGCTAAAGGGTCGGTAAAATGATTATCTTGTCCGGCAGAATTAATAATTAATTCCGGAGCAAAATCTTTTAAAAGTGGAGAAATAATTTCTCGCCACACTTTAAGAAAGCCTTCATCAGTAGTACCAGGTGGTAGTGGTATATTAATATTCTTTAAATAAGCTCCCGGTCCTCCCAGTTCATTAACAAAACCTGTTCCCGGATAAAGTGTCCTTCCATCTTGATGCATCGAAATAAACAATACATCAGGGTCATGATAAAAAATATCTTGGGTGCCATCACCATGATGAACATCAGTATCCACAATCGCAATTTTTCTGAGATGATACTTTTTACGTAAATATTCAACAAGAATAGCTTCATTGTTGATATTACAAAAACCTCGATTACCGTGGGCAACACGCATCGCATGATGACCGGGAGGTCGAACTAGCGAAAAACCGTTATTTATCTCCCCTCCCATTAAAGCATCACCCAATTTAAGTGCACTTCCGGCAGAAATAAAATGAGCTGTCGTGGTTTGTTCTTTTACATTAGGAACACAAAAATGAACTCTTTGAATATCTTTTTCTTCAGCAAGACGTGGCGTATACTCCACTATTTCACGATGATCTAAAATCCCTTCTTCAAAAATTTGATCTCTTGTATAAAGAAGGCGTTCTTCTCGTTCCGGATGAGTAGGAGTAATTGCCCAGTCAAAAGCCGGAAAAAAAATTAAACCTGTTTTAGACATATTACTCTACCTCCTTAAGAAAGGCTCTAATTCCGGGAACAGTTTGTAACCCTATTTGAAAAATTCTCCCCGCTGTTCGCCAGCCTCGAACTATATTAAAACCTTCCTCATAAAGTGTTTCTAAAGGCGTATCCTCAGTTAATTGCCAATCATGCGCTGTTTCTTGAAAAAGGTCTAGAGCAAATTCTTTAGCTTCTTCAATATTATTTAAGCGCTTAGAAAGAGTGCCTTGTAACCCTCCAATATTTGTTGTATAAGTCTTTCTTTCCGTATCAGCAAAAAAGTCTAGTTTTAAAGTAGTCCTGGCTAATGCTGCTCCAATTGCATTGGCGATAGAAGAATGAGGAGGAACGAGCACTTGCCATTTTTTTTGTGTTGACCAAAACTTTCCTATACCAATGGCCGGTCCTCCTAGACAAACTAAAGTTTGCGGTCGCTCTTTTTCTGCAGAAAGAACTTGCCAAATACGATAAGCCGGCTCTTCTTCCCAAGATTTAAACATTGCTTTTAATTTATTTTCCAATTGTTTAACAAACATCTCTAAAACTTGTTTTGAAAATTGTTGGGGAGTAAGCTGTAAAGCTTGCGCCATTTCCTCTACCTTATCTTTAATCAGCTCCGGAGAAGCAATATTACTATAACCACTATAAACAAGAATATCGGTAATCGTAAGTACCGGTCCTCCTACACAAAGAGCAGGACCTTGTCTTTGCCCAAAACTTACTATATTTTTATCAATTAACAAAGAAGTATCTCCCCCTAAAGCTAAAGAAGATACAGCCACGGAACGCACAGGAACGGGGTAATTATTGATAAAGGCCCCTCTTTCCGCTAAAAGAGGTTCCCCTTCCAAAAGCAAAGCTAAATCAGTAGTTGTTCCTCCAATATCAATTACTACCGAGGTTGTTTTCTCTTTTGTACAAGCTAATGCCCCTAAAGTACTGGCTGCCGGTCCGGAAAAAATTGTTTCCAATGGGTAGCGTAAAGAAATATCTAGTGGTAAAGTACCACCATCAGCTTTTAAGATATAGATAGGGCAATTAAGACCTAATTTTTTTAAAGTGGTTGTAATGTTTTCCTGAAAAGAACAACAAGTGTCTCTTGTTGTCAGAGTATAAAAAGTACCATTAGTTCTACGTACCCAGTTTAATAAACCACTAACTTTGTGACTAGCCAATACTTTTATTTGAGGATAGTTTTTTTGAAGAAATTCTGTAACTTGCTCTTCTAAAGCTGGATTTCTTTGACTAAATTTACAAGCTACAACTAAATGATTAATTTGCTTATCTAAGAAATGTTGACAAGCTTCTTCTACTTCAGCCCAATCTAGAGGCTCAATTATCCTACCTCGATAATCAATAGCACCATGTAAAATTTTATAAGGACAAGCAAAATTAAGCTGATGAGGATTAGCACCTGGTCCGGGGAAAAGAAGTAGCCCCGCTTTAGCTAATTTATCTTGCATAATTAAATTCGTAATTAACGTAGTACTTAATGTTACTTGTTTAATTTTTTGCGGCTCAATATCCCACAAAATTTGTTTTAAAGCATTTTCTATGGAAAGAGAAATATCCTCATGTGTAGGAACTTTTATCGATTTTATTACTTTCTGAGCAGAGATAACAACACCATCAGTAAAAGTACCTCCGATATCAATACCAATAAACAAATTTATCCCTCCTCTGAAATAAATTCTTTTTTTAACTGTTGTTGTAATTCGTAAAGCTTGTTTAAAGCATCTAAAGGAGTCATGGACAATAAATCCATCTCTAAAAACATGTTTTCTAATTCACTTTTTTCCTTTTGTAAATCATTTATTTTTTCATATAATTTTTTTGTTTCCGGTTCTAAACTATTATTTAGCTCTTCTTTTATAAAAGTTGCTTTTTGGATATTTAAGGTTTTATTATTTTCCTTCTCTTTCTCCTTTTCTAAACTCTTTAAAATTTCGTTAGCTCTATCCACAACTATCTGAGGAAGCCCAGCTAATTTAGCCACTTGTATTCCATAACTTTTATCAGCAGCTCCCGGAGTAATTTTATGCAAAAAAATAATTTCTTCTCCTTTTTCTTGTACAGCTACAGAAAGATTTTCTATTTTTTTATACAAATTACTCAAGCAAGTTAATTCATGATAATGAGTAGCAAAAAGAGTTTTGGCTTTAAGCTCTTTAATTAAATATTCACTAATAGCCCAAGCCATGCTTAAGCCATCATAAGTACTCGTACCTCTGCCTACTTCATCTAAAATAACTAAACTATAAGGGGTAGCGTGATTAAGAATATTGGCTACTTCATTCATTTCTACCATAAAAGTGCTTTGACCACTACGCAGGTCGTCACTAGCTCCTATGCGAGCAAAAACACGATCACGTAAAGAAATTACTGCTTCCTTGGCCGGAACAAAACTACCCATTTGCGCCATAATCACAGCTAAGGCCACACTGCGACAATATGTACTTTTCCCTCCCATATTAGGTCCCGTAATAATATAAAAATCTACCTTTTCTGACATACATAAGTCATTAGGAACATAAGCAGCTTCCGGCAATACTTTTTCGACAACAGGATGCCTTAGGTCCACAAAACGAAGATAGTTTTTTTCTTGCTCTAAAAGTTGGGGACGTACATAAGAATTTTGTATCGCTACTTCAGCTAAAGATTGTAAAACATCTATTTGGGCTAACACTTGAGATGTTTGTTGCACTCGTTGTGCTTCCTGCCCCAGTTCTTTTAAAAGATTTTTATAAATTTCCTCCTCCAAAGGAATTAACTTTTCTTCTGCACCTAGAACTTGATTTGCTAATTGTTGTAACTCATCCGTAACATATCTTTCACCATTAGCTAAAGTTTGTTTCCTTTGAAAATAATCGGGAACAAGGTCTAAATTAGCTTTCGTCACTTCGAAGTAATAACCAAAAACTTTATTATAACCAATTTTTAAAGATTTTATACCTGTGTTTTCTTTTTCCTTTCCTTCTAAGCGAGCAATCCATTCTTTCCCTTTTTCACTCGCCTCTCTCAATTTATCAATTTCCTGATGATAACCTTTTTTAATAACCCCACCATCTTTTAAATTAAAAGGCGGTTCTTCTTCTAAAGCAAGGTCTAAGGTAAACACAACATCTTCTAAAAGGTCTAACTTGTTTTTTAAAGTAGTAAGATATGATGATTGTTTAAATTGTTCAAGATATGTTTTCAACTCGGGAAGTACAGTTAATGAATTTTTTAAAGAAAGTAATTCTTGAGGATTCGCTCGTTCGTACAAAATACGAGTCATTAATCTTTCTAAGTCATAGATGCCTTCTAAACAACTACGAATTTTTTGCCGTTCTGACCAGTTTTGACTAAGAATTTCTACAGCATCTAAACGTTTTTCTAATATTTCTTTATCTGTCAACGGATTTTGTAGCCAATGCCGTAAAAGCCTTGCTCCACAAGCGGTTTTTGTTTTATCCAATAAATCTAATAAACTACCTTTTTGCTCATCAGAACGTAGCGTCTTCGTTAATTCTAAATTACGAAAAGTTGTAGCATCTAAAGCTAAATATTTTTCCGGATAATAAATTTGTAATTTTTTAACTTGTTTAGGTGTAGATTTTTGAGTTTCTAATAAATATTGTAAGATAGCTCCGGCCGATGCTACAGCCTGTCTCTTGTTTTGACAAGCAAAAACTTCCAAAGATGCTACTTGAAAATGATTACACAAAACTTGACGAGCTTTAGGAAAATTAAAAGCATCTTCAGCATAAGGTGTAATTAATGTATTTTCTAAACAAGACAAGATTTTAGCAAATTCAGATTCTTTATTTGCGGGAAGAAGTATTTCTGTCGGGTGAAGTCGGAACAATTCATCCTGCAGAACTTTCCAACCTTCAGAGCCGTTTAGTTCACTTAACCAAAAATCACCTGTAGAAACATCACAAAAAGCTAAACCAAAATTTTGTCGCTGACTAGATAAGGCCGCTAAATAGAAGTTGGTTGCTTCCTGAATTATTTGAGTATCAAGTGTCGTACCCGGAGTAACTACTCTAATAACCTCTCTTTTGACAATTCCTTTGCTTAATTTTGGGTCTTCTACCTGCTCACAAATAGCCACCTTATATCCTTTTTTAATCAGTTTTGCTAAATAATTATCTGCTGCATGGTAAGGTACTCCACACATCGGGACACGTTCTTTCATACCTGCATCGCGTCCGGTTAAAGTAATATCTAATTCCCGTGAAGCCAACAAGGCATCGGGACCAAACATTTCATAGAAGTCCCCCAAACGAAAGAAAAGAATAGCATCAGGATATTGATTCTTAATTTCTTGATATTGTTTCATCATCGGGGTTTGCCCTAACATACTCCTCTTCCCTCCTCCTTTCTTTAATTATTGATTTATCTTTTTTCTATTATTTCACCTTTTAAAACCCAAGTCTGAGGAACAGTAATTTTAACCCCAACAAATTTTCCGATCAACTCTTCTGATCCTGTGAAGAGTACAGTTTTATTTGTTTTTGTTCTACCTTCTAAGATTGAACAATCTTTTTTACTAAACCCTTCTACTAAAACTTCTACAGCTTGTCCTTTTAAATTTTGATTTATTTCTAAGCTGATTTTATTTTGCAACTGCATTAGTTTCTGTAAACGTCTTTTTTTCACCGTTAAAGGAATTTGTGCAGACATTTTCGCCGCCGGCGTACCGGAACGAGGTGAATAAATAAATGTAAATGCCGAATCAAAATGAAGCTCTTGCACTAAATTTAAAGTATCTTGAAAATCTTCCTCTGTTTCGCCCGGAAAACCCACGATAATATCTGTAGTAATACTCGCTTGAGGAATGAGCCTTCGTATCTCTTTAACAAGTTCTTTGTAGTGTTCTCTGGTATATCCTCTATTCATTTTTTGCAGAATTTTATTACTACCTGATTGTAGAGGCAGATGAAAATGGGGGCAGACTTTATCTAATTTGCTAATTGTTTTTATTAATTCCTGGTCAAAGTCACGCGGATGAGAAGTCATATAGCGAATTCTATTTAAATTATCAATCGCATTTACTTCTTGTAAAAGCTGAGCAAAAGTGAAAGGATGGTTCTAACGTTTTGCCATAGGAATTTACATTTTGCCCTAAAAGCATTACTTCTACAACACCTTCACTAACAAGTTTTTTGATTTCAGTAAGAATATTTTGCGGTTGACGACTTTTTTCACGTCCACGGACATAAGGAACAATACAGTACGTACAAAAATTATTACAACCATAAGTAATATTTACCTGCGGCTTTAAAAGGAACTTGACGTACTGCCGGAAGTCCTTCTTTTATTTCTTGTTGATCAGATAAAATTTGCACCTGTGGTTTTTTTGTTTCTTGAAACTTATCAATCAACTCAAGTAATTGATACAAATTATGTGTACCAAAAATTAAATCGACATGAGGAGCACGGTGACGGATTTTTTCTGCTACTTTCTCCTGCTGAACCATACAACCACATATCCCAATAATTAAATCAGGATTTTGAACTTTTAGTTCTTTTAATTCCCCGACCTTGCTTAAAACTTTATTTTCAGCTTTTTCCCGAATACAACAGGTATTAAAAAGAATAATATCTGCTTGTTGTAAATCATTAGCTAACATATAACCTTTTTTCTCGAGAAGCCCAGCAAGCGTTTCTGAATCTCTTTCATTAGCTTGACAACCAAAAGTTAAAATAAAATATTTTTTATTCATCATCTAAATCCCTCTTTAAGATTACACTTATTATAGTATACCACATTAAATATATAGCAATTGCTTTATTCTTGGTAATAAATCAATTGTTGCTTTATATCCACATTCAATAATGTAATCAATTTTACTGAGGTCACCTTGATGCACATAATTAATCTTTGGAGAAATAATTAAATCAGCAGATTCGATACTCGGTCTTGTTATTTGATAAATCATCAAATCAATCGATTGAAGAGCAATTTCTAAAATATCGTCAACATAAGGCACGGGGTTACCACTATAACCAAGATTAACGGCAATAACTTTCTGGGCTCCCATCATTCGCGTTATTTCCACGGGTAAATTGGCCCTAATTCCCCCATCCACTAATCTCATCTTTTTAACGATTTTAGGCTTAAAAATACCGGGGATAGAAATACTAGCTCGTATTGCTTCAGCTAAAGAAACATCATGAACAAAGATATAGTCACTTCGCATTAAAAGTCGATTAGGTAATGACGTAAAAACTACTATATTTGTATTATTGATATCAACAGCAGTAATTGCTAAGGGCATTTTAATCTTATTTAATTTAATTCCTTTGGTTAAATTATAAAAATAACGTTCTAAAAAATCACCTTGAATAAGTCCACTAATTGAAAGGTCTCCTGAAAAAAAAATGTTTACAAGTGATGAAATAATGCCAAAATAATCAATATCAAAATATTTTTTGTTGATGCGATGAGCAAGAAGTTTAATTTCCTGGGGAGAATAGCCATAAGCATACAAACCAGCGACGATAGAACCGGCACTTGTGCCGGAAATAAAGGCGGGCTTAATCTTGGCTTCTTGCAAAGCTTGTAAAACACCAATATGTGCACCTCCTCGCACCCCACCACCTGACAGAACCAGTCCCAAGGACATCTAATACTCCCTCCCTTCACAAGTTAACTGCTATTACAATATATGCAAAAAAATAATACAGTGCTTTTCATATTAATTTCTATAGAAAGGAGGGAATATTGATTAAGTACTATGAAAAAACGGAAGATACTTTGTCTTTTTCTTCTTCTTGTTGTTTTTTCTTCTGTCTAAATACATCAACTTTAAAATTTGCCCAGGCTACGGAAGCTAAAGTAAGCAAAAACATACTCTCACCGCCTTCAGGGGAAATTTGTCTGGTTATTGATACCTTTCGACGTAAATTAATTGTCATGAATGATTATAAACCCTATGCTCAATTTCCTGTAGCTATTGGCAAAGCCAATACTCCTTCACCTATTGGAAATTGGAAAATTATTAATAAAGGTGTTAATTGGGGTACAGGTTTTGGTACACGTTGGCTAGGTCTTAATGTCCCTTGGGGAATATACGGTATTCATGGTACTAATAAACCATCGTCTATTGGTTCTATGGCTAGTCATGGCTGTTTTCGTATGTTCAATAAAGATGTAGAAACTATTTTTCCTTGGATAAAAAATGGCACACCTGTAATCGTAATCGGTAATCCTTTTGGCTATATGTCAGGAGGACTGCAAAAATTAAATGTAGGTGATAAATGTTCTGCCGTAACCGTAATTCAAGAAAAATTATGGCGTAGAGGATTTTATGAAGGAAAAGCTGATGGTATTTATGGTCGTGGTACAGAAAAAGCTGTTAAAGAACTACAAAAAAGACATTCCTTAGAGAAAACAGGTCAAGTAGGTTATCAAGAATATGACAATTTAGGTATCGTTAACTAAAATAAGTGCCGGAATTATCGGCACTTATTTTTTATAATTATTTTGTTATTAAATTAAGCTTAAATCGCTTGTACATGTGAGCTTATATTTTTCGCTTCAACTTTTTCTGCTGTAGACAAACTTTTACTCAATACTTTAATTTCTTTAACCTCCGGATCTTCAGTGCCCTGTAACTCTGCTTTTTCTTTTCTTAAAATATTAACATAATCAACAATTTCCTGCGTAATTTTTTCGCCGGGACAAATAAGAGGAATCCCTGGTGGATAAGCCATAATCATTTCTGTACTAATTTCTCCTACTGCTTCTTCAAGTGGGATTAATCTTGTTTCAGCATAAAAAGCTTTGCGTGGAGAAATTACTAGTTCAGGAAGTGCAGGTAAAGGAATAAAATATTTGACTACATTTTTCACAGTTTGCTCCCGGGCAATTTCTTTTAAAGCATTAATAAATTTACCCAGACTTTCTCGATTGTCTCCTAAACTAACGATCACTAAAACATTAAACAAATCAGAAAGCTCAACTTGAATCTGATGTTTTTTTCTTAGGATTTTTTCCACTTCATAGCCGGAAAGCCCTAAAGCCTTTACATTAACTACTATTTTAGTAGGGTCAAGAGCAAAACAACCGGGCTGTTGTAAAATCTCTTCCCCCAACACATAAAGACCCTCAATTCTATTTATTTCCGAACGAGCCCATTGTGCTAAGTCATATATTTTGGTTATTAACTCCTCACCCTTTTTTGCCAACTGCTTACGCGCAATATCTAAAGAAGCTAAAAGAAGATAAGAAGGACTGGTAGTCTGAGTTAAATTAAGAACAGCTTTGATTTTTTGCGGATTAATTAAGTTGCCTTGCTGAAGAAGAAGTGAACTCTGTGTTAAAGAACCTCCCAGCTTATGCGTACTGCTAGCAGCTAAATCTGCTCCTGCCTCCATAGCAGAAAGTGGTAAACGTGAATCAAACTTTAAATGAGCACCATGAGCTTCATCAACTAAAACAGGTTTCCCCAAAGCATGAGCAAGATTGACAATTGTTTGCAACTCGGAAGCTATCCCATAATAAGTGGGATTAATTAAAAAGATTGCTTTTGCTTCCGGATGTTTTTCTAGAGCTTGGGCTACCGTTTCCGGCTTTACGCCCATGGCTATACCCAGAAAACTATCTATTTCCGGCTCAATATAGATAGGTTTTGCTCCACTAAGAATCAGACCTCCAATTGCCGACTTGTGAGCATTACGGGGAATAATTATTTTATCTCCCGGTTCACAAACACTCATAATCATCACTTGTATGCCACAAGTAGTTCCATTAACTAAAAAATGAGCATAGTTCGCACCATAAAGTTGGGCAGCTAAAGCTTCCGCTTCTTTAATTACACTAACCGGATGACAAATATTATCTAAATCCTCCATACAAGTTAAGTCAAGCTTTAAACATTTAGAGCCTAAGAGTTTTTCCATTTCCTGATTGCCTTTACCCTGTTTATGGCCCGGTACATGAAAAGGAGTGGTTCCTTCTTCCGTATAGTTTTGCAAAGCAGTATAAATAGGTAACTTATCTTGATTAAGCATTTTTTTCAACATTTAAGGTCACCACCTTCGGCAAGTTGTTTTCGTATATATTTAATGTAACGGAATAATTTAACCATATTTTTATCCGAGATGCAATAATTATTTTTCTCATCTTTAACAATACTATTGATATAACCAAAATATTATCTTAGAAAGAAGTGAAAAAATGGCCTACCATTCTAACGATATTGGGATTGACCTGGGAACAGCTAATGTGCTTGTTTTTGTAAAAAACAAAGGAATTATTGCTAATGAACCTTCAGTGGTAGCCTTCAATGCCTTAACAGGAGACATCCTCGCCGTTGGTAATAAAGCTTATGAAATGATTGGTCGTACTCCCAAAAACATAATTACTGTTAAACCTTTAAAAAATGGTGTTATCGCTGATTATAACACTACAAAAATTATGTTAAAATATTTTATTACTAAAGCACTTAAAGGCTTAAGCCTCGTTAAACCTAGAGTATTAATTAGTGTACCTCTAGGAATAACTCAGGTAGAAAAAAAAGCCGTTATGGAAGCGGCCAAACAAGCCGGTGCTCGTGAAGCTTATTTAATTAGAGAACCAATAGCAGCTGCAATTGGAGCCGGTTTACCTGTAAAAGAAGCCCGCGGCAGCATGGTTATTAATATTGGGGGGGGAACATCAGAAGTAGCCATTATTTCATTGGGTGGTATTGTTGTAGGTAAATCCCTTCGTTTAGGAGGTGATGCTTTAAATCAAGCAATCATCAGAGGAATTAAAAAATTAGCTAATCTTGAAATAGGTAATCGCACTGCAGAAAAAATAAAAACAGAAATAGGATATGCTATTGACCCTCCTCCTCAAACAAAATATTTAGTAAAAGGACGAAATCTAGCTACAGGCTTACCTACTACTATGGAAATAGATGCAGAAAAAATAACAGAGGTCCTTACAGAACCTCTGCAAACAATTATCGAAGCAATTCATACTGCTTTAGAAAGAACTCCTCCTGAATTAGCTGCTGATATTATGCAAATGGGTATAACTTTAACTGGCGGAGGTGCTCTGTTAAAAAATCTTGACCAAGCAATTAAAACAATCAATAAAATACCAGTTAATTTAGCTAATTCTCCCTTAACCTGTGTAGCAGACGGCATTGGTCAAGTTTTTAAAGATGAACGTTTTTTACAAAAACTAATCACCAGATAAACATTTTTCCAAACACTGTACAAGCTGTTCCATGTATTCATGAGGTCCAAGCGTAATTCTCAGCCAATCAGGTAAACCGAAAGAAGTTGTATTACGTATCAGAATTCCTTCTTGCAAAAGTTTTTCGCTAATTAGAGAAGCGTTATTTATCTGCACAAGAAGAAAATTAGCTTGGGAAGGTAAAACAGTTAAGCCTCTTTGCTCAAGTTCTTGGGTTAACCATTCCCTTTCCTTAACTGTTTCCCCAACTACCTTCTGCAAATATTCTTTATCTTGCAAAGCTGTTGTGGCGGCCAGCTGAGCTAAAGTGTTTACATTATAAGGTTGGCGTACCTTTTCCAATTCTTTAATCACTTCAGAAGAAGCAACAGCATAACCGATGCGTAAAGCAGCTAAACTATAAACTTTAGAAAAAGTGCGCAAGATAACTAAATTAGGATATTTCTCTAATAATTCTTGTGAACGGGGGAAACCGGTATCTGTAGCATAATGACAATAGGCTTCATCTAAAACAACCAAGGTTCCCGTAGGTACTTTTTCCAAAAAAAGTTCCAATTCAGCATGACTAAAAAAAGTACCGGTAGGATTATTAGGATTGCAAAGAAATACTATTTTTACTCCCGAATGTAGATAACGGGCAATATCAATAAGGTCAAACATAAGGTCTTTTTGGGGGGCTAGCATAATTTTGCCCCCGACAATAGTTACTGAAGAAGTATAACTACTAAAAGTAGGTGTAGGTATAACAACCTCTTCTCCGGGATTTAAAAAAGCCGTGGCTAACAAAAAAATCAAATCATCTGCTCCATTACCGAGACAAAAGTTTTCTATAGGTAGATTCCAAATTGTCTCTAAAGCTTTTTTTAATTCTTGACCGGCACCATCAGGATAAAAATTTAACTTCGTTAAATTAGTCTGTAAAACCTCTTTCACTAATAGTGAGGGCCCCCATAAACTTTCATTCGCCGCTAGCTTAATAATTTTTTTGCCTAATTTATCTTCTAACTGCTCATGTGTCATTCCCGCATCATAAGGAACTAAGTTTTGAATACTACTACGCATCTGTAAGATATCCCCCTGCTTTTTGCTTTGATTTTATCATATTTCTTCCCTGCTGTCCTTTTCAATATCTTATTAAATATTCCTTTGCTTCATTTGCCCATTTGGCAACATAATCCCCCGTAGCCCATTGGACCATAATAACATCTATTTCTTTTTCTTCTTCTAAATCAAAGATATCTCCTAAATTAATTACATATGTAGCGTCCCCGATATAATCTTTTTGAAAATCCGTATAGACTCTTAATTCTTCCGGGGTTAATACGACCAACATATCTTCTTCCGGTGAGGAAAAAGCATCCTTGGCCTCAGGAATGGAAGTTTTAATAACGTCCCACTTCGGCATAAGAACATCATGGCTGACTATTTCCTTTGACGGAATTATATTGGTATCAAATATGGTACAAGCACCTCTACCAGCTCCAAAAGAATGTGAGGCACCACCCTTAACAACCCACTTTCCTTCTTGTCTAAAAAGTCCCCAACGCTTCCCATCTTCTCGCAAATAAAATGAATTGGCGAGTTCCTCTTGTGCAAGATAAGTATTTCCTTCTTTAAAAAATTGATTTTTTATCTCATCTCCCAATAACTCGGCAATGGGAACTTCTTTTACTTCAGTATCAGCACCCCTTCCCTCCTCTTCCCTAATATCATTATCACCCACATCAATTTTATTGGTTTCAGTAAAGGGAATAGTTACTAACCACTGAAACGCTCGTGAGTGCACCCCCCCGGTATAACCATCATTTTCTACATATTGAGTTATGTAATCATTTCCGACAAAAGTTAGTTCTAAAAATATATTATTTAAAAAAGTCTTTGGATTACCGGAATAATACTTATCGTGCCACTTTTTAGCTAATTCCCTGGATTTATATTTTTTAACAGATTCCGGAGCCGATTTACTACCGGCTTTCTGGGCAGAAATGAAATCAAGATTACTTTCATATTCAAACTCTTTATATTTATCCTTTAATCTTTCCGTTTCTACATTTAATAACCAAAACCCATCATTCCTGGGCACTAAAACACCTGAACCTTGTGCACTTAATGCGACTTTTCCCTTATTATTTGTAATATAAAGAGTTTTATATTGAATCCCTTCCTTTAATTCCATTGTTTTTATTCCCGCACTAAAGGAATTTTCCTTAGAACCTATTTTTTTACTTTTTATACCTAATAAAACTCCTGAAGACTTGTTATTTATTATCGGTTCAGTTTTACTAACAGCTGGGTCATCAACCTTAACTGCATTGTCTATTTGCCGAGCACACCCAGTAAAAAGAATAATAAAACTGAACAATAAAACCACCAAAAACAATGGCTGCCTTTTCTTCCATTTTATAAATGTTCTTAACATTAATTTACCTCCTTAATAATCAAGAATTAAAAACATCCTCTTTTCGAGAATTTGCGATTTTTAAGAAGTTTCGGGATAAACAAGGTCTTTTTCTTCCACCCAACAACTAAACAGCCCCAGACATTCTAATCTTACATAGCCTTCTTTTCTTTCTACTATTTCCCCATTAGTATCAGAATTAAGTTCCATCGGAGTAGCCTTAGGAATATCCTTGAATTCATATTTGGTTACATCATAAACTTTAGTTCCCTTTTTAACAGTAATGATACGCTCGGCTAATTTCTGATTCTCCTCTGTATATGCTACGACTGCACCTTCCGGAATCCATCCATAAAAATCTTGCATGGAATCGATTAGCATCGGAGCATAAACATATAACCAGTTCCCGTTCCCATCCGTATAGCCCGCATTTACTACTGTAACGACCGTATTCTCTGGTATCGTTCTAAGATGTATCGCTTCTTTTTGTGGATATATATGTAATTTAGTTTCTTCGGGTACTAATTTAGTTTCTACTGTATAAGGCAAAAAATAGATTGATGATACTTTAGAATTTTCTTTATCAAAAATATTCCACTGTGGTAAATCCTCAATTTCTTGTTCTAGTGTCTGAATCTTTTGTTTTAGCTCTGTATTTTCATTTTTTAATGATTCATTTTCAATATTCCCCTGTGATAGATTTGCAATTTCTTGTTCAAGTGTCTGAATCCTTTGTTTTAGCTCTATATTTTCGTTTTCCAATGATTCCTCAAATACGGTTTTACTAACAACAGGATTCTCAACTTCAATTTCATCATCATCTTGCCAAGCACACCCTGCAATAAGAAGCATAAAACTTAACAATAGTAATAATACCGGTAAAAACTGCTGTTTCGCCTTTTTAATAATTGAGACTTGTAAAAAATCAAACATCTTTAACCCTCTCTTTCTAAATTATTTTTAATACGTTTCTTTCTTATGCCCCAGTGAATTACCGCAAGTAGTAGGGAATAAATTATATTAGGAACTATTAAAAAGAATAGACCCACCATAAACTCAATCTGCCCCCCTAGAGCAATCCATCCTATGTCTCCAGTACAAAAAAAACAACAAAAAGGTAACGCGTATAAAATTACTAATAACCAAGCCAACGGCAAAACAAACAAATTGCCCCAATCATTATCTAGAAAAAAAGCAAAAACCAAAAACCCAAAAATAAAACATAAGAAGATTGTAGCATCAGCGGTAAAAAACTCCATACATCCGACAAAAATCAAAAAACAAATTAAACTTAATAAAAAACATTGTAAAAATCGCGTTTTTCTAATAGATTTTTTTTCTGCCTTTTCTGTAAGAGAAACCTTACATTCGGTACATTCTTGCTCACCCTCCAGATATTGGCGACTGCATTTTGGACAAAACATAACCATCCCCCCTTAATTTTTTACACTATCTTTCGCTTTGGGATTTCTGTAGTCGTAAAAGTATTTATTAGGCTCATATTGCTCACCATTGAAGGTAAAGTTTACAATATCCTTTACAGATTTATATAATGGTTCGAAATCTTTAACCCAATCTTTTAATAATTTTTGAGGTTATAATTCTATGTTGAAAACGATGTCCAACAAATGAGGATTTTCTTTGTTAGGAAGCAAAAGATAAGATTAACTTTATACGTACAAAATATTTAATAGCCAAGCTCCTGATAAAACAAATAAACTTCCTATGAAGCACCTTTTTACTTAAATTGATTTAATTCCCCTGTAAAGATTCATTTACCTCATTTGCCCATTTGGCAACATAATCCCCCGTAGCCCATTGGACCATAATAACATCTATTTCTTTTTCTTCTTCTAAATCAAAGATATCTCCTAAATTAATTACATATGTAGCTTCCCCGATATAATCTTCTCCGAAATCCGTATAGACTCTTAATTCTTCCGGGGTTAGTACTACCAACATATCTTCTTCCGGTGAGGAAAAAACATCCTTAGCCTCAGGAATATGAGTCTTAATTACTTCCCACTCCGGCTTTAGAACATCATGGCTGACGATTTCCTTTGGCGGAATTATATTAGTATCAAAGATAGCGTAGGAACCGCGATTTGCTTGACAATCAAATCCTAAAAAACCTTTGACAACCCACTTCCCATTTTGTCTAAAAAGCCCCCAGTCGGTCTCGTGTCTAACCTCACTATCTAAACCTTTATTTTGATGGTTTTCATAATAAACTTTTCCTTGGCTAAATAGTTCGGTTTGGGCTTTTTTCCCAAAAAGTTCGGAAATCCCAATAAAACCACTGCTTTCATTGGCTTTACTAATTTCCATTGTGTCTAATGAATTAGTTGCATAACCATGTGCTCCACCGAGATAACCATTGTATGCAGCTTTTTGAGATATATAGTCACTTCCTACAAATGTTAATTCTACAAACTTGTTCTCAGAAAATTCCATTCCGGGATAATGCACAATAGGGTCATAATATTTTTTTACTAATTCCCCGGGTTCATATTTTACCTGATTGTTTTCTTTAACCGGCTCCCCATTAGCTTTTTTTACAGATATATATTCTAGATAACTTTCATAACTTATCTCCTTATATGTGTTAGTTTGTCTTTCCACTTCGACATTTACTAACCAAAACTCGTCATCTCTTGGTACCAATATGCCTGAACCCTGTGTAATTAATGAAACATTCCCTTTATCATTTGTAATATATAACGTTTTGTATTGAGGTTTATATTTGTGAGGGTGGTAATAATCATCATCTGCATATTTACTCTTTATTCCTAACAAAAGCCCTGAAGGCTTGCTATTTATTGTCGATTTGGCTTTGTTGCCAGCAACGTCATCTTGCCAAGTACACCCTGAAATAAGAAGCATAAAACTTAACAATAGCAATACAACCAGTAAAAATTGTTTTTTCGCCCTTTTAATAATTGAGACTTGTAAAAAATTAAACATTTTTAGCCCTCTCTTTCTAAATTATTTTTAATACGTTTCTTTCTTATTCTCCAATAAATTACCGCAAGTAGTAGGGAATAAATTATATTAGGCAGTATAAAATAAATAGCTGAGTATAAAAGCCCAATAGACACACCAAACCCAATAAAAATAAAACCTACTTGATCAAGAAGAAAAATAATAACTACATATAAAATATTTAGTCCCCAAGCTAAAGGTAAAACAAATAAACTTTCACAATCATTATGTAGAAAATATGCAAAAACTATAGCCCCAAAAACAACAAAAAATAGGTAGCATATTACCAGACTGTCACAAACTTGCGCCATTATTATGCTAAACACCAGACACATTACACTTAAAATATTTAAAAAAATACATAGTCCAAATTTAGATGGTTCCCTATATATTTCTTCCATGAGAGGAACTTCGCATTCGATACATTCTTGCTCACCCTCCTGATATTGACGACTGCATTTTGGACAAAACATAACCATCCCCCCCTTTATTTTTTAATTATCTATCGCTTTAGGATTTCTGTAGTCGTAAAAGTCTTTGTTAGGCTCATATTTCTCACCATTAAAGGTAAAGGTTACAGTATCCTTTACAGATTCATATAGTGGTTTGAAATCTTTAACCCAACCTTTTAATAATTCTTGAGGTTGCGATTCGATGTTAAAAACGATGTCCAACAAATGAGAACTTTCTTTGTTTGGCACAAACTTATAGCTATTCTGATAAAAATTATAATTAGGCTTGCCCAGATTAGATTTACCAAGTCCATCATAATCTTCCCAATATAATCCTTCATCAAAAATACATAAAAACTGATTCTCTTGATACTGATAGATTTTCATATCCTTGTAATAAGGACCGAAAGCAGGCGAACCAAAACCTTCATCTCTGATTAATATTTCTTGTCCACCGTCTGTATCAATATCAATTAATTCGCAACTCACTTTATAGTTCTCACAATTAAATACTAACTTGTAGTCTTTTTTATTATTTTCAAAATCTGTCTTTTCCTCTAATACGGCAACCAGATGAGTACCATATTGTTCGTCAAGATTACAATAAATAATGCCATGGATTAAATAAGCCTTTTTAAATTTTCCATTTGAAAAAATATCCAGAGGCTTAACATCTTCGATCGTCATTCTGTTGATTAAAACATAAGGGTGATCCTTCTCTTGATTGGTAAAGAGATTAGCCAATAAATTCTTTAAAGTATCAGTCTCTAAGTTAGGTATATGCTCATAATCAATTTTAGTATAATTTTTAGTGTATTTTTTCGTGTTGGTTTTCTCCGGCTGTTTATAATTATAAACTTCTTTATTGGGTACATATCCGCTACCATTAAAAGAAAAAACTACTGTGTCTTTTACCGGTTCATAAAATAAATCATAACCTTCTTTTTCCCATTTTCCCCACAATTCCGGAGGTTGGGTTTCAATCTTGAACACGAGGTCCAATAAATGAGGATTTTCTTTATTCGGCACAAACTCATAGCTATTTTTATACGTATAGGGAGTCGTAATCCCATGAATGTCGGTATAATCGGGTTCTATAAAATAGACGAGCTCATCCCCAAATAAACTTTGCTCAAAGATAAGTGAATATTCATCTTTCTTATTTTGATATCTATAGATGCGCATATTTTGATCATGTTTTTCTTGCGAATAGGAAAAGACAGTTTGTCTTTTAACTACTACTTCCGGTATACCGTCTGCATCAATGTCAATAAATTCATAAATATTATCCTCCTTTTTTTGACTTAAACATCCCAACAACTTGACAAACTTGCAAAAAGGCCGATCATCACCGTAACATTCTGTGCATTTTTTGTTTTCATCGAAAAAGATGGTGATTGTATTTTCTTTTTGCTCATCTTCCGTATTCTCAGGCAGTAACTCTTTATATGCTATTTGGACGAAATAACCATTTGACCCCTCAGGTAATAAATTAGCCAATTGTTCAATTTCTTCTAATGTCAGACCTTCCCCATTAGTTTTTTTAAGGAAAACCCGCAAGCGATCCTGATAATATAAAGTAGCATAATGACTGCCTTTTAAATCCAACAGATAGGGTAAGTTAGACTTGCTTAAAATCTCGTTAAATTGGTTAACCACCGCACTTTCCTCACTAGAAGCATAAATCTTTAGAAAATCTGTTCTCCCAATTTTGTCCTCCAAACCTTGTGCATTAGGGTCATTCTTGAACTTTAAAACAGTTTCCCCTTCCCCGTGTTTAATTACAATTCGCCCCTCCTGTTTTTTAGGTAATAAATTCAAAAGCTGTTCCACTTCATCTACAGTAAGATTCCCCTCATTAGTTTTCTTTAAATATAAGCGCAAATAATTATATTTATTGCGGCGTTCATAATACAAAGTTTTTTCATGACTATTTTCTAAATCCAAGGTAAAAGGTAGTTTTGACTCCATTAAAGCCTGGTTAGCTTGAGTAACCTTTGGGCTTTCATGAGTAGCCGCATATTTTTGAGCATTTTTCTCCTCTATCTCACTTTTTAAATCCATTACGTATGGACATAGACAAGCTGTTACTAAAATTAACACCAATGCTAACGCAACAACCCGCTTATTCTTAATAAACCTTTTACCTAAATAAAGATAAATGGCTACACCTGCTACCATTATGATTCCTAATACTATTGCAAACGGTATATCAGGCGGTATATCAATAGAAATAAACTTCAAAGAAAACTGAAAACCATAAAGAAGAAATAAAAAGAAATCAAAAGCCCAATAACACAAAAGCCCAATAACAACTGCCAAAAACAAATATAAGCTAATTCCCACCTTTCTCTTCAAGGATACCCTCTCCCTTCAAAATATTTGTTCCAATATTTTGACTTCTAACAATATTATACTTTAACTTACCAAATACTTCAATTGCCGACATTTTTTCGCAAGCAAAAGGTGCTTCGCATAAAACGAAGCACCTTTTGGGGGAAACCCTTTTATGAACTAAATATTCATAGATCTAGGTATATCTTTATTGCTGTTCTTACCTGTTCTTTCACTTCATCTGTGTTAATACGGCCACATTTCTCCCTCAGTCGTTCTTTAGCAATTGCTCTAATCTGATGAGCCATAGCTATTGAATCTTTAGGTAATCCTGTTACCTTTGAATTTAGTAATACTTCAACAGGATAAATATTCCTACCTCTTTTTACTGAAGTAAGCGATAAGATAGTCACTATCGGTAATGCTTGATTAACTTCTTCTGCTGATACAACAAGGACTGGTCTTATCCCGGCTTGTTCAGATCCGAAGGTCGGCGCAAGGTCAGCCCAGAAAATTCCCCATTGATACTCTACCATTCTCTCTCTCCCCTTGCTGTTTCTAGATCGGAGGCTTTAAAAGCACACATACTTTCTTCTAAATCTTGCATAAACAACGGATCTTTTGCTGCTTTCATCATTTCCCTTTTTAATTTTTCTTTTTCTATCTTCACTGAATATTCTTCTAGCGCCTCTCTTACTCCGGCACTTACTGAAGGTATATAATTATTCTTTGCGTAAATCTTATACTTTTCCATTAAATCAATCGGTAATGAAAAGGTAACATTTTTAACCTTTGTCGCCATATAAAACACCTCTCAAGTTATACTGGTTATTTTTATTGTATAACAACCAATATAGCAATACAATAACTTATTAAATAATTATTTCCCCCATTCAAAAGGCACTTATATTTAAGATTCATTGTAATCGCATATCTCTCCTCCTAATTTTAGAGCTACGCCTTCAAACTCTTAACATTATCAAAAAAAGAGGGTTTTTCTACGTCCATAAGCTCAGGTAATTCCTTACCTTGAGCCTTAGCAATCTTTTGCTCATTTTCCCACTTAATATGCCACAAATAAAGCTCGGCAACATAGAGCTGTTCCACCAAAAAAGCAAGACTCCAAGCAAAAGCAATATATACCAAAACTATATACCAAACATACTCAGGAAAAATAATTTCAACGTTATAATGTACTATGAAAATAATAGTTACAGGTAAAAACACGATAGTAGAAAATAATTCTGTTAACGCAAAGCCGGTTAAAAATTCCGGAATATTATTTCTAAAAACATTTAAGCCTTTCTTGATGGCCTTCAACGGACTCAACTCTTCCCAAGCTACTGCAGGTAAAATAAGAAAGACTATCATTCTCACACCTTTTTTTAACGCATTAAAGAATGCTTTGCTTAAAGAAAACTCATCTCCGATTCCGGCTAAAGTTTCGGCTGCTGATTTTGCAGTAAGCTTTTCATCCTCCCCCTTATCAGAGGATTTTTTCTTGGAGAACAAAGCTTGTATGACTACTAAAATAAACCAAATAATTGACCAAATAATAAGTACTGGAAAAGCCTTAATGAAATCACTCAGAAAACAATCCTTCAAGGCTTTTGATAAGTTTATTTCCTCTTCACTTTCGACTTGCTGTGCTATTTCCAGCAAGATCAAACATGATATGCCGATTAAAAAAGAAGCCCCAAAATAAATTAGAAAGATAATAATAAGTGATTCAGCAGTATTAAACATGTCCCAGTTAAAGTAAAACTTAAAATACAGGATAACCGGTGCAAAGATGCTCCAACAGATGATTAAGGGAACAATACTGATCGGGTACCTTATAAAAAATCTGATCGACATTAAAAATAAGTTAACTCCATCCTTCATGTTAAACCTCACCACCTAACTTAACACTATGCTATTGTGTTAAGTGTTTTTTATTGCGCTTCTTTCTTATTCCCCAATAAATTACCGCAAGTAGTAGGGAGTAAATTATACCCCAAGCTTCCAACAATCCGCCTCCCCTCAAAATATTTGTTCTAATATTTTGATTTCTGGCAATATTATACTTTATCTTGCCCAATACTTCAATTGCCGACATTTTTTCGCAAACAAAAGGTGCTTCCGCATAAAACGAAGCACCTTTTGGGGGAAACATACCTCTTCCCCAGTCCATGAAAATATGCTGTACCGTTTCTCCGGTTCTTTCCCTTACTTATACCATTTTAGACTAGGTATTGCCGGAGGGTGACTTAGCGGAGGTCAGCTTAACGTTCTTAGGGAAGGTGAGGCTAGTAATGGCGAGGAGACGACAAGGACGTCGACACCAGGGCGAACTGAGCATGGATGCGAATTGAGCCCGGTCGGCATTACTCCGAACCGAGCTCTAGGACGTTCTAAACGTAGCTACGGATACCCGAGGCAGTACCTGGCTAAAACTAAACGGAGCACGGAACGGGAAACGTACCTCTTCCCCAAGATACTGTACCGTTTCTCCGTTCCATTGCGAAAGTCTAGCTAAACAGACTTACGAAGATGAGGTCGAGAAAGCAAAGGTACTGACAGGACGTCAGTACCATACCCGAATCAGGACAAGGATGTACTGTTGAGGGTGGTTTGCTTTCTCCCGAACCAAGTACTAGTCTGTTCTAAACGGAGCACGGAACGGGAAACGGTACAGCATCTTTTATTATTCTTTCACCTTCTGAAAACCATGATGGTCGATATAATAATTTTCTTTATAAATCAATTCTGAAATAGGTACGATTTTATAGCCTTCTTTTTTAAAATAAGGAAGAAGAAGTTTTAGAACTTCCGGGGTATTGGTACCATCATTATGAAAAAGCACAATCGCTCCCGGGTGGACTTTTTTGGTAATCCGTTCATACATCGCTTCTGCCGAAAGATTTTGCCAGTCTAAAGAATCAACACTCCACTGAATCGTTACTAAATTTAAGTCTGTAGCTGTTTTAATGACTAGATTGTTATAAGCACCAAAAGGAGGACGAAAAAGATACGGTTTTTGCTCTGTCACCTCTGTAATTAACTGTATATTGTCTGTAAGTTCTTTTTTAATTTTACTTTCCTCTAAATCTGTCAATCTAGGGTGATTGGCTGTATGTAAGCCAATTTCATGTCCCCTTTCACTTATTTCTTCGGCCAACTGAGGATATTGCTTAAGCCAAATATTTGTCAGGAAAAAAGTAGTCTTAATTTCGTGCTCATCTAAAATTTGCAGAATTTGAGGTGTTCGCGTACTTCCCCAAGTAGCATCAAAGGAAATAGCAATAATTTTTTCTGGAGTATCTACAGCATAGATAGGTATTAGTCTACCACCGGAAATAACGCTAACTACATCCTTAGCTACATTTGTCAAGGGAATGGGAAAAACCATTAGTATAGACGTGACAATAACCAAGATTAAAAGAAAACGAAACAACTTGTTTTTAGAAAGATAGATAATAGCAATAATTAATCCCCTCCTTACTCTTTATTAATAAATGTTTATTCAAGAGAAGGAAAGGATATTATAAAAAAACACCTGAGTTTATCAGGTGTTTTAAAATTTAGGAAGTATAATTGGGTGATTCTTTAGTAATTTGAATATCGTGAGGGTGACTTTCTCTAAGACCAGCTGATGTTTGGCGAATGAAACGGGCTTTCGTTTTTAATTCTTCAATATTTTTACAACCGGTATAGCCCATTCCTGCTCTTAAACCACCAATAAGTTGGTAAATTGTATCCGGTACAGAACCTTTATAAGGCACACGACCTTCCACACCTTCCGGGACTAATTTTTTCATATTTTCTTGGAAATAACGGTCACAAGAACCATCTTTCATGGCACTAAGTGAGCCCATGCCTCGATATACTTTATAACTTCTGCCTTGATAAATTTCTACATCCCCTGGACTTTCTTCTGTACCAGCTAAAAGGCTGCCAATCATTACGACACTAGCACCTGCTGCCAGAGCTTTAACAATATCACCAGAATGTTTAATACCACCATCAGCAATCACCGGAATTCCCTCTTTAGCTGCCTCTTGTGCACATTCAAAAATTGCTGTTAACTGTGGAACACCAATCCCTGCAACAACACGTGTTGTACAAATAGAACCAGGTCCAATCCCTACTTTAACTGCATTTGCACCAGCGCAAATGAGGTCACGTGTTCCTTCTGCCGTAGCTACATTCCCGGCAATTATTTCTAAATCAGGATAGAGATTACGTATTTTTTCTACAGTTTTAAGTACTCCTAAAGAATGTCCATGAGCAGTATCAATTACAATCACATCAACTTTGGCCTTAACTAAGGCTTGGACACGTGCATACGTATCACTACTTATCCCTACTGCAGCGGCTACCAAAAGACGACTATTGGCATCTTTGGCCGAATTAGGATATTTAATACCTTTTTCTATATCCTTAATTGTAATTAAACCTTTAAGATTAAAGTCCTCATCCACAAGAGGTAATTTTTCAATTTTATATTTACCTAAAATGTTTTTAGCCTCTTCTAGAGTTGTGTCAACAGGACCAGTAATTAATTTCTCCTTGGTCATCACTTCATCAATTCTTTTAGTAAAATCCGTTTCAAAGCGGATATCTCTATTCGTAATAATCCCAATAAGTTTAGTTCCTTCTGTAATTGGAATACCAGAAATATGATACCTTTCCATAATTTCTAAAGCTTCCGCAATTGAGTGGTTTTTACTTAAATATACAGGGTCTGTAATAATTCCGTGTTCAGAACGTTTAACTCGATCTACTTCTAGAGCCTGTTTTTCAATAGACATATTTTTATGAATAACACCAATACCACCTTCACGAGCTATTGCTCGGGCCATCCTGGACTCAGTAACAGTATCCATTCCTGCACTTATAATCGGGATGTTTAATTTAATTTTCTTTGTCAATTTTGTGCTAATCTCAACATCTCGAGGAAGTACTTCCGAACGAGCCGGAACCAATAAAACATCATCAAAGGTTAGTCCAACTTTTGCAAATTTAATATCAAAATTACATTTATTCATTTCGAAAAATTTAGTGTCTTTCATTTTCTTTCACCTCCTTAAAATAATGTCAAATGTTATTGATATTAGAGGCATTATATCATAAATTACTAAATTAATTAATCCTCTTTTCTTAAGTTATTTGTTTTTTTAAAATTTGCTTGTAGCTCTATATATCTATAATTATTTTGCATTAGCCATTTAGCATATCGTCGATTATTCAATCTTAGCTGTTGTTTCTCTTTTTCCAATTGCTTAAACAAACTTTTTTTTTCATTTTCTATTCTTTCAACAAGATTCATTAAAATTCTTCTGCTTAACCTCAATTGACTTACTTGTTTTTCTAACTCTATTACTTTCTTTTTATAAAAAATAAGTTCTTCTTGGGAAATCAAATAATTTCACCCCTGATTATTACTTTTCCTTGACGTATTACAAATATATAATTTAAGATTAATGTTATTCTTACCAGTAATTTTCAAATTATTAATGTTCGGTCGGATTTTTTAATTGCTTAATACTATAGAATGGCACTCTCATTGCTCCCAAATTATCAATATCTTTTTCTTCATGCCCATGAAAGTCAGAACCACCTGTAACAAGCAAGTTATATTTTTGCGCAATTTTAAAATATAAAAGGATTTCATCTCTTGTATGCCGGGGATGAAAAACTTCTATCCCTTGCAGTCCTTTTTTTATTAAAATAGGGATCAATTCATCACAATAAACTAATCCCGGATGAGCTAATACAGGGGTTCCCTGAGCTTCTTTAATTATTTCTATCGCCATAAATGGAGTTAACTTATATCTAGGAACAAAAGCTGGACATCCCGGATTTAAATATTTTTTAAAAGCTTCATCAATTGAACTAACTACTCCTTTATCTATCAAGGTTAAAGCCAGATGAACCCTTCCTAAATTTTCTGCAGATGATTTTTTCCTTACTTCTTCGAATTCTATATTAATACCTATTTTCGTTAATTTAGTAACCATTTTTTCAATTCTTGTTCTTCTAGCTTGCTGTAACTCCAAAACGGTTTTACTCATTTTTGCATTTGTCCAATTGAAATTGTAACCCAAAACATGTAACTCATGTTCTTTATAAATTGTACTTAATTCTATTCCCGGGAAAAAATTTAATTTACGCTTTCTGCATTCCTGTGCAGCTTCTTCTAAACCGGCTGTAGTATCATGGTCAGTAATCGCCAAAAAAGAAACCCTCTTCTTTTGGGCTAATTTAACAATTCTGCTCGGGGAATAAGCTCCATCAGAAGCTGTAGTATGTACATGCAAATCTGTTATATAATCAAAATTATCCTTCTGGTAAAACTTGTTCCAAAACACGAAGATAATTACCTCCTATAATCTTTTTTACTTCTTCCTCTTTCCAACCAAACTGAAGTAATTTATTAATTAAACAAGGAAGTTTGGTCACATCTTCTAAATTTTGTGGTACTTGATCTATTCCATCAAAATCAGAACCTAAGCCAACATGATCTATGCCAGCAATACTAACTGCATGTTCAAGATGTTTAATTACATCCCCTACCGTAATCTTATTATAGTTTTCCCCTAAAAAATGCGGATAAAAGTTAATCCCAATAATTCCTTGTTTATCTCCTAAAGCCTTAAGCTGAGCATCTGATAAATTACGAGGATGATGATGAAGAGAAAAACAACAAGAATGTGTAGCCGCAATTGGTTGGGTAGATAAAGATAGCACATCCCAAAATCCGGTCTCAGATAAGTGAGAAACATCAATAAGCATTCCCAATCTATTCATTTCTTGCACAACATCACGACCAAAAGCGGTTAAGCCTCCCCCTGTCTCCCTTTCCCAAACACCATCAGCCAGTTGATTCCTTTGATTCCAAGTTAAAGTCAAAGAACGAAAACCCAATTTAAATAAAATACGTAAAACGC